>DASSJM010000087.1:0-48408 GCA_035691205.1 Actinomycetota bacterium
GCATCGACGACGGCGCGTTCGGCGCGGCCGGCGCGACGGTGCTGGTCGAGGAGCTGCTCGACGGCCCCGAGGTCTCGGCCTTCGCCCTGGTCGACGCGGACACGGTGTCGCCGCTCGCGCTCAGCCAGGACTTCAAGCGGATCGGTGACGGCGACACCGGTCCCAACACCGGCGGCATGGGGGCGTACTCGCCGGTGCCGTTCGTCGACGAGGCGCTGGCCGATCGCATCGTCTCGGACGTACTGGCTCCCACCGTGCGCGCGATGGCCGAGGACGGCACGCCGTACCGAGGGGTTCTGTACGCGGGGCTGATGCTCACCGCCGAGGGCCCGCGGGTGCTCGAGTTCAACTGCCGCTTCGGCGATCCGGAGACGCAGGCGCTGATGCCCCGGCTCGCCACGGAGCCGGCCGAGCTCCTCATGGCGGCCGCCCGCGGCGAGCTCGCGAGCCCCCGGATCGAGCTCCGGACCGAGGCGTGCGTGACCGTGGTCCTCGCCTCGAAGGGCTATCCGGGCGCTCACGGGACGGGTTTCGAGATCTCCGGGATCGCGGACGCCTCGAGGGTGGACGGCGCGCTCGTGTTCCACGCCGGGACCGAGGAGCGGCAGGGTAGAGTGGTCACCGCGGGGGGGCGGGTGCTGTCCGTGAGCGCCCTCGGGGACTCGCTCGGGCAGGCCAGGGACCGCGCGTACGAGGCCTGCTCCCGCATCTCGTTCGAGGGGATGCAGCACCGGACGGACGTCGCGGCCGCGGCCGCGGGGGAGGAGCGGAGATGAGCGAGCGGTCGCCCGTGGTCGGCGTGCTTGCGGCCTCGCCCGCCGAGCTCGCGGTGATGCAGCAGGCCACGGCGATCCTGGAGAAGCTCGAGGTGCCCCACGAGCTCCGGGTGATGTCCGCGGCCCGCAGCCCGGATCTGGTGGACGAGTACGCGCGGACGGCGTTCGACCGTGGCCTGAAGGTGTTGGTCGCGACCACCGGCATCTCGGGGCACCTCGCATCGGCGCTCGCCGCCCGGACGATCCTGCCGGTGATCGCCGTGCCGATCTCCACCGACCAGATGAGCGGCGAGATGGCTCTGTACGTGGCGGCGCAGATGCCGAGCGGCGTGCCGATCGCCACCGTCGGCATCGACGGCGGGATGAACGCGGCGGTGCTCGCGGTGCAGATCGCGGGGGTCGCCGACCCCGAGATCCAGAAACGGCTCTGGCGGTTCAAGGACGACCTGGCGGAGGGCCTGCGGCTGTGACCGTGCCCGCGGGGGGCATCGGATGATCCCGCGCTACGCGCTCCCGGAGATGTCGACCGTGTGGTCCGACGAGGCGCGGCTCGCACACTGGCTCGAGATCGAGCTTCTCGTGGTCGAGGCATGGGCCCGCCTGGGCGTGGTGCCGGACGGAGACGCCCGCGAGATCCGTGCGAAGGCCGCCTTCGAGCTCGAGGCGGTCGCCGAGCGTGAGCGCGTCACCAGGCACGACGTCGCGGCGTTCGTCGACGTCGTGAGCGCCTCGGTCGGACCGGCGGGGCGCTGGGTGCACTTCGGGCTCACGTCGTCGGACGTGCTCGACACGGCGCTCGCGCTCCAGCTCCGCGCCGCGCTCGATCTCCTGCTCGACCGGCTCGAGCGCCTGCTGGCCGTGACGAAGCAGCTCGCGCTCGCGCATCGCGGCACCGTGATGGCCGGACGGACGCACGGCGTCGTGGCCGAGCCGACGAGCTTCGGGCACAAGGTCGCGCTGTGGGCGTTCGAGCTCGACCGGGACCGCGATCGGCTCCGCCGGGCCCGCGAGACCGTGAGCGTCGGCGCGATCAGCGGCGCCGTCGGGACGTACGCGCAGGTCGATCCGCGTGTGGAGGAGGAGGTCTGCGCCCGCCTGGGGCTCCGGCCCGCCGAGGCCTCCAACCAGATCGTCGCGCGGGACCGGCACGCGGAGGCGATGAGCGCGATCGCGATCACCGCGTCGACGCTCGACGCGATCGCGACGGAGATCCGTCACCTCGCGCGCACCGAGGTCCGGGAGGTGCAGGAGCCGTTCTCGTCGGGGCAGAAGGGCTCGAGCGCGATGCCGCACAAGCGGAACCCCGTCCGGTGCGAACGCATCACCGGGCTCGCGCGGGTGGTCCGAGGGAACGTGCAGGTCGCGCTGGAGAACACGGTGCTGTGGCACGAGCGCGATATCTCGCACTCGTCGGCCGAACGCGTGATCCTCCCGGACTCGACGATGGTGCTCGACTTCATGCTCGTCGAGACGACCGACGTGCTCGAGGGCCTGCAGGTCTTCCCCGAGGCGATGCGTCGGAACCTCGACGTGGGCGGCGGGCTCGCGTTCTCGCAGAACGTGCTGCTCGCCCTCGTCGATGCGGGGCTCGAGCGTGACGACGCGTACGCGATCGTCCAGTCGGCCGCCGCCCGGGCATGGGACGAGGGCGTGAGCTTCCGCGAGGCGCTGGCCGCGAACGCCAACGTGACCAGCCGCGTCGACCTCGAGCCACTCTTCGATCCCGCGCGTGCCCTCCGGAACCTTGACGTGGTCTTCGACCGGCTCGAGAAGATCGAGGTGGGGGGATGACCCAGGGCGCCAGGCTCGCGGCGCAGGGGAAGGTCCGCGACATCTACGACGTGGGCGAGGATCGGCTGCTCCTCGTCGCCACCGACCGGATCAGCGCGTTCGACGTCGTCCTGCCGAACCCGATCCCGGACAAGGGCCGGGTCCTCACCGGCCTCACGCTTTTCTGGCTGGAGAAGACCGGGGACCTGATCGGCAACCATCTGATCAGCGCGGATCGGCGCGACTTCCCGGAGCCGTTCCGGAGCGAGCCGTCGCTCGCGGGGCGCGCGATGCTCTGTGCCGAGGCGGAGGTCATCCCCGTCGAGTGCGTCGCACGTGGGTACCTGACCGGGAGCGGCCTCAAGCAGTACCGGGCGGAGGGTCACGTCTGCGGCGTGCCCCTGCCGCCGGGCCTGGACGAGGCGCATCGCCTGCCCGAGCCGATCTTCACGCCCACCACGAAGGCCGCCGAGGGCCACGACCTGCCGCTGACGTTCGAGGAGACGGTCGACCTGATCGGCCGAGGCCTGGCCGAGAAGCTGCGCGAGGTCACGATCGCGCTGTACGAGCGCGGGGCGGAGGTCGCGGCCGAGCGCGGGATCATCGTGGCCGACACGAAGTTCGAGTTCGGGTTCGCGGGCGGCGAGCTGACGCTGATCGACGAGGTGCTCACGCCCGACTCGTCGCGCTTCTGGCCGGCCGATGGCTACGAGCCCGGCAGGCCCCAGCCGAGCTTCGACAAGCAGTTCGTCCGCGATTGGCTCGACGCCAGCGGCTGGGACCACGAGCCGCCGCCGCCCGAGCTGCCCGCCGAGGTGATCGGCCGGACCGCGATGAAGTACCGCGAGGCCTACGAGCGGGTCAGCGGCCAGTCCTTCGACCACTACCGGCACCTGATGGGCGTGATGAGCGAGCACGACTGGGAGACGTGCGCGGTCGACCTCGAGCGACTGCGGACGGAGCACGCGTGAGGTTCACGTTCGAGGTGCTCGTGCGGCTGAAGCCGGGACTGCTCGACCCGCAGGGCAAGGCGGTCGAGGGGGCGCTGCCCGCGATGGGTTGGACGAACGTGAGCGGCGTCCGGGTCGGCCGCCACGTCGAGCTCACCGTCGACGCGCCGGACGAGACGGCGGCGCGGGGACAGGTCGAGGAGATGGCGCACCGCCTGCTCTCCAACCCGGTGATCGAGGACTTCACGATCCTGACGGCGGCCGAGGTCGGCGGATGAGCGATGCCCCACGCGTCGGGGTGATCACGTTCCCCGGCTCGCTCGATGACCGCGACGCGCTGCGTGCGGTGGCGTACATGGGCGGGGAGGGCGTCCCGCTCTGGCACGGCGACCGGGACCTCCGGGGCGTCGACGCCGTCATCCTGCCCGGAGGCTTCTCGTACGGCGACTACCTGCGGTGCGGGGCGATCGCACGGTTCGCGCCGGTGATGGACGAGGTGCGTGCGTTCGCCGAGCGCGGGGGCCCGGTCGTGGGGATCTGCAACGGGTTCCAGATCCTGTGCGAGGCGGGCCTGCTGCCGGGTGCCCTGATCCGCAACCGCCAGCTCCGGTTCGTCTGCCGGTGGGTGGATGTACGCGTCGAGACCTCGCTGTCGCCGCTCACCGCCGACCTGCTCGCGGGCGAGGTGCTGCGCGTCCCGGTCAAGCATGGCGAGGGGCAGTTCGTCGCCTCGGCGGCGGACCTCGAGCGGCTCGAGGGCGCGGGCCAGGTGGTCTTCCGCTACTGCACGCCCGACGGGGCGGTGGATGACGCCACGAATCCCAACGGCGCCTCGAACGCGATCGCCGGCGTCCGGAACCCGGCGGGCAACGTCGTCGGCCTGATGCCGCACCCCGAGCACGCCGTCGACCCCGACGTCGGGGCGACCGGCGGCCAGCCGCTGTTCGCGTCCCTGCTCGCCTCCGCGCTCGCCCGGGTATGAGCTGGGGGGAGCCGCTGCACCGGGCCCTCGGGCTCACCGACGACGAGCTCGAGGCGATCGTCACGACGCTCGGCCGCGATCCGAACCCGAGCGAGCTGGCGATGTACGCCGCGATGTGGTCCGAGCACTGCTCGTACAAGTCCTCGAAGATCCATCTTCGCACCCTGCCGACCGAGGGACCCGCGGTCCTCGTCGGGCCCGGGCAGGACGCGGGCGCCGTCGACGTCGGGGATGGGCTCGCGGTCGTCTTCAAGATGGAGTCGCACTCGCACCCAAGTGCGGTCGAGCCGTACCAGGGTGCCGCGACGGGGGTCGGCGGCATCGTGCGCGACATCATCTCGATGGGAGCGCGGCCGATCGCGCTGCTCGATCCGCTGCGGTTCGGCCCGCTGACCGAGGAGCGGAACCGCTGGCTGCTCGAGGGCGTGATCGCGGGCATCGGGGGCTACGGCAACTGCATCGGCGTGCCGACGGTCGGCGGCGAGATCGCGTTCGCGGAGCCGCACTCGGCCAACCCGACCGTGAACGTGATGTGCGTGGGCGTCGCGCCGGCCGGCCGCCTGGTGACCTCGGCGCGCGAGGTGCCCGAGGGCGCGCTGCTCGTGCTGTTCGGCGCCGCGACCGGCCGCGACGGGATCGGGGGCGTCTCGGTGCTCGCGAGCCGCACGATCGAGGAGGGGTCGCAGGAGAGCCGGCCGAGCGTGCAGATCGGCGATCCCTTCGCCGAGAAGCTCCTGATCGAAGCCTCGCTCGAGCTCGTCGAGCGCGACCTGCTGGAGGGCCTGCAGGACCTCGGCGGCGCCGGGCTGACCTGCGCGGTCTCCGAGTCGGCCGCGCGGGCGGGCCTCGGCGCCGAGCTGGACCTCGACGCGGTGCCGCTGCGCGAACCGGACCTCGAGGCGTTCGAGATCCTCACCTCCGAGTCGCAGGAGCGGATGCTCGCGCTCGTCGCGCCCGAGCGGCTCGGCGAGGCCCGCGCCGTGTGCGAGCGGTGGGGGCTCGCGTCGGCCGTGGTCGGACGCCTGGTCAGGGGCGGGGGTCTGCAGGTGATGATGGGCGGGACGGTCGTGGCCGACGTGCCTGCCCGCTCGCTCGCCGACGAGGGGCCCGTCTACGCGCGCCCGATGGAGCCACCGGCCGAGCCGGACGACCCCTTCGCCGACGATCCGACCTTCGCCGCCATCTCGGTCGACGTCGAGGACGCGCTCCGGCGCGTCCTGGCGAGCCCCGGCATCGCCGACAAGCGCTGGATCTGGGAGCAGTACGACTCACTCGTGCAGGGGGGAACGGTCCGCGGCCCCGGGGGGGACGCCGCGTTGGTTCGGATCGAGGGGACGCTGAAGGCCCTCGCCCTGTCCGCCGACGGGAAGGGGCGGTTCGGCCGCCTCGACCCGTACCTGGGGGCGGCGCACGCGGTCGCGGAGGCCGCGCGCAACGTCGCCTGCACGGGCGCACGCCCGCTCGCGATCACGAACTGCATGAACTTCGGGAACCCGGAGCGGCCCGAGGTGATGTGGCAGTTCGCCGAGTCGATCCGCGGGATGTCGGACGCCTGTCGCGCGCTCGACACGCCGGTCACCGGGGGGAACGTGAGCTTCTACAACGAGTCGGGGGACTCCGCGATCTGGCCGACCCCCGTGATCGGCATGCTCGGCCTGCTGCACGACTACCGGCTCGCCGTCGGCTCGGCGTTCGCCGAGGGCGGTGCGGCCGTGTATCTGCTCGGCGACACCCTGCCCGAGCTCGGCGGGAGCGAGTTCGCCGAGGTGGTGCTCGGCACGAACGGCGGGCGGGCCCCCGGGCTGGATCTCGAGCGTGAGCAGCGGCTGCACCTCCTGCTGCTCGAGGCCGCGGGCGCCGATCTGCTCGCGAGCGCCCACGACTGTTCGGACGGAGGGCTCGCCGTCGCGCTCGCCGAGTGCGCGATCGCGGGGGACACCGGGTTCGCGATCGGGCTGCCCGGCGATCTCCCGCCGCACATCGCGCTCTTCTCCGAGTCGGCCTCGCGCGTGGTCGTGAGCGTCGACCCCGGGCGGGGGGCCGAGCTCGAGGACCTCGCGGGCACGCTCGGCGTGCCGCTCGCGCGCCTGGGGGAGTCCGGGGGGCCGCGGATCGTGGTCGACGGCGTGCTGGAGCTCGCGGTCGCCGAGGCCGCCGCCGTCTACCGGGAGGCGATCCCCAAGCTCCTCGCGGGCTGAGGTCGGCGCGTGGTGAGATATCGCCGTGGCTGACGGCATCTCGCTCGAGGAGCTCGCGCTCGCGGCGCGTAACCATGCGATGCCCCACGAGGCGCTTCGCTACGACGTGACGCCCGTCGGGCTGCACTACCTCCTGATCCACTACGACATCCCCGAGGTCGACCCGTCGACGTTCCGCCTGTCGATCGGGGGTCACGTCGAGACGCCGCTCCAGCTCACGCTGGATGCGCTCCGCGCCATGCCCTCGACCACGCTCGCCGTGACGATGGAGTGCGCCGGGAACGGCCGGGCGCTGCTGGAGCCGCGGCCGACGAGCCAGCCGTGGCTGCTCGGCGCCGTCGGGAACGCCGCGTGGACGGGTGTCCCCCTCCGCGACGTCCTGGCCGCCGCCGGTGTGCGCGAGGACGCCGTCGAGGTCCTGTTCACGGGCCGCGACCGCGGGGTCGAGGGCGACATCGAGCAGGCCTACGAGCGGAGCCTGCCGCTCGAGGAGGCGATGCGCGAGGACGTGCTGGTCGCGTTCGAGATGAACGGATCGCCGCTGCTGCCGCAGCACGGGTTCCCCGTCCGGCTCCTGGTCCCCGGCTGGTACGGCATGACGAGCGTGAAGTGGCTCGAGCGGGTCACGGTCCGCACCGACCCGTTCGAGGGCTACCAGATGACCACGAGCTACCGGATGCGGAACGACCCCGACGAGGCCGGCGAGCCGGTGACGCGCATCCGGCCCCGAGCCCTGATGGCCCCGCCGGGGATCCCGGAGTTCGCGACCCGCGGCCGGGTCGCCGAGCCCGGCACGCACCGGCTCCAAGGGCGCGCCTGGTCCGGGCTCGGGCGCATCGAGCGCGTGGAGGTGAGCACGGACGACGGCGCAGCGTGGGCCGACGCGGTCCTCGGCCCCGAGCCGGCCTCGGCGTTCGGGTGGCGCGCGTGGGCGTTCGACTGGCGGGCCGAGCCCGGGGAGCACGTCCTGTGCTGCCGGGCAACCGACGCGACGGGCGTGAGCCAACCGCTCGAGGCGGAGTGGAACGTCGGTGGTTACCGCAACACCGCGGTGCAGCGCGTGCCGGTGCTGGTCCGCGGCTGAGGGCATCGTCGCATCGTCCCGGAGGCGCCGAGGGCCGGTGCTAGCATCGGGCTCGCATGGGAGCCGAGAGCCCGAAGGAGGAGTGCGGCGTCTTCGGGGTGTGGGCCCCCGGTGAGGACGTCGCGCGGCTGATCTACTTCGGGCTCTTCGCCCAGCAGCATCGCGGCCAGGAATCCGCTGGCATGGCGGTCTCCGACGGCGAGCACCTCCTGGTGTTCAAGGAGCTCGGCCTGGTCTCGCAGGTCTTCGATGAGGCGACGCTGTCGACGCTCCGCGGCGACCTCGGGATCGGGCACAACCGCTACTCGACCACCGGCTCCACCACCTGGGAGAACGCCCAGCCGGCGTTCAAGACGGACGGGCAGCGATCGCTCGCACTCGGGCACAACGGGAACCTCGTGAACACGCTCGACCTCGCCGAGCGCGTCGGCCGGGCCGGGACGGCGACCACGGACTCGGACCTCGTCGCCACGATCCTCGCGCGGCATCCCGGCGAGGACCTCGAGGCCGCACTGCTCGACGTGCTGCCGGATCTGGAAGGGGCCTTCTCGTTCGTCGTGATGGACGAGCGCACGGTCTTCGCGGCCCGCGACCCGCACGGCCTGCGCCCGCTGTCGATCGGCCGGTTGCCGAACGGCTTCGTGGTGGCGTCCGAGACCTGCGCGCTCGACATCGTCGGCGCGGCCTTCGTCCGCGACGTCGAGCCGGGCGAGCTCGTCCGGATCGACGACCGCGGGCTCTCGTCCACGCGGTTCGCGCCGCTCGAACGCAGCGCCCTGTGCATCTTCGAGTACGTCTACCTCGCGCGGCCCGACTCGCGGATCCGCGGCGTCACCGTGCACGAGGTCCGCCGCGAGCTCGGACGTCGGCTCGCGCTCGAGGCGCCGGCCGATGCCGACCTCGTGATCCCGGTGCCCGACACGGGGCACTCGGCGGCCTCCGGGTACGCCGAGGTCTCGGGGATCCCCTACGGCGAGGGCCTGATGAAGAACCGGTACGTCGGACGGACGTTCATCCAGCCGTCGCAGTCGCTGCGCGAGCGCGGCGTCAAGCTGAAGCTCAACCCGATGCCCGACGCCGTGCGCGGCAAGCGGCTCGTGGTGATCGACGACTCGATCGTGCGCGGCACCACGACGCGCCAGATCGTCCAGGCGCTGCGCGAAGCCGGCGCGACCGAGGTGCACACGCGGATCACGTGCCCGCCGATCCGGTGGCCCTGCTTCTACGGCATCGACATGTCCACCCGCGCCGAGCTGATCGCGGCCGACCTCGCGGTCGAGCAGATCCGTGAGTACGTGGGCGCGGACTCGCTGGGCTACCTGTCGCTCGAGGGGATGGTGGCCGCCACCGGCCAGGGGACCGACGAGTTCTGCCGCGCGTGCTTCGACGGCGAGTACCCGATCCCGATCCCCGAGCACGCCGGCAAGTACCTGCTCGAGCATCCCGCGAAGTCGTGACCAGGGGATGCGGGGTCGCAGGCGGTGAGCGAGCGGCGCGAGCGGACGTCGTCCCCAGCATGAGCGAGGCGTATCGGCGGGCCGGCGTCGACCTGGAGGCCGGCGCGAAGGCGGTCGAGCTGATCCGCGAGCTCGCCGCGGGCGCATCCCGGCCCGAGCTCGCGGGCGGCGTGGGTGGGTTCGCCGGGCTGTTCGACATCGGGCAGGGGCGGTTCCTGGCGGCGGCCACGGACGGCGTCGGTACCAAGCTCGAGGTCGCGCGGCTCGCCGGTCGCCTGGACACCGTGGGGATCGACCTCGTCGCGATGTGTGCCGACGACGTCGTGTGCACCGGCGCGGAGCCATTGTTCTTCCTCGACTACCTCGCGGTAGGCCGCGTCGTGCCCGATCGTGTGGCCTCGATCGTCGCCGGTGTCGCCGAGGGCTGCCGGCGGGCCGGGTGCGCGCTGCTCGGCGGCGAGACGGCGGAGCACCCGGGCACGATGCCCGAGGACGCGTTCGATCTCGCCGGGTTCTGCGTCGGCGTCGTGGACGAGGCATCGATGCTGGGACCGCACCGCGTCCGGGCGGGCGACGCGCTGATCGGGCTCGCGTCGAGCGGGCTGCATGCGAACGGCTACTCGCTGGTCCGACGCGCGCTCCTGGAGGGGGCCGGCTACGGGCTGGACGAGGTGCTCCCGCGCATCGGCCGACGGCTCGCCGACGAGCTGCTCGAGCCGACCGCGATCTACGCGCCGCTCGTGCTGGAGCTCGCTCGCGAGGGGCTCGTCAGCGCCGCGGCCCACGTGACGGGGGGCGGGCTCGTGGAGAACCTCCCGCGGGCGCTCCCCGAGGGCCTGGCTCCCGAGGTGGCGTGGGGCTCGTGGCCGGTGCCGCCGGTCTTCGGCCTGGTGGCCGAGGTCGCCGGCGCCTCGGAGACCGACCTGCGCGCCACGTTCAACCTCGGGGTCGGGATGGTGCTGGTCGCGCCCGCCGAGCGCGCGGACGAGGCATGCGCGCGCTCGGGCGGCTTCCGGATCGGCGCGGTCACCGGCTGAACGCCGGAGGGGCCTACGCCATCCGGCTCCACCACGACCCCGAGATGCGTCGAGGAGATGGGCCGCCCAGCCGGACGGACGGGACCATCGGTCGATGGCTCGGGACGCGGGACCGCGCATACTCGAGGCATGGGTGCGGTGGGGACCCCCACCCGCGTGCTCGTCGTGGACGACGAGCCGCAGGTCGTGTGGATGCTGCAGTTCGGTCTGGAGGCCGACGGGTACGAGACCATCGCGGCCCGTGACGGTGTCGCGGCCCTCGAGGCCGTTCGAGCGCACCGACCGAACGTCGTGCTCCTGGACGTGATGATGCCGGTCCTGGACGGCTGGTCGGTGCTCGAGACCCTGCGCTCGCTCCCAGAACGGGACCGGCCGCGTGTGGTCGTCCTGTCGGCACGCGCGAGCCGCGACGATCGCGCGAAGGCCGAGGAGCTCGGCGCGGATGCCTTCGTCGCGAAGCCGTTCAACGTGGACGACGTGCTCGGGGTCGTGCGGGAGCTCGGGTCGGGCGACTAGCTGGTCGTCAGGCCGGCGTCGGACAGGAGCGCCAGGATCGGCTCGAGCAGCTGGGTCGGGGAGGCCACGGTGAGCACCTCGCCGTCGGGCTGCTCGACCTGCCGGAACGCCCCGCCGGCCGCCAGGACGATCGCTCGCCCGGCCGCGGCGTCCCAGGGCGCGAGGAACAGCTCGAAGTACGCGTCCACCTCGCCGCAGGCGGCGGCCACGAGGTCGAACGCAGCCGAGCCGCTCCGGCGGATGTCCGCGATGCGCCCGATCAGCTCGACGAGCGTGCGGGCCTCGGCCACGCGCTGCTCCACCTCGTAGCCGAACCCGGTCGCGAGGACCGCGCCCTCCAGCGAGGTCCGGGCCGACGGGTTGATCGGGCGACCGTCGCGGACCGCACCCTCCCCGACCACCCCCTCGGTCCGACGCCCGATCGCGTCCAGCACGACGCCGATCGCGGGCTCGCCGCCGATCTCGACGCCGATCGAGACGCACGAGGTCGGGTACCCACGTACGTAGCTCGCCGTGCCGTCCAGCGGGTCGATGACCCATCGAACGTCGCTCGAGCCCACCCGATCTGTGCCCTCCTCGCCGAGGATCGCGTCGGTTGGTCGGGCGGCGACGATGCCCTCGACGATCGCGAGCTCGGCGGCTCGGTCGATCTCGGTGACGAGGTTCGCGGCGCCGGACTTCTGGGTCACCTCGAAGCCGCGCTCCCGACCCTCGCGGTGGATCGCGGCGGCACGCTCGGCGAGCTCGACCGCGAGCTCGCGGAGCTCGCTCAGCTGGGCGGAGTGCGGGGCGCTCAGCCCTCGACGACCTTCCCGAACCGCACGCCGCGCAGCGGCACCCGGGCGAGCTCGCCGTCCTTGCGACGGACCATGAACGTGGCCGCGCCTTCGTCGTAGAACTCGAGCACGCCCACGACCTCGCTCACGAACCCGTTCGGCAGCTCGAACTGGAACGACACGCGCTTGCCGGCGTCGGCCGGCGTCACGAGGTTGCGTTCGCTCACGGCGCGAGGATATCGAACGGCTCAGCGGGGGAGCGCGGCCAGGCCCTCGCTCGAGCCGAGCAGTCCGACCAGGTCGGTGAGCGCGCGACCGACCGTCGCCCCGTCCAGCACCCGATGGTCGAACGTGCACGACAGCGTGCACGCATCCCGAGCCTCCACGTGCCCGTCCACGACGAGCGCGCGCGGCGCGATCACGCCCAGCGCCACCGTCACCGCGTGACCCGGGTTCAGCAGCGGCGTCCCGGACTCGGACCCGTACGAGCCCGTGTTCGAGACCGCGATCGTCGCTCCCGAGACCTCCTCGTGCGTGAGCGTGTTCGACCGAGCCGCGCCCGCCAGCCGACCGATCTCCGAGGAGATCGCCACGATCCCCTTCGTGCCGGCGTCGCGCAGGACCGGCACGACGAGCCCGCGCTCCGTGTCGGCGGCGATCCCGACGTGCACCGCGCGGTGGAGCCGGATGCCCTCGTCGTGCCACGAGGCGTTGATCCAGGGGTGTGTCCGTGCGGTCTGGACCAGGGCCGCGACGAACACGGGCAGCGGCGACACCCCCAGTACCCGCCGGAACGCCTCGAGGGCCGAGCAGTCGACGGTCCGGAACGTGGTCACCTGCGGGATCCGAGCGATCTCCTCCAGGTTCCGCGCGATCGTCCGCCGTACCAGCGAGACCGGCACCACCTCGACATCCGGCGCCACCGGGCCGGATGCGGCCTCCACGTCATCGCGGGTGACCCGCCCCCGGGGTCCCGTGCCTGTGAGCGCGGCCAGGTCGATGCCGCGATCCTTCGCGAGCCTGCGCACCGCGGGCGTCGCAGCCACGGAAGCGGAGCCGAGGGGACCCAGCGCGGGCGACTCGTCTCCGGTGCGGACCTCCGGAAGCACGGGCGCCTCCGGAGACGAAGAGCCGGCGCCGGGCCCCTCGGCGACCCCACCGTTCACATCGAACGTGACGAGCGCGGCGCCCACCGCGAGCGTCTCGCCCGCCTCGACGTGGAGCATGACCACGCGCCCGGGCCACGGCGCGGGGACCTCGACGACGGCCTTGGCGGTCTCGATCTCGACGAAGGGCTGGTTGAGCGCGACCTCCTCGCCCTCGGCCACGAGCCACGACGTGACGACGGCCTCCTCGAGCCCCTCGCCCAGGTCCGGCAGGACGAACACGCGCTGGGTCATCAGTAGGCCACGACCTTCCGCACCGCCGCCGCGATCCGCTGGACGCTCGGCAGGTAGACCTGCTCGAGCGAGGCCGGCGGGTAGGGCACGTCGGGTCCCGTCACGCGCAACACCGGTGCCTCGAGGTGGTCGAACGCCTCCTCCACGATCCGGGCGACGACCTCGGCGCCCATCCCCAGCGTCAGCGGGGCCTCGTGCACCACGATGACGCGCCCGGTCGTGCGGACCGCGCCCGCGATCGTCTCGACGTCGAGCGGCACGAGCGACCGCAGGTCGAGGACGGCGCACCCGATCCCCTCGTCCTCCAGGACCGCGGCCGCCTCGAGGCAGCGCTGGACCATCGCACCGTAGGTGACGAGCACGCACGAGGGACCCTCGCGCAGGATCCGCGCCACGCCGATCCCCGGCCCCTCGGTCGTGAGCTCGCCCTCCTCCTTGGTCCAGTAGCGGCTCTTCGGCTCCAGGAAGATCACCGGGTCCTCGTCGGCGATCGCCAGGCGCAGGAGCCGGTAGGCATCCAGCGGCGTCGAGGGTGCGAGGACCTTGAGCCCCGCGGTGTGCACGTAGTAGGTCTCTGGGCTCTCGCCGTGGTGCTCCTTGCCCTTGATGCCGCCGAACGACGGGATACGGATCGTGATCGGCATCGCGACGCGGCCGCGTGTGCGCTCGCGGTACTTCGCGACGTGGCCGATCACCTGGTCGAGCGCCGGGTAGGAGAACCCGTCGAACTGCATCTCGGCGACCGGCCTCCAGCCGGCCATCGCGAGGCCCACGCTGATGCCCGCGATCCCGGCCTCGGCGATCGGCGTGTTGAACACCCGCTCGCGCCCGAACGCCTCCTGCAGTCCCTCGGTCACGCGGAACACGCCGCCCAGCGCCCCGACGTCCTCGCCGAACACTAGCGTGCGAGGGTCCTCCTTCAGGGCGTCGTGCAGCGCCGCGTTCAGCGCGGCGACCATCGTGAGCTCACCCACCGCCGAGGAACTCCTCGCGCTGATGCTCGAGCGTGCCCGGCGCCTGGGCGAAGGCATGGTCGAACACGTCGGACGCCGGCGGGGCATCGAGCGACGCGAGGTCGGCACGGACGTCGGCCACCCAGGCCTCTGTCTCCGCCTCGGTCGCGCCGATCCACGCCTCGTCCACCGTGCCGCGGCCCAGGAGCCATGCGCGGTAGCGCAGGATCGGATCGCGCGCCCGCCAGGCGTCGACGTCGGCGTCGTCCCGATAGCGGGTGGCATCGTCCGCCGTCGAGTGCGCGCCGATCCGATAGGTCATCGCCTCGATCAGCGTCGGCCCGCCGCCCGAGCGCGCGCGGTCGGCCGCCTCGCGGGTGACCGAGAGCACGGCCAGCACATCGTTCCCGTCGACCCGCACGCCGGGGAACCCGTAGCCCGCCGCCCGCGCGGCGATCGGCGCGACGTACTGCTCCCGCGCGGGCACGGAGATCGCCCATCCGTTGTTCTGGCAGAACAGGATGACCGGTGCCTCGAAGACCGCCGCCATGTTGGCGGCCTCGTGGAAGTCGCCCTCGGAGGCCGACCCGTCGCCGAAGTAGGCGAGCGCGCACGCCGGCATGCCGTCGAGCCTCGCGCCCATCGCCCAGCCGACCGCGTGCACGATCTGCGTCGCGACCGGAACGCAGATCGGCGCGAACCCGCTCGCGTACGGGTCGTACGGTCCGCCGTGCCAGGTGCCGCGGTGGTACTGCAGGTACTCGACCACGTCCACGCCTCGGACCACCGCCGCGGCGAGCTCGCGGAACGATGGGAAGGCGAAGTCCTGCGGCCCGAGCGCGAACGCGCTCCCTACCTGGGCTGCCTCCTGACCCTCGAACGGCGGGTAGACGGTCAGCTCGCCCTGGCGTTGCAGCGCCCAGCACTCGCGGTCCAGCCGGCGGGCGCGGATCATGAGCCGGAGGAGCTCGCGGAGCTGATCGTCGGAGAGGCCGATCTCGGTGTCGCCGACGGCGGAGCCGTCGGGAGCGAGCAGCCGAACCATCGGTATCGCGTTCTCGCTGCTCATGGGCGTCGTGACCTCGGCGGACGGGAGCGAGCGGGAAGCATATACACTCGCGCCCCATGGTCCCGTCGGCCGAGCTCCGCGTGTACCAGCCGCTCGAGGCGTTCCCGCCGGATGAGCAGGCGCATTGGGAGCGGCACATCGTCGACGGGGCGCTGCGCCTGAGCGGACAGCGTCACCGTCAGGCGGTTACCTCGGAGGGGCACGGCATGCTGACCCCCGGCGGTGAGGACGGCGCGTACGTGAAGGTCGTCGACGGCGCCTACTACGTGTGTCCGTGGCGGACGCGGCTGCGGGTGCTGGCCGCGATCATCTCCTTCCGCAAGGCCTCGACCTTCGACGACCCATCGATGTTCGTCAGCGACGAGCACGTTCGAAGGGCCCGGAGGGAGCTCCGGCGGATGCGTCGGCGCGATCCCAACCAGATCTCCGCGATCATGCACAGTCCGTGGCACGTGCCCGTGCGGTGGTTCGTGCTCTTCGATGACCACGAGCGTCGGCTGCTCGAGCACGAGGGCCACCACCGGCTCTCGTACCTGACCGCGACCCGGCGCGCGTTGGTCCGGGCCGAGGAGGTCGTTCCGCCGCTCCGCCGCTCGGAGCTCGGCCCGATCGCCGATCTGATCGTGGAGCTGCACCAGTGGATCTCGCTGTTCGACGTCAACTCGATCCTCGAGCTGGACTACGGCGGTCTGTCCCACCTCATGACGTGGGACGAGATGGACGACGACCACAGCGCTCGCGACCTGCACGATGCGATCCGGGCCCTGGCCGAGCAGCGGTTCCCCAGGTCGGCAGAGCTGTACCAGGCGGTCTTGACGCGGGCGGCCGAGCTACGAGCGCACGAGGGCCTCAACTAGGCGATCGGGGCGACGGCTCCGCAGCGTCACCGATGGCGGTGGCCAGGGGCAGATTCGAACTGCCGACACCGCGGTTTTCAGCCGCGTGCTCTGCCAACTGAGCTACCTGGCCGAACGACCGACGGCGGGTCGTTGCCGACCCGCCGTCGGTCCGTGTCCGCGCGCCCGACCGGCTTCGATCCGGCGATCTCCGCCTTGACAGGGCGGTGAGGACGGCCAGACTCCTCTACGGGCGCGTGGTACTCCATGGTACGTGCCCCCAACGGGATTCGAACCCGTGTCGCCGCCTTGAAAGGGCGAAATCCTAGGCCACTAGACGATGGGGGCCCTCCGCCGCCGGGGACAGCGGCGGGAAGTATAGCGTCCGGCCGCTCGACGCCTCACCCGCGCTCGAGGGCTTCCCCGACCGGCCGGCGCGAGCCTCAAGCGGTCGCCCGGCCGAAGGTCGACGTCGGCGGCGCATTCCAGCACGTGTCGCGTGCCCGGGCGAGGTACCAGGAGCCGGTTGGGTCGAAGCCGCAGCGCCCCGCGAACCCGTAGATCGACGCCGAGCAACACCACCGTGATCTCGAACCGCATCCCGAACGTGTGGATCGACCGCGCACCCGGGAACAGCATCCCCTCGTCGGGGTCGAGGCGGTCACGTCCGAGGAGTCCGCGCCGACGCTCGCGCCGGGTCTCGGGGACCGCGGTGCGAAGCCGGATGCCCCGTGGGCCGTGCAGCAACGCTCCGTGCATCCGGGCCGACCCTAACGACGACCACTGACGCGGCCAGGTGGGCCGGGCAGGATTCGAACCCGCGACACGAGGGTTAAAAGCCCCCTGCTCTAACCAGGCTGAGCTACCGGCCCGCAGGTGTGGAGTCTAAAGCGGGAACCCTCCGCGACCCGCACGGCGTCCCAGGCCGTGGAACCCAGACGGAAGGTGCCCGCCATGAAGAACCGCCTGAAGTGGGGTGTCGCCGGACTGATCCTCGGCCTCGCCGCAGCGATGACGCTTCCCTCGATCGCGCAGGAGCCCTCTCCATCCTCGGAGCAGGACCCATCCGAGCGAACGGTCACCACGACCGGCGTGGCGATCGTCCGCTCGGCGCCGGACGAGGCGCTCGTCACCCTCGGCGTCCACACCGACGCCGAGACCGCGGACGAGGCCATGGGTGAGAACGCCACGCAGATGTCGGACGTGATCCTCGCGCTGCTCGATGCCGGACTCGATGAGGATCAACTGGCGACCGCGACGCTGAGCCTGTGGCCGCGCTGGACCGGGGACGGTCAGGTGGTCACCGGGTTCACCGCGGAGAACCAGCTGACGGTGACCGTCCGCGACCTCGAGCGGGTCGGGACGATCATCGACCTCGCCGTGGACGCCGGGGCGAACCTGACGTCGGGCATCACGTTCCGGATGTCCGAGTCGAACCCCGCCGCCGATGATGCGCTCACCGAAGCCGTCGCCGACGCCCGTCGGAAGGCGGAGCTCCTCGCGACCGCCGGCGGTGCCGGGCTCGGCGCCGTGGTCACGATCACCGAGCTCTCGTCGAGCGCCACCCCGCCCATCGTGTATGCGGAGAACGACTCGGCCGGCGGCGCGGCCACCCAGGTCCTGCCGCCGACGCTCGAGTCCCAGGTCAGTGTGAGCGTGACCTGGTCGCTCGGCCCCCCGGGCGGTAGCGGTTCGTGATCGGCAGACGGCGGTCTCGCCCGAACGCCTTCGGCGTGATCTTGATCCCCGGCGCCGCCTGGCGACGCTTGTACTCGGCCCGATCGACCATCGCGGTCACGCGGTCCACCATCCCCGGGTCGAAGCCCAGGTCGACGATCTCCTCGGGTGAGCGATCGTCCTCGACGTACGCCGCGAGGATCGGATCGAGCACCTCGTACGGCGGGAGCGAGTCGGTATCCCGCTGGTTCGGCCGCAGCTCGGCCGTCGGGGCCTTGTCGATCACCGCCTGTGGCACCGGCTCGCTGGGGCCGGTCGAGTTCCGCCAGCGCACGAGCTCGTACACGAGCGTCTTCGGCACGTCCTTGATCGGTGCGAAGCCGCCGGCCATGTCCCCGTACAGGGTCGCGTAGCCGACCGCGTACTCGCTCTTGTTCCCCGTCGCGAGCACCAGCGAGCCGAACCGGTTCGAGAGCGCCATCAGCAGGTTGCCGCGGACCCGCGCCTGCAGGTTCTCCTCCGCGGTGCCGGGCACCGTCCCCTCGAACATCGGGGAGAGGGTGTCAAGGTACGAGGAGAAGACGTCATCGATCGGGACGGTGTCGAGCGCGATCCCCAGGCGAGTCGCGACCTCGCCCGCGTCCTCGAGCGACGCGGCCGATGAGTAGCGCGAGGGCATCGCGAGCGCCCGTACCGCATCGGGTCCCAGCGCGTCGACGGCGAGGGTGGCCACCAGCGATGAATCGACCCCGCCCGAGAGCCCCAGCACCACCTGCGAGAAGCCGTTCTTGCGCGCGTAGTCGCGCACGCCGAGCACGAGTCCGCGGTAGACCTGCTCGACCTCGTCCGGCCACCCGGGTCGGTCGGGTGCGCTCGACAGCTCGCCCTCGAGGTCGACGACGAGCAGATCCTCCTCGAACAGCGCCGCGTGGTGCGCGAGCGTCCCATCCGGGCGCACGACGAGGCTGCCGCCGTCGAACACGAGCTCGTCCTGCCCGCCTACGGCGTTCACGTACACGATCCACGCACCGGTCTCGAGGGCGCGCTCTCTGCAGATGTCCAGGCGCTCGCCCGCCTTCCCGCGATGGAAGGGCGAGCCGTTGATGTTGAGGATCGCGGGGGTCCGGCGCTCGGCGTACCCGTCGAACGGCGGGCCCGCCGCCCAGGCGTCCTCGCAGATCGAGATCCCGAGCTCGGAGCCCGCGATGCGGATCGCGCAGGCGGCGTCGCCTGGGGCGAACGTGCGAGCCTCGTCGAACACGCCGTAGTTCGGCAGCTTGACCTTGTGGTAGCGGGCGACCACTTCGCCGTTGCCGAGCAGCGCCGCGGCGTTGTGGATCCCGCGATCGGTCCGGTCGACGAACCCAACGACGATCGAGCAGCCGCCGGCCGTGCGCTCGGCGAGGGCATCGAGGGCCTCGAGGTTGTCGGCGACGAACCCCGGCCGGAGCACGAGATCCTCGGGCGGATAACCCGTGATCGCGAGCTCGGGGAAGACGACGACGTCGGACGCGGCCTCGGTGGCGCGGGCCGCCCAGGCCGTCAACAGCTCGACGTTGCCGTCGAGGTCGCCGACCGTGGTGTCGACCTGCGCGAGCGCGATCCGCACGCGCGCAAGCCTAGCGGGGCGAGGTGGAGCTGACCGGGCGGCGGATCGGGGCTACTCGATCCCGCCGATGTCGAGGTTGTACGCCTCCCAGACCAGGTCGGCCCCGAGCTGGCGGTGGTGGACGATCTTGCCCAGCAGGCGCTGGAGGTCGTCGCGTGCTTGCTCGAGGGGCCAGGAATCGCCGATGCCACTCGACCGCAGCTTCGCGATGGTCTGGGCCGTGCTCTCACGCATCTCGGGATGCTCCGCGCGCAGGCGCTCGATCTTGTGCGACAGGCGCGGCGCCTTCTGCGTGATCTCGTCGTACAGGCCCTCGGGACGCTCCGCGACCTCGATGTGCTCGTCGATGGTCCGGCCGAGGTCCTCCAGCTGCAAGAGGACCTGCTTGGCCCAGTCGGCCTCCCGCCCGATCGCCGGGCTCGAGATCGCGTGCTCGACCTCGATCAGCGCCCGATGCAGATCGGCGCGTCGGCGCGCTGCCTCCTCGAGGGCCCGAGTGCCCTCCTGGTCCGGATCGGTCATCGCCACGCCACCTTAGGTGGCGCCGGCGTTGAGGCGCAACCCGTCGCGACGGCTACAGGATCGGCAGGTAGCGCTCCAGTTCGTACGGCGAGACGTAGGACTTGTACGCGTCCCACTCCTCCCGCTTGTTGCGGAGCAGGAACTCGTGGACGTGGTCCCCGAGCGAGTCGCGGAGGACCTTCGAGCCGTCCGCCAACTCGATCGCCTCGTGCAGGTCGGCAGGGAGCGAGCGGATCCCGGCGGCGCGCCGCGCCTCTTCGTCCATCTCGTAGATGTTGTTCGAGGCCTCGGGCGGCAGGTCGAGCTCCTGCTCGATGCCCGCCATCCCCGCACCGAGCATGGCCGCGAACGCGAGGTACGGGTTGCACGCGGGATCCGGCGAGCGGTACTCGATCCGGGTCGCCTCCTCCTTGCCGGGCTTGTACTGCGGCACGCGCACGAGCGCCGAGCGGTTCCGTCGAGCCCAGCACACGTACACCGGCGCCTCGTAGCCGGGCACCAGCCGCTTGTACGAGTTGACCCACTGGTTGGTGACCAGGGTGATCTCGGGAGCGGCGGCGAGGATGCCCGCGATGTAGTGCTTCGCGGTCTTCGACAGGTGGTACTCGTCGCCCTGCTCGAAGAACGCGTTGCGGTCGCCCGTGAACAGGGACTGGTGCGTGTGCATGCCGCTGCCGTTCACGCCCATCACGGGCTTGGGCATGAAGGTCGCGTAGATCCCGAACTCCTCCGCCACCTCTTTCACGGTGAGCCGGTACGCCATCACGTTGTCGGCCATCGTGAGCGCGTCCGCGTAGCGCAGGTCGATCTCGTGCTGGCTGGGGGCCACCTCGTGGTGCACGTACTCGACCGGGATCCCCATCGCCTCGAGGTAGGCGACGGTCCGTTTGCGCCAGTCGGTCGCGACGTCCAGGGGTGTCTCGTCGAAGTACCCTCCCTGGTCCAGGAACGATGGGTCCTGGGCCGAGCGGAAGTAGAAGTACTCGAGCTCCGGGCCCACGTAGAAGGTGAAGCCGAGATCGGCCGCACGCCGCAGCTGGCGCTTCAGCACGTACCGGGGATCGCCGTCGAAGGGCGTGCCGTCGGGGTTGAGGACGTCGCAGAACATCCGGGCGACCTGCGCCTCGGTCTTCCACGGGATCAGCTGGAAGGTGGACGGATCGGGCACGGCGACCATGTCGGACTCCTGGATCCGGCTGAACCCGTCGATCGAGGAGCCGTCGAACCCCATGCCCTCGGCGAAGGCACCCTCGAGCTCCTGCGAGGTGATCGTGAACGACTTCAGGAACCCCAGGACGTCTGTGAACCACAGGCGGATGTAGCGGATCCCGCGCTCCTCGATCGTGCGCAGGACGTACTCGGATTCGTCGGGAAGGGTCATGGCCGCAGGGTATCCGAGCGCGCCGCCGACGCCGTTACGCGCGTGTAAACGATGCCCGGTACCGTTGCGCCATGGCCGACCTCTCGCCGGAGGTGCTCGGCCGGACGCTCGCGACGGCGCCCGATCCCGAGCTCGCCCGGATCGCGCTCTCGCGGGTGGGCGAGGATCCGGGCGCTCGCGCGGTGCTCGCGCGCGATGACGTCCTGCCGATGGCGGTCCGCCTCCTCGGGTTCTCGACGGCCGCCACCGACTTCCTGGTCGCGAACCCGTCCGAGGCCGCGGCGCTCGCCGACGTGCACGAGCGCTCGCGGGACGAGCTCCACCTGGAGCTGGGCGGCGATGTCGAGCGACTCGGCGTCCAGATCGGGCTCCGACGGTTCCGGCGTCGGGCGGTGCTGCGGATCTCGGCTCGGGACCTGCTCGGCGCTGCCCTCGACGAGGTCGTCCGCGAGATCACGAACGTCGCCGAGGCATGTATCCAGGTCGCGATCGCGCACGCGTCCGCCGGAGGCGTCGCCGTGATCGGGCTCGGCAAGCTCGGCGGACGGGAGCTCAACTACGCCTCGGACGTGGACGTGGTGTTCGTCCACGCCGGGGGCGGGTCCGAGGATCACGGCGCCGCCCAGCGCGCCTGCGCGGCGACGATCGGGATGCTGTCCGAGCCAACGGCGGAGGGCATCGCGCTCCGCGTCGACCCGACGCTGCGACCGGGCGGGCGCGGCGGCGAGCTCTCCCGATCGCTCGGCGCGATGCGGGCCTACTACGCTGAGCAGGCCGCGACCTGGGAGCGCCAGGCGATGATCAAGGCGCGGCCCGTGGCGGGCGACCGGGACCTCGGCGTGGCCTTCGTCGAGATGGTCGCGCCCTTCGTGTATCCGGACGAGCTGGCGCCGCAGGCGATCGACGAGGTCCGGCAGGTGAAGGTCCGCCTCGAGGAGTACGTGCGGGCCCGGGGGAAGGCGGGCACCGAGGTCAAGCGCGGGTGGGGCGGGATCCGCGACGTGGAGTTCGCGGTCCAGCTCCTCCAGATCGTCCACGGCCGGCGCGACGAGCGCCTGCGCGAGGCCAACACCCTCCGCGCGCTCGCGACCCTTGCCGACGAGGGGTACGTGGCGCCCGACGACGCCGAGGCGCTCGCCGGCGCGTACCGGTTCCTGCGGACGCTCGAGCACCGTCTGCAGATCGTCCGTGACCTGCAGACGCACGAGCTCCCCGCCAACCGGCATGCGCAGGACGTCCTCGCTCGCTCGCTCGGGCTGGACGGGCCGGAGGCGCTGTCCGCCGAGTACGAGCGACAGACCACATTGGTCCGTGGACTGCACGAGCGGCTGTTCTACCGCCCGTTGCTGGAGGCGTTCGCGGGCCCGGCCGCTCCCCGCCCCGGCGTCGATCGCGCCGCGACGCTGGAGCTCCTCGGGGGCCTGGGCTTCGAGCGACCGGCGGCGGCCTACGAGGTCCTTCACGGGCTGGTGGATCCGGGGACGCGTCTGGGGAAGGTGCTCGCCCACGTGTTCCCGGTCATGGCGCCGGCGCTCGCGCTCTCGGCCAACCCCGACGCGTCGCTCGTGCGCCTGGAGCGGATCATGGGAGCCGCCTCGTCCGATCCGCGCATCGCCGACATCCTCGCGACCGACCCGACGGTCGCCCGCCGGCTGGCGCACGTCGTCGGGGCGAGCTCGTTCGCGACCGACCTCCTGGCCACGGTCCCCGGCCGGGTGCTCGCGCTCGAGGAGGGGGCGCCGGCGCTCGATCCGCAGGCGGCGCTCGCGAGCGTGGCCGCCCGATACGCGGGCCGCGAGCTCGAGCCGAAGGCGACCGGGCTCGCGCTGGCCGACGTGGCGGATCGGGTCGTGCGCGAGGCCGTCGAGGCGGCCGACCCCGACCTGCCGCTCGCCGTGATCGGCCTGGGCAAGCTCGGAGCCCAGGAGCTGAACTTCGCCTCGGACCTGGACGTGGTCTTCGTCTACGAGGGTGAGGGCCCCGAGGGGTTCCGTCGTGGGGCCGAGCTCGCCGAACGGGTGCTGGCGGGCATCCGGGAGGCCGGGTGGGAGCCGGACGCCGACCTTCGGCCCGAAGGGCGGAGCGGGCCGCTCGCGAAGTCCTTCGCGGCCTACCTCGAGTACTGGGAGCGGTACGCGGAGACGTGGGAGTTCCAGGCGCTCACCCGCGCGCGCCCCGTCGCCGGGGACGAGGCGCTCGGGCGCCGGTTCTGCTCGTTCGCGGCGGACTTCGCCTATCCCGGATACCTGCCGGTCGATCGCGTGGCGGAGATCCGGCGGATGCGGGAGCGCATCGAGCGGGAGCGCGTGAAGCCGGCCGAGGCCTCGGCCTTCCACTTCAAGCTGGGCGTCGGCTCGCTCGCGGACGTGCAGTTCGCCGTCGAGCTGTCGCTGATGCGGTTCGGTGGCCGCCACCCGGAGGTAAGGACCCGGAGGACGCTCGAGGCGATCGAGCGCCTGGCGGAGGTCCGTCTGATCGAGGACTCGGTGGCCCTGGCGCTCGGCGAGGCGTTCGTGTTCCTGTCCGACGTGAAGGATGCATTGGAGGTCGATCGTCGGGTCCATGCCGAGTCGATCCCGCCGGCGCCCGAGGAGCAGCTCGCGCTCGCGCGTCGGCTGGGATACGAGGAGTACCCCCGGCAGACGTTCCTCGAGGACTACCGGAGGATCACGCGCCGCGCCCGCCGGGCGATGGAGCGGGTCTTCTACGAGGAGGGGTGAGATGGGACGCAGGCTCGTGTCCTCCGGTTCGCCGTCCGAGCCGATGATCGGCTCCTCGCGGGAGGTCGGATCATGACCGGTCGGACGGCCCTGGTCACGGGCGCGTCGAGCGGGTTCGGCCGCGAGTTCGCGCGGCTCTTCGCTGCCGATGGGTTCGACGTCGCGCTCGTGGCGCGGACGGGCGCGGTTCTGGAGGAGCTCGCGCAGGAGATCGAGGTGCGTCACGCGGTCACGGCGCACGTCCTGCCGCTGGACCTGGCGCGCCCCTCGGCCCCACGCGAGCTGGTGAGCGAGCTGACGGCGCGGAGGGTTCGCGTGGACGCGCTCGTGAACAGCGCGGGGTTCAACCGGTTCGGACCGTTCGTCGAGGGCGACGAGCGACGCATCCTGGAGCTGCTCCAGGTCAACATGGCCGCGCTCACCCACCTGACCCGGCTCGTCCTGCCCGGCATGATCCAGCGGGGATGGGGTCGGATCGTGAACCTCTCGTCGAACGCGGCCTTCCAGCCGGGACCGATGATGGCCGACTACTACGCGAGCAAGGCGTACGTGCTCTCCCTGTCGATCGCCCTGTCCGAGGAGCTCCGCGGCACCGGGGTCCACGTGACCGCGCTGTGCCCCGGGCCGACGAGCACGGGGTTCCAGCGCGCGGCGCGGATGGAGGATCCCCGCCTGGTCGCCGGTCGCGAGCTCGCCGACGTCACCGAGGTCGCGGCGTGGGGCTACCGACAGATGAAGCGCGGCAGGGCCTTCGCCGTCCAGGGTGCGCGCTGGCGGACGCTGGCGTTCAGTACCCGATTCGTGCCCAGGACGACGGCCGCCCGGATCATCGCCATGGCCCAGCGATCGCTCTCTGGCTAGGTCAGGGCCGTTTGCTCCGGTCGAGGAACGCGCCTAGCGTTGAGGTCGCCTCGAGCACGAAGGAGGAGCCATGTTGAAGGAGTTCAAGGCGTTCCTCATGAAGGGGAACCTGGTGGAGATCGCGGTGGGGTTGATCCTCGCCCTCGCGTTCAAGACGGTGGTGGATTCGGTCGTCGCCGACATCATCACGCCGATCATCGCCGCCATCTTCGGCCAGCCCGACTTCTCCTCGCTCGCGATCGACATCGGTGACGCGAAGATCACCTACGGGAACTTCCTGAACGTCGTGTTCTCGTTCATCGTGGTGGGCTTCGTGCTGTTCCTCGTGGTGAAGGCGTACAACCGGTTGCGCCGGGAGGAAGAGGCGACGATGAAGGCGTGTCCGTTCTGTGCGTCGGACATCCCGCTCGACGCCACCCGCTGCCCGAGCTGCACGAGTCAGCTCGAAGGCGCGGCTGCCTAGAGCCCGCCGATCCCGCGAGCCTCCATCCGAGGGCCGAACGCCGGCTCCCGGATCCCGCTCGCCTCGAGCAGGCGCTGCACGCGGCCGCGGTGCGGGCGGAAGGGCTCGAGGAGCTCGAGCATGCGCTCGTCGGTGCCGCGAGGCTCGCGGGCCAGCGCCCAGGCGACGATGTGCCTCAGGTGGAAGTCGCCGATCGACACCGCGTCGGCGTCCCCGAGGGCGATGCGCGCGACCTCGGCCACGCTCCACGGGCCGATCCCGTGGAGCGAGCCGATCCTGGCCTCGGCCTCCTCGAGCGGCAGCCGTTCCGCGTCGTCGAGCCAGGCGGCCTTCGTGCATGCGGCGCGGAGCACCTCGGCCCGGCGACGCTCGACGCCGAACGGATGGAACGCGTGGTACGGGAGCGCGGCCACCCGGCCGGGCTCCGGCGGGAGCGTGAGGCCGAACGGTCCCGGAGCCGGCTCGCCGAGGGCGAGCGCCAGGCGGCGGTAGGCGCGCCGGGCCTCCATGCCCGTGACCTTCTGCTCCAGGATCACCGGGATCAGTCGCTCGGCGACCAGGCCGGTGCGCGGGATCCGCATACCGCGATGTCGCCGCCAGAGGTCGCGGACGAGTCCCGGCGCCGGATCGAACGGCGAATCGTCATCGAGCGCTCCGCACCACGCCTCGGCCCGCTCGAGCAGCCACGCCGCACCGGCCCCGAAGGCCTCGACCTCGACGCCGCCCTCGGCCCGCGAAACGCGCATCGCGACCGGTCCGTCCGGGGTCCGCGAGGCCCGAACCACCTCGCCGGGCTCGAGCCGCATCGTCGGGTCCGCCCTCCCCCGGAGCAGTGGTCCCAGCGTGGCCGCCGGCGAGATCGCGCGGGTCGCCCGGATCACGCGTGTCGGCATGGCCGAAGGCTACGGGAGGAGCCCGAGGGCCGGCCCGTGGGGCCGGCCCTCGCCGCGGGGCGCTCGGACCCTTACAGGTCGAAGTAGAGCTCGAACTCGTGCGGGTGCGGGCGCAGGCGAACCGCGTCGAGCTCGTGCAGGCGCTTGTACTCGATCCAGGTGTCGATGACGTCCTGGGTGAAGACGCCGCCCTCGAGCAGCCACTGGTGGTCGGCCTCGAGGTTGTCGAGGACCTCCTCGAGCGAGCCCGGCACCTGCTTGACCATCGCCTTCTCCTCGGGCGGCAGGTCGTAGAGGTCCTTGTCCATCGGCTCGGGCGGCTCGGTCTTGTTCTTGACCCCGTCCAGGCCCGCCATCAGCATCGCCGCGAACGCCAGGTACGGGTTGCACGAGGGGTCCGGCGTCCGGAACTCCAGCCGCTTGGCGGCAGGGCTCTTGTAGAACATCGGGATCCGGACGCACGCGCTGCGGTTGCGCTGCGAGTACACGAGGTTGATCGGCGCCTCGTAGCCAGGGACGAGCCGTCGGTACGAGTTCGTGGTGGGGTTCGTGAACGCCAACAGGCTGGGCGCGTGGGCAAGGAGGCCTCCGATGTACCAGCGGGCCATGTCGCTGATGCCCGCGTAGCCGACCTCGTCCCAGAACAGGTTCTCGTCGTTGCGCCACAGGCTCTGGTGCGTGTGCATGCCGGAGCCGTTGTCCATGAAGATCGGCTTGGGCATGAACGTGACGGTCTTGCCGGCCTGGCGGGCCGTGTTCTTGACCACGTACTTGTACTTCATGACGTTGTCGGCGGTCGCGAGCAGCGTGCCGTAGCGGATGTCGATCTCGGCCTGGCCGGCCGTGCCGACCTCGTGGTGGTGCACCTCGATCCGCATGCCGACCTTCTCCAGGTTCAGGACCATCTCGCTGCGCAGGTCCTGGTAGTGGTCCATCGGGGGCAGAGGGAAGTACCCCTCCTTGTACCGGGGCTTGTAGCCGAGGTTGGGCTCGCCGGTGAGCTCGCGCTCGCGGCCCGAGTTCCACACCCCTTCGACGGCGTCGAGGTGGTAGTAGCCCTCGTGCTGGTTCTGGTCGAAGCGCACCGAGTCGAAGATGTAGAACTCGGCCTCCGGACCCCAGAACGACGTGTCCGCGATCCCGGTCTGCTTCAGGTACAGCTCCGCCTTCCGCGCGATGTAGCGAGGATCGCGCGAGTACATCTCGCCCGTAACCGGGTCCTTCACGAAGCAGTGCAGGTTGAGCGTCGTGTGGCGGGTGAACGGGTCGAGGTAGGCGGTGTCCGGGTCGGGGACCAGGAGCATGTCCGACTCCTGGATCTCCTGGAACCCTCGGATCGACGAGCCGTCGAACCCCAGGCCGTCCTGGAAGCTCGCCTCCTCGAGCTCGTGCGTGGGGATCGAGAAATGCTGCATGAGCCCCGGCAGGTCCGAGAACCGCAGATCCACGATCTCGGCGCCCGCTTCCTTGGCCAGGGCCAGGACCTCCTTCGGCGTGGTCATCCCTCAACTCCCCCTTCGATCGATCGTTTGGCAGAAGCGTAGAGGCCGCGATGTGGGGGACACGTTTCGGGTGCGTTAACTCTGCGTTACCGAGCGACCGAGCGGCGGGGGGTCGGGTCCCAGTCCCGCAGCGCGTCGGCCGCCTTGGCGATCAGGGCGGCACCGCCGACGACCTGCACGAGGCGCCCGGGAGGTGTGCGGAAGAAGGGATGGCGCAGGATGAGCGGCGTCGTGAGCACCAGACCGGCGGCCACCAGGGAGCGTAGTCGGACGCCGGACGGTGAGGCGAGGAAGACGCGCGTCTGGGTCACGCCGTCCGAGACCGCGTCCTCGAGCTCGCGGACCAGCCGTCGCACCTCTCCCCGGGAAGCCATGACTGCCACGATACCCAGGCTCTGCCGGTCGCCAAACCGCTACACGTCGGCCGCGCGGTACCCGACGCCTCGAACCGTCTCGATCAGGCCCTCGTGCTCGGGGCCGAGCTTCGCCCGGAGCCGCCGGACGTGGACGTCGACGGTGCGCGTCCCCCCGTAGAAGTCGTAGCCCCACACCTCCCGCATCAGGGCGGGGCGCGTGAACACCCGGCCGGGACGCTCGGCGAGGAACCGCAGCAGCTCGAACTCCTTGAACGTGAGGTCGAACGGGCGGCCGTCGACGGTCGCGCGGTACCCATCCACATCGAGCGCGATCGGGCCCAGTCGGACCGTGGACCCCTCGCCGCCGCCCGAACGTCGCCGAGCCATCGCCAGCCGCAGCCGGATCTCGGCCTCGGGGGCGCCGGGGTACAGCAGGTCGTCGGCGAGCTCCTCCCAGTGGAAGCGCTCCAGGTCGCGACGTTCGACCACGACGAGGACCGGGGTGCGCGGTTGCCGCTCGCGCAGGGCCCGGAGCACCGCGTGGCCCTGCCCGGGGTTCTCGGCCGCATCCACGAGCACCACCTGCGGGCCGAGCAGGAGCGCGTCGCCCACGGCGGCCGCCGACAGGTGCTCGGTCTTGAGGTCGAGCACGAGCCCGGCGGACGCGGGAAGGACCTCCTCGGGGGAGCGGTCCGTGAGCAACACGATCGGTGCCACGATCTCACCGAGGGTACAGGGTCGTGACCGGGGACGATAGCCTTGACCTGCGATGACGCTGGTCCGGGTCCGACTGTTCGCCGCCCTCCGTGAGCTCGCCGGTTCGAGCCAGGTGGAGGCCGAGGGATCCAGCGTGGCCGAGGTCGTGGACGCGCTCTCGGCCCGGTACGGCGAGCGGTTCGAGCGCGTGGCCCGCGCCGGCTCGGTCATCGTGGACGGCGAGCGCGCGGGGCCCTCCACGCCCCTGGCCGGGGGTCAGGAGGTCGCCCTGCTTCCCCCGGTCTCCGGGGGCTCTGCCCGCCGCGGCGCTTCCTGACATACTTCGCGGTGCCCGATGCGCTTCCAGCGACTCCTCCTCGTCGTGAATCCCGTCGCCCGGACCTTCTCCAAGCCGGTCCTGGCCGTGATCGAGAAGGCGCTGTCCGCCGATTTCCGGCTCGAGGTCGCCGAGACGAAGGAGCGGGGTCACGCCTCCGAGCTCGCGGCGCAGGCGGCGGCCGACGGCGTCGACCTGGTCGTGGTGTTCTCGGGCGACGGGACGATCAACGAGGTCGTGAACGCGCTGGCCGGCACGCCCACCGCGCTCGGGATCTTGCCCGGGGGCGCAACGAACATCCTCGTGCGCGCCCTCGGTCTGCCGCTCGACCCCGTCGAGGCCACGGGCGTGCTGATCGCCAAGGCCCTGGACGACGAAGCCTTCAAGCTCTCGCTCGGCACCGCGGACGGCCGGTACTTCGCGGTGAACTGCGGCGCCGGCGTCGATGCCGCCGCGATGAAGCGCATGGACAAGAAGTTCCCCGCCACGAAGGCGAAGTTCGACCGAGCGGCGTTCCGTGCCGTCGCCTGGGAGCTGCTGGTGGGCTACGCGGGGCGCTCGGCCGATCTCGAGGTGCGGGTCGACGACGGGGAGACGGTGCCGGCGCTCTCGGTGATGGTGGGGCGCACCGACCCATACACCTACTACAAGGACCGTCCGATCCGGATGACGCCGGACGCTTCGTTCGAGGGGGGCCTGGACGTCGTTTCGGTCCGCAAGCTCCCGCGCCGCGCGATCCCGAGGGTGGCCTGGCAGGTGTTCGGGTCCGCGCGGCACGTGCACAGCAAGGACATCGACTACGTGCACGATGCGCGGCACGTGCTCGTCACCTCGACCAAGCCATTCCCGGTGCAGGTCGACGGGGACTCGCTCGGGGACCATCGGCGGTTGGAGGTCGGGCTCGCCCCCGAGGCGCTCTGGGTCGTCGCCTAAGGCGCCGGGTTCGAGCGCGACTCGCGCTCGTGGATCCCGCACTCCCACTTGGACAGACCCGCCCATCGGCCCGCGCGTTCGGGCTCGCCCGGTAGTTGCAGGCGGGTGCACGGTGCGCAGCCGATCGAAGCGTAGCCGAGGTCGTACAGCGGGTTGTGCGGCAGGTCGTTCTCGCGTAGGTACGCCCAGGCGTCTCGACGTGCCCAGGTCGCGACCGGGTTGACCTTCACGATGAACCGACCGGGCTCGAGCTCGTAGCGGTCGACGATCGGCGCGTTCGCGCGCGTCGGCGAGGAGTCGCGCCGGAACGCGGTCACCCACGCGTCGAGGCCCCTGAGCGCCTCGAGCATCGGCTCGACCTTGTTGATGTGGCAGCAGCGGTCCGGATCGCGCTCGTACAGTCGAGGTCCGAGCTCCTCGGTCTGGGACTCGACGGTGTGCGCGCCTACGAGCTCGACCACGTTCAGGCCCAACCGCTCGGTCAGCTGCTCCTTGAACGCCAGGGTCTCGGCGAAGTGGAACCCCGTGTTCAGGAACAGGATCGGGACGTCCGGTCGGATCGCGGTCGCCATGTGGATCACGCACGTGCCCTCCGCCTGGAAGGCGGAGGCGATCGCGATCCGCTGGAGGCCGGAGTGAAGGAGCGCCCAGCGGACGATCTCGCGCGGGTCCGCGGACCCGAAGCGATCGTTCAGCGAGCGGAGGTGCTCGTCGGAGAGCAGGGTGTCGGGCAGATCGCGCCTCGCCGTCGGGGGACCGGGGCAGCATAGCGCCGGACCGGGGGAGGTGGTCGGGCCCCCGTTATGCTGGGTCTCTCCGATCGAAAGGCCCATCCGACCATGTCCGAGCACCAGACGATCGCGCCGCACGGCGGCACCCTCATCGACCTGCTGATCCCGGAGGCCGAGCGCGGGTCCGAGGCCCAGCGGGCCGGGAACCTCCCGAAGCTCGTCGTGAACCCCCGAGAGCTCTCCGACCTGGAGATGCTCACGGTCGGCGCGCTGTCGCCCCTCACCGGCTTCCAGGGTGAGAAGGACCACCAGCTGATCCTGGAGACGATGCACCTCGAGAGCGGGCTGCCCTGGTCGATCCCGGTCACCCTGTCGCTCACCGACGACGACGTGAAGCGCATCGGGGGCGCGGACGAGGTCGCGCTCCTTCCCGCGGAGGGTGCGGCGCCGCTCGCGATCGTCGGCGTGAGCGAGGTCTTCCGTCGCGATCGGCAGAAGGAGGCCCTGGGCGTCTTCCTGACCGAGGACCTCGAGCACCCAGGCGTCGCCGCGCTGCACGCGGCTGGCGACTACTGCCTGGCGGGGCCGGTCCGCGCGCTCGGCCTGCCCGAGCACGACGACTTCGTGGCCTATCGCCTCACCCCCGCGCAGACCCGCGCCGCCTTCGCCGAGCGCGGCTGGCGCACGGTGGTCGGCTTCCAGACCCGCAACCCGATCCACCGCGCTCACGAGTACATCCAGAAGTGCGCGCTCGAGATCGTGGACGGCCTGCTCGTCCACCCGCTGGTCGGCGCCACGAAGGGCGATGACGTCCCCGCGGACGTGCGGATGCGCTGCTACGAGGCGCTGTTCGAGGGCTACTACCCGAAGGATCGCGCGATGGTGTCGGTCTTCCCGGCGGCGATGCGCTACGCGGGTCCCAAGGAGGCGATCTGGCACGCGATCTGCCGGAAGAACTACGGCTGCACCCATTTCATCGTCGGGCGCGACCACGCCGGCGTCGGCACCTACTACGGCACCTACGACGCCCAGAAGATCTTCGAGGAGTTCGAGCCGGGCGAGCTCGGCATCACCCCGTTGATGTTCGAGCACTCGTTCTGGTGCGACGCGTGCGAGGGGATGGCGAGCCCCAAGACCTGTCCCCACGGCGAGGAGACACGGGTCTCGCTCTCCGGCACGAAGGTTCGCGAGATGCTCCGCGGCGGCGAGCGCCCGCCGATCGAGTTCAGCCGGCCAGAGGTGGCCGACATCTTGATCGAGGCGATGCGCGGCCAGGAGGCATGACGCGGGCGTCCGCCCGGGGGTTGTCCCGACCGGGAACCCCGGTTTGCCCGTCGAGCTGGGCTTTCGGTACCCTGCCGGGCGCCTGAGACGCGGCCGACCACGTGAGGAGGCCACACGACCGCTCGCAGGACCATGCTCCGATCCTTCCTCGCACTGGCCCTGGCGGCCGGCGCGTTCGGCGTCCCGACGGCGCTCGCCGACACGAAGGATCAGCTCGATGCGGCCAAGGCCGAGCTCGCCGAGGTCCAGGAGGAGCTCGACGCGATCACGGCCGAGTGGCACGAGGCCACGATCGCCCTCGATGCGACGAAGGGTCAGATCCTCGAGACGCGTAGCCGCATCCGCGGGCTCGAGGAACGCGTGGGCAAGATCGAGGCGCGGCTCACCAGGCGCGCGGTGATCGCGTTCACCAGCGGCCCGGCGAGCACCATCGACCTGCTCCTGTCGTCGGGCTCGTTCACCGACTTCTCGGACCGCCTGGAGTTCCTCGGTCAGGTCGCGCAGGATGACGTGGACCTGGTCCTCGAGCAGGAGGTCGCGCAGGAGGAGCTCCGCCGCGAGCGAGAGGAACTGCTCGCGCTCGAGGAGCAGCAGATCGCCGAGGCCGAGCGCCTGGCGGCGGCGCAGGCAAGGATCGACGAGGCGTTCGAGCGGGTCAGCGACCGGGTGGCCGAGCTCACCGCCAAGTATCGCGAGGAGCTCCAGGCGCAGAAGGCGCTGACGATCATCGGCCAGACGCCCAACCCCGACGGCTCGATCCAGGTCTGCCCGGTCGCCGGTCCGAACTCGTTCGTCGACTCGTTCGGCTGGCCGAGGGTCGGACACAGCCATCAGGGGATCGACCTCATCGCCCCCTTCGGCGTGCCGATCGTCGCCGCCCACCCAGGGACGGTCTCGTACAGCTCCAGCTCGTCGGGCGGGCTCCAGGCTTACGTGTATGGCTCGGGGGGGTATTCCTTCTACGCGCACCTCTCGAGCTACAGCGGGGCGGGCGGGAGCGTCGGCGCTGGCACGGTGATCGGCTACAACGGCAGCACCGGCAACGCGGGGAACACGAACCATCTCCACTTCGAGTGGCACCCCGGCGGCGGGGCAGCCGTGAACCCGTACCTGATGCTGCGCGCGGTCTGCTGAGACGGTCCGGCGCACCGGCCGGGTACGATGCTGCGCGGATGAGCGAACACGGCGGCCATCGCCGCCTCGACCGGATCGGACGGCCGGACTTCCTCCAGGCCCTCGACTCGCTCCCGCTCGACGAGCTCCGGACCCGCCGTGACGACTGCATGGCTGAGCGCGAGTACCTCTCGCTGCTACGCCGCCTCGTGCAGGGGCGGGCCGAGATCTTGCGCGCCGAGGTCGAGCGCCGTGGCGGGAGCCCCCAAGAGGGGACGCTCGTCGAGCGCCTTGGCCAGATCTTGTCCGCCGAGCCTCAGGGTCTCTCGCGCGGCGAGGCGGTGAAGGTCGGCATCCCCGAGCAGGAGATGCTCCTGGCGCGCCGCCGGGTAGAACGTCTGGTGGCCGATGCGAGCCTGTCGGATCCGCAGGCGCTGGACGATGCGCAGCTCGCCGAGGTGGTCGATCGCCTCGCGAGCGAGGAGCGCGGGGTCTCGGCCGCACGGCTCGAGGTCATCCGCGCTCTGGACGTCCTCCAGGGCGAATTGAAGCGCCGCTATCGCGACGACCCCACGCTGGTCCTGTCCTAGCCGGACCGCGGGAGGCGCCGGGGGCGAGAGCCCGTCGGGCCCGCCTCCGCGGTCCGAGCGCTCCGGTGCGTTATGGTGCGACCCCTCCCCATGAGCGAGCCCACGTCCCTCGGACCGACGCGCGGGATCCCCGAGGACCCCGAGATGCCGACCGTCCACGAGCAGCTGATCGTGTTCGCGCGCGAGCTCGGCGACCTCTACCAGCTCGAGCGGGCCAGGAGCGCCGAGCTCGAACAGGTACTGGCGAGCCTGCAGGAGACCTACCTCGCCACGATGAAGAGCCTCGCGACCGTGATCGAGGCCAAGGACCAGACGACGCGAGGCCACCTGGACCGGACGCAAGCGTACGGGCTCGCGCTCGCTCGGCGCATCGACCCGGAGTTGAGCGAGGAGCCGTCCACCGGATACGGGTTCTTCCTGCACGACATCGGCAAGGTCGGCATCCCGGAGCACATCTTGGGCAAGGACGGGCCGCTCTCAGCAGATGAGTGGGTCGTGATGCGCACCCACCCGGTCATCGGGGCCGAGATCGTGGCCCCCATCGCCTTCCTGTCCGGCGCGGTCGAGATGATCCGCCACCACCACGAGCGGTTCGACGGAAGCGGGTACCCGGACGGTCTGAAGGGCGGGGAGATCCCGCTCGCTGCACGCGTGTTCGCCGTCGCCGACTCGTTCGATGCGATGACGAGCGACCGCCCCTATCGCCGGTCGATGGGGATCGAGCGCGCGCTCGCCGAGATCCGCCAAGGGGCGGGAACCCAATGGGATCCGGATGTGGCGCGCGTCTTCGTGCAGATGATCGAGGAGGACCCCCCGACCGACGACGAGGCGTTCGCCCGCGCGCTCGGTCAGGCGGGCTGAGCCCTCGGTCCGCGCCGGACGTCGGCTCCGCCTAGGCTGTCGGCCATGGCGTCGGCCGTCCCGCTCGTCCGGGTGACCCGCTCCGGGGTGATCGAGAGCGTCCACGCGGGACACGTCGCGGTCTGCGACGCGGACGGCCGTCTGCTCGCCCGGCTGGGCGACCCCGACCGCCTCCTCTTCTCGCGTTCGGCGACGAAACCGCTGCAGGCCGCGGTCTCCCTCCGACGGATGGGCGAGGATCTTCCGGAGGATCTGATCGCGATCATGTGCGCCTCGCACAACGCCGAGCCGGTTCATCGGGCCGCCGTTCGACGGCTCCTGCGGCGGGGCGGGGTGCCGGTCTCGGCACTCGGCTGTCCTCCGGCCTTCCCGCTGTCGACGACCGAGGCCAGGCGCGTCGCGCGACCCACGCGGCTCCAGCACAACTGCTCGGGCAAGCACGCCGGGATGCTCGTGGCGAGTCTCCGATCGGGGTGGGCGCTTCCCACCTACCTGTCCCCGGAACATCCGCTGCAGCGCGAGATCTCGGGAGCCGTCAGGACGGCCACCGGGTTCCGGCGGCCGGTCGTCGGCGTGGACGGGTGTGGGGCGCCCGTCCACGGTGTCCCGCTCCGCGCGATGGCCACCCTGTTCGCCCGCCTGGCCAGGCCCGAGCGGATGGGTCGATACGCCTCGACCGCGGCCCGAGCCGTGGCCGCGATGCGCTCGCACCCGTACCTGGTCGCCGGCAGCGGCCGGAGCGACACGCTGCTGATGGCGGAGGTCCCCGGCGTGGTGTCCAAGGTGGGGGCAGAGGCCCTGCACTGCGCCGCGATCGTCGATGAGGGGATCGGCGTCGCGGTCCGGATCGAGGACGGGGGCGAACGGGCATCGGGGCCGGCGCTGATCCACGCCCTGGCACAGCTCGGCGCGATCTCGGACGAGCAGCTTGGGCGCCTGGCGCCGGTCGCTCGACGCCCGGTGCTCGGCGGCGGCGACCCGGTGGGCGAGGTGGTGGCAGACTTCCGGCTGCGGACGTCGCGTCCCTAGACGCCGACGCGCGACCCCCACCGCCCCGTTCCGACGGGCCTGCCGTACCATCGTCGTGATGCCTCCTCCGACCTCCCCTGGTCTCCGGCCACGCGTCGCGGTCGTGAGCCTGCACACTTCGCCTCTAGACCAGCCGGGGACGGGCGACTCGGGAGGGATGAACGTGTTCATCCGCCGGGCCGCCGAGCGCGTGTCGGCGGCGGGCCTTGAGGTCGACGTCTTCACCCGGGCTCGCTCCGACGCCGGGTCGGCGGTCCGCGACCTCGGCGGGGGGTCGCGGGTGATCGAGGTCCAGGCGGGCCCGCGAGCGCCGATGCCGAAGGAGGATCTCCCCCGCTACCTGCCCGAGTTCCTGGGCGGGGTGCTCCGGCACGTCCGGACCGAGGGAGCCAGCTACGACCTGGTCCACACGCACTACTGGCTGTCCGGCTGGGTCGGCCGGAGCACCCGAGAGATCTGGGGCGTGCCGCTCGTGGCCTCGTTCCACACGCTGGGCAAGGTGAAGAACTACTCCCTGTCGCGGGGCGAGATGCCCGAGCCGCCCGCGCGGCTCTCGGGAGAGGTGCGGGTGATCGAGGACGCGGATCGGCTGATCGCCGCGACCCCGGCGGAGGCCGCTCAGCTCGTCGGCCTATACGGGGCGCACCCCGATCGGATCCGCGTCGTGCCTCCGGGCGTCGACCACGAGCTGTTCTTCCCCCGTCCCAAGGCACAGGCCCGCGCCCGCCTGCACCTCACCGATGTCCGCCTCCTGCTGTTCGTCGGGCGGCTGCAGGCGCACAAGGGACCCGACGTGGCCGTCCGCGCACTCGCCGAGGCGATCGCACGGGATCCGTCGGGCACGGACGACGTCGTCCTCGCGATCGTGGGTGGGCCGAGCGGGGCCGATCACGGCGCCGAGGTCGCGCGACTGATGGATCTCGCCTCCGCCCTCGGCGTCGGCGAGCGGGTCATGCTGTTCCCGCCCCAGCCGCAGTCGCGCCTGGCAGACTTCTACGCGGCGGCCGAGGTCGTGCACGTCCCCTCGCGATCGGAGTCGTTCGGCCTCGTCGCGCTGGAGGCGCAGGCGACCGGCACGCCCGTGGTGGCCGCCGCGGTCGGTGGGCTGCGATACGTGGTCGACGACGGCGTCACGGGCTCCTTGGTCGAGGGGCACGACCCCGGCGACCACGCCGAGCGATTGCTCGCCGTCCTCGCGGACCCCGCGGGCGCCCGTCGGATGGGCGAGGCCGCGGTCGTGCGCTCCCTCCGGTTCTCGTGGGACGCCACCGCGAGCGAGATGCTCTCGGTCTATCGCGAGCTCCTCGACGAGCGGGTCGCCAGCCCCTGACGGCGTCACGCCAACGCGCGCAGACCCTCTCCATCCGCGACGGACGCGATCCGAGCATACGCCGAACGATCTGCGGCGCAACGGATCCGGGCGAACGGACTTCGCGCGTTCGCGTTCGCGACGTGTTCTTGTCACTCTTTCTCCCGAGCCGTCTACCAGCGCATATGCGGTTCTACCTGCGGGTTCGTCAGGTTGACCGTGCATGGACGCACCGTTACATTCCGCCTTGCTCCGAGCAGCCGGAGCGGCCGAGTCAGGGAACCGAAGCCGGGACCCCTGGGAAAGCCGTAAGGCCAACTGGGCGCACCTGCTCGTACGGTTGGGAAGGCCAACTAGCTGTGCGGGTGGGGAGGCTCGGGAGGCCCCAAAGCCCAACGAAAGGGTCTACGGCCAGGAAACCGAGACGGCTGTGAGAGGTTGCTCGGAGCACCTGAGCCCGAGGGGCTGAGGGTGGTTGGAGGCTTCGGCTTCCGACGAGCCCGAGGTCCCTCGGGTTCTTCTTTTCCCCCGCATCGGCTAGCGTTCGATCGCCATGGCGTCCGAGCAGGAGTCCGGGGGTCGCCGCGACCAGATCGTCGAGGTCGCCATGCGCCATTTCGCCGAGCACGGCTATCGAGGGGCTCGGGTCGAGGACATCGCGGCCGAGGTCGGGATCGCCAAGGGAACGGTCTTCCTGCACTTCGGGAGCAAGGAAGGCCTGTTCCTGGCCGCTTACCAGCGAGCCGTGGACGAGCTCCCGGGGTGGCTTGACGCTCCCGAGGAGGTCGTCGAGGGTGGGTTCTGGGCCGTCCTCGACTACTGGCTCGAACGCACCGAGGAGTTCCTTTCGGAGGCCTGGGTCCCCAACCGCGTCGCGATGATCGGCCGGTACGACACCGGTCTGGGCCTGCGACGGCCGATCGATCGCCTCATGCGGAGCGAGGATCCGTACGGGACGCTGGAGTTCGTGGAGTTCGGGGTCAGGCGCGGCGAGGTTCGGGATGACGTCGACGCCGAGATGATCGCCTCGATGCTCGACTGGCTCGCCGAGCGGTTCCAGGACGCGCTCGGCAGCGAGGAGCTGGACCCGGGCCTCGTCCACCGCAAGCCCTTCGTGCCCGAGCGGCGCGAGGCCCGGATCCGCGAGTTCCTCGAGGTCCTTCGCACCGGGATCGCCGGCCGCGGGGCCTAGGGCTCGACGCTCGGCCTGCTCGCCTGCCAACATGTGCAGCCGGGGGTTCGGGGGCTCTAAGGAGCGAGCGCGACCGCGCGAGCGTAGCCCCCGTGGAGGAGTCATGAGCGACGCGGCACACCGCACGGTGGCCTTCCTCGGCGGGGGTCGGATGGGGGAGGCCCTCGTGTCCGGCTTGATCCGTTCCGGCGGGCGAGCCGTGGACGAGATCATGGTGACGAACCGCCGGGACGAGCGTTCCCGCGAGCTGGCGGAGCGATACGGCGTGGCCACCACCCTGTCGAACCCGGAGGCGGCGGCCTGGGCGGACGTGCTGGTGCTCATGGTCAAGCCGCAAGACATGGAGACCCTGCTCTCGGAGATCCGCGAGCACGTCACACCGGACGACCTGATCGTGAGCTTCGCCGCCGGCATCCGAACGTCGTTCGTCGAGAAGCATCTTCCGGATGACGTGCCGGTCGTCCGCGTGATGTCCAACGTCGCGGTCCTCGTGGACGAGGCGATGTCGGTCGTGGCTCCCGGCCGTCACGCGGAGGAGCGACACCTCGAGGTCGCGGAGGAGCTCCTCGGCTACGTCGGCAAGGTGCTGCGGCTGAAGGAGGTCCACCTCGACGCGATCACCGCGACCAGCGGGAGCGGTCCCGCCTACTTCTTCCTGCTGGCCGAGGCGATGATCGAAGCCTGCATCCTGCTGGGCCTCTCGCGGGACGTCGCCACCGAGCTGATCATCCAGACGATGTTGGGTTCCGCCAAGATGCTCCGGGACACGGGCAAGCATCCGGTCGAGCTCCGGGAGATGGTGACCTCTCCGGGGGGGACCACGATCGCCGCGATCCGCCACCTCGAGGAGGCGGGCGTGCGAGCGGCGTTCCTGAACGCGATCGACGCGGCCCGCCACCGCAGCGCGGAGCTGGCCCAGGGCGGCGACGAGGACGACGAGTAGAGGAGGAACCTGAGGGATGGGACGCGGAGACCGAGCCAAGGTGCGGTGGGCGCACGACCGCGAGCGCAAGAAGAAGGAAGCGGACAAGCGCCAGGCCGCGGAGCGCGGCGCCGAGCGCAAGGCGGCCAGGAAGAAGTAGACGCCAGGAGCGTCGGTCCGGGATCCGAACGTCGCCGACGACGACCGAGGTTCGATCGCCGCCGGCATGTTCGCGGACCTCGGCTCCTACGGCGAGGGCTGCGCCAGGGCCGTGTCGAGTGCCGCCTCCACCGCTCGGCTCATGGCCGCGTACCCGATCGTATTCGGGTGGGGGTCCTCTCCGAAGGTTGTGCACATCACGGTCCACTGGCAGACGCGGGCGGAGTTGAGCGGCAGGTTCCCGAACCCTCGGACGCGAACGATCGTGTCGAAGTCGGTCGTGGAGAACTCCCCTTCGACGTCGGCCACCGGTACCCCGAGCGACGCGTACGTCTGCTCCAGGGCGTCGTTCATCGCGGTCCACACCTCGTTGTTCGCGACGATCCTCTCGGCCGGGAAGCCCGGGACGATCGCGAGCGCGAGCAAGGGGTTCGGGTAGTTCAAGCCCACGATCGGCACGTCGGGGTCGGCCGCCCGAAGGGCCTGGACGATCGAGGCCAGGCGCGCCGAGATCTTCGGCAGCAGTTCCTCGATGCACGCATGATCGAACGCCCCCTGCCGGAAGTCGAAGCAGTTGAACGTGTCGTTCGAGCCGATCTGCAGGGTGACGAACGACACGTCTCCCCCCCCGAGGACCGCGACCGCCTGGTCGAGCTGGCTGCCCTCGGGGTACGGGCAGATGCGTCGCTCGCGGCCGATCGTGTTGGTGCGCTCGCCGGGACATCCGAGCTTGACCAGGCGCAGGTCGGGGTTGCTCACCTGCTCGAGCTGGAAGACCTGCTCCGAGTAGCCGCTACGCGAGTCTCCGTTCGGCTGGAAGCTCGCCGAGAGCGAGTCGCCGAGCGACAGGTAGATCGTGCCGGGCGCCGGCTGGGCGCTCGAGGAGATCGACGCCGCCAGGGACCCCGCCAGGACCCCGAGCACGATGAGCGCGACGGAGATGCTACGTCGCCGCATGGTTCCCTCCCTTCCTGGTTGGACGGTCCGAACGTAGACGCGGGCGTCTGGCGGGACATCGATGACATCCCGCAACTTCTCGCAGGGATATCCCTGATGACCTGCCGGTTCGGAGGTGGCACGATGGAGCCTGCGTCGACCCACGTCGGCGGGCCGAGGGGAGGGAGGCGGAGCTGGTGACGGGTGGGACGCGATGGGTCGCGCTCGCGGCGTTCGTCCTCACGATGCTCCTCGTGGTCGCGACAGCCGTGCTGTTCACGGTCGACGGCGCGATCGGTTCGGACCCGGTCTCCAACCTGCTCGCGCTGTTCGCGATCGCGTGCTACGGGGTCGTCGGCGCGCTGATCGCGTGGCGGCTGCCCAGGAGCGCGTGCGGGTGGCTCCTCCTACTGATCGGGCTCGGCCTCGTCGTGACGACCGCCGCCGATGCGGCCACCACGATAGCCCTGCGGGAAGGTCGCACCGGGTTCGCGTCGTGGGCGCTGTGGCTGAACTCGTGGCTTCTGGTCGCAACGGTGTGGCCCGGGATCGTGGTGTACCTCCTGGTGTTCCCCACGGGCGCCCTCCCCTCGCGGCGGTGGCGTTCCTTCGTGATCGCCATCGGTGTCCTGGCGGCTGTAGGGGCTGGCGCGCACATGGTGGCGACGTGGACCGACGAACCGGTCCTCGCCAATCCCTTGGCGATCGCAGCCCTCGCGTCGGTCGCCGATGCCGCGTTCATCCTCGTCTCGTTCGCGTTCGCCGTGGCACTGATCGCCGCCGTCGTCTCGGTGGTCCTACGGTTCCGCCGCGCATCCCAGCTGGACCGGCAGGCGCTCCGTTGGCTCGCGGTCGTCGCCGTGCTGGCAGGAGCGCTGCTCGTGGTCGCGATCGGCGCGGGTGTGCTCGGCCTGCACCGGATCGGCGACCCGGCGGGCGCGCTCTTCTTGTTGTCGGTGATCCTCGGCCTCCCGCTGTCGGCAGCCGTCGCGCTCCTCAAGCGCCGCCTGTCCGGCATCGAAGTCGTGGCGAACCGCGCGATCGTGTACGCCGCGGTGGTGGCGGCGATCACCGTGATCTACGCGGTGGTCGTGGGTGGTGTCGGTGCCGCGGTGGGCGGCGGCGACCGGCCGGACGTCCTCGCGGCCGTGGCGGCGACGGTCCTGGCCGCACTCGCGTTCCAGCCGGTCCGCCGACGCGCCCAGGTCCTGGCGGACCGGGTCGTCTACGGGGAACGAGCCTCCCCGTACGAGCTCGTGGCGACGTTCACGGAGCGGCTCGACGACGCGACGCTTCAGGAGCTCCTCCCGCGGATGGCAACCCTGGTCGCCGAGGGCACCGGGGCCGACCGTGTGCGGGTCTGGCTCCGGGCCGGGGACGTGCTGCGGGCGGTGGCCGGCTTCCCGCCGGATCTTCCGCCCGCGCCATCGGGGCGACTCCAGGGCGGCGAGCTCCCGATCCTCGACGACAAGGCGTTCGCGGTCCGCCACGGGCGGGACCTGCTCGGCGCCATCACCGTCGGGATGCCGCCGCAGGAACCGATGACGCCGACGACCGAGCGCCTGCTCCTCGACCTGACGAACCAGGCGGCACTCGTGCTCCGGAACGTCGCGCTCCTGGAGGAGCTCCAGCGGTCGCGCCAGCGCCTGGTCACTTCGCAGGATGAGGCTCGGCGGCAGCTCGAACGCGACCTGCACGACGGGGCTCAGCAGCGGCTCGTGACGCTGTCGATGGACCTCCGCATGGCCCGCGAACAAGCCCTTGCGAGCGGCGACGCCGAGCTCACGAGCCGGCTCGACGCGGCCGAGCAGGAGCTGGCGCGCTCGCTCGCCGAGCTCCGGGAGCTGGCGCGCGGGATCCATCCGGCGATCCTCACGCAGAACGGCCTCGGCGCGGCGCTCCGGTCCCTGGCGGAGCGCTCGACGGTCCTCGTCGAGCTGCGTTCGGCCCCGGAGGCTCGCTACTCGCCCGAAGTGGAGGCGACCGCGTACTTCGTCGTCTCCGAGGCGCTCGCCAATGTGGCGAAGCACGCGCGGGCCTCCCGCGCATGGGTCGAGGTGCGCGACGGCGACGGCCGCCTGTCGATCGAGGTGACCGATGACGGGGTCGGAGGCGCGGACGTGCACGCAGGCTCCGGTCTGATGGGTCTCACCGACCGTGTGGAGGCCGTCGGTGGGCGGATCGGCGTTCGGAGCGACCCAGGCACCGGCACGAGCGTGTTCGCGGAGATCCCGTGCGCGTCGCGGTAGCCGACGACTCGGTGCTGTTCCGCGAAGGGCTCGCGCGCCTGCTCTCGGATGGTGGCTTCGATGTGGTCGGTCAGGCCGCGAACGCCGACGAGCTGCTGGCGCTCGTCGGCGAGGTACCGCCGGACCGTCGGCCCGACGTCGCCGTCGTCGACATCCGGATGCCGCCGTCGCATACGACCGAGGGCCTGGTCGCCGCGAAGACGATCCGCGCGGAGCACCCGGACATCGGCGTGCTGGTCCTCTCCCAGTACATCGAGACGGAGCACGCGATGGACCTCCTCAGCGACGGGTCTGGCGGGGCAGGCTATCTGTTGAAGGACCGGGTGGCCGACATCGACGGGTTCCGCGACGCCGTCCAGCGGGTGGGGGAGGGAGGCTCCGCGATCGATCCCGAGGTGATCGCGCGGCTGGTGCAACGCAAGCGCGCCGTCGATCCGATCGCCGACCTCACCGACCGCGAACGCGACGTGCTCGCGTTGATGGCGCAAGGCCGATCGAATCGGGCGATCGGCGCGGCCCTGTCGTTGAGCGAGAAGACGGTGGAGGCGCACGTCCGAGCGATCTTCACGAAGCTTGGTCTGCTGCCCGCACCCGATGAGAACCGTCGCGTGCTCGCGGTGCTGGCGTTCCTGCGTTCGACCTGACGACGTGGGCCCGACGATCAGAGGGGGTGCCCCAGGCGGTTCCGCAGGACGCCGATCCCCTCGGCCTCGAGCTCGACCTCGGCGCCCGGCCACAGCCGCTGCTCGAACCCGGGGATCTCGAACGGCCCGGAGGCGAAGGCCTCTCCCGCGAGGAGGCGCTCCTGTCTCGAGGCGCGGGCGACGTCGCGGAGCAGGTCGCGGGCCGTCCCGTTCAGGTTCCCCTTGACCCACTCCTCTCCGTCGATCCTGACGGTCACGAAGGCCGCCTGAGGATCGAGCTCGTCCGGTGTCACCACACAGGGGCCGATGGCGACCGGGATCCCCTCGGGCGAGGGCATCGGGTCGCCGCTCGAGTCGCGGGCGAGCCAGTCGGCGATCAGCGTGTAGCCGAGGACCGTGGTGGGGACGTCCTCGGCGGTCAGGGCGTCGCCGATCGGGCGACGAAGGACGGCCGCGATCTTCGGATGGAACTCGAGCCAGCCGGCGCCGGCGGGCCAGGGGATCTCGTCCTCGGGACCCAGGACGGGCCGCGATCCCTCGGCCGCGTCGGCCGCGCGCAGGGACGTGGGCAGCAGCGCCGCGAGCAGACGCGGCTCGCGAACCACGACGAGGTCCAACTCGTCGCGTTCGAGGGCGGCCCGAGCGGCGTGGAGCACGGTTCCCCCGTTGCTCCTCGCGAGGCGCTCCATCGTGTCGGGGAAGGCGGGGTGACCCACCGTCTCGGGTAGGTCGACCACGCTTCCCCCGAGGAGCGCTCCCAGTCGCCGGTGCCCCCTCCGGTCGAAGGTCACGAGCCTCAAGGGACTCGAATCGTACGCCCCTCGGGGCCGGGTTTCTCGGTATCCGCTGGTCAGTTGGAGGGCCGTCCGGACTTGGGAGCGCGAGCGCGCGGCGGCTACGATGAGGCTGGTCAGGCGGCGTATCCGACACGGGAGGGACCCCATGGCTGAGCAGGGCTTCCGCATCACCTACGCAACGATGTCGGCCGACAACGAGGAGCTGCACGAGCTCTATGACCGGGGGATCGAGGTGGCGAGGTCCTGGCTCGGTCAGAAGCATCCCCTGTACGTGAACGGCGAGGCCCGCGAGGGCTCGGGCCACAAGGAGGCTCGCTCGCCGATCGATGGCGCGGTGATCGGCGAGTTCGCGCAGGGCACGCGCGAGGACGTGCGCGACGCGGTCGCCGCCGCGAAGGACGCGTTCCCCGCCTGGGCCAACCGACCGTGGCAGGAGCGCGTGGCGATCATGCGCAAGGCTGCCGACATCATGAGCGATCAGCGCAACGAGCTGTCCGCGCTGATGGCGATGGAGGTCGGCAAGAACCGCCTCGAGGCGCTCGGCGACGTCGAGGAGTCGGCGGACCTGATCCGCTGGAACGCGAACGAGGTCGAGGCCAACGATGGCTTCCGCAAGCCGATGCAGTCGCTCGGCGCGTCCGGCGACTACTACGATGTCCTGCGGCCGTACGGCGTCTGGGCGGTGATCAGTCCGTTCAACTTCCCGATGGCTCTGGCTGCGGGACCGTCGAGCGCGGCCCTCGTGGCCGGGAACACCGTGGTGTTCAAGCCCGCGCACCTCGGGGTGTTCACGGGCCTGAAGCTGTACGAGATCTACATGGCGGCGGGGGTGCCCGCGGGGGTCTTCCACTACCTGTCGGGACCGGGCTCGGTCGTCGGCGACGAGATCGTCAACCACCCGGACGTCTCCGGGATCACGTTCACCGGCTCGTACGAGGTCGGCATGGGCATCTACAAGAACTTCGCGAAGGACTTCCCGAAGCCGGTGATCTGCGAGATGGGCGGCAAGAACCCGACGATCGTGAGCGACAAGGCCGACCTCGACAAGGCGACCGACGGCGTCCTGCGCTCGGCGTTCGGGTTCGGCGGGCAGAAGTGCTCCGCCAACTCCCGCGTGTACGTGCACCGGGCCGTCTACGACGAGTTCGTGGCCACGCTCAAGGCGAAGACCGAGCAGATCAAGATCGGGGACCCGCTGGAGCGGGAGAACTGGCTCGGACCGCTCATCGACGAGAGCGCCGTCGCGACCTTCGAGGAGGCGTCCGAGGAGGCCAAGAAGAACGGCTCCGTGATCACCGGGGGAGAGCGGCTCACCGACGGCGCGCTCGCCAAGGGCAATTACGTCCAGCCGACGGTCGCCGAGGTGCCAGCCGATTCCTGGATCTGGCGCAGGGAGCTGTTCGTCCCCTTCGTGGCCGTCACCGCGTTCGACGACCTCGACGAGGCGATCCGCTTGGCCAACGACACGGAGTACGGCCTCACCGCCGGCTTCTACAGCGAGGACCGAGCCGAGATCGACCGGTGGCTCGCCTCGATCGAGGCGGGCGTGGTCTACGTGAACCGGCGCGCGGGCGCGACCACGGGGGCCTGGCCGGGGGTGCAACCGTTCGGCGGCTGGAAGGGCTCGGGGACGAGCGGCAAGGCCGGCGGTGGCCCCTACTACGTCCAGCAGTACCTCCGCGAGCAGTCCCGGACGGTGATCGAGGAGTGAGCACGGGCGCGGGGGCTCAAGGAGCGAGCGAGCGGGAGCGGGTGAGCGTAGCCCCCGTATCGAGCACGGCCGAGAGCGTCGACCTCGCGGACGCTCAGGCGCCCCTGCTGCTCACGGAGGTGCCGGGACCGGAGGCGCTCGCGCGCATCGAGCGCGATCGCAAGGTCACGAGCCCCTCGCTGCCGCGAGCGTATCCGCTGGTTCCCGCGAGGGGTGCCGGCTCGGTCGTCGAGGACGTCGACGGGAACCGGTTCCTCGACCTGAACGCCGGGATCGCCGTCACCTCCACCGGGCACGCGCACCCCGCGGTGGTGGACGCGATCAAGCGTCAGGCCGAGCAGCTGCTCCACTACTCGGCGAGCGACTTCTATCTCCCGATCTACTCCGATGTCTGCGAGGAGCTCGACCGGATCGCGCCCTTCAAGGAGGACGCCAAGTGCTTCCTCACCAACTCGGGGACCGAGGCGGTGGAGGCCGCGATCAAGCTGGCGCGGTACTCGACGGGTCGGCAGTATGTCATCGCGATGCTCGGGTCGTTCCACGGCCGCTCCTACGGCAGCGTCTCGCTGACCGCGAGCAAAGCGAAGTACCGCGCCGGGTTCGGGCCGCTCCTGCCGGGTGTCCACCACACGGTGTTCGGCGACGAGCAGCAGCTCGACGTGCTCTTCCGGCGCCTGGTCGCGCCGACCGAGGTCGCCGCCATCGTGGTCGAGCCGATCCTGGGCGAGGGCGGCTACGTGCTGCCCCCCGAGGGCTGGTTCGAGTACCTGCGCGGCGTGTGCGACCGGCACGGGATCCTGCTGGTCGTGGACGAGGTGCAGAGCGGGATGGGCCGGACCGGGAAGATGTGGGCGATCCAGCACTTCGGCGTGGAGCCGGACATCGTGCTCGCGGGCAAGGGGATCGCCAGCGGCATGCCGCTGGGGGCGCTGATCGCGCGCGAGAGCCTGATGGTGTGGGAGGTCGGTGCCCACGGCTCCACCTACGGGGGCAACCCGCTGTCCTGCGCCGCCGCCCTCGCCACGCTCGACCTGATCGAGGGCGGGTTGATGGACAACGCCCAGGACGTGGGCGGCATCCTGATCGCGGGGCTCCGGCAGATCCAGGAGCGGCAGCCGGCGATCCGCGACGTGCGCGGACTCGGGCTCATGATCGGGGTCGAGTTCGCCGACCACGACACGATGGTCGCGGTGGAGCACGCCGCGTTCCGCCGTGGGCTGCTCGTGCTGGGATGCGGCGACGACGTGATCCGGATGTCGCCGCCGCTGGTGTTCCGGCGTGACCAGGCGGACACCGCATTGCAGATCTTCGAGGAGGCGGTCGCCGAGGTCGCGGCCGGCTGAAGCCGTTCGGAAGGAGGCCCGCGTTGGCCGTCTCGGTGGATAGCCTGACGTTCGACTGTCGTGACCCCCGGGCGGTCGCGCCGTTCTGGGCGGAGGTCCTCGGCTACGAGGTCGTCGAGATCGACGAGGAGGGGGCGGACCTCCGCGACCCGACGGGTGCGGGCTGGCGGATCGTGTTCCTGGTGGTGCCCGAGGGCAAGTCGGTGAAGAACCGCCTCCACCTCGACCTGCGCCCGGCCACGTCGATGGCGGAGGAGAAGGCGCGCGTCGCAGCGCTCGGGGCGAGGGAGTTCCGGTACGTGTCCGAGGGCGGGAGCTTCTGGACGGTCATGCTCGATCCGGAGGGCAACGAGTTCTGCGTGCTCCGCGGACCACAGGATGGCTGGGCCCCCGAGGAGCGTGACGTGTGAACAAGCTCGCCTCGATGCGCGACGCCGTCGGGGAGCTCGTCCGCGACGGAGACACCGTTGCGATCGAGGGGTTCACCCACCTGATCTGCTTCGCCGCCGGGCACGAGATCATCCGGCAGCGCCGTCGGGAGCTCACGCTGGCGCGCATGACCCCCGACGTGATCTACGACCAGATGATCGGCGCGGGGGTGGCGCGGAAACTCGTCTTCTCGTGGCTCGGCAACCCCGGGGTCGGCTCGCTCCACGCCGTCCGGCGCCGGGTCGAGCACGCGGATCCCCAACCCCTCGAGATCGAGGAGTACTCGCACTTCGGGATGGTGTGCCGCTACGTGGCGGGCGCGTCGAACCTGCCCTTCTTCCCGATCCGTTCGTACTACGAGAGCGACATCCCAAGCGTGAACCCCAACATCAAGCCGATGCGCTCGCCGTACGAGGACGGGGCCGAGGTCTACGTGGTCCCGCCGCTGCGACCCGACGTCACGATCGTCCACGCGCAGCGAGCGACGTCCGACGGGGACGCGCAGATCTGGGGGCTGCTCGGGTGCCAGAAGGAGGCCGCGTTCGCGGCCGAGCGGGTCATCGTCGTGTGCGAGGAGGTAGTCGAGGACTCGGTCGTTCGCCAGGACCCGAACCGAACCGTGATCCCCGGCGTCGTGGTCGACGCCGTCGTCGAGCAGCCGTACGCGTGCCATCCGAGCTACGCGCAGGGCTACTACGACCGCGACAACGGGTTCTACCTGGAGTGGGAGCAGGTCTCGAAGGACCCGGCGGCGCTCGAGGCCTGGCTGAAGGAGTGGGTCTACGACCTCGAGACGCACGCGGACTACCTCGAGAAGCTCGGGGACCGCTTCGAGCACCTGAAGCCCGGCGAGCGCTGGTCGGGTCAGGTCAACTACGGGGAGTACGCGTGAGCGCCAACGGGTACTCGAAGAACGAGATCATGGTCGCCGCGAGCTCGCGCACGCTCGCCGGCGAGAAGATCTGCTTCGTCGGTGTGGGCCTGCCGAACATCGTCTGCAACCTCGCCCAGCGCACGGTCGCCCCGGACCTGCAGCTCGTGTACGAGGCGGGGGTGTTCGGAGCGCGTCCGGCGCGGCTGCCGCTCTCGATCGGGGATCCGACCCTCGTGTCCGGCTCGACGGCCGTGACCTCGATGTTCGAGCTGTTCGCGTTCTACCTCCAGGCCGGGCTGATCGACGCCGCGTTCCTGGGCGGCGCGCAGATCGACCGGTTCGGCAACCTGAACACGACGGTGATCGGTGAGTACGCCACGCCGAAGGTACGGCTTCCGGGCTCGGGCGGGGCGTGCGAGATCGCGATCCACGCTCGGAAGATCCTCGTGATCATGCGGCAGGCCCAACGCTCGTTCGTCGA
>DASSJM010000088.1:0-2550 GCA_035691205.1 Actinomycetota bacterium
GCATCGACGGCACACCGCAGACCGCCAGCTCGGCGACCGTCGTCGCCCCCGATCGCGCGACGACCACATCCGCCACGGCGTACGCGAGCTCCATCCGCTCGAGGAACCCGTGGACCCGCACGGGCACATCCTCCGACGGCGGGAGGGCCGCTCGCACGGACTCCGCGTGCGCAGGTCCCGTCAGCAGGAGGACCTGGAGCCCCTTCCCGTCCAGTCGGCCGAGGGCATCGACGACCGCGAGGTTGAGATGGAGCGCACCCTGACTGCCGCCGAACACGACCATCGTTCGCCGGTCCGGCGCCAGGTCCAGCTCACGGCAAGCCTCCTCGATCAGGCGAGCCCGATCGCCCGGCACCGCGAGGATCTCCGGACGGACCGGGTTGCCCGTCACGACGGCCCGGGTCCGTCGCGGGAACGCCCGCCGAGCCTCTCGGAAGGCGAGGGCGACGGTCCGCGCCGACCGGGACAGGGTCCGGTTGGCGAGACCAGGGACGGCGTTCTGCTCGTGCAGCACCAACGGCCGGCGTGAGCGCAGCGCCGCCAGCGCCACGGGCACGCTGACGTAGCCCCCCATCCCGACGACCACATCCGCCCACGCCGCGAGCGGCCGAACCTGTCCCACGGATCGGACCGCGGCGATCGGGGCCGTCAACGCACGCATCGACACCTTGCGCTCGAGCGGGCGGGCCTCCACCTCCTCGAAGCGGTACCCGGCCGCCGGGACGAGCCTCGCCTCCTGCCCGGAGGCGGTGCCGGCGAAGCGAACCTCGTCCCCACGCGACGTGAGGCGCTCGGCGAGGGCGAGCGCCGGGAAGACGTGTCCGGCCGTCCCACCCCCCGCGATCAGGATCTTCACGCCGAGCGCCCCCGTGCGTTCGGAGTGGGGTCTCGTCGCGCGGCGGCTCGTACGGGCGCGCGGGCGATGGAGACCAGGACCCCGACGGCAGCCAGGGAGACGACCAGGGAGGAACCGCCGTAGGACAGGAACGGCAGGGGCACACCCGTGATCGGGAGCAGTCCCGTCACCGCCCCCAGGTTCACGAGCGCCTGCAGGCCGAACCAGGACACGATCCCGGCAGCGAGCAGCCGCGAGAAGGTGTCCGTCGTGCGCGTCGCGATCCGCAGCCCCGCGAACAGGAGCGCCACGAACGCGAGCACGACCACGACCTCGCCGATCAGGCCGAGCTCCTCGCCGAGGATCGAGAAGACGAAGTCGTTGTGCGCGTTCGGGACGTACTGCCACTTCTGTCGGGAGGCGCCGAGGCCCACGCCGGTCCACCCACCCGAGCCGAGGGCGATCAGCGACTGGATCAGCTGGTACCCGGAGCTCTTCGCGTCCTCCCAGGGATCCAGGAAGGACAGGAAGCGGACCCGCCGGTAGTCCGCGCTCATGATGAGCCCGGCGCCGATCACGACGCCCGCGATACCCGCGAACGTGAGGTAGCGCAGGCGGACCCCCGCCGCGAACAGCAGCAGGAAGATCGACCCGGAGATGATCAGCGTCGTCCCGAGGTCGGGCTGCAGCATCACCATCGCGCCCACGAGGGCCCCAACCGGGAGCAACGGGATCGCGAGGTGCCCGAGGTCGCCGAGCTTGTCCCACTTGCTCGTGAGGATCGCCGCCCCGAACACCACGAGGGACAGCTTGGCGAGCTCCGAGGGCTGCACCGTCACCGGACCCAGCTGGAACCACCGGGACGACCCGTAGGCTTCGATCCCGGCGGTCGGTAGAAGGACGAGCGCGAGCATCGCGATCGTGACCAGCAGGAGCGGCCAGGCCAGCCGTCGCCACGCCTCGGGGCGCATCCGGGACGCGAGGATCAGCCCTGCGATCCCGACGACGGCGTAGGCCGCCTGCCGTTGGACGAACATGAAGCTGTCGCCGTACTGGGCGAACGCGGAAACCGAGCTCGCGGACAGCACCATCACGAGGCCGGTCAGGACGAGGAAGGCGGTCGAACCGAGCAGCAGGGCGACGGTCCGGCGGGAAGCGGCGTCGGCTCGAGTCCTGGCGGATGCGACCGGCTGTTCGACCGGCCGGACCAGCCGCAGGTGTCGCGGCCGGGGGGAAGCGGCGTCGGCGGTGGTCACGTCCGGGCGTCCTCCTTGTGCAGGGATCGGGCCGCGGCGGCGAAGCGGTCGCCGCGCTCGGCGTAGTCGCGGAACATGTCCCAGCTGGCGCAGGCGGGCGCGAGCAGGACGACGCCTCCCGGGGTGGCGGCCTCGAAGGCGACCGCGACCGCCTCCTCGATCGAGCCCACGACCCGCGCCGGGACACGCCCCCGGAACAGGGCCACGACCTCCGAGGCGGACGTTCCGAGCGCGACCACCATGGCCAGCCGAGGGGCGAGCGACGCGATCGGCGCGAGGTCGACACCCTTCGCATCGCCGCCGGCGATCAGGACCACCCCGGTCGCCTCGCCGATCGACGCGAGGGTCGCATGCGGATTCGTGGCCTTCGAGTTGTCGACGAAGCTCACCCCATCGACGAGCGCGACCGTCTCACCCCGATGACGCTCGGGAACGAACGCATCCAGCCCCTCGGCGATC
>DASSJM010000089.1:0-5832 GCA_035691205.1 Actinomycetota bacterium
GGCCCACCGCCGGCCGGGGTGCCGACGCCCGGGTCCGAGCCGACGATCCCGGCGATCTGCTCCGAGGAGATCAGCGCGCAGGCGTCCGGCGCATCGCCGCCCTCGGGCTCTGGGGTGCCGGTGAGGCCGGTCGCCCCCGTCGGCGCCGTCGCGCCCGTCTGGGCCGTCGCCGCGGTCGGACCCGTCGGCGCGGCATCGCCCTGGACCTCCTCGACGGCCGTCTCGCCGCACGCGAGGAGGGTCGAGGCCACGATCACCAGTCCGATGACGCGTCGGACCATGCCCCGATGCTACCTAGGAGCCGCCCGCCGGGCTAGACCCACCTCACCGACCGTCAAAGGGATGACACCCGGACGTTGCCCTACTCGATGGGCCCGGCTTGCACCTCGTAGATCAGGGCGAACCGGTCACCGTCCCCCGCAGGGACACACCTGTCCGGGATCGGGGCCCCCGCCAGGTCCTCGATGTGGCGGCGTTCTCCGAAGTAGCCGCCGCCTCCATGGATCGTCTCCCCCACGCTCGCGATCGGATCGCCGGCCGGATCGAGGAGCGCGCCGTCCTCGAAGCCGAGTCCGGCCTCCCACACGACGAGGGTTCGTCGTCCGTTGGCCTCCACGAACAGGCACCGGTCCTCTTCGACCAGGACGCCCTGCACCTGCCCGGCAGGCACGTCCCCCTCAGCGTCCCACGTGGGGAAGAACAGCCCTTCTTCCACCGGTGGGCCGCTACACGCGGTCGCGACCATCAGTCCGATCGCCAGGGGGAAGCGCATCACGCAAGCGTAGCCCCCGTTGGATGGGTCGCCTCAGGCCTGGAGGGCGGCGAGTCGTCGGCGCGTGGCCTGCCCGGCCGCCTCGTTCCCCTTGGCCTCGTATTGGGCGAGCGCCTCTTCGAACGCCGCCGCCGCACCCGCCGGTTCGCCGCAGGTCAGGAGGACCTCACCGAGGTCGACCAGCGTGTCGCCGCGCATGTTCAGGTCGTCGGTCGCCTCGGCTCGTGCCACGGCCTCGCGGGCGAGGCCCTCCGCCTCCTCACCGAGACCTCGGGCGGCAAGGATGCGGGCCCGGGCGCTCCGGCCGAGCACCTGCGTGCTCACGTCGTCCTCGGCCCCGGCGAGCTCGCTGGCGGTCACCATCTCCTCCGCCTCCTCCAGGCGTCCCTGCTCGACCAGCGCGTGTGCGAGCGCTGCGGCGACCGTCGACTGGAAGCCCTGCTCCCCGATCTCGACGGCTGCATCGAAGCCGGCTCGGAACTCGCGCTCGGCGGCGACGGCATCGCCCGCGAGCATCTCGATCGCTCCGGCGGTCTCCGCGAGGAACATCGCGCGCAGCCGCAGCCCGTGATCCTCGTAGATGGCCCGCGCGCGTCGAACAAGATCGCGCGCCTCGTCGAACCGCCCGCGCATCGCGCTGGCGACGGCCTGCGAGCGGAGCGCGGGGGCCTCGTACCCCGTCCCGCCCATCCGCTCGAGCACCTCGGCGGACCGGCGTTCCATCTCCTCAACCGGCGCGGGGCCGTAGGTGCCCGAACCCGTGTACTTGCCGAGCGCGTCGGCCTCCTCGCGCGTGGCCCCCGCGCGCCGCGCGTGATCGACCGCGCGAGCGAGCGCGTCGTCGGCGGCCCCGTAGCGGGCGTCGTTCCAGTGCAGCTCACCCATCAGGAGCCACGCCCGCGCGAGCCCCAGGTCGTCGCCGATCGACTCCAGCGTCGCGATCTGTCGTTCGGCCGCCGCCACGGCCTCGCCCGACACCCCCTTGGGGTCCGTCAGCTCGAGCAGACTCAGGCGCAGGATCGCCGCGTTGGCCGCGGTGCCGGCGTCGCCGGCCGAGGACGCGAGGACCTCGGCCTCGTCCAGCGCGGCCTCGGCGATCGCGAGGTCTCCGGTCTCGGCCAGCACCTCCCCCATCGCGAGGAGCACCTTGCGTCGCTCCGGGTGGTCCGGGGACAGCAGCTCGGACGCCCGCCTCAGCAGGTCGGAGGCCGCGAAGACGTCCCGTCGATCGTAGGCCCGCATGCCCGCCGAGGCCAGCCGGCGAGCCGCGCGCAGCGCGAGCTCGCGCTCTCGGTCGCCGGGCGGGCCGAGGTCGGACCGCAGCCGGTAGGCCTGCTCGAGGTGGTACCCGACCACCTCCTCGAGCTCGCTCGCCCGGTCCCCCGCCATCCCCTCGGCCCACACCGCGAACCCCTCGTGGAGGTCCGCTCGCCTCTCCTTCGGCGTCCCCCGGTACGCCTCCTCCTGGATCAGGATGTGGTGGAAGCGGAACGCGTCCTCGCCGGCCAGGGTCGAGGTCTCGGGACGGATCAGGTCCTTCCGGACGAGCGTCTGCAGGTGTGTTCCGACCTCCGCACGTTGCGACTCAGGCACCAGGTCGGCGACCGCTCCTCGCCAGAAGGCCTTCCCGACGACCGCGGCGGACCTGATCACGGTCAGCTCCTCGTCGGAGAGACGATCCAGGCGCGCGCCGAGCAGTGCCTGGATCGACTCGGGGGCGCGGACGGCTCCGATGTCGGCCGCGGCGACCCAGCGGCCGGCGTCCTCGCGCAGGAGGCCGTCATCCTCGAGCATCCGAAGCATCTCCTCCAGGAAGAGCGGGTTCCCGCCGGCCGGTTCGGCGATCTTGTCCATGACCCGCTCGTCCAGCCGGACCCCGCCGAGGAGCGCGGTCACCAGCTCCTCGCTCTCCCGATCCTCGAGCGGCCCGAGCGTGAGGAAGCGCCCCGTCGTCGCCCCGCTCCCCCATCCCGGTCGAGCCTCGAGCAGGTCGGGGCGGGAGAGACAGAGCAGGAACACGGCGAACTCCGGATTCCACCCGGCCAGGTACTCGATGAGGTCCAGGTAGGCGGGCTCGGCCCACTGCAGGTCGTCCAGGATCGCAACGATCGGACGGTCGCGGCCGATCCACGCGAGGAAGCCCCGAACCGCCCAGAACAGGTCCTGCAGGTCCGCGGTCGCGCCCTCGGTGAGCCCCATCAACCCGGCGATGCGCTCGCCGATCAGCGACGCGTCCCGGGCACCCGCCAGGGTCGCGTCGAGCTTGGCCCGCGCCTCGCGCCTCCGGTCGCCCTCGACGATCCCACAGGCCTGGCGAAGGAACTCGGCCACCGGCCAGAACGTGATGCCCTCGCCGTACGGGAGACAGCGCGCCTTCACGACCACGACGTCGGCGCCGACCGAGGCCACGAACTCCCGCGCCAATCTCGACTTGCCCACGCCCGCCGGGCCGAGGACGGTGAAGAGCCCGCTCGCCCGACGGGAGACCACGTCCTCGAACGCCGAGCGAAGGAGCCCAAGCTCGGAGGCCCGGCCGACGAAGGGGGGGTCGGGCCGCACGTCGCCGGCGACCGCCGGTCTCACCTCGAGCAGCCGATGGGCCACCAGCGGGGCGGACTTGCCCTTGAGCTCGAGCGGCTCGGTCGCCTCGGCGGCCACGTGGTCCCGGACGAGCGCGTAGGTCGTGGGGCCGATGAGGATCTCGCCGGACGCGGCGGCGCTCTCCAGTCGTGCCGCCACGTTCACCGGATCCCCGACGACCAGAGCCTGGCCCGAGGCATGATCGCCGACGATCACCTCGCCCGTGTTGAGGCCGATCCGCACGTCCAGCGTCACGCCGAAGCGACGCTCGAGCTCCGGGTTCAGCTCGTCGAGCGCCTCGCGGATCGCGACCGCAGCGCGGATCGCCCGTAGCGCGTCGTCCTCGTGCAGGACGGGCACGCCGAAGACCGCCATGACGGCATCGCCGATGTACTTCTCGACGCTCCCCCCGTGGCGTTCGAGCGCGGAGCTGGCTTCCCGGAAGAAGAGGGAGATCACCTCGCGCACGGACTCCGCGTCCAGGCGCTCGGCAAGCGAGGTCGAGCCGACCACGTCGCAGAACAGGATGGTCACGGTCTTGCGAGCCGCACGCGGCGCGGCCTCAGCGGGCGAGAGGGGGGACGCGCACGACATGCAGTACTGAGCACCGTCCGGGTTGCTTTGGCCGCAGGTCGCGCAGGCCGGCATGGGCCGAGTCTAGGTCACCCTTGCGCCCCACCGGTAGCACGGCCTAGGGTGAGCCCAGCCTAAGGGAGGAGGTCATCGCGATGCCTGACGAGCGAGAGCCGATCTTCGGTTACCCGGTCCTCAGCGATGGGCAGATGGACGCCAAGAACCCCAACAGATGGACCGAAACGGTCTGGGAGTGGACGGACAGCTGGGAGCCAGCTGGGGACCCAATCGGGAGTGTGACCATCGTCGATCACGGAGCGACTGAAGGCTTCACGGCGACGTTCGACTTCAAGGGGCCCCCGTTCACCATCGTGACGGGCAAGGTGCCGACGAAGGACGGCCGCCGCTGGAACGGGAAGGGAAGGGCAACGGCAAGGAAACAGGGACGGGAGGACAAAGAGATCGACATCGAGTTCGTCAACCCCAAGAAGTGGGGCTAGGTCCGCGTCGAGTGCCCGGGGTGGGACTCGAACCCACACGTCCCGAAGGACCAGCGTTTTTAGGACGCCTCCGTCTGCCATTCCGGCACCCGGGCCCCCTCAGGATAGGCATTCGCGGAGCCGATGTTCCGCCCTCTGTAGGTGTCGGTCTGCGCGTGGCAGTTCGGGCACAGGACCCTGAGGTTCTCCAGTCGGTTGTCGTTCCTCCTCCCGTTGATGTGATCCAGCTCGAGGGGGATGGGCCGCCCGTTCCATGCCGTGCGCAGGCATCGCTCGCAGCGGTGCCGCTTCACGCCCTCGCGGATCAGCCGCAGCTTCAGGGCGTTCGTGCTGACGGATCGACCTTCGGTGAGGAGTTCACTGAGCGGACGCCGGGGCGTCATCGGTGTCTTCGATCCGCGTCGCCACGCCTGGCCGACGAAGTGCGACGTGTCGAGGCCCAAGGCTTGCACACGCTCCTTCACGCGTGCCTGGTTCCCGCCGCCCGGCAGACCGAGCGCCCTCAGGACCTGCGCGAAGGATCTCGAGGACCGCACGGCCGCGGATAGCTCGTCATCCGGGATCCGGGACGGGGCCGCCCTCCGAAGGTGACGGATGTCGATCCGCAGGAGCTCGGCACGTTGCCTCACCGACTCGTAGTTGCCACCCCGCGGTACCAATCCCAGACGGCGGAGCACCTCGCTCATCGAACGGGACCTCGAGATCGCCTGCGCGAGTTGCTCGTCCTCGTACTTCTTCGGTTGGCTCCTCATCTCCGGCGGACGCTAGCCGACGGGTCCGACAGCCGGGCGTGTCGCCCTACTTCGACTCGCGGATCTTCACGCTCTCGATGTAGACGGCCTGAGCGGGCTGCTGCCCCGAGAGGCCAGCCGCCGGATCCTGGATCGGCAGTTCCTGGATCGTCTGAGCGACGTCGAGCCCCTCGATCACATTCCCGAAGATCGTCCACGCGGCCTGGTCGTCCAGCAGATGGCCGTCCTCCCCAGTCACGATGAAGAACTGGCTCCCGCCCGAGTCCGGACCCGCGTTGGCCATCGCGAGCACGCCGGGTCCGTAGGACTCCTGTCCCGTGAGCTCGTCCGGGATCGTGTAGCCGGGGCTGCCCTGGCCCGTGCCGGTGGGGTCGCCGCCCTGGATCACATCGATCGAGGTGTCCAGGCGGTGGAAGCGCTGTCCGTTGAAGTACCCCTGCTGCGCGAGGAACACGAACGAGTTCACGGTCTCGGGCGCCTCCTCCGCCAGCAGCTCGATCACGATCTCGCCGCACGAGGTCAGGAACACGGCCTCGTAGGACATGCCCTCCTCCAGGACCTGCGCCGGCGAGGCGAACTGCGGCTTCGGCTTCACCGCGCCCTTGGGCTCGGTGCCGCCGCAGGCGACCTCGGCGGGTCCGGGCTCGGGCTGCAC
>DASSJM010000090.1:0-76242 GCA_035691205.1 Actinomycetota bacterium
CGGTCGAGACGTGCACGAGCATCGCGCCGCACGCGCGCGCGGCGAGCGCGAGGCTCTGCGGGCCCAGCGCGTTGTCTCGGTATGCGCGTTCGGGCTCCGTCTGGCAGGCGTCGACGTTCGTGAACGCGGCGGCGTTCACGATCAGGTCCGGTCTGAGGGGGACCACGGTCCGCATCACGGCGTGGTGTTCGCCGATGTCGAGCTCCTGGCGCGTGAACGCTTCGAGGTCGTGGTGCGGGGGGCAGGCGCCCCAGAACGCGCGGCCCAGCCCGCCTCCTGCGCCGGTGAGGACGATCCTCACGCCGGGGCACCCGCGAGCACGTCGGCCACCCAACCCTGGTGGTCGCGGTACCAGGCCAACGTCATCGCGAGCCCGTCGGCGAAGGGCGTCCGGGGCGACCAGCCGAGCGCCTCCAGCCGGCTCCAGTCCAGCCCGTAGGCCAGGTCGTGGCCGGGCCGGTCCGGGACGAACGTCACGAGGGACCGGTCGGCGCCGAGCTCGTCGCAGATGCGCTCGGCGAGCTCGAGGTTGGTCATCTCGGTCCCGCCGCCGATGTTGTAGACGCCGCCGGGCTCGCCGCGCTCCATCACGACCTGGATCGCGGCGGCGAAGTCTCGGACGTACAACCACTCGCGACGGTTGGAGCCCTGGCCGTAGACCGGGAGCGGACGGCCCTGCAGCGCGGCGGTCGCGAACGTGGGGATCGCCTTCTCCGGATGCTGGCGCGGGCCGTACGCGTTGGTGCCGCGCACGGTCGAGGCGTGCAGGCCGTACGTCACCACGTACGCGTGCACGAGCAGGTCCGCGCCCGCCTTGCTCGCGGCGTAGGGGTTCCGCGGGCGCATCGGATCGGGTTCGCGGAAGGGCGCGGCCTCGTTGGACCCGTAGACCTCGTCGGTCGACACGAACACGAGCGGGGTCTCCATCTCGCGGCAGGCCTCCAGGACGACCTGCGTCCCGAGCACGTTGGACAGCACGAACGCGCGGGAGTCCTCGATGCTGCGGTCCACGAACGACTCGGCCGCGGCGTGGATCACGCGGTCGGCGTCCTGCACGAGCGGCACGACCGTGCCGGCCTCGGCGACGTCGCCCCGAACGAACGTGAACCGCTGGTCGCCGTCGTGCGTCGCCAGGTTCGCGCGCGTGCCCGCGTACGTGAGCTTGTCGAGGACCACGACGTCCGTGTCGGGGCGCTCGAGGAGGAGGTCGACCAGGTGCGAGCCGATGAAGCCCGCGCCACCGGTGACCAGGATGCGTTCGCGCTCGGCCATCGCGCGCCGAGTCTACCGGCGCCCCGCCGCGCGAAGGATCTCGGCCGTGGCCGCGGCCGAGCGCTCCCACGTGAACGAGCGCACCCGCTCGTTCCCCGCCGCCCGCAGCGCCGAGCGCAGCGCCTCGTCGTCCAGGAGCCGCTCGAGGCCCTCGGCGATCGCGCCGGGGTCGCTCGGATCCACCAGCAGCGCGGCGTCCCCGGCCACCTCGGGCAGCGAGGACGCGGTCGAGGTGAGCACGGGCACGCCGGCCGCGAACCCCTCCAGGACCGGGAACCCGAAGCCCTCGTACCGCGAGGGGTACGCGAGCACCTCGGCGCCGGCGAGCAGGGCGTGCTTGTCGTCCTCGGAGACGTACCCGGTGAAGCGGACCCGGCGGCGGACGGCCTCGGGCAACGCGGCCACGGCGGCCTCGAGCCGGCCGGTCTCGCCGGGGATCCAGTTGGTGCGGCCGCCCGCGACCACGAGCCACGCCTCCGTGTGGATGCGCCGGAACGCCTCGACGAGGCCGTGCAGGTTCTTCCGCGGCTCGATCCCGCCGACGAACAGGACGTAGCGGCCCCCGATGTCGAACCGCTCGCGCGCGGCCCGCACGTCCTCGGGCGGTGGGGTCTCGAAGGGCTCCGCCCCGTGGGGGATCGCGTGGACGTGGTCCTCGTCGACCTCGTGACGGTCGAGCAGGTCGGCGCGCGCGCTCTCCGAGGGCACGATGACCGCGGCGCTCCGCCGCATCCACCGGTCGAACCGCCGACGCCACCGCGCGTCATGGTGGGGCGCGGTCTCGGGCATCACCTCGAACGCGAGGTCGTGCACGACCAGCACCACGCCCCGGCTCTTCGTGGGGGGCGGCAGGAAGTTGGTCGCGAGCAGGGCGTCGAACCGCGTGAGCCACTCGAGCCTCGGCACACCGAGGCGCCACGACACGGGCTGGAACACCCGGGCGGGGAACCTGGACGCGTGCTCGTCGGCGCCGGTCCCCTCGAAGAACCGTCGTCTCGTAACGAGCCCCTTCGCGTGCAGGTACCACGCGAGGACCTCGTCCTCGGGCATCGCGACGGGCAGGTGCTGGATCAGGCGACGCGCGTAGTGGCCGACGCCGGTCCGGTGAGGGTCGAGCGCGGGGCGCGCGTCGATCGCGATCCGCACGCGACCTCAGTCGACCTCGACCTGGCCGTGGTCGCCCACGACCAGCCGATGGAGCCCCTCGAGTCCCGAGTGCCGGACCTCGACGCCGCGCCCGAGCAGGGAGCCCGAGATCCGGTGCACGCCCACGATCTTGGAGCCCTCCATCACGATCGAGTCGTCGACCGCGCTCCCGGTCACCACGCAGCCGGCGGCCAGGGCGACGTCGGGGCCGAGCACGGCGTCCTCGACGATCGCGTTCGCGCCGACGATGACCGGCCCGACCAGGCGGGAGCGCGCCACCTTCGCCCCGGACTCGACGACGACGGTGCCCTCGATGGTGGAGGCCGCGTCGACCTCGCCGTCGATCCTGGGCGCCTGGACCGAGAGCATCATGCGGTTGGCCTCGAGCAGGTCCTCGGGACGGCCGGTGTCCTTCCACCAGCCGGTGAGCATCTCGGCGCGGACGTTCCTGCCCCGGTCCACGAGCCACTGGATCGCCTCGGTGATCTCGAGCTCCCCGCGCCAGGACGGCGTCAGCGATGCGCACGCCTCCAAGATCTGATCGTCGAACAGGTACACGCCGACGAGCGCGAGGTCGGAGACGTGCTCCCTGGGCTTCTCGACCAGGCGCACGACGCGGTCGCCGTCCAGGACCACCACGCCGAAGCGCTCGGGCTCGGGGACGCGCGCGAGGAAGATCTGGGCGTCCGGGCGGTGCTCCTCGAAGCCGCGGACGAACCGGGCGATCCCCTCGAGCAGGACGTTGTCGCCCAGGTACATCACGAACGGTTGGCCGCGCACGAACTCGGCCGCGGTGAGGACCGCGTGCGCGAGCCCGAGCGGCGCCTCCTGCGGCAGGTACGTGACCTCGAGTCCGAACGCCGACCCGTCCCCCACCGCGGCGCGCACCTCCTCGGCGGTCTGGCCGACCACGATGCCGACCTCGGTGATGCCGGCTTCACGGATCGAGCCGAGGACGTGGAAGAGGATCGGCCGGTTGGCGATCGGGATCAGCTGCTTGGCGTTGGTGTGGGTGAGGGGCCGCAGCCGCGAGCCCTCCCCGCCCGCGAGCACGAGAGCCCTCATCGCGCGCCCCTGGGCGCGACCGCCCTCATCGCGCGCCCCTGTGCGCGACCGCCCTCACGGGCACTCCACCGGGGGCTCGGTCTGCGGCGGCGGGAGCTCGTAGTTGGCGGTGACCACGACGGCGACGTCGACGCCCGGCGGGAACGTCCCGGGCGGCGCGGCGACCAGCTCGAGGTTCCGGAAGTACGTGCCGACGACCTTGGCCTGCGGCTCTGCGCCCTCCCGGTACACGATCACGGATCCCTTCACGGGCGCGTCGAACGCCGCACCCGCCACGATCCCCGGCGACGTGTCGAACCCGCCCTCGGTGAGGATGTTGAACGCGTTCGCGGCGATCGATCCCGCCCGCTTGTCGACCACCTGCGCCACGATGTTCGCCGGCGAGGGCGGCGTCGAGGACAGCTCGGTCCCGAGATCCCCGAGCGGGCGCCCGGCCCTGATGCGCTCGAACAGCTGCGAGGCCTGCGGCTCGACCAGGCGCACGATCGACAGGTACTGGCCGTTCACGGTCTCGCCGGCCGGCACCGAGGGCACCGAGCGGAAGTCGGCCGCCCCGGTGTTCACGCCGTCGAGCGTCCCGGCGAGGTAGACGAGCTCCGCCGGGTTCCGCAGGCCCTCGTCGACGACGAGGTTGCCGAGGAGCTCGGGCACGAGCGTCGGGAGCCGGAGCAGCTCCCCGGGCGAGAGCAGCCGCGAGATCACCGCGCGCATGAACTGCTGCTGGCGCGAGATCCGCGCGAAGTCGGGCACGGTGTCGCATGGCTGGTGGCGCGTCCGCACGTACGCCAGCGCGGTCGCGCCGTCGAAGTGCTGGCACCCCGCGGGGATGTCGAGCCCCGTGAGCTCGTCCTGCATCGGGAACGCGACGCACATGTCCACGCCGTCCAGGGCGTCGACCAGGCCCTGGAACCCGGCCAGGTCCACGTACAGCACGTGGTGGATCGGCATGCCGGTGAGGTTCTTCACGGTCCGGGCGACGAGCTGCGCGCCGCCCCCCTCGATCCCGCCGGCGAAGGCGCCGTTGATCTTGCCGGTACCCACGCCGGGGATCTCCACCCACAGGTCGCGGGGGAACGAGAGGAACACGGCCTCACGCTGGTCGGGCTCGGTGTGGATCAGGATGATCGTGTCCGAGCGGTTCTCGCCGCCGATGTCCTCGTCCGTACCGAACGCGATCTGCTCCTCGGGCGTAAGGCCCTCGCGTGAGTCGCTGCCGAGGAGCAGGTAGTTGCACGCCCGGTCGTCGCAGATGCCGGCGATCTCGGGCTCGGGGCTCGCGGTGCCCGCCGCCGTGTCGACGCGCGGGAGGTCGAACTCGGGGATCGTCACGATCTGGCTGCGTGCCCAGAAGTAGGTGCCCATCGCCACCGCGCTCACGAGCATCACGAACGCCGACACGCCCGCCGACGCCGCGAGGAAGCTCCGCCGCCAGTGCGGGTGCGGATGGCTCATGGGCGAGCCGGCGGACGCGGGTGCGTCCGCGGGGCGTGCCTGATCGGACTGCCGGCCGGGATCGTGAGACATAGGCTTGTACCGACAGAACAGCCTACCGGGCAGGCCCGCGCAGCGGAGCGGAGACGGCCGTGACGATCGTGTGGAGACCCACCGAGGAGGTGGTGGAGCGCGCGAACGTCACCCGCCTCATGCGGGCCCACGGCATCGCCACCGAGCAGGACCTGATCCGCCGCTCCACGTCCGACATCGAGTGGTTCTGGGACGCGGTGGTGCGCGACCTCGGGCTCGAGTTCTTCGAGCCGTACCGGACCGTGCTCGACGCCTCGCGCGGCATCGAGTGGGCGACGTGGTTCGGCGGCGGGACCGTGAACCTGGCCTGGAACTGCGTCGACCGGTGGGCCGAGCGCACGCCCGACGCCCTCGCCGTGGTGTGGGAGGGCGAGGAGGGAGGGATCCGCCGCGTCACCTACGCCGAGCTGCGCGAGACCGCCGATCGCCTGGCCAACGCGCTCGCGGCGCTCGGGGTCGGCAGCGGCGACGCCGTCGGGATCTTCCTGCCGATGACGCCGGAGGCCGTCGTCTCCGTGATGGCGTGCGCCAAGATCGGCGCGGTCTTCCTCCCGATCTTCAGCGGCTTCGCCGCCGACGCCGTCGCGATGCGCCTGGCCGACGCCGCGGCGAAGGCGCTCGTCACGGCCGACGGGTTCCCCCGGCGGGGCAGGCCGGTCGCGATGAAGGAGGTCGCCGACGAGGCGGTGGCGGCCGCGCCGAGCGTCCAGCACGTGGTGGTGGTCGCCCGAGGCGGCCGGGACGACGTCCCGTGGACGGAGGGGCGCGACCGTTGGTGGGACGAGCTCCTCGCGGCGCAGCCGGCGCGGTTCGAGACCCTGCGGCTGGACCCCGAACACCCGCTGTTCGTCGCCTACACGAGCGGAACCACCGGCAGGCCGAAGGGCGCCGTGCACGTCCACGGGGGCTTCCTCGTGAAGATCGCGGAGGAGGTCGCGTACCAGACGGACGTTCGGCCCGGCGATCTCCTGTTCTGGTTCGCCGACCTCGGCTGGATCATGGGGCCCTGGGAGATCGTCGGCGCGACGGCGCTCGGCGCGACGGTGTTCCTCTACGACGGCGCGCCCAACCATCCCGGCCCCGACCGGATCTGGGACATGGTCGAGCGGCATCGGATCACCCACCTCGGCGTGTCGCCCACGCTGATCCGGGCGCTGATCCCCTCGGGCGAGGAGCCGGTCCGATCGCACGACCTCTCGAGCCTGCGGATCCTGGCCTCGACCGGCGAGCCGTGGAACCCCGAGCCCTACCGGTGGTTCTTCGAGGAGGTGGGCAAGGGGCGGCTGCCGATCATCAACCTGTCGGGCGGGACCGAGGTCGGCGCGTGCTTCCTGTCTCCGCACCCGATCAGCCCGCTCGAGCCCTGCACGCTCCGCGGACCGGCGCTCGGCATGGACATCGCGGTCTACCGGGCGGACGGCACGCAGGCGGGACCCGGCGAGGTCGGCGAGCTCGTGTGCCGCAAGCCCTGGCCGGCGATGACCCGCGGCCTCCGCGGCGACCCCGAGCGCTACCTCGACGCCTACTGGCGACGGTTCCCCGGCGTCTGGTGCCACGGCGACTGGGCCAGCGTCGACGAAGGCGGCTCGTGGTTCCTGCACGGCCGGAGCGACGACACGATGAACGTGGCCGGCAAGCGCCTGGGGCCCGCCGAGGTCGAGAGCGTCCTCACGTTGCACCCCGCGGTCGTGGAGTCCGCCGTGGTCGGGATCCCCGACGAGGTGAAGGGTGAGGCGATCTGGTGCTTCGCGGTGCCGAGGCCCGACGCCCCGCCGGGGCTCGCGGACGAGCTCTCGGCGCTCGTCGTGCGTCACCTCGGGAAGGCGTTCCGTCCCTCGCGCGTGGTGCTCGTTCCCGAGCTGCCGCGCACGCGCTCGGCCAAGATCCTGCGGCGGGCGATCCGCGCGACCGTGGCCGGGGCCGAGGCGGGAGACCTGTCGAGCCTGGAGAACCCCGGCTCGCTCGAATCGATCCGGGCCGCGCTCGACTGAGCCCCGGTCTCGACGTCGAACCTCACCACCCGAGCTCGGGCTCGGGCCTCAGCGGACGACCAGCACCGGCACCTCGGCCAGGTGCACCACCTTGTGGGCGACGCTGCCCATCAGCAGTCGGCCCCAGTCCGACAGTCCACGGGTGCCCATCACGATGAGGTCGGTCCCCTCGTCCTTGCACATGTCGAGGATCGCGCGTGAGGTCTGGCCGAGCGGAACCCGCACCACCTCACCGCGAACGGCGGTCCCTTCGTCCTTCAGGCGCCGCACGACCCCGTCGACGAGGTCCATGGCCTCCTCGGGGGTCTCGACGTCCACGTCGCCGCCCCAGGTGAGCTCGTGCTCACGCACGTGCACCACGACCACCTCGGCGTGATAACGGCGCCCCAGGTCGCCGGCGACCGGCACGGCCTTCTCGCTGTGCTCGGACCCGTCAACGGCCAGGAGGATCTTCTCGAACACGGCTCCTCCTTCCTCCGTTCGACAGCGTGGCGCGTCGGAGGGGCGGCGGTCAGGGCCCCGAGCCCCCACGGGCACGGTCCGTTCGGCCCGCGACGGTTTTGCCGCCCCTTAACCCCCCACTTGGAGGGCGCTCACCACCCGCCCCCTACGGTGGGTTCACCCACCGGACCCAGGGAGGCCCGCGATGAAGAAACGATCCGCGATGGCGATCGCCGGAGGGCTGGTCGCCGCCCTGCTCGCCGGGGTGATCGCGCTCTCGCTCGGACTGACGGGGACCCCGCAGGCCGACGCGACGGCGACGGGCGAGCCCCGCGTGAGGACCGTCCACCGAACCGTGACGATCGACCCGGACGGACCCGAGACGGTCACGCTCGTCGCGGCCGGCGACCCGTCGTCCGATGACTCCGGGCCCGAGGGCTCGGAGGACGAGGGGTTCGACGACCACGGCTCCGAGGACGAGGATGACTGACCGAGCACCCCGGGCTCGCGCGACCCGCAGCGAGCTCCGCGCATGGGCCTGGGTCGCGGGCGGTCTCGCCCTCGTCGCCCCCTGGGCCGCGATCGCCGCGTCCCCCACCTCGACGGGCGACGGCGAACGGCCCACGGTGGTGGTCAGACGGGTCACGCGGCGCGTGATCGTGACCCACCCGACCCAGCCCGCGGGCGTGCGCTCCGTCGCCGTCGGCGGCGGGTCGAGCTCGCCGCCCGCGGCGCCGGCGCCGGCGACCACGACGGGGGGATCGTGAACGCCCACACCGTCGCGTTCCGCGCGATGGGGACCGACGTGTCGCTCGTGGGGCCGGCGGGAAGTGGGTCGTTCCACGGCGCGCACCTCGCCGTCCGCGCGATGTTCGAGCGCGAGGAGCGCCGATGCTCCCGCTTCCGCGCCGACAGCGAGCTCTCGCGCGTGAACGCGAACGCCGGGACGTGGACCACGGTCTCGGAAGGGTTCGCCGGGGTCGTGGCGTTCGCGCTCGATGCCGCGCGACGCACGGACGGGCGGTTCGACCCGACGGTGCTGGAGGCGGTCGTGGCCGCCGGTTACGACCGCGACTTCGACGAGATGCTCGCCGGCGCGCGCGCCCGCCTCCGACTTCCCGTCCGGTGCGGTCGGTGGGACGAGGTCGAGCTTCGCGACCGGCAGCTCCGGCTCCCCGCGGGGGTGGGCCTGGACCTGGGCGGCGTCGCGAAGGGCTGGACGGTCGATGTCGCTGCAGGAGAGGCCGTCGAGGCGGGACTCCCCTGGGCGCTCGTGAACGCGGGCGGCGATCTTCGCCTGTGCGGCTGCCCGCCCGAGGGGGGCATCGAGATCGGCATCGAGGACCCCGAGGACCCGAGCGCCGAGCTCGGCCGGCTCCGCCTGGTGCGAGGGGCGCTCGCGACCTCCTCGGTGACCCGGCGGGCATGGGGCCCGGACCTGCACCACCTGATCGACCCGCGCAGCGCTCGTCCCGCGGACGGGCGCGTGCTGCAGGCCACCGTCTGGGCCCCGACCTGCGCCGAGGCGGAGGTCGCCGCGAAGGACGTGCTCCTGTCCGGGGAGGCGGCGCTCGATCGGTCGGCCGGGGTCGTGGTCCTGCGTGATGGCGAGGTCCACTCCAGCCTGGAGGCCGCGTGAGCACCTGGACCCTGATCCGCGCCGCCGGGGTGGGCGCCTACCTGATGCTGTTCCTGTCGGTCGCCTGGGGGCTGGCGGCTACGACCGCACCTTTGGGCAAGCGGGTCTCCAAGGCCTCCGCCGCCACCTTGCACCAGACGATGTCGACCGTCGGGCTCGTCCTGCTCGGACTGCACCTGGTCGCGCTGTCGGCCGACGGGTTCATGCCGTTCTCCCTGCCCGAGCTCACCATCCCGATGTCGAGCGAGTACCGGCCGGTCGCGGTCGCCTTCGGGATCGCGTCGAGGTACGTGACCGTGTTCGTGGTCGTGGCCTCGCTGCTCCGCGCGCGGATCGGCACGACGACCTGGCGCCGGACGCACCTGCTGGCCGTGCCGGCGTTCGTCCTGGCGCTGGTGCACGGGGTCTTCGCCGGGAGCGACGGCGCTCGACCGTGGATGTTCTGGGTGTACGTGAGCACGGGGTTGATCGTGCTGTTCCTGCTCGTCGTGCGCGGCCTCACCGCGGGGTACCGCCCGGCACGGGCGGCGTCGCCGGCACGACCGGCCGCCTCCGGCGACCTCCGGCCGCAGGCGCCTCCGGCGCAGGTCTCAGCGACGAAGGGTTGAACCGTCCGCCGTAGGATGGCGGCATGACGGTCGAGGTCTTCCCCTCGCACCTGGTATCGGACGTCGTGCTGCGCGACGGCTCGACGGTCCGGATCCGGCCCGTCCGCCCCTCCGACCTGCGCCGGGTCGAGGACTACCTGATCGGCCTGTCCCCCGAGACCCGGCGGCTCCGCTTCTGGACCCAGGCGGTGAACGTCACCGATCTGGCCAAGCGGATCGTCGAGGTGGACTACCGCGACCACCTCACCCTGCTGGTGCTGGTCGGCGGCGACGAGGGGCGCATGATCGGTGGCGCGCAGTACATCCGGATGGACGGCCCGCGCGCCGAGCTCGGCCTCTCGGTCACCGACGACTACCAGGGACGAGGCATCGGGTCGATCCTGGTCGGGCAGATGGCCCAGGCGGCGGCGGCTAACGGGATCACGATCTTCGTCGCCGAGGTCCTGCCCGAGAACCACGGCATGATCAACGTGTTCCGCAGCAGCGGGTTCCCCGTCACGCTCCGCGCGGAGCCAGGCTCGATCGAGGTCGAGTTCCCGATCGGCCTCACCGAGGACGCGACGGATCGCTTCGACCAGCGCGAGAACGAGTCGGCGGTGGCCGCGATGCGGACGTTCCTGTCACCGCGCTCGGTGGCCGTGATCGGCGCATCGCGCGACCCCACGTCGATCGGGGGGCAGCTGTTCCACAACCTGATCACCAGCGACTTCCACGGCCCCGTCTACCCGATCAACCCGAAGGCCGACGTGGTGCACGGCGTCGTGGCCTACCCGTCGATCCGCGACGCGCCGGGGCCGGTGGACGTCGCGTTCATCGTCGTGCCGGCGGCACACGTCACCGCCGTCGCGAAGGAGTGCGGTGAGGAAGGGGTCCGCGGACTCGTCGTGATCTCGGCGGGGTTCTCCGAGACCGGCGGCGAGGGCTCGGACCGCCAGGACGAGCTCGTGCGCATCTGCCGCGACCACGGCATGCGACTGATCGGCCCCAACTGCATGGGCATCGTCAACACCGACGACCAGGTTCGCCTGAACGGCACCTTCGCGACGGTGTACCCGCCCGCCGGCCGGGTGTCGTTCCTGTCGCAATCGGGCGCGCTGGGTCTCGCCGTCATGCAGGTGGCGACGGAGCTCGGTCTCGGCCTGTCGACGTTCGTCTCGATCGGCAACAAGGCCGACGTCTCGGGCAACGACCTCGTCGCCTACTGGGGCAAGGACGAGCACACGGACGTCATCCTGCTGTACCTGGAGTCGTTCGGGAACCCGCGCCGGTTCGCGCGGCTCGCGCGCGAGATCGGTCGGCGCAAGCCCATCATCGCCGTCAAGTCCGGTCGCAGCGCCGCCGGGCAGCGCGCCGCGGCCTCGCACACGGGTGCGCTGCTCGCCTCGTCGGACGTGACCGTCGACGCGCTGTTCAACCAGTCCGGCGTGATCCGCACGGACACGCTCGAGGAGATGTTCGACGTCGCGACGATCCTTGCGAGCCAACCGGCGCCGAGCGGCAACCGGATCGCGATCGTCACCAACGCCGGCGGGCTCGGGATCTTGTGCGCCGACACGTGCGAGGCCAACGGGCTCCAGGTGCCGCCGCTCGCCGACGCCACGACCGAGCTCCTGCGCTCGTTCCTGCCCGCCGAGGCCTCGGTCGGCAACCCGGTCGACATGATCGCCTCGGCGGGAGGCGAGGACTATCGGCGAGCGATCGAGGTGGTCGCCGCCGATCCCGGCGTCGACGCCCTGATCGTGATCTACATCCCGCCGCAGGCGACGCGCACCGCGGAGATCGGGCACGCGATCGTCGAGGCCGTGAACGCCCTGGATGGCAAGATCCCGGTGGCGACGACGTGGATGTCCACGAGGGGGCTCCCCGAGGAGCTCCACGAGGCGGGCACCCGGATCCCGGCCTTCGCGTTCCCCGAGGCGGCCGCGATCGCGATGGCGCATGCGTGCCGGTACGGCAGCTGGCGCGAGCGGTCCGAGGGCAGCGTCCCCGCGTTCCACGACACCGACCCCGACACGGCGGTGGCGGCGATCGCCCAGACCTTCGGTCGGGGCGAGGAGTGGCTCCGGGCGGACGAGGTCGAACGCACGCTCGCCGCGTACGGGCTCCCCGTCGTGCACACCCGCCGCGCGGCGACCCCCGAGGAGGCCGCGGAGGCCGCGGCGGGCCTCGTCGGCAAGGTCGCGCTCAAGGCGTTCGGTCCCGACATCGTGCACAAGACCGACATCGGCGCCGTCCGCCTGAACCTCGGGACACCGGGCGAGGTCGAGGAGGCGGCCCGCGAGATGCGCGAACGCGTCGCCGCCGCCGGTCACCAGGTGGAGGGCTTCGAGGTCCAGGAGATGGTGGAGGACGGGGTCGAGATGCTGGTCGGCGTGGTGCACGACCCGCTGTTCGGGCCGGTCGTCGCCTGCAGCGCGGGCGGGACGGCCGTCGAGCTGGTCCGCGACGTCGCCGTGCGCGTCACGCCCATCACGGACCTGGACGCTTCGGAGATGGTGCGCTCGCTCCGGACCTTCCCGCTGCTGCAGGGGTTCCGGGGGACCCCGATCGCGGACGTGCGAGCCCTCGAGGACGTGATCCTGCGCGTCGGCGCGATGGTCGACGCCCATCCGTCGATCGCCGAGATGGACTGCAACCCGGTGATGGTGCTTCCGCGGGGAGCCGTGGTGGTCGACGCGAGGATCCGCGTGCAGCCGACCGCGCCGGAGCTGCCGCTAGCGGCCCGCTGAGGCCGGCGCCGATCGAGCGACGATCACCGAGCACCGGGCGTGCTCGGTCACGTGACGGCTCACGCTGCCGAGCAGCACGCGCGTCACGCCTCGGAGACCGCGGTGCCCGACCACGAGCAGGTCGAACCCGTCGCGCTCGGCGGCGGCGACGAGCGCGTGCTCGGGACGGCCCATCGCCACGTCGCGGACCGGCGTCACCCCGAGCGCGGCGAGCGCGAGGGCGGAGGCCTCGAGCTCGGGAGGGCTGGGCTCGTCCGGCCCGAGGGTCCATTCCGCGTCGCGACCGCGGAAGACCGGGATGACGTGGATCAGGTGGAGCTCCGCGCCGGTCACCGCGGCGATCGACCCGGCCAGGGTGGCGGTGGCGACCGAAGCGTCCGAGCCGTCCACGCCGCACGCGATCCGCGTCGGGAACCCGTCGGGCGCGGCGCGCGCCACGAGCACCGAGCAGGGGGCCTGGCCCACCACGTGAGCCGCGGTGCGGCCGAACCGCAGGGCGCCGTGGAGGAGGCCGGTGTCGGGTCCCACGACCAACAGGTCGATCCCATGATCGCGTGCCTCCGCGACGAGGACCTCCGCGGGATCGCCGGCGAGGATCCTGGGGCTCGCCTGCACGCCGGCCTCCCGTGGGCCGGCCCCGGCGCGGTCGAGCGCGGCTTCGGCCTCGGCCTCCACGTCCTCGTCGTGCGCGCGATGGGTGTCGACCACGAACGCGAGGTCGAGGGCGGCACCGGTCGCGGCCGCGAGGCGACCCGCCTGCCGAGCGGCCTCCGCCGCCCGTTCGGATCCGTCGACGCCGACGAGGATGCGCGAGAAGACCCGGCGGCCCCCCGTCACCGGCCGCCGGACCTCGGGGCGAGCGCCGTCCACGGGATGGGCATCTCGCCCGGGACGGTGTCGTCGGCCGCGTACGACAGGCGGTCGTTCACGCCGACGACCCCTTCGACCGAGGTCACGAGCCGCTCCACGATCGGAAGCAGGCTCCGACGCTCGACCTGGCCCTGCAGGCTGACCACCCCGTCGCGAACCACGACCCGGATCGTATCCGGATCGATCCACAGCGTTCGCCGGATCACGTCCTCGCGGATCTCCTTGGCGATCGCCGCATCGTCCCGCAGGAACACGCGGAGGAGATCCGCACGCGAGACGATCCCGACCAGCCGGCCCTCGGCGGTGACGACCGGTAGGCGCTTGACCTCGTTCCGGTGCATCAGCCGGGCGGCCTCGCCCAGCGGAGCGTCGGGGGCCACCGAGATCACGGGGCTGGTCATGAGCTCGTGCGCGAGATCGCCGGCCGCCTTCGCGCGGTCCTTCGCCCGGTGGCGGCTCTCGAACATGTGCCCGCCGCCCGCCAGCCCGGGGTCTTCCCGCAGGATCAGGTCGCCCTCGGACACGATGCCGAGGAGCACGTCGTCATCGTCGACCACCGGCAGCGCGCTCACGTGGTGCTCCTGCATGAGCCGGACGACCTCCTTGAACGGGGCGAGGGCGTCAACGGTCACGACGTCTCGGGTCATCACATCGGACACGGGCGGCTTCATGTCGGGCTCCTCTTCGTTCCCACGCCCCCACCGTAGGCTCGGACGGGTCCCGCCCCAACGGCCGACCGTCCCGCCCCGAAGGGTCATGGGCCCGAGTCGCACGGGACGCACGGCCCGCCCGCGCGAGGCGCCACGGACGGGCTCCGCGAGGTTCGCACCGCGATACGCTGGCCCCGGCATGGACCGACGCGACGAGCTGATCCGCTCCGGCCTGGCGCTGGCCTCCGAGCTCGAGCTCGAGGCCGTGCTCCAACGCATCATCGCGCTCGCGGTCGAGATGACCGACGCCACCTACGGGGCCCTGGGGGTGCTCGGCCCGGACGGCTCGATCAGGGAGTTCGTCACGACCGGGGTCACGGCGGCCGAACGCAGGGCGATCGGGCACGAGCCGACGGGGCGGGGGGTCCTCGGGCTCCTGATCCGCGATCCCCACCCCATCCGGATCGCCAACATCGGGGAGCACCCGGCGTCCTTCGGCTTCCCCCCCAACCACCCGCAGATGACCTCCTTCCTGGGCGCACCCGTCACGGCGCGCGGTCAGGTGTTCGGCAACATCTACCTGACCGACAAGCGGGACGGCGGCGGGTTCGACGACGAGGACGAGGAGGCGCTCGTCGTCCTCGCCGCCCAGGCCGGCACGGCGATCGAGAACGCGCGGCTGTACGAGGAGGCCCGTACCCGTCAACGCTGGCTCGAGGCGGTCCGCGAGATCGGCGAGGCGATCCTGTCGGGGGCGCATCCCGATGAGGCTCTCCACCTCGTCGCGGAGCGTGCGGCCGCGCTGGTGGAGGCAGATCTCGCGCTCGTGTCGGTTCCCGAGGGACCCCAGCACCTCCGGGTCGCGTACGCGGAGGGGATGAACGCCGCGCAGATCCTCGGGATGACGTTCCCGACCGAGGGCTCGATCTCGGGCGAGGTGGTTCGGACCGGGTCCGCCGCCGTGGTCTCGAACGCAGCGACGGATCTCCGCGCCTATGGCCCGTTGGTCGCCGCGGGCGGGTACGGGCCCGTGGTCGTCGTGCCGCTGACCGCGCGCGGTCGCGCGTTCGGGACCCTCGCCGTCGCGAACCGCCTCGGGGGGCCCGCCTTCGGCGAGCAGCAGGTCGCGCTGGTCGGCACCTTCGCCGACCAGGCCGCGGTCGCCCTCGAGTACGCCCGCGCCCAGCAGGAGGTGGAGCGCCTCGCGATCCTCGAGGACCGCGAACGGATCGCCAAGGAGCTGCACGACGGCGTGATCCAGGCGTTGTTCGCCGTCGGGATGGGCCTCGAGGGCGTGGCCATGGTGACCGGGGACGACGAGCTCTCGGCCCGGCTCGAGGGGGCGGTGAACGAGATCGACCGCGTGATCCGCGACCTGCGCAACTACATCTTCGGACTGCGTCCGGGGATCCTGGCCGATCGCGAGCTCGACAAGGCCCTCCGGGCCCTCGCGGAGGAGTTCCAGTCCCGCAGCGGCGTCGTCACGATCGTCGACGTCGACGAGGAGGTCGCGGCGCACCTGTCCTCGGTCGCCGCCGACGTGATCCAGCTGACGCGCGAAGCTCTGTCGAACGTCGGGCGCCACGCGGCGGCGGACACCTGCCGGGTCTCGCTGCGGCATCGGGACCACACCGCCGTGCTGGAGGTCGACGACGACGGCCGCGGGTTCGACGCCGCGACCTCGCGCCGCGGAGATGGGCTCACCAACCTGGAGGATCGCGCGGCGGCCCTGGGCGGGAAGGCCTCCATCGAGTCCACCCCCGCCCAGGGCACCACGGTCCGGATCGAGCTGCCCCTGTAGACGAGCCTCGCCGCTACTGCACGACCAGCGCCGTCACCATCCCGAACATGCCCTCTGGGCCCTCGACGTGCGGGAGGATGTGGCAGTGGTAGGCCCACACCCCCGGGTAGTCGGCCTTGACCAGGATGTCGAAGCGTTGCCCGGGCGCAACCGCGAGGGTGTCCGCCATGTACGGCTGGTCCAGGACGAACCCGTCCTGTGCCACCACCTGGAAGTGGTAGCCGTGCAGGTGCATCGGGTGGATCTGTGCGCCGTCGTTCGACAGGTGGATCAGAACGGTGTCGCCGAGCCCCGCGACGATCGGCTGGGTCCCGGGGAAGTCCTTGCCGTTCAGCACGTAGCCGGTCGGCCCGTCCCCCAGGAACAGCGTGTGCTCGACGTCGACACCCCCGTAGAGCCGGTCGAACCCGCCCGCCGGCTCGATGTACAGCGCCCCGTACATCCCCTTGCCGACCTGCTCGGTGGAGTTGAAGTGGGAGTGGTAGACGTACATGCCCGGCGGGTCCACCACGTCGAACTCGTAGGTGAAGAACCCCCCAGGCATGATCGGGTCCTGCGTGATGTAGGGCACGCCGTCCATCTCGTTGGGCACCGTCACGCCGTGCATGTGCAGCACGGTGGGCTGCGTCATCTCGTTGCGGACCACGATCCGAACCCGGTCGCCGGGGTTCACGCGGAGCTCGGGCCCCGGGATCGTCCCGTTGAAGGCCATCCCGTCCACGAACACGCCGGGCTTCGTCTCCCACTGCACCTCGGTGGCCGTGAGCTCGAACACCTTGACGCCGCCCTCGACCCTGGGCTCGAGCGGCTGGTTGCCCTGGGCCTCGGTCTCCGCCGGGAACGCGAGCACGCCCGCCTCGTGCCCGTCCAGCATCTCCTGGACGCTCACGCCCGAGTGGTCCATCGAGCCGGTTGGGCCACTCGCGCCGGTGGCGCCGGTCGCGCCCGCCGCGGCCTCGGAGCCCTCCATGACCATGAGGGTCCCCTCCATCCCGGCCTCGACGTGCCCGGGGACCGTGCAGTAGGTCCGGTAGTCGCCGGCCGCGAGCGCGGGGACCTCGAGCGTCTCCGTGTCGCCGTTGGCGAGCTCCCGCGTCTCGATCACGCCCTCGCCCGTGTCCACCGCGAAGGTGTGCGGCGCCGTGCCCTCGTTCGTCACCTGGAACGTCAGCGTCTGCCCCGCCGGCGCGTGGATCGCCGCGGGGTCGATCGCGAACTCGGTGAGCGTGACCGCGATCGCCTCGGACCCGACCGCCGCCTGCGATCCCGTCGCTCCCCCACCATCGTCCCCTCCGCCCGTGCAGGCGGCGGTTACGAGCATCAACACCGCGATCCCCGGCAGCACCAGGACGCGTCGCGTACGCTCACCCATCCCTACTCCTCCTCGATCCGGCGATGGCACATGGTCGAGTAGGAAACGCGATGAGGCGTGGACGCCGGAGGGCCGGAGGTCCCGACCGAACCTAGGACCCGGTCCCGGGACCCAGCTCGAGCAGGCCTCGGACCGCCCCCATCAGGGCCCCCCGCTCGGGATGGCGATGCATGCGCACGAGCTGGCCGGGGACCTCGCCGCCCGGATGCGATCCGAGCGCCACGATCTTGTGCCCGGCGAACAGGTACATCGCGAGCAGCTCTTCGGCCGGGGTCCCGGTGAGCACGGCCTCGCTCTCCAGGCTCATGTCCAAGATCACCACCGACGCGTCGTTGGCCAGGGCGCACGTTCCTCCACGGGAGCCGACGCACGTGTAGTCGGGCCCCGTGGGTCCGGGACAGGTGGCGACGTCGAAGCCGGCATCCTCCAGCCAGAGGGCGATCTGCTCGCGCTCTTGCTCGTCGGCCTCGACGAGCAGCACCGACGCCGGAGGGTCCGAACCGGTCATCTCGGAACGGAGTCTGCGCGAGGTCCGGGGTCCGCCGCCGGTGCTCGAGGTCCCTCGCGGCTCGGGTCGTTCGACCCTCCGGGCCGCGACCCCGGCTCCCCATCCTGTGCCGAACATGTTCATCCGCTACTACCTCGACCTGGCGGTGCCCTTCGAGGACGTCGAGCGCGCGCTCCTCGACGAGCCCTCCACGTGGGTCCCCGGACTCGCGCTCGACGCGGAGGCGGGTGGGCAGCGCCTGCTCGCCGAGGTGGGGTTCGACGTCGACGCGAGCCGGCGGGTCGACAAGGAGGTCGAGATCGAGATCGGCGAGCCGTACGCGATCCCCGCGAAGACGATGCTCCCGATCGCCTGGAAGGCCACCGCCGCCGAGCGGATCTTCCCGCAGTTGGAGGCCGACATCGAGATCGCGGCCCTCGGGACGAGCCGCACCCAGCTCTCGATCAGCGCCCGGTACCGTCCGCCGCTGGGTCCGCTCGGCCGGGCGTTGGACCGGGCGCTGCTCCATCGCGTGGCCGAGGCCACCGTGAAGGACTTCCTGGACCGGGTGGGGGAAGGGGTCGCCGCTCGCGTTCCGCACGTCGCCGGCGGCTAGGATTACTCTCCGTATGACCCGATCCTCCAAACAGCCGCCCCTCCGCGTCCTCCTGGTGGACGACCACGAGGTGGTTCGCGGCGGCGTGAAGGCCCTGCTCCAGGCCACCGACGACATCGTCGTGACCGGCGAGGCCGGGACCGTGCGCGAGGCCATCGACGAGGCGGACCGGACCCGCCCGGACGTCGTCGTCATGGACGTCCGCCTGGCCGACGGGAGCGGCATCGAGGCCACGCGCGAGATCCGGGCCAAGCATCCGAAGACCCAGGTGATCATGCTCACCACCTTCGCGGACGACGAGGCCCTATTCGCGTCGATCATGGCCGGTGCCTCCGGCTACGTCCTCAAGCAGGTCCGCAGCGGCGAGCTGGTGCGGGCGATCCGCACCGTGGGCAAGGGCGAGAGCCTGCTCGACCCCGCGGTCACGAGCGCGGTGCTGGACCGGCTCCGCAAGGGCAAGCACCTGCTGAAGGACGAGAAGCTCGCGCGCCTGTCTCCCCAGGAGGAGCGGATCCTCTCGCTGGTGGCCGACGGCAAGACCAACCGGGAGATCGGCGACGAGCTCAACCTCGCCGAGAAGACGGTCAAGAACTACGTCTCGAGCATCCTGTCCAAGCTTGAGGTCGCCCGCCGGGCCGAGGCGGCCGCCTACCTGGCCAGGCACACCACCACCCCGGGCACGCAGGGCTGAGGCCGAGGGTCACCCAGGCCGTCCTGCGCGGGCCGGACGGCCTACTGCCCGCAGGCGTGCTGAGGCAAGATGAAGGCGGGGCACGCGCCTCAACGTCGTCGCGAGGAGTGGTAGGGATGGACGAGGCCGGCACGCTGATCACCGTCGACGGGAACGAGGCAGCGGCGCGCGTCGCCCACCGGCTGTCCGAGGTCATCGCGATCTACCCGATCACCCCCTCCTCCCCGATGGGCGAGCACGCCGACGCCTACTCGGCCTCGGGGAAGCCCAACCTGTGGGGCACGGTCCCCCAGGTGATCGAGATGCAGAGCGAGGCCGGGGCTGCCGGTGCCTTGCACGGCGCCCTGCAGGCGGGCGCCCTGTGCACCACGTTCACGGCGTCGCAGGGACTCCTGCTGATGATCCCGAACATGTACAAGATCGCCGGCGAGCTCACGCCGGCCGTGATCCACGTGGCCGCTCGGGCGCTCGCCACGCACGCCCTGTCGATCTTCGGAGATCAGAGCGACGTGATGGCCGTGCGGCAGACCGGCTGGGCGATGCTCGCCTCCTCGGACGTCCAGGCCGCGCAGGACCTGGCGGCGGTCGCGCATGCGGCCACGCTCGAGTCCCGGGTGCCGTTCCTGCACTTCTTCGACGGGTTCCGCACGTCGCACGAGGTCAACGTGATCCGCGACCTCCCCGACGACGTCCTGCGGGCGCTGATGGACGACCACCTCGTGCGCGCCCACCGCGAGCGGGCGCTCTCGCCCGACCGGCCGATGCTGCGAGGCACCGCCCAGAACCCCGACGTCTTCTTCCAGGCCCGCGAGGCCTCCAACCCGTTCCACCAGGTCGTGCCCCAGATCGTCCAGTGGACGATGGATCGGTTCGCCGAGCTCACCGGGCGCGCCTACCACCTGTTCGACTACCACGGGGCCCCCGACGCCGAGCGCGTGGTCGTGCTGATGGGCTCGGGCAACGGTGCCGTGAGCGAGACCGTGGACGCGCTCGTCGCCGCGGACGAGAAGGTCGGGGTCGTGAACGTACGCCTGTTCCGGCCGTTCGACGCGTCGGCGTTCGTCGCGTCGCTCCCGCCGTCCACCCGGGCGATCGCGGTCCTGGATCGCACGAAGGAGCCCGGCGCGCTCGGCGAGCCCCTGTACCAGGACGTCATGACCGCGCTCGGCGAGGCGCTCGGATCCGGGCGCCTCGAGCGCATGCCGCGCCTGATCGGCGGCCGCTACGGGCTCGCGTCCAAGGAGTTCGACCCGCCGATGGCCAAGGCGGTCTTCGACGAGCTCGCGAAGGAGGATCCGAAGGTCCACTTCACCATCGGCATCATCGACGACGTCACGCACACGTCCCTGGACGTCGACCGCTCGTTCTCGACCGAGTCGGCCGACGTCGTACGCGCCGTCTTCTTCGGCCTGGGAGCCGACGGCACCGTGAGCGCCAACAAGGCCTCGGTGAAGATCATCGGCGAGGGCACGGACCTGTTCGCGCAGGGGTACTTCGTGTACGACTCGAAGAAGTCGGGCGCGATGACCACGTCGCACCTGCGGTTCGGCCCGCGCGAGATCCGCTCGTCGTACCTGATCGGCGAGGGCACGGCCAACTTCGTCGCGTGCCACCAGTTCGGGTTCCTCGAGCGCATGGACGTGCTGCGACTGGCCGCGCAGGGGGCGACGTTCCTGCTGAACAGCCCGTTCGGCCCCGAGGACGTCTGGCGCCACCTGCCCGTCGAGACCCAGCGTCAGATCGTGGACAAGGGGCTGCGCTTCTTCGTCGTGGACGCGCAGAAGGCGGCGAGCGCGGCCGGCCTCGGCTCCCGCGTGAACACGGTCCTGCAGACCTGCTTCTTCGCCCTGGCCGGCGTGCTCGACCAGGCCGAGGCGGTAGCGCGGATCAAGGCCGCGATCGAGAAGTCCTACGGCAAGCGCGGGCGCGTGGTCGTCGAGCAGAACTACGCGGCCGTCGACGCCGCGCTCGAGGGGCTGCGCGAGGTCACCGTGCCGGCCGAGCCCTCCGGCGACCTGCATCTCCTGCCGCCGGTCCCCGAGGCGGCTCCCGACTTCGTCCAGCGCGTCACCGCGGCGATGATCGCCGGCCGGGGCGACCTGCTCCCGGTCTCGGCGCTGCCCGTCGACGGCACCTTCCCCACCGACACCGCGAGGTGGGAGCGGCGCTCGATCGCGCAGGAGATCCCGATCTGGGATCCGGCGATCTGCATCGACTGCGCCAAGTGCGCGCTGGTGTGCCCACACGCGGCGATCCGGATGAAGGTGTTCGAGCCGGCGGCGGCCGAGGGTGCACCCGATGGCTTCAAGCACAAGGAGTGGCGCGACCGCGAACGCCCCGGCCAGTGGATGACGATCCAGGTCGCGCCCGATGACTGCACCGGGTGCGGCGTCTGCGTCGACGTGTGCCCGGCCCGGTCCAAGGAGGTCGTCAAGCACAAGGCGATCGACATGGAGCCCAAGGCCGACCATCTCGACGTCGAGCGCGCGGCGTTCGAGTTCTTCCTCCAGATCGCGCCCACGGACCGGCGCGAGGTCAAGGTGGCCTCGATCAAGGGCTCGCAGATGCTCGAGCCGCTGTTCGAGTTCAGCGGGGCGTGCGCGGGGTGCGGGGAGACCCCGTACCTCAAGCTCCTCTCCCAGATGTTCGGGGACCGCATCCTGGTGGCCAACGCGACCGGGTGCTCCTCGATCTACGGCGGCAATCTGCCAACCACGCCCTGGTCGCAGGACGAGAACGGACGAGGCCCCGCGTGGTCCAACTCGCTGTTCGAGGACAACGCGGAGTTCGGCCTCGGCATGCGGCTCGCGCTGGATCAGCAGGCCGACTACGCGCGGCGGCTCGTCGCGGAGATGGCGAGCTCCGTCGGCGAGGACCTCGCGAACGCGATCCTGCAGGCGCCGCAGGACGACGAGCGACAGCTCGCCGAGCAGCGCGAGCGGGTGGCGGCGCTGAAGGCGCTGCTCGATGCCCGAGAGGACGACGGGTCGCGCAACCTGCTGGCCGTCGCCGACGCCCTCGTGCGCAAGAGCGTGTGGATCGTGGGTGGAGACGGCTGGGCCTACGACATCGGGTTCGGCGGCCTGGACCACGTGCTCGCGACCGGACGCGACGTGAACATCTTGGTGCTCGACACGCAGGTGTACTCCAACACCGGTGGCCAGGCGTCGAAGGCCACCCCCCGCGGCGCCGTCGCCAAGTTCGCGGCCGCCGGCAAGCAGGTGGGGCGCAAGGATCTCGGGCTGTTCGCCTCGGGGTACGGCAACGTGTACGTGGCGCAGGTCGCGATCGGGGCGGACAACGCGCAGACGGTGAAGGCGATGGCCGAGGCCGAGGCGTGGGACGGCCCATCGTTGATCATCGCCTACAGCACGTGCATCGAGCACGGCATCGACATGTCGACCTCGATGACCCATCAGTCCGAGGCCGTGAAGAGCGGCTTCTGGCCGCTGTGGCGCTACGACCCACGGCTCGCCGTCGAGCAGGAGCATCCGATGCAGCTCGACTCGAAGGCCCCGACGTCGCCGGTGAAGGACTTCCAGGCCAAGGAGGCGAGGTTCGCGATGCTCGCCCGCTCGCGTCCGGAGGAGTTCGCGGAGCTCCAGCGTCTGGCGCAGGCCGACGCGGAGGAACGGCGGCACCTGTACGAGCAGCTCGCCGGGGTCGAGCGACAGGCGCCGGGACACCTGGAGGAGGATGGGCACGGGGGCGCGCCCGGCGAGGCCGCCCCGGCGCAGGAAGGGGCGGAGGCATGAGCGTGGACCTTCGGACGACCTACCTCGGGCTCGAGCTGGCCAACCCGCTCGTCCCGAGCGCCTCCACCCTGTCCTCCCGCATCGACACGCTGAAACAGCTGCAGGACGCGGGCGCCGCGGCGATCGTGATGCAGTCGCTGTTCGAGGAGCAGATCGAGCACGAGGAGGTGCAGATCCACCGCCTGCTCGAGGCGCACACGGAGAGCTTCCCCGAATCGCTCACGCACTTCCCCGAGCTCGAGGACTACAACACGGGGCCCGACGAGTACCTGCGACACCTCGAGGCGTGCAAGCGTGAGCTGGCGATCCCGGTGATCGGATCGCTGAACGGCGCGTCCGAGGGCGGATGGGTGAGGTACGCGAAGCTGATCCAGGAGGCGGGAGCCGACGCCCTCGAACTCAACGTCTACCTGATCGCGGCCGATCCGGCGGAGAGCGGCGAGCAGGTCGAGCGACGCTACCTGGACCTCGTGGCCGCGGTGCGCGAGAGCGTGTCCATCCCGCTCGCCGTCAAGGTCGGACCGTTCTTCTCCTCGACCGCGAACATGGCCGTCCGGATCGCGGCGGCGGGCGCCGACGGGCTCGTGCTGTTCAACCGGTTCCTGCAGCCGGACATCGACCTGGAGACGCTCGCCGTCGACCCGACGCTGCACCTGTCCACCTCGGACGAGCTCCGGCTGCCGCTGCGGTGGATCGCGATCCTGTTCGGACGCGTGCCGTGCTCGCTCGCCGCGACCACGGGCGTGCACACCGCCGAGGACGCGGTGAAGCTGATCCTGGCCGGTGCCGACGTGACCATGATGGCCAGCGCGCTGTTCCGCCACGGGCCTCAGCACCTCGGCGCGATCCTCGAGGGCGTGCGGACCTGGCTCGAGGAGCACGAGTACACCTCGGTCGCGCAGGCGCGCGGCAGCGTGAGTCAGGCCAACGTGGCGGACCCGGTCGCCTACGCGCGGGCGAACTACATGCAGATGCTCGTGGACTTCACGAGCCCCTACGACTGGCGAGAGATCCCCGGGAGCGTGCAGGCCTAGCCGCTCATGCCTCGACGAGCTGCTCGACGGGCTCCGGGTGCAGCCAGGCCTGCAGGCTCCCCCGGTACAGCGCCCGTTCGTGGAACGACCCATCGGAGCGGACCCCCTCGAACCCTCCACGCTCGATCAGCGTCTCGAGCAGCGGCGCGAGCTGCTTGCCGTAGAGCTCCATGCAGCGCTTGGGGTGGACCCCGGGCCACGAGTAGCAGGAGGCGACCGGGCGCCGCCGTCGGGTCGGCACCTCGGGTGGGAGCTCGTCCCAGGCGGGGTCGTCAACGTCGAACACGAACCGGTCGAGGTTGCCCTGTGGGATGCCTTCGATCCCGCGGACGGTGGGGGGATCCTCCGAGAGCAGGTAGGGATCGACGACGAGGTCGCAGATCACGGCATGCGGCGGCATCAGGCCCAGGCACTCGTTGCGGATCAGAGGCACCGAGGGATCGTGACGCTGCGTCGCGTCGACCAGGACGTCGGTGAACCGCAGCCGCTCGCGCACGTAGCCGTCGTCGCAGGTGAGGTTCCGACCGATCGTGACCACCTCGACCCCGGGCAGGCCGTAGCGGGTGAGCAGCTCCGAGCGCTCGGCGTTGCCGTACTTGGTGGCGGCCTCGACCGCGTGCTTGCCGATCTCCCCCGCACCCATGACGGTCACGTGGACGGGGCCGCGCTCGCGGGACGTGAGCAGCGGCCAGGTGCGCTCGAGCGTCTCGAACGCGGCCTCCAGGCCGTTCCAGGCCACCGCCTTGCTGTTGACGACGATCCGACGGCCCTCGTCGTCCTCGATCATGTCCAGGCTGATCGCGTGGATGCCCAGCTGCTCGAGGTGCTTCACGCGCGCCGGTCGCGTCGGGAAGTGGAGCATCGCGACCAGGGCGGCGCCGCGGCGCAGCCACTCGAACTTGCCGATCGGGGCCCGAAGGACGACGACGACGTCCTGCGCATAGCAGGTCGGCTCGTCGCCCACCCCGATCAGCGACGAGCGCGACGTGTAGTCCTCGTCCGTGTACCCCATGTCCGAGCCGATCCCGGTCTCGACCACCGCCTCGCAGCCGAGGCCGGCGACGAGCGCGACGAGGTCCGGCAGGAAGTCGCGCCGCTCGCCGGGCTCCTTGTGCATCCGGGGGAACCCGAACGTGGGGCGCGTCAGGTGCACGCGCTGATCCATCTCGACACCTCCGCGCGGGCGACGGCCCGCTCCTCGTGATCGGGGCCGTCGGGGGACCAGGAGCCGGGCGGCTTCTCGAGGACTACGCGCAGCACCGGCTCGAGCTGCGCCCCGTAGGTCCGCATGCTCTCGATCGGGTCCAGGCCCGGCCACGAGTAGCAGGACAGGGCGAGCCGGCGGTTGGTCGCGTCGACACGGGGGTCGAGCGCGTCCCACGCCGGGTGATCGACGGGGAAGATCCAGCGATCCAGATCGCCGTGCGGCACGCCCTCGATCCCCTTGACGACCGGCGGCCGAGCGTCCAGGTCGTAGGGATCCGCGGCCAGGTCCAAGATCACCGCATCCGGCGCGAGCGCCCCCAGCCACTCGTTCGGCACGACGGGTCGCGACGGGTCGAGGCGCTGCGTCGCGTCGATCAGCAGGTCGGTCGTCTCCAGCCGGGCGAGCATGTAGTCCTCGTGCCAGGTGAGGTCGAAGTCGACGACCGTGACCTCGACACCCGGCACGTTGCTCGCGACGAGCGCCTCGCGCAGCCGATGGTCGCCGTAGCGGGTCGCGGCGTGGACCGCGTGCCCGCCGACGGCTCCCGAGCCCAGGCAGGTGACGTGCAGCGGTCGCCGGCTCGGGTGATCGAAGTGGGGATGGCGCTCCTGGATCTGCCGGAACGCCTCTCGCACGCCGTTCCAGGCGACCGCCTCGAGGTTCTCCACGGACCGGCGACCCTGCTCGTCGGTGATGGCGTCCAGCGACACTGCATGGACGCCCAGGTCCACCAGGCTCCGCACGCGCTCGAGCCGGGTCGGGTAGTGCAGCATCGAGACGAAGACCGAGCCCGGGCGCAGGAGCCGGAGGGCCTCGAGCTCGGGGCAGCGCAGGACCACGACGACGTCGGCCTCGAAGCACTCGGGCGACTCACCGAAGCGGGCCACGGGCGAGGCATCGAGGTAATCCTCTTCCGACAGGCCCATCGCCTCGCCGTAACGGTGCTCCAAGACGACCTCGCCGACCCCCTGCCGGTCCAGCCAGGCGACGAGCTCCGGCAGGAAGTCCCGGCGTTCGCCGGCCTCCCGGTGCATCCGCGGCAACCCGACCGAGAGCCCCATCCTGCGCTGACGCTACGAGCGGCCGGTTCCGCGAGGTGGGGTCGGGTGGCCCTCGGCGGGCGGGGCGGACGGCGCGTCCCGGATCCGCGACCGCTCGGATCAGTCGGCCAGCAGCTCGCGCAGGACCATCCGGAGGATGCCGCCCTGCCGGTAGTAGTCGAGCTCGGCCGCGCCGTCGATCCGGACGACGACTCGGAACCCGACGTTCCCGCCCGCCCCTCGGGCCACCACCCGGACCTCCTGACCCGGCTCGACACCGCCGGCGAGCCCGAGGACGTCGAACGTCTCGGTCCCGGTGAGACCCAGCGAGCCCGCGCTCTCACCCTCCACGTACTGCAGGGGCACGATCCCCATCCCCACCAGGTTCGAGCGGTGGATCCGCTCGTAGCTCTCGGCGATCACGGCGCGGACCCCCAGGAGCGACGGGCCCTTCGCGGCCCAGTCGCGCGACGAGCCCGACCCGTACTCCTTGCCCGCCAGCACGATGAGCGGGACGCCGTCGGACGCGTACCGCTCCGCCGCGTCGAAGATCGTGACCCCCTCCCCGCTCGGCAGGTGGGTCGTCCAGGGCCCCTCGGTGCCGGGCGCGAGGTCGTTGCGCAGCCGGATGTTGGCGAAGGTCCCGCGCTTCATCACCTCGTGGTTCCCGCGCCGGGCCCCGTACGAGTTGAAGTCTGCGGGCTGAACGCCGTTCGCGATCAGGAACCGTCCGGCCGGCGAATCCGCCTTGATCGAGCCCGCCGGCGAGATGTGATCGGTGGTCACCGAGTCCCCGACCTTCACGAGGCAGCGCGCGCCGACGATGTCCCCCGGCGCCGCCTGCGCCTCGAGGACCTCGAAGAAGGGCGGCTCCCGCACGTAGGTCGATGTCGGGTCCCACGCGTAGACGCCGCCGCTGGGCGTGGGGAGGGCGCGCCACCGCTCGTCGCCATCGAAGACGCGAGCGTACTCACGCTCGAACTGCTCGGGCGCGACCGACGATCCGATCGCCTCGCGGACCTCGTCCGGGGTCGGCCACAGGTCCCGCAGGTACACGGGGGTTCCATCTGCGCCGCTGCCGATCGGATCGTTGGCGAGGTTCACCTCGACGTGCCCGGCGAGCGCGTACGCCACCACGAGCGGGGGCGACGCGAGGTACGAGGCCCGCACGAGCGGGTGGATGCGTCCCTCGAAGTTCCGGTTGCCGGACAGCACGGCGACGGCCGCCAGGTCACCCTCGGTCACGGCGTCGGCGACCTCGGGCGGCAGCGGCCCCGAGTTCCCGATGCACGTCGTGCACCCGAACCCGACGAGCGCGAACCCGAGCTTGTCCAGGTACGGGGTGAGGCCGGCCGCGTCCAGGTACTCGGTCACCACGCGCGATCCGGGCGCGAGCGAGGTCTTGACCCACGGCTTGGTCTGCAGGCCCGCCTCGATCGCCTTCTTGGCCAGCAGCCCCGCGGCGAGCATCACCGACGGATTGGAGGTGTTCGTGCAGCTCGTGATTGCCGCGATCACGACCGAGCCGTCGCGGACGTCCCCCCCGCTCGGGCGCTCGGCCAGCCGGCCAGCGAAGGCCTCCTCGAAGGAGGCCCACACGCGAGGCAGCGGGACGCGATCCTGCGGGCGGCGCGGCCCGGCCACCGACGGCTCGATCGCCGAGAGATCCAGGTCGAGCACCTCGTCGAAGACGGGCTCCGGATCGCCGTCGCGACGGAACAACCCCTGCTCCTTCGTGTAGCGCTCGACGAGGTCCACGCCGGCGCCGCGACCGGTCGCGTTCAGGTAGCGGAGGGTCTCCTCGTCCACGGGCCAGAGCGCGGCCGTGGCGCCGTACTCGGGGCACATGTTGGACAGCGTCGCGCGGTCGGCGAGCTCCAGGGTGGAGCACCCGTCGCCGAAGAACTCGACGAACCTTCCCACGACGCCGTGCGCCCGGAGCATCTGCGTGAGCGTAAGGACGAGGTCGGTCGCCGTCGTGCCGGCCGGAAGGGCGCCCGCCACCCGCACCCCGACCACGGAGGGCCGGGGGAGGAACATCGGCTGGCCGAGCATCGCCGCCTCGGCCTCGATGCCTCCCACGCCCCAGCCGAGGACGCCGAGGCCGTTGATCATCGTCGTGTGCGAGTCCATCCCCACGAGCGTGTCGGGCATCGCCACGCCGCCACGGACGGTCACGACCCGGCCGAGGTGCTCGAGGTTCACCTGGTGGCAGATCCCCGCTCCCGGCGGCACGACCCGCAGGTTGTCGAACGCCTGCTGCGCCCACCGCAGCAGCGCGTACCGCTCGCCGTTGCGCCGGTACTCCCAGTCGATGTTGGCCTGGTAGGCGCCCTCGGAGCGGAACAGGTCCACCTGGACGGAATGGTCGATCACGAGGTCGACGTCGACGAGCGGGTTCACCCTGGCCGGGTCGCCTCCGGCCCGGGCCATCGCCGAGCGCATCGCGGCCAGGTCCACGATCGCCGGCACGCCGGTGAGGTCCTGCATCAGCACGCGGGCCGGCATGAACGCCAGGTTCGCGCCGGGCGCGACGGCGGGCCACGCCGCCAGCGCGCGGACGTCGTCCTCCGAGACGTCCCGCGTCCCGGTGCGGCGCAACAGGTTCTCGAGCAGGATCTTGACCGTGTGCGGCAGGGACCCGACGTCTCCCACCGCGTCGAGCCGGTAGATCTCGACCGACCCGCCGGCGGTGTCCAGGCGTGCTCGGGCGTCCATGACGCCCATGTTCTCAGATGGTGTCGGACACCTCGCGGCGATGGTCCTCGATCGCCTTCCGATGCTCCAGGCGCGTGCGGCGACGGATCTTCGCCTCGCGCCGACGACGCGCCTGCGCGTCGCTCTCGGTCACGAGCGGCGGGACGGCACGCGGCTTTCCTTCCTCGTCCAGCGCGACGAACACCAGGTAGGCGCTCGAGGTGTGCTTGCGCTCCCCCGTGATCACGTCCTCCACCTCGACGCGCACGCCGACCTCGAGCGAGGTGGTGCCGACATCGTTCACGCTCGCCCGCACGGTCACCAGGTCGCCCACATGCACCGGGTGCAGGAACGACATCTCGTCGATCGAGACCGTCACGCACATCCCGCCCGCGTGCTTGATCGCCGCGATGCCGGCGGCGGTGTCCACGAGCTTCATCACCTCGCCGCCGTGCACGATCCCCGCGATGTTCGCGTGCGCGATCTCCATGAGCTGCACGAGCGTGGTCTCCGAATCGCGGACCGCCTTGGCCTCTGCCATGTGCGGATGCTAACGGCCCGCTCCGGAGGACGCCGGCGGTCCGCGTAGCATGGCTCGATGCGGCGGTTCCTCTGCCTCCTGGTCGGCGTGCTGCTCGCGCTCCCCGCGTGCACCGGAAGCGGCGACGCGGACGATGGGCCGTCGCCGAGCGTCGTGCCGACGGCGACCACGCCGCCGGACACGCCGAGCCCCGAGCCCACGTCGAGCCCGACGCCCGAACCGAGCCCGCGGCCGATCCCGCCCGCGTGGGCGCGCCCGATCGAGGAGGATCTCGACCCGGAGGCGTTGGCCGACGACGCGCTGATCCCGCCCGGCGCGACGCTCACCGGACGGGTCGAGCTCCCGGCTGCGGGCTCGACCCCAGACCAGGTCGCGGTCGCGTACGCCCTCGGCGAAGACCCGTTCGCGGCCGAGCACGGCGTCGCCGTCTGGGAGCGGTTCGCCGACCTACCCGCGTGGAGCGTCGTGTACGCGTTCGTCGATCCGCCGGAGGAGGGAGTGCTGGGGATCCGGCTGGAGGCCGGCGACCTGACCGGCGACGGGCACGCCGACGTCCTGACGCTCGAGGACCGCGGCGGCAGTGGCGCATGCGGAACCTGGACGGTCGTCTCCGGCACCGCCGAGGACACCGCCCGGATCTTCCGCAGGCAGACGTGCGACGCGGAGATCGTGATCGACGACGGCGGGCTCCGGCTCCGCGAGGCGGTGTTCGAGCCCGACGACCCGCACTGCTGCCCGAGCGCGTTCCGCACGTCGCGGCTCGAGTGGGACGGCGAGCGGTTCGTCGTCGTCTCGAGCGATGAGACCCCGGCCGGTTCGTAGACCCATCGCGGACCCGAGGTTCGCGCAGAACGCCGCGTCAGGGGAAGGGGTCCCCGTCGTCGCAAGTAGGGCGAGTCAAGTCGTACCCGGGTGCTAGGCTCGCACGAACGATGGACGCCGCCGTGTGGACCGCGATCGGGTTGCTGGCCGCCACGTCACTGGGGGCGCTCTTCTAGCTCTGTTCGCGTATCGATGCCCTGGCCACTCGAGTGGACGCGCGGATCGATGGGCTCACGACCAGGATCGAGGCAGGCTTCGCCCGGGTCGATTCGAGGTTCGACGCGGTGGAGGCTCGGTTCGACGCACTCTCGGGGCGCCTCGACGCCCACCTCGACCAGCACGCCGGCTAGACGAGCTCGGCGACGCTGCGGCGGCGTCCGGTCTTCCGGATCAGGATCGTCGCCGGGAACTGGTCCTTCACCCGCTCGGCGTGCGTGATCACGAATAGCTGGTGGAAGCGGGACGAGAGCCGCCCGAGCGTCTGCACCATGAGGTCCTTGCGCTCCTCGTCCAGCGAGGCCAGCACCTCGTCCAGAACCATCATCCCGACGTCCGCGCCCGACATGCGGGACAGCTGCGTCGAGATCGCCACGCGGAGCGCCAGGTTGGCCAGGTCGGTTTCGGACCCCGAGAAGCGGTCGATCGGGAAGTACTCGTCGCCGTCGGCGATCTGGATCGTCAGGGTCTCCTCATCCACCTTCAGGTCGTCGTACTCGTGGTTCGTGAGCTCGCGGAACAGCGCTTCCGCCTCGCGCGAGAGCTCGGGCCCGATCCGGGCCACCAGGTGGTTGCGGAACCCGTCGAGCAGCATCCCGACCCGCTCCACGTACCGAGCCTCGGAGCGGAGCTCGTCCACCCGAGCCGCGGTCTCCTTCGCCTGTCGCACCTCGCCGGTCAGCTCCGCCACGCGGCCCTCCGCGTCCTTCGCGGCGTCGCCGGCTCGTCGTTCGACCTCGCGCGCATCCGCGAGCGTCGTCTCGGCGGCCGCGAGCTCGTCCCGGACCCGCGCGTGCTCCCGCGCGTCGAACGCGAGCCCCTCCGACTCCTCCGCCAGGCTCGCCAGCTCGCGCTCGAGCGCCTCGATCGTCTCGGCAGCCGCGTCATGGTCCTGCCGAACCTGCTCGAGGTGGTCGCGGCGAGCCCCGAGCTCCGCCACCTTCTTCGCGACCGCGGTCGCGCGGGCTGCCCCGGCTCGCAGCGCCTCGAGGTCCGGCTCCTCGCCGGCGAACGGCTCCGCGAGCGCCTGGACCTCGGCGCGGAGCTCGAGGACCTGTTCCTGCAAGCGCGCGAGCCGCGACCCCGCCTCCCGCGCGCGCTCCCCCGCCTCGGCGGCCGCGCGATGCCCCTCCTCGGCCGCGGCCAGGGCGCCTGCCGCGCGCTTCGCCAGCTTGTCCGCCTCGGCGGCGGCCCGCTTGGCCGCGGTCACCTCGGACCGGCAGTGGCGCAGGTACCCGGCGAAGTCCTCGCCGAGCGGACGGCCGCACGTCGGGCACGCCTGTGTGGGGTCGGCCTCGGCGGCGCGCGCGAGCCGCTCCTCGGCCTCCGCGAGCAGCCCCGTTCGGTGAGCGCGTTCGGCCTGCGCCGCCGCCGCCGCCTCCTGGGCCTGCCCGAGCGCGGCCTGGGTCGCCCGCAGCTCCGCGAGCGCCGCCTCCGCGTCCACGGCCGGCAGCGCGGCCGCCTGCCGCTCCGCCTCGGCGAGCTTCGACGTCGTCTCCGCGAGGCGCGTCGCCGCCCGCAGCCGATCCTCGACCCCGTCCAGGCCCTCGAGCTCCTCCTGCAGCGCCGGCAGCTCCGCGAGCTCCGCGGTGAGGGCCTCGACCCGCTCGGCGAGGCCCTGGCGGCGTTCGACCAGCCGGTCCCGCTCGCCGGTCTTCGCCGTGAGCTGCACCGTCAGCTTCTCGACCCGCTGGCGGGCGGCGTCGAGCGCGCCGAACACCTTCGTCGCCGCGCGGTGCGCGGCGGTCGCCCCCTTCAGCTCGGCGGCGGCGGCGCGCGCGAGGTCCTTCGCCTCCGCGGCGGCCTCCCTCGCCCCCTTGAGCTCCGCCTCGAGGGCGGCCAGGTCCGTCACCGCGCCCTCGAGCTGCTGGGCGCTGTCCTTGGTGGCGCGAGCCTCCCGGCGCGCGGCGGCCCGGGCCTCGTCCACCGGCTTGATCCCGAGGAGCCGCAGGGCCATCTCCTTCCGCCCTCCGGCCGTGAGATCGGAGAACGCGTCGAGCTGCTTCTGCTCGGCGAACACCGACGAGCGGAACACGTGCAGGTCCATGTGCAGCAGGCGGCGGACCTCCGCGTCGACGTCGGTGGTCCCGGCGGCCAGCTGCAACCCACCTCCGAAGAGCTGGGCGTCGGGCGCATGCCCCTTGCCCGCGATCGAGCGCCGGACCTCGTACGGCTGCCCCGCGTGCTCGAACGCGATCCGGACCTCGCAGTCCACGAGCACGCCGTGCGTCCGGATCTGGTTGCGCTTCGTGCGCGTGGCGTTCACCCCGTACAGGCCGAAGGCGATCGACTCCATCAGCGTGGACTTGCCGCTGCCGTTCTCGCCGAAGATGCCGATCACACGCGCCGGGAGCTCGAGGTCCACCTCCTCGAACACGCGGAAGTTGCGCAGCGAGAGCTCGAGGATCCTCACGCCGAGTCGCCCTTGGCCTGCTCGAGGAACGTCGCGCCCATCTGCACCACGCGCTCGCGCTCGAGCCCGGCGAGGTCCTGGAGCTCCACGTACGCCGCCCACTCCTGCTCGAGCGAGCCCACCGTCGGGCCGCCCTGGACGGCGAGGGCCTCGGCCCCGTAGTCGGGCTCGACCTGCACCCACAGCGCGCCGGGCACCGCCTCCTGGAACTGCTCGTTCGCCACCTGGCGGAAGGACGCCGGGTCGACCTCGTTCAGGTACACCCGGACGATCGCCCCCTCGGGCAGCCCTTTCGCTGCGCGCTCGGCCGCGTCCACGAGCTCGCCCGACGACATCGAGGCCGCCTGGACGCTCACGGTCGCGAGCGGCCGCTCGCGCGGGTTCTCGACGTGCTCGACCTTCCCCGTCTCGGTGTCCAGGACGACGAGACCCTTCGCCGTCTCGGGTGAGTCGGCGTAGGAGAACGTGTCCGTCGAGCCCGCGTACCAGGTGCGCCTGGAGACCTTCTGCTGCGCGTGGTAGTGACCGAGCAGCGCGAGGTCGAACCCCGTGTCGAACTCGGACTCGGCGACCTCGAGCTCGTTGATGTCGCGGTACGCACGCACGGGCAGCGAGGTGAGCGCGACGTGCGCGAGCAGCAGGTTGGTCGCGTCCTGCCGAACGTTGCGGGCGGCAGCCGCCAACTGCTCCTTGAGCTCGACGACCGAGAGGGTCTGGGGCACGGCGTGCACGAGCACCCCGGCGAGTTCCGTCGCCACGGCCTCCATGCGCCACGCGAACGTGACGGCCGGGAACACGCGCTCGAGTGCGTCGTAGGGTGAGCCGGTCCCTCGGACCCGCGGCGTGTCGTGATTGCCGCTGATCGCCACGCCCCGCAGGCCGGCGTCGGTCAGGCGTTGGATCCCCGCGAGCACGTGTGCGAAGACCCGGTAGCTCGGCCGGGCGTGGTCGAACACGTCGCCGAGCAACAGGAACCCGTCCGGCTCCAGACGGATCGTCTCGTCCACGGCCCAGGCGAACGAGCGCAGGAAGTCCTCCTCGCGCACGTTGCGCCCCTGGTCGTCGCGCACGTGGGCGAGGTGCGAACGCCCCAGGTGCGCGTCGCCGAACGCGACCAGCCGCGCCATCTACTCCGCGAACCCCTTCGACGACCCCTCGGGCGTCGGCGGCAGCGGCGAGGGTCCCGCGACCGACTTCAGGTAGTCCTCGTACAGGTAGACCTGCGCCGGGAGCGCGAACGGGGCCTCGAGGTTGGTCACGATCGCCTCGCCGGGCATCAGCGTCTGGATCTCGGGTCCGAGGTTGGAGATGTCCTGCTTGGAGCTGCCGCGCAGGATGTTGCGGTCCTTCTCGTCGGCCAGGCCGAGGACGAAGAACGTGTTGAACTGCGACAGCAGCTCGTCGTCGATCAGCTTCGGCTGCTGGGAGACGGCGCACAGGCCGACCTTGAACTTGCGGCCCTCGCGCGCGACGCGCGGGAACACGTTCTCCTCCGCGCGCATGGCGCGCCCGAGCACGCGCTGCGCCTCCTCGAGCGCGACGAGCGTCGGCGGGAGCGCCGCGAACCGCTCGCGGTCGTCCAGGTAGGCGTCCGAGTAGGCCTCGAGCACGGCCCGCGTGATCACGGAAGCGACGAGGATCTCCTCGGTGGAGGACAGGCCGCTCGTGTCCACCAGGACGGAGTAGCCGTCCATCAGCTCGCGCACGATGCGCTCGGACAGCGAGGGCTGGGAGGTGTCGCGCGAGATGCACGGCATGTCGAGGATCCGCTGCGCGCGCCGCTGGATCACCTGCAGCGTGCTGGTCGCGACGTTCAGGTCCTCGGCCAGCGCGGCGACGTCCGGCTCCTCGCCGACGCGGACGATCCACTCCTCGCGGAAGAAGCGGACCAGCCGGTAGATCGCGTCCTCCTGCGCGTGGCTCCACACGTACGCGGTCTGGAGGTCGCCGAGGGTGAGCTCGCCGAGCGAGAGCCGGAGCGCGGTGGCCCCGGCGCCGGCGGCTCGGGTCGCGTAGACCTTCAGGCGCTCGGCCGCCCACGGGTGGTCGCGCAGTCCGCGGCGGATCCCGCTGCCGCCCTCCAGGTACTCGCCGTGCGGATCGAACAGCAGGCACGCGTACCGCCCCTTGCTGGAGAGGATCTCGCCCGCGATCACCTTCATCAGGTTGGACTTGCCCATGCCGGTGGTGGCGAACACGCCGACGTGCGACGTCAGCGTCTCCCCCTTGATCCCGACCTCCAGGTCGATGGTGTCCTCCCCCGAGCGCAGGAGCCCGACCCGAACGTCGCCCATGCGCTCGCGCAGGAACGCGAAGTCGTCGGTCGTCGGCGCCGTAACCCGCGCGAACTGCGCCGGCAGTGACTTGGGCTTGCGGAACGCGCCCGCCGCGTCGATGTAGCCGAGCGGCTGGCAGGTCGCCACCTTGTACAGGCGCTGCTCCGGATCGTGCAGCGTGTACGGGGTGCCCGCGGCGTCGCCGGACATGTAGGCGCCGGCCGTGCGTTCGGACCACGAGGGGTCGCTCGAATCCGAGCCGTAGGTCACCTGGATCACACGGAACAGGAACCGCCGCCCTCGCTCGGCGTCCTCGCCGGCGAGCAGCTCGCCCAGGAACAGGTCCGTGCCGTAGAACGAGCGGAACGTCGCCTCCAGCACGCTCTTGCCGAAGATCCGGCCCTTGTAGTCGCTCATCGCTCCCGCCTCATCGGTTCAGCACCTCGTGGAAGTCCTGGAACAGCACTTCGACGTCGTCCTGCGACATGCCGCGGCGACCGAGCGCGTCGCGGAACGCCCGACGCACGTCGACCACGTCGTAGCCGGTGACCCGGGCCGTCTGGTGCGCCCGCGCCAGCGGGTACGGATACCCCACGAACGCCGCATCGTCCGCGAGCCCGGCCAGGCGTCCCAGCACCTCGGAGGCCGGCGCGGGGCCGCTGGCGACGTCGACCCGGAACGCGTACGAGGCGGTCGGCGCGAGGTGCGCGACGAAGATGTCCCCCACGTACAGCCGTCCGAAGACCGGATCCGTCGAGATCCGGGCGGCCCACGTGGCGTGCCCGAGCTCGCGGTCCCCGCGGCGCTTCACCAGCGTCACGAGCGGCGCGTTCCGCCCCCAGAACAGCGTGGACGCCTTCACGACCCCGGCGAGCGACACGCCGCGCTCGACGGCCTCGTCGTGGACACGGCGGACGACGACCTGCGGCACGAGGGGCCCGCCGTGCAGCGAGCCGTCCACGAGCACCAGGTCGCCCGCGGCGGCATCCCGGATCGTGCGTGCCACCTCGGCCCATTCGGCCCACTCGCGGAGGGCGTCGACCGGTCGCGGCATCTCCGGCAGGCGCTCCGGCTCCTGCCCGCACAGCTCGGTCAGGATCGTCCGGGCGACGGCCTGCATCTCCTCGGGAGAGACCGCCCGCACGGTGAGCGTGGGCCGCTCGACGACCTCGGTCAGTCCGCCCGCGAACCGGACGCGGGCCGCCCGGTAGGCCGCGACCTGGAACGACCGGCCGTCGGCGACCACGCACGAGCCACCGTCGACCGCCCACACCGTGCCGGGCTCGGCCGGGATCACCGGCGTCAGCTCGAAAGCGTCGGGATGCCCCTGCACGACGAGGGCCTCATCCAGGCTCGCCTGGCCCTCGAGGACGTGGATCTCCGAGGCCGGGCGCTCGAGCAGGTCCACCACGAAGGAGGCGGCGTCGTCCAGCTGGTCGCCCTCGACGAGGTCGAGGCTGAACAGGCGCGCGCCGGAGGGGTCGGCCACGGGCCGAAGCGTACCCGAGCGCTCCGACACACCCGGGCATCCGCGGCCTGCCCAGCCCCTACCCGAGCGTCTTCAGGAGCTCCCGGGCGATCACGACGCGCTGGATCTGGTTGGTCCCCTCGTAGATCTGGGTGATCTTCGCGTCGCGCATGAAGCGCTCGACCGGGTACTCCCGGACGTACCCGTAGCCGCCGAGCACCTGGACGGCGTCGGTCGTGATCCGCATCGCGGCGTCGGAGGCGAAGCACTTCGCGAGACTGGAGAAGTACGTCATCCGCGGATCCCCGGCGTCGCAGAACGCGAGCGCCTTGTACACGAGGGGCCGCGCGGCCTCCAGCTGCATGGCCATGTCCGCGAGCATGAACGAGACGCCCTGGAACTCCACGATCGGCTTGCCGAACTGCTCGCGCTCGGCCGCGTAGCGCACGGCGAAGTCGAACGCCCCCTGTGCGATCCCGAGCGCCTGTGCGGCGATCGCCGGCCGCGAGTAGTCCAGCGTCCGCATCGCGTACGCGAACCCCTGGCCCTCCTCGCCGATCAGCCTGTCCGCAGAGATCCTCGTCGAGTCGCAGATCACCTCGCGCGTGGGCGACCCGCGGATCCCCATCTTGTCCTCCTTGCGCCCGAACGAGATGCCGGGGTCGTCGCTCATCACGAGGAAGGCCGACACGCCCTTCGAGCGCAGCGACGGGTCCTTGGTCGCGAACACCACGTACGCGTGCGAGACGCCCGCGCCGGTGATGAACCGCTTCGTCCCGTCCAGGACCCACGAATCACCGTCGCGCACGTACCGCGTGGTCATCGAGGCCGCGTCCGACCCGGCGCCGGGCTCGGTGAGCGCATAGGACATGAGGAGCTCGCCCCTCGCGATGCCCTCGGTCATGCGCCGGGCCTTGTCCAGGTCTCCCGCGACGACCAGGGGGATCACGCCGAGCTTGGACACGAGCGGCGTCAGCGAGACACCGGCGGAGACCCGCGAGAGCTCCTCGATGAAGACGCCGAAGGCGAGCGAGCCTCCGCCGGAGCCGCCGTGCTCCTCGGGGTACCCGACCCCCATGAGGTCGTTCTCGACGAGGACCTCGTAGATGTCCTCGGGCCACTCGTCCGTCTCATCGATCTCTGCGGCGCGCGGCGCGATCCGCTCCTCGGCGATCCGTCGCACGAGCGCGCGGAACTCCTCGAGCTCCTCGGGCAGGCCGAAGCGCTCGAGCTCGCCCATGCCTCAGACGCGACGCAGCACGAGCGCGTCGCCCTGCCCGCCGCCGCCGCAGATCGCCACGGCCCCCAGGTCCACGCGGCGCCGGCGCATCTCGTGCGCGAGCGTCAGCACGAGCCGCGCGCCGCTCGCCCCGATCGGATGCCCGAGGGCGACCGCCCCGCCGTTCACGTTCACGAGCTCGTCGTCGAACCCGAGGATGCGGGCCACGTTCAGCGAGACGGCCGCGAACGCCTCGTTCACCTCGAGCAGGCCGAGGTCGTGGACGTCCAGGCCCGCCTTCTTCAGCGCGTGCTGCAGCGCGATCGCTGGCACGGTGTGCAGGTAGGCGAACCGCTCCGCCGACATCCCGTGCGCCACGATCTCGGCGAGCGGCTGCAGGCCGAGCTGCTCGGCCCGGGACGGACTCGTGACGACCACCGCCGCGGCCCCGTCGCTGATCTGCGAGGCGTTGCCGGCCGTGATGGTCCCGGTCTCCGAGAAGACCGCCGGCAGCCCGCCGAGGATCTCCGGCGTCGAGTCCGGCCGGATCCCCTCGTCCCGCTCCACGACCACCGGCTCGCCCTTGCGCTGCGGGACCTCGACCGGGACGACCTCCTCGGCGAGCGCGCCCGACTCCCAGCCGGCGTGCGCTCGCCGATGCGAGCGCGCGGCCCAGGCGTCCTGCTCCTGGCGCGTGATGCCGAGCTCCGCGTTCACGGCATCGGAGGACTCGCCCATGTGGACCTTCGTGAAGGTCGACCAGAGTCCGTCGTGGATCATCGTGTCGATCAGGTCCGCGTGGCCGAGCCGCGAGCCGCCGCGAGCCTTCGGCACCACGTACGGGGCGTTGGTCATGGACTCCATCCCGCCGGCGACCACCACCTCGACCTCGCCCGCCCTGATCATCTGGTCGGCGAGCGCGATCGCGGTCGTGCCCGACAGGCACACCTTGTCCACGTTGAGCGAGGGGATCTCCTTCGGGATCCCGGCGGCGACGGCCGCCTGGCGAGCGGTGATCTGCCCGGTCCCGGCACGCAGGACCTGTCCCATCACGACGTAGTCGACCTGATCGGGCGCCACGCCCGCCCGGACGAGGGCCTCGCGGATCGCCGCGGCGCCGAGGTCCACCGCCTGGAGGTCGGCCAACGCACCCTGGAACCTGCCGATCGGGGTCCGCGCGCCCGCGACGATGACCGAGCCGCTCACGGGCCGAGTCTACGCCAGCGCTCGAACACCTCGAGCCCGTCGGGACAGAAGCGCTCACGGGCGATCATCGCGTCGACCTCCGGCAGCGGCGCGAACGCGCCCCACGCGACCTCCTCCGGCTGCCACACGATCGGCCCCGTCCACACCGCGTCGAACACCGCCCCCCATACCTCGCCGCTCGGTCCCGAGTAGCGGTGCAGGAACCGGAACGACGGGCGGGCGGCGACGCCGAGCTCCTCGCGCAGTTCTCGGGCGGCGCAGTCCTCGTAGGACTCCCCAGCGGCGTTCACCCCGCCCGCGCAGAGGTCGTGATAGCCGGGATACACGTCCTTCGTCTCCGTGCGCCGATGCACGTAGAGCTCGCCGGCAGGGTTCAGCACCAGGACGTAGGTGCAGCGATGCAGCAGGTTCCGGGCTCGGAGCTCCCGGCGCGTGACCGTGGCGACCACGTCGTTGCCCTCGTCGACGACGTCGACGAGCTCGTCGCCCGGGTCCACGGGCTCAGCCGCGGCCGGCGACCCAGTACTGCCAGCCGTCGAGCTCGGGGACCTCCTCGTCGAGCGCACCGAGCGTCGAGCAGATCTGCGTGCGGTGGTCGTTGCCGTGGTGGATCGCCTGGATCAGCAGGAGCCCCTCGGCGTCGTCCGTATCCGGATACCCGCCGGTGTGGTCTCGGATCGCGGCCCGCAGCTCGCCCGCCTCGAGCTCGTCGAGGATCTCGGTCCACCGCCGCCGGTGATCGGCGAGCTCCGCCCGCAGCTCGGCCAGGGGGACGCCCACCCGGTCCTCGGCCGGAGGGAGAGACGGGTTGCGCATCCGGAGCAGGTACCGGTCGTCGGCGCCCATCAGGTGCGCGAGCGTGTCGATCATCGAGCCGTAGGTGCCGGGCACCGACGCGTCCAGCCGCTCCGCCGGGAGCCCCTCGAGGTGGTCGATCAGGGCCTCGGTCGCCCACAGGTGGTGGTCGAACATCGCCCGCACGATGTCGTTGGGTGTGGTCATGCTCAGGAGCGTACCGCGCGAGCCGCCCGGTTCAGTCCCGTGAGCCCATCGCGATCTCGATCTGCTGGATGATCTCCTCACCCACGAGCTCGTCGCGCGCGATCAGCGCGTCGCGCAGCGCGATGACCACGTCGCGGTTGTCCTCGAGCAGCTCGGCGACGTTCCGCTTCTGCTCGACGAGGATCTCCTCGACGCGGGCCTTGCCGTCTGGGTCGGAGAGCACCTTACCCACCAGGTTCTTCGATCCGATCGGGCCCTCGGCGATCGCGTCGAACGAGACCAGCGAGCCGGCCATGCCGAACGATCCGACCATCTGCGCGGCGAGCGTGGTCGCCTGCTGCAGGTCCGACGCGGGTCCGGTCCCCGACTCGCCGAAGAAGACCTCCTCGGCGACGAGGCCGCCGAGCGCGATCGCGATGCCGGCCTCGATCTCCGATCGCGTGCGCGTGAACCGCTCCTCCTCGTCGCCGTGGGCCATCAGGCCGAGCGACTGGCGCCGCTTGATGATCGACAGCACCTCGAGGCGTCGCCCCTTCCCGGCGAGGTACGCGACGGTGGCGTGGCCCGCCTCGTGCGTGGCGACCGACACCCGGTCGGACTCCGTGTAGGTGACCGGCTGCTTGAAGCCCAGCTCCTCGGTGAGCTTGGCCTCGTGGATGTCCTGCACGTTCATCTCCGTGCGCCCGTTGCGCAGCGCCACGAGCAGCGCCTCGTCCAGGAGGTGCTCGATCATCACCGGCGTGTAGCCGAACGTGTCGTGGGCCAGCCGCTCGCGTGTGTGGTCGTCGTCCAGCAGGACGTGGTGCGTCTTGCGGTCGAAGAAGAAGTCGATCAGCTCGCGCCGGCCCGACTTGTTGGGCAGGTCGAAGTACAGACGCCGGTCGAAGCGACCCGGCCGCAGCAGCGCGGGGTCGAGGTTGTCGGCGCGGTTCGTGGCAGCGATCAGCAGGATGTTGTTGTACAGGGGCTTGGCGGCCGCGATCCGCCGAGCCGCTGGCAGGTACCCGTTCACCCACTCGATCATCCGCGACTTGACGCGCGCGCCCCACGGCGGCGTGTCGAACGACTGCATCTGGATCAGCAGCTCGTTCACCATGCCCGAGCCCGCAGGGCCGACGAAGTTCGAGGCCACGCGTCCGAGCCCGGTGCCGTCCGGGCTCGCGCTCAGGCCGTCGCGGGTGCCGCCGATCGCGTCGATCTCCTCGATGAACCCGATCGCGCCGCCCTCCTTGCGCGCGAGCTTGCGCAGCTTGCGGAAGAAGGAGCGGATCTTGGAGTTGGTCATCCCGAACCACATCGACTGGAACGCCGGTGCGGCGCTGAACAGGAACGGGACCCCCGCCTGCTTGGCCATCGCCTTGGCCAGATAGGTCTTGCCGGTCCCGGGCGGGCCCTCGAACAGGATCCCTCGGCGCGGGTTCCCGCCGAGCTGGCCGCGGAACGTGGCGTAGCCCAGGAACACGTCGAGCGTCCGGCCGACCTCGTCCACCTGGGGATCGAGCCCGCGGACGTCGTCGAGCCCGACCTCGATCTCCTCGGGCCGCACGACCACGTGCGGCGAGCGGCCGCTGAACAGCGGCATCATCATCATCAGCAGGATCGCCGCGAACAGGACGGCGATCGGCGCCCAGATGATCGCGTCGGGCCCGAGCGTCGGGAGCTCGAACGGGTTGTGCGAGAGGTAGCGGTACCAGAGGTAGCCGTCGACGACGACGAGGATCGTGATCAACCGCCAGACGCGGCGCCTGCGGGTCTTCTCTCGGACCTTGAAGACGTCCGCCCGTCCCTTGGACAGGGCGTCGGACCCGTGGAGCGCGGCGGCGGTCGAGCTGTCGGTCTGCTTCACGAGCACCCCTCAGGTCGGCGGACGGCGGCCGAGGCCATCGTACGTGGAGGGCCGGATCCGGGCATCGGACCTTGGTCCTACGGCCTGAGACGTTCGACGGAGGCGCGCCGGCCTCTCCGTCGAGCGGGACGAACGGCTATCGTGCCTGGCCATGGCTCGGAAGAAGCTGGCACCCATCCCCCGCGAGGACGCTCGGACGATCGGCGCGCTCCTTCGCGGCCTGCGCCGCGCCGCGGGCTACCGTGCCGTGCAGGACGCGGCGTCGGCGACCGGCTTCCCGGCGGCGCGGCAGACGATCTACGCGTACGAGCGGGGCGGGCTCACCCCCTCCCTCCAGCAGTTCCTCGACCTCGTCGAGTTCTACGCGCTGCACCCCGGGTCCGGGGACGATGGCAAGTCCGAGGAGGATCGGCGCGCCCTGGCGGTCGCGGCCGTGACGAGGGCGCTCACCCTGCCCGCGTACCACGTTCGGCAGGCGCACGAGTTGATCGACCGGCTCCAGCCCCCGCTCGCCGAGGGCCGTCGCCGGCGGACCTCCTCCTGATGCTGACCCGGATCGACCACGTAGGGATCGCGGTCTCAGACCTCGACGCCGCGGTCGAGCACTACCGGCGAACGCTCGGTCTCGAGCCCGTGCATCGCGAGCGGGTCGAGGACCAAGGGGTCGACGAGGTGCTGTTCGCCGTCGGGGACTCCTTCATCCAACTCCTCGGGGCGCTCGGGCCCGAGACCCCGGTCGGGCGGTACCTCGAGCGCCGCGGGCCCGGCGTCCACCACATCGGCTTCCGCGTGGACCGTGTCGCCGACGCGCTCCGGCACCTCCGTGCCGAGGGCGTCCGGCTGATCGACGAGGAGCCCCGTCCCGGATCACGTGGCACGACGATCGCGTTCGTCCATCCGGAGGGGATGGGTGGGGTCCTCGTCGAGCTGATCCAGGAGGCCGAGGACGCGTCTCCGTGAGTCGGTGAGCCGGAACAGCAGCTCCAGAGCCAGCGACGCTGGGCAACTCCGGTGCGACCTGGCACGATAGCGCAGGTGACCAGCAGACCCGCGGCGGCGCAGCGCCTGAGCGACCTCGCGCGGCTGCGCCGCGTCCGCGACCGGATCGACCGGGAGTACGCGCAGCCCCTGAACGTCGAGGCGCTCGCCCGCGGCGCGCACATGTCGGCCGGGCACCTCAGCCGCGAGTTCCGGCTCGCCTACGGCGAGTCGGTGTACGCCTATCTGATGACGCGGCGCATCGAGCGCGCGATGTCGCTGCTGCGGCGCGGCGACCTCAGCGTCACCGAGGTCTGCTTCGCGGTGGGCTGCTCGTCGCTGGGCACCTTCAGCACCCGCTTCACCGAGCTCGTCGGCGTGCCGCCGAGCGTCTATCGGCGCCAGGCGACGCGCGCGACGGCGGGGATGCCGTCGTGCGTGGCGAAGCAGGTGACTAGACCGATCAGGAATCGAGAAGCGTCTGCCCGCGAGCCGCAACTAGCATGACGGCCATGGACATCACGATCCACTCCAGCTTCCTCCCGCACGACGACCCGGATGCCGCCATGGCCTTCTATCGCGACATCCTCGGCTTCGAGGTCCGCATGGACGTCGGATACGAGGGGATGCGCTGGATCACGGTCGGCCCGGCCGGCCAGCCCGACACGTCCATCGTCCTGCACCCGCCGGCCGCCGACCCAGGCATCACCGACGACGAGCGCCGCACCATCGCCGAGATGATGGCCAAGGGCACCTACGCCGGCGTCAACCTGGCCACCCATGACCTCGACGGCACCTTCGAGCGGCTGCAGGCCAGCGACACCGAGATCGTCCAGGAGCCGACCGACCAGCCGTACGGCGTTCGAGACTGCGCCGTCCGCGACCCCGCGGGCAACCTGATCCGCATCCAGGAGCTGCGCTGAGCCGACCGGAGGAGGTCCCGAGCCATGGCTGAGAGGAAGACCGGGGAGAAGGCCACGCCGAAGAGGTCCGCCAAGAGCGGTTCCGCGACCGGCAAGTCGTTCGAGGGATTCTCCGACGAGGAGCGCGCCGCCATGAAGGAGCGCGCCAAGGAGCTGAAGGCTGAAGCGCGCGCGAGCAAGGATCGGGAGGCCGGGGAACGAGCCTTGCTCGAGAAGATCGCCGAGATGCCGGAACCGGATCGCAGCATGGCGGAGCGGATCCACGAGATCGTCAAGGCTAACGTGCCGGTCCTCGCGCCGAAGACCTGGTACGGGATGCCCGCGTACGCCAACAAGGACGGGAAGGTCGTCTGCTACTTCACCGCTGCGTCGAAGTTCAACTCGAGGTACGCGACGTTCGGCTTCAACGACGATGCGAACCTCGACCAAGGCAACATGTGGCCGACCTCCTTCGCTCTGAAGGAGTTGACCGCGGCCGAGGAGAAGAAGATCGGTGCGCTCGTGAAGAAGGCGGTGAGCTGAACCCAGCTCCTGAACCCGCCCCCCGCCCCGTCACCGCAGTTGCGGCCTGATCCGCGTGCGAGCCGATCAGGGCAGCCCGGTCAGGCCGCGCTCGGGCGCGTTGACCAGGACGGCGACGTTGCCCTCGGGGAGCTTCCCCTCCCCCATCAGCTGGTGGGCCTGCGCCGACTCCGCGTAGTCGTACGCGTGGCCGAGCGTGGTCACGACCCTGCCCTCGCGCACGAGGTCGTTGAACGACGCCGCCTGCTCGTCGTTGAACAGGTGGGAGCCCTGGTAGCGCTTCTGCAGGTACCAGAGGTAGCGCACGTCCACCATCGTGTCGTAGCCGGTGGTGCCCGCGCAGATCACGACCATCCCGCCGCGCTCGCACACGAAGATCGAGGTCGGGATCGTGTCCTGCCCCGGGTGCTCGAACACGATGTTGGGGCTCCGCTTCTCCCCGAGCACCTCCCAGATCGCCTTGCCGAACCCCTTCACACCATCGAACCACGACTTCCAATCGCCCGAGTCCCAGGCGGGGGGTACCCCCCAGTGCGAGAACGCGGTCCGGTCGATGTACCCGACGGCGCCGAGCGAGGTGGCGTACTCGCCTTTCTGGGCGCTGCTCACCACCGCGACGGCCTTTGCCCCCGCGAGCGCGACGAGCTGCACCGCCAGCGATCCGAGGCCGCCCGACGCGCCCCAGACGAGCACGACGTCGTCCGGCTTCACGGTGTTCGGCGGCCAGCCGTGGAGCATCCGGTAGGCCGTCGAGCCCGTGAGCGTGGGCGCCGCGGCCTCCTCCCAGGTCAGGTGCTCGGCCTTGGGCAGGCACTGGTGCGCCTGCACCTTGGCGAACTGCGCGAACGATCCCCAGCAGGAGTCGTACCCCCAGACGCGGAAGCTCGGCGCCAGGCCGGGGTCGTGCCCGGCCACCACCCAGGGGTCATCGAGGTCCCACTGCCCCGCGTGCACGACGACGTGGTCGCCGACCTTCACGTTGGTCACCTTGGAGCCGACCGCGTACACGATCCCGGCGGCGTCGGACCCGACGACGTGGAACTCGGTCGGCTCGCCCCATCGCGCCTGGGTCTTGGTCACGTCCACGGGGATCCCTCGTGCGGCCCACACGTTGTTGAAGTTCACCCCGGCCGCCATGACCATCACGAGCGCGTCGTGAGGGCCCAGCTCGGGGACGTCGATCACCTCGTCGACGATCGCATCGTGCGGTTCGCCGAAGCGCTCGGGCCGGACCAGCTGTGCGTGCATCCGGCCGGGAACCTCCCCCACCGGTGGAAGCTCGCCGATGTCGTACAGGTCCTTGCCCATGCCCTCCACCCTTCGACGTTTCGGATCGGATGCCCGGCGACGATAGGCGAGGGTCCGAGGGGCCGACAAACCCCTCAGGCAGGTGCCGCCGCAGCGCTCTGCGGGCAGACCGTGCCCCGCGGGCACCAGGTGCAGTACGGCCCGGGACGGAGCGGGATCGGACGGCCGGCGTTGGACGCCGACGCGGCGCGGAGGGCCTCGACGACGCGATCGGCGGCGCGCTCGAGCACCCGAGCGTCCACGTCCTCGGCCTGCCACTCCCCCGAGTCCAGGTACAGCGTGGCCACCCGATACGGCGGCACGCCGAACCGGAAGGCGAGCAGGAGCGCGTAGAACCGCATGTCCTCCGCGTGCTCCGGCCACGCCTTCCCGGTCTTCAGGTCGATCGCGAGGCGGGTGGCACGCATGGGCTCCGCCGGCACCGACGAACCCAGGACCAGGTCGAGCTGCCCGGTGAGCACGAGCGAGCCGCCGAGCAGCTCCGCACGCACGTGCCACTCCGTGGACGGTGCGAGCTCTCGCCGCATGAGCCGGAGCGGAGGCATCGTGGCGCGGAACAGCTCGAGCGTCTTGGCCGCGTCCATCAGGGTCTCGTCGCGGCGGAGCGGGTCGAGCTCGTCCCAGTATCCGCGGAACCCGTCGTCCTCCACGAGCCGCTCGGCTGCCTGCTCGACGAGGACGTGGGGGTCGCGATCCTCGCGCCCCGCCACCTCGAGCTCGACCGCCTTGTGGGCGAGACGGCCCGCCGCGAACCGCGCCGAGAACCGGAAGGGACCCCGCTCGCCGGACCGGACGGCATCGAACAGCCCGGGGCACCGACCCAGGTCGTTCAGGTTGCTCTTGCCGAGCCACAGCGGCTGGGGGAGCTCGAAGGCCCGGGCCGCTTCCTCCACCCGGTCGCGGAGGCGCGGCACGACCTCCTCGGGGAACATCGGCCGCTCGCCGGTGCCGATCAGTCCTTCGAGGGTCCGGCGTTGCGATGGGGTGAGCTCGATGGTGGCCTCCACGGCTGGGGATGGTAGGACTAGCCACCGACATGCCATCGCCGAGCTCGCACTGACGTGGGCGAGACGCCCAACGAGATCCTCCGAGCCCTCGCCGACCCCGAGCGGCTGGCCATCGCCGGGCGCCTCTCGCGGGGCGGGTCCTCGGCCGCCGAGCTGTCCGGTGAGCTCGAGGTGCCGATCGCCCGGCTCCGGCGGCACCTGAACCGCCTGATCGCGGCCGGCGTCGTCCGACTCGAGGAGGACCGCCTCACCTACCGCCTCGACCCCGAGACGCTGCGCTGGGCGGCCGAGCAGGTGGGACCTCCTCGCGATGCCGGGATCGCGCTCGGCGCGACCAGCGAGGACGAGGAGGCCGTTCTCCGGACGTTCTTCCGGGACGGGCGCCTGACCGAGATCCCGGCCAAGGAGGCCAAGCGCCGGATCGTGCTCGAGCGGATCGCCCTGGAGTTCGAACCGGGCGTCCGCTACGACGAGAGGACCGTGAACGCCGTCGTGGGACGGTTCTTCAACGACCACGCGGCGATCAGGCGGTACCTCGTGGATGAGGGTCTCCTCGACCGAGACCACGGCGAGTACTGGCGCACGGGCGGCCGCGTCGAGGTCTGATCCCGCTCAGCCGCCGGATCGCCGCTGGATCGCGAGCGTGGCCACCGCCGCGGCCGTGAGGCAGGCGAGGTTGAGCGCCAGCACCGCCAGCGCTCCGAGCGCATGGGACAGGTCGCCGAGGCCGATCGCGACCCCGAGCCCCGCCGCCGCCGGGATCGTCGTGACCGAGATCGCCACCCCGACCACCGCCCCGGCCGACCGCCGCTCGAACGACAGCACGGCCGCCACGCCGGCGACCAGCGCCACCACCGCGCCCGTCAACCCCGGGTCGGTGATGAAGCTCGTCAGGAGCCCCTGCCCGAACCCGCCGCCCGCAGGCTTGCGTCCGAGGGCCGGCGCCAGCCCGATCGTGGCCGCTCCCGCGAGCGCGGCGACACCCAGTCCGAGCGCGAGGCTCGTGGCGCCGCGCGCCGCGACGCGGTACTCGCGTAGCACGAGGCCGATGCAGAGCGCGGCCAGGCGCGCCAGGTCCGGGCTGAGCGCCATCGCGCCCACGATCAGGACCGGCTGGTCGTCGTAGACGCCGATCGCGGCGATGAGCCCGGCGATCGCCATGATCACGAGGTAGGTGAGCGACAGCCTCGAGTCCTCGGCGGCGTCCTCGAGCACCTCGTCCCAGACGACGGCGTCCGACCCGCGGTCCCAGTACCCGAAGCCGCGCTCGTCGATGCCGATCTCGACGAGGTCGATCCCGCGATCGGAGAGCGTGCACCGGTCGGTCGAGACCCCGACCTCGCGAAGCCGCACGAGCACCTCGTCGGCCACGGAGGGCACGACGGCGGCTGCGACGAGGTCGTCCCCGGTCTCGACGACGGCACCGGGCACCCGGATCACGTTGCGGACGCCCTCGTGGCTCCGCAGCGCCCCGATCGCGGCCTCGGCGAGGTCGGCCGGGACGAACACCGTCAGGGACAGGGCGTGCACGAGGCCGCATGATGACACGTCACCGCGAGCCTCCCCGACGGGTTGCCCTCCACGGAAACGGCGCGTTCGACGCCCGAGCCACCCCCCTGCTAGGGTCGCGGACCGTGCGTGGCTCCCGCCGCCTGCTCATCGCGGTCCTCGCCGGGGCGCTCCTCGCGCCGGCCGCCCCCGCCCTCGCCCACCACCGGCCGGGCCCGTGCGACGTTCACCAGCGTGAGGACGAGACCGTCCAGGGGCAGATGCGGCGGATCATCCGATGCGCCGTCGAGCGGTGGGAGGTGCCGGGCGGCGCGGACAAGGCCGTCTGCATCGCCGCCGCCGAGAGCGGGCTGAACCCGGAGGCCGTCTCCGCGAACGGGGAGTACCTCGGCCTGTACCAGCACATGGCCGAGGCCTGGCCCGATCGATACCGGGAGTGGACCCGACCTGCCTGGGAGCTGAGCGAGGACGCCCTCTCCGGCCGGACCAACGCGATCGTCACGATCCGGATGGTCAGCGAGAACGGCTGGGGTCCCTGGTCCGGCGTCGGCGACTGCTGATCCACGACCAGGGGCCGCGCGGTCCGTCTCGCGACGCACGAAGGGCCCCCGGATGACCGCCGGGGGCTCTCGCCGTAGACTCCGAGGTCATGGCCAAGACCGAGGACCTTCCCCAGTCTTCCCTGCGCACGGTCGAGGACCGGATCGAGGAGCTCCGTAGGCGCAAGGCCGCCCTGCTCGATGGGGCGCGCAAGGACGCCGTCCGCGCACAGCACGAGAAGGGCAAGCTCACCGCCCGTGAGCGCGTCGAGCTGCTGATGGATCGCGGCTCGTTCCAGGAGATCGACCCGCTGGTGGTCCACCGGACGCACGACTTCGGGATGGACCGTCGGCGGCCCCCGGGCGACGGCGTCGTCACCGGCTTCGGCACCATCGACGGCCGGCGGGTGTTCGTCGCCAGCCAGGACTTCACGATCTTCGGGGGCTCGCTCGGCGAGGTCCACGCGGAGAAGATCTGCAAGGTCATCGACCTCGCGATGAGCACCGGGGCCCCGTTCATCCAGATCAACGACTCGGGCGGCGCGCGGATCCAGGAGGGCGCCGCGAGCCTGGCGGGCTACGGTCACGTGTTCGAGCGCAACGTGCGCGCGAGCGGCGTGATCCCCCAGATCAGCGTGATCATGGGTCCCTGCGCGGGCGGTGCCGTCTACTCCCCCGCGATCACGGACTTCACGTTCATGGTGCGCGAGACCTCGCACATGTTCATCACCGGCCCCGACGTGATCAAGGCGGTGACGGGCGAGGAGGTCACGTTCGAGGAGCTCGGAGGGGCGATGACCCACGCGAGCAAGTCGGGCGTCGCATCGTTCATCAGCCAGGACGAGGAGGAGTGCCTCGCGATGGTGCGGCACCTGCTCTCGTACCTGCCGCAGAACAACCTGGAGGACCCGCCCGGCTACACGGCCGTGGACGACCCCGACCGGCGCGACGAGGGGCTCACGCACCTCGTGCCCGATTCGGCCAAGGAGCCGTACGACATGCACGAGGTGATCCGTCGCATCGTCGACGACGGCGACTTCTTCGAGGTCTTCCCCTTCTGGGCGATGAACATCGTCACCGGGTTCGCCCGCCTGGACGGCCGGAGCGTCGGCGTGATCGCCAACCAGCCGAAGGTGCTCGCCGGCACGCTCGACATCGAGTCCAGCGAGAAGGCCTCGCGCTTCGTGCGGTTCTGCGATGCGTTCAACGTGCCGCTCGTCACGTTCGTCGACGTCCCGGGGTTCCTGCCGGGGACCGAGCAGGAGTTCCACGGCATCATCCGCCACGGCGCCAAGCTCCTGTACGCGTTCGCCGAGGCGACGGTACCCCGGCTCACCGTGATCACCCGCAAGGCCTACGGCGGCGCGTACCTGGTCATGAACTCCAAGCACCTGCGGGCCGACGTCTCGTTCGCATGGCCCACCGCCGAGATCGCGGTCATGGGTCCGGACGGGGCGGTGAACGTGGTCTTCCGCAAGGAGATCGAGAAGGCCGAGGATCCGGGGGCCAAGCGTGCCGAGCTGATCGCGCAGTACCAGGAGAAGTTCGCGACGCCGTACATCGCGGCCGAGCGAGGCTTCATCGACGACGTGATCGAGCCGGCCGACACCCGCCAGCGCCTGATCCGCGCGCTCCGGATGCTCTCCACCAAGCGCGAGGCCATCCCGGCGCGCAAGCACGGGAACATCCCACTGTGACCGGCGACGGCCGCTTCGAGCTGCCCGAGGACCTCACGCCCGAGGAGGAGCACGCGGTGATCCGCGCGCTCGAGCGCTACTTCGCGCAGGAGAGCCCGCACCCGCACCCGTGGGTGCTCGCGGGGCGTATCGCCGCCACCGGCCTGGGCGCGCTCCAGGCCCGACACCACACGGACACGCCGTGGGGGGTCGGCCGCCACGCTCCCTTCGCGCGCCGCGGGGTTCCGCCGATGGTCGGGCGCGGCGACACCCGCTAGATGGCCGCGACCACGACGCCGGGCGCCGTGCGCGGCCGAGACGACGCGACCGCCGCCTTCGAAGCCGAGGGCTGTTCCCCACCCCGTCCCTGGGGCAACGGCCCCGGCGACACGTACGGGGTCCACGCGCACGGCTACCACAAGGTGCTGTTCTGCCTCGCGGGCTCGATCACCTTCCACCTCGGAGACCGAGACGTCACGCTCGAGGCGGGCGACCGCCTGGACCTCGAGCCCGGCACCGAGCACGCCGCCACGGTCGGGCCCGACGGCTGCTCGTGCATCGAGGCGTCCCGATGAGGGCCGGGCTGCACGTCGACCAGCTCTTCTTCGCCGCGCCCGGCGGGATCGGCACCTACATCAGGAACCTCGTTCCCGGGCTCGCCCGGCAGGACCCGGCCCTGCAGCTCACGCTGTTCCACTCCAGGTTCGCCTCGCCCGAGGTCCCCGAGCGGTGGATGCGCGATCACTGGGTCGAGGAGCTTCCCGGCACGATCAAGACGCTGTACCCACGATGGGACACGGTCGGCCGGCCGGCGCTCCCGGCCTCCCTCGCGGCGCTCGACCTCGTGCACGCGACGAACCACGTGGCGATCCCGCCCGTCGCCGGCGGGCAGCGGCTCGTCGTCACCGTGCACGACCTGGCGTTCGAGTACTTCCCCAGCCTGTTCCCCCGCTCGTGGCGGATCTTGTACCGGCTCGGACTGCGGGCTGCGGTGCGGCGCGCCGACGCCATCTTGACCCCTTCGCGGAACACGGCCGAGGACATCGTGTCCCGGACCAAGGTCGATCCCCGGAAGCTCCACGTCGTGCCGCTGGCGGCGTCGCTGCCGACGACGGACCTCGACGTGGGCGAGACGCTCGGTCGCCTGAAGGTGCGTCCGCCGTACGTGCTCTTCGTCGGGACGATCGAGCCCAGGAAGAACCTCGTACGGCTGGTGCGCGCGTACCGCCGCATGGCCTCGACCGGCGTGCCGCACGCCCTCGTGCTCGCGGGACCCCTCGGCTGGCACCACGAGTCGCTGATGCGCGAGATCGCGCTGGAGGGCCCGGGCGAGATCGTCATGACGGGCTCGCTCGCGCCCGACGAGCTCGACGCCGTGTACCGGGCCGCGGACGCGTTCGTCTACCCCTCCCTGTATGAGGGCTTCGGCCTCCCGGTCATCGAGGCGATGGTCCGCGGCATCCCGACCGCCGCCTCGAACACCTCCTCGGTGCCCGAGGTGTGCGGCGACGCGGCGATCGGCGTCAACCCACGCTCGGTCCGCGAGATCGCCGCCGCGATCGAGGCGCTGTGCACCGACGTCGCGCTCGCCGAGAAGCTCGCGGCACGGGGGCGCGCGCGGGCCGAGCGCTTTTCCTGGGACGAGACCGCGCGCCTGACGCTCGCGGCGTACGAACAGGTGGTGGGCGGGAAGTGAAGGTCTCGCTGATCACCACGGTGCTGAACGCGGCCGACCGCGTCGAGGCGTTCCTCGAGTCCGTGACGTGGCAGACGCGCCCGCCGGACGAGGTGATCGTGGTCGACGGGGGCTCGAGCGACCGAACGCTCGACGTGCTCCGCGATGCCGAGGGCATCACCCTGCTCGAGGAACCGGGCGCGAACATCGCCCGCGGCCGCAACGTCGCCGTCGCGGCGGCGACGCACGAGGTCCTCGCGGTCTCCGACGCCGACTGCGTGCTCGAGCACGACTGGCTAGAGAAGCTGATGGACCCGCTCGAGGCAGGCGCCGACGTCTCGATGGGCTTCTACCGCCCGCTGGCCGAGTCCTTCCTGCATCGGGTCATGGCCTGCGTGAACCTCCCCGACGCCGAGGAGCTTGACGAGACGACCTTCATGCCGAGCGGCCGATCCGTGGCGTTCACGCGCGAGGCGCTCGAGCGCGCGGGCGGCTACCCGGAGTGGCTCGACATCGGCGAGGACATGTTCGTGAACCACCGCTTCCGCGAGCTCGGCCTCGACATGCGGCTGGCGCGGAACGCGATCGTGAACTGGCCGATGCGGGACTCGCTCGGCGCGACCTGGCGTCAGTACTTCAGGTACGCGCGAGGCGATGCGATCGCCGGGATGTACCCCGAGCGACACGCGCTTCGGTTCGGCGTGTACTCCGCGGCGCTCTACGCGTGGTCGACGAGGGGCGCGCTCCGCAAGATCGCGACGCTGGCCGGCGCGGGCGCCTACGCCCGGACCCCGCTGCGGCGCGCCGCGGAGCGCTTCGAGGATCCCGCCGAGCGCGCGAAGGCGATGGTCGCGGTCCCCGCGCTGATGGCCTTCGTCGACGTCGCGAAGATGAGCGGCTACCTCGCGGGGCTGCCCAACCGCCGTCAGCCCTCGTAGTCGTAGAAGCCGCGGCCGACCTTCCGTCCGAGACGGCCGGCCGTCACCATCCGCTTCAGCAGCGGGGGCGGCGCGAAGGTCGGCTCCTTGAACTCCTCGAACAAGACGTTCGCCACGAACAGGTGCGTGTCCAGGCCGATCAGGTCGATCAGGCGGAGCGGGCCCATCGGGTGGTTCAGGCCAAGGTGGACCGCCGTGTCGATGTCCTCGCGCGTCGCGAACCCATCCTCGAGCATCCGCACCGCGCTGTTCAGGTACGGGATCAGGAGCATGTTCACGATGAAACCGGCTCGGTCACGGGACTCGACCGTGGTCTTGCCCAGGACCACGCCGTAGGCCCGCCCGAACTCGATCGTCTCGTCCGCGGTCGTGATCGCCTTCACGAGCTCGATCAGCCCCATCACCGGCACCGGGTTGAAGAAGTGCATGCCGAGCACCAGCTCGGGGCGCTTGGTCGCGGCCCCGAGGTCCGCGATCGGGATCGACGACGTGTTCGAGGCCAAGATCACGTCGGGGCGGGTGACCTCGTCGAGGCGCTGGAACAGCGCGACCTTGGTGTCGCGGTCCTCGCTGGCCGCCTCGACCACGAGGTCGACGTCGGCGAGGTCGTTCACATCGGTCGTGCCCGAGATCCTGCCCAGGGTCTCCGAGCGCTCGGCGTCGGACAGGCGCTCACGCTCGACCGCGCGGAGCGTCGAGGTCTCGATGCGGTGGCGCCCGGCCTCGACGAGCTCGTCGCTCGCCTCGAGGAACACGACGCGCTGGCCCGCCCTCGCCGCGACCTCCGCGATGCCCGAGCCCATGAGCCCGCAGCCGACGACCCCGACCGAGCGAACGTCCTCCGCCTTCACGCGGCCAAGCCTAGCGCCTGACCCGGAACCCGCACTCGGCGCATCGCTCGTCCGCATCCGCGACCGAGGATCCGCAGTAGGCGCACACGCCCGGATCGTGGGCGCCTGGTGCCTCGTCCGAGCGCGCGAACCGGTGCTTGATCATCGGTCCGAGCAGCACGAGCGCCACGATCAGCGCGGGGATCAACAGCTCCTCACCCTGGTGCGCGAGCACGCCCATCACCCCGACAGGATCAGCAACCCGGTGGCGGTGAACACGATCATCACCCCGAGCAACGCGTACTGCGTCCGCAGCGCCACGCCGGGCGGGTAGACGGCGATCGCGCGGTCGTGCGCGAGGATCACGCCGCCGATGTGTCCCGCGACGATGGCCACCACCTGGACGTACCAGATCGTCGTCGCGGACAGGAGCGTCAGGTCGACGAGCCGGTCCGCGGTGCCGAAGAGGTTCCATCCGCGGTCGAACGGATCGGACAGCCGAGCGATGCCGATCTGCCCCTCGATCAGCAGGAACGAGAAGTAGTGGGCGACCACGTACGCGAACGCGATCGGCACGAGGCTGTGCGCGAATCGGACGGCGGGGACGTGCCACCCCTCCCCCGTGATCCACCCGGCGACGAGCATCGCGATCGCGTACAGCCCGGCGACGAGCAGGATCGTGCCGAGCAGGCCAGCGGTCTCGGCCAGCGTCTCGGGCACGCCCGTGAGGGTCCCGGTCCAGTCGTCCCACCACGACGACCGGCTGAACCCGTCGAACGTGGTCGACCCGAGCGCGACCAGGATCAGCGCGAGCAGACCGGGCCGCGGCCGGAGCGTTGCGAGCCCTCCCAGCGGCGGACGCGGGACCACAAGCCCGTCCCGGTCGCGCGTGAGCAACGACATGCGCGCGAACAGCCCGAGGTAGACGGCGAACGCCTCGCCGTGCTCGACCCATGCCCGTCGTCCGTAGATCGCCATGCCACCCAGGGTGATCAGCGTGTACCCGACGATGGCGTACCCGAGCGTTCCCGGCCGGTCGGCGAACGGGTCCGCCAGCTCCAGCCAGACGAACCCGAACAGGAGCATCGCCGCCGGCCACATCCCCCAGGCCTTCGGGTAGGGGCGGGTCGGCCCGCGCTCGGACTCGTCGAACCCCAGCAGCCGCCCGAGCGTGTCGAAGGGCGAGAGCGTCGCCCACCAGTTCCCCAGGAACGCCTGAGCGAACGCGAGCCCGACCCAGAACCAGATGAACACCACCACGGGGCCGATCGTCTCCGTCGGGGCGAGCGGCAGGAACGAGGCGATCGTCACGACCACGAAGAACCCGAGGCTGAGCAGGCGGATGGTCCACTCGAGCGCCCGGTTCGTGAGGACGCGCTGGATCGCCGAGGGGCGTCCGCGGCGCTCGGCCCGTCCCTCGAACCGCGGCTCGCGCCACAGCGCGGCGAGCGCGACGAACGAGACGACGAGCGCCGTGCCCGCGCCGAACACGAACATCCAGCGGGGCACCGGGAGGTCGACCCGGCCGCCGAGGCCGTGCGCGAGGATCCCGGCGAGCGTCATGGCCTCAGGGGACGACCGAGAGCTCGAGCAGCAGGAGCCCGGCCGACTCCAGCTCGACCTCGTAGACCCCGGCGGCGTCGGCACGGAAGACGATGACCGCCGGCTCCTGTGGCGTGACGTCGGCGGTCAGGTCGTAGCCGTGGACGTGCACCTCATCCGAGACGTCGGCCTGCACGACGATGCGCACCCGTTCCCCCTGGGGGACCTCGACGTCGCCGGGTCCGCTGACCTCGCCACCCTCCACCTCGATCTCGATCTCGAACGCGTCGGGGCTCGGCGACTCGCTCGGCTCCTCGGTCGGGCTGGGCGCTCCGGTCGGGCTCGGCGTCTCGCTCTGGGTGGGCCCTTCGGTTGGGCTGGGCACGTCGGTCGGGGTCGGGGTCGGACCTGATGCAACCTCGTCCTCGTCCCCCGGTCGGAGCACCAGGAACAGGGTCACGACGGCCGCAGCGCCGACGACGATGGCGATCCAACGCGATGGCTTCACGGTCTCCTCCTTCGCATCACGGCCGCGCGCGTGCGAAGGAGCGGGGCCGGTCCATGGTCAGACCAGCCTAGCGGGTAGCGCCCAGGGTCCCGGTGGTCAGCAGACCTGCGCGAGGAGCGGGAAGGGGTTGACGGCCGAGCCGACCACCGAGTAGCCGTACGGGCTCGCGGGCCAGTTGGTCGGGATCTGGTTGGGGTGCCACTCGAAGTGGTTGTGGGGCGTGCTCGCGTTGCCGGTGGTGCCCACGTACCCGACGATGTCGCCGGCGCTCACCGGCCCCGTCACCCCCGGCTGCATCAGGTGGGCGTTGTACGTGTAGCCGAGGTCTCCGTGCACGTACACGGCGTAGCCGCCCAGCGTGTTCGTCGAGGTCGACGCGTAGCCGTCGAACGTGGCGCGGATCGGCGTCCCCATCGGCGCCATGATGTCGTTGCCAGCGTGCGGGTGGTAGCCGCCCCCGTAGCGTGGCGCGCCCAGCCCGTCGTAGACGGCGCGCGGCGGGTCGACGGGACACACCCTGAACACCCCGTCGTAGAACTGCACCCCGTACAGGGCTGCGAGCTCGCGCTTGTACTTCTTCTCGAGATCCTTCACCAGCTCCTCGGCCCGCGCCTTCTTGACCTGCAGGTCGTCGATGATGCTCTGCTGCTCGGCGAACTTGGCGTCGAGCGCGGCCTTCTGCTCCTCGACCTTGCGGAGCGCGTCCGCGGCCTTCGCCTGCAGGTCCTCCTGGTCCGCCTTCTCGGCGGAGAGCGTGTTCCTGACGTTCTGCACCTCGGTGGCCAGGTCCGTATCGTTCTCGTTGAGCGCGCTCACGTACTCGGCCCGAAGCGTGAGGTCCGCGAGCGAGGTCGCGCCGAGCAGGAACTCGATCTCGTTGCCGGGGCCGGTGATGTAGGCCTCACGGACCCGGGCGTCCAGCTGGTCGTGCAGCCGCTGGAACTCGTCCTGCGCCTCCGCGAGCTCGAGCCTGGTGTTGCGGAGCTCCTCGGTGATCTGCTCGTAGCGGCTCTCGGCCTGCTGCAGCTGCTCGGCCACCACCGCCGTCTCCAACATGATCCGCTCGAGGACCTTCTGCTGGGACTCGATCTCGGCGGTGAGCTGCTTGAACTCCGCCTCCGCGGCCTCCAGCTGGGCCTTGGTCGAGGGCTCCGCCCCGGCCACCCCTCCGAGGGCCGCGACCAGCCCGAGCGCGCCGAGCACGCCGACGGCGCGGCGGAACAGGGCGCGGGCGGATCTGCGGTTATCGGCCATGGGGAAGGACCCTTCCTATCGAACGGCCGGAGCGGGTGTCAACCGTGCCTGGTCAGAGCCACCGTTTCAACCACCCCCCGCGATCAGCCTCGGCGGTCAGCGACTCCGTCTTGAGCACCCCCCTAGGGCCGGGCGTCCGGCAGGCCCAGCGAGCGCGCGATCAGCAGGCGCTGGATCTCGCTGGTGCCCTCGCCGATCTCCAGCACCTTCGCGTCTCGGTAGAACCGCGCCACGGGGAAGTCCTCCACGTAGCCGTACCCGCCGTGGACCTGGACGGCCTCCCGGGCGGCCGAGACCGCCACCTCGCTGGCGTAGAGCTTGGCGATCGAGGCCTCCGTGGCGTACGGGTGGCCGGCGTCGCGGAGCCGAGCGGCCCGCCGGTACGCGAGGCGGGCGGTCTCGACCCCGACCTTCATGTCGGCGAGCTTGAACCGGATCGCCTCGAACGCGCCGATCGGATGCCCGAACGCCTCGCGCTCGCCCGCGTAGCGGACGCTCTCCTCCAGGCACCCGCGGGCGAGACCGACCGAGAGCGCCGCGGTCGCGATCCGCCCGTCGGCGAGCGTCTCGAGGAACTCCGCGTAGCCGCGCCCGCGCCCGCCGAGGAGGTTGGCGGCCGGCACCCGGCACCCGTCGAATGCCAGCTCGTGGGTATCGCTCGCGCGCCAGCCCACCTTGCGGTAGCTGGCACCGACCGTCAACCCGGCCGATCCCGCCGGAACGATGATCGTCGAGATGTCGCCGTGCTCGGCATGCTCGTCGCGCGCGGCGACCAGGATCGCCGACGTGAGCGGCGTCCCCGAGTTGGTGATGAAGGCCTTCGAGCCGTCGATCACCCACTCCTCGCCCTCGAGCCGTGCGGTGGTGCGGATGGCGTGTGCGTCCGAGCCGCCGCCGGGCTCGGTGAGCGCGAACGCTCCGATCGCCTCGCCCTTCGCCATCGGCACGAGCCATCGCTCACGCTGCTCGTCGGTGCCGTAGCGGAAGATCGGGTTGGCCGCGAGCCCCACGGCGGCCTCGAGCGTGATCGCGACCGACGAGTCGTAGCGGGCGATCTCCTCGAGCGCGATGCAGAACGAGGACAGGTCGCCGCCCTGACCACCCCAGCGCTCGGGGAACGGGATCCCGAACAGTCCCATCTCGGCCGCGGCGCGCACGACCTCGAGCGGGAACTCCTCGCGCTCGTCGTACCCGGGAGCCGCGGGCGCCACGACCTCTTCGGCGAAGGCCCGCACCGCGTCGCGGAGCGCCTCCTCCTCGGGCGAAAGCTCGGGGTCCACGCCTTGAGCCTAGCCTCCGACGATGCGGAAGCCCTCGATGTCGAGGATCGAGCCCACGCGCTCGCCGGCGGGCCTCAGCACGACCTCGACGCGCTCGCCGATCTCGAGCGGCTCGTCGTCCGGTGGCTCGAGCACGCGGTGCAGGAGCACGGCGTCCGCGCCGTCCAGCCGAACGAGCCCGAACGTCGCGGGCTCATCGAGCGGATCGCCGTCGACGTCGAAGAACGAGATCGTGAACGAGACCAGCTCGCCGCCGGGGCCGACCTCCACCCCCGCCTCGAGCCCCGCGAAGCATCGCTCGCAGAACAGGCGCGCCGGCACGTACGTGTACCCGCACCCGTCGCAGCGCGCGGCGAGGAGCACGCCGCGATCGCGCAGGGCCGTGAAGAACACCTCGCCCGCGACCCCCGGCGTGTAGCGATGGCGCACGGGGAGGTCGCCGGTGACGCGACGGACCTCGTCGGGTCGCGAGATCCTCTCGATCACGCCGACCCCTCCCCTCCCGCGTCGCGGCGAGGCCGGAAGTACGCGATGTCGAGGATCGAGCCGGTGCGCTCCTCCTCGGGTCGCCACACGGCCTCAACGGCCATCCCGATCCTGACCTCCTCCGGAGCGATCTCGTCGAGCTTGTGGAGGAACCCGCCATCCGAGCCGTCGATCCCGATCACCGCGGGGATCTCCGGGGGGTCGAGCGGCTCCATGTCCCATCGGACGTGGCAGATCGAGAACGTCTGCACGACGCCCGTGGTCTCCGCCTCGATCCACGCGTCGGTCGGCCGGAAGCACCGCTCGCAGAACATGCGCGGCGGCACCAGCACGCGGTCGCAGCCGCGGCACTCCCGCCCGAGGATCCTGCCCTCGCGCAGCCCGTCGAGGAAGCCGCCCACCCCGACGCCCGCATCCCACGCGTACCCGGCGCCCAGGTCGTCGTCGACGGCCCCGACCGCGTCCGCGAACCCCTGGCTCGAGAGCCTGCGTCCGGGTGCCGCGGTGGGCGGCGTCGGCATCGTGGCCGCGGTCGTCGGCGGCCCGCCGTCGCGACCCATCACCACCACGGTCCCGACCTGCATCAGGTCGCCCCAGGCCTGCGCGACGCCGCGCTCGGGGGTCCCGGGGACCTGACGGGCGCCCGCCTCGCCACGGAGCTGCCAGAAGAGCTCCGCGACCTTCATCAGCCCGGCCGCCGCGATCGGGTTGCCGACACCGAGCAGCCCCCCACTCGGGCACGAGGGCAGGTCGCCGTCGCGGTTCAAGACGCCGTCTCTGGCGGCCTCGGGGGCTTTGCCCTTATCGAACAGCAGGAGCCCCTCGAGATGGTGCAGCTCCTTGTAGTCGAACGGGTCGTACGGCTCGGCGACGTGGATCTGCTTGCGGGGCTCGGTGACCCCCGCCATGGCGTACGCCATGCGCGCGGCGTTCGCCACGTACTCGGGGTAGACCAGGTCCCGGTTGGTCCAGTACGCGGTGTCCAGGTTCCATCCCACGCCCTGGATCCACACCGGTCGGTCGGTGATCGCGCGCGCGGCCTCCTCGCTCGCCACGACGAGCGCGACGGCGCCGTCGCTGATCGGCGAGACGTCCAGGCGCTGCACCGGCCACGCGAGCGTCTCCGACGCGAGGACGTCCTCGATCGTGATGTCCGCCTGCCCCAGGAGGGCGGCCGGATGGTCGGCGGCGTTCCGCTTGTTCTTCACGGCCACCACCGCGATGTCGCGCTTGTCCAGGCCGTGGACCGTCATGTAGCGGTTCATCTCGAGCGCGAAGATCCACAGCAGGTTCGGCCCGAGGGGGCGCTCGAGCAGGTTGTCGAAGATCGTCAGGAACGCGCCCTGCGGATGCGGCTGGGTCGAGGACATCTTCTCCTCGGCCACGGCCAGGACGACGTCGGCCATCCCGCTCGCGACCGTGTAGTAGGCCTGGATCGCGGTGAACACGCCGCTGCCGCCTCCCACGTACGTCCGGATGAACGGCTTGCCGAACGCCCCCGCCCCGTCCGAGAGGTACTCGCCCTTCATGTGCACGCCGTCGAACGCATCCGGCGCGCTCGTCAGGCAGACCGCGTCCACGCGGTCGAGCCCCAGATCACAGGATGCGAGCGCCTCGCGCGAGGCCTCCCAGGCGAGCTCCTTGCCCGTCTCCTGCGCGCGCCGGACGAACCTGGTCATCCCGGCCCCGACCACCGCCACGCGCCGCGCCATCAGCCCGCCCCGTCCACGTACTCGATCAGCTGCAGGGCGTTCCCGTCGGGATCGGCGAACGAGCAGAACCGCGCCCGCCCCTCGACCTCCCCCACGTGGGCGTCGAACACCACGCCCCGCTCCTCCAGGAGCAGCCGCGTCGCGTCGAGGTCGTCGACCCGCAGCACCACCGTCCCGCCACCCGGTAGCCCTGGGCGCTCGCCGGCGCCGTGGAGCCCGAGCCGCACGGGCCCCGCGTCGAACTCGGCCCAGTCGTCGCCGTCGCGCCGCACGAGCGCGAGCCCCACGACCCCGCCGTAGAAGGCGATCGCGCGCTCCATGTCGCGCGTCCAGAACCAGACATGATCCACGGTGCGTGCGCTCATCCGCCGGCCCCCTCGTCGTTGGCGACGACGACGACGGCGGCCGAGGTCGACGGCGCGCCCCGTGCCGACTGCGCGACCGCGACGTAGGTCTCGTCCACCTGCCGCTCGCCCGCCTCGCCGCGGAGCTGCTCGACGCACTCGAGGAGACGGGCGAGCCCGTTGGCCTCGAACAGGTTCCCCTGCCCGAGCGAACCTCCGGAGACGTTGACGGGCAGCTCGCCGCCGGGATCCAGCTCGCCGTCCTCCAGCAGCCCGGCGAGCTCGGCCGCCTCGCCGAGCCCGAGCGCCTCCAGGTGGAGGAGCTCCCGGTACGCGTACGTGTCGTCGACCTCGAGCAGGTCGATCTCCTCCGCGGGGTCGCGGATCTCGGCGCGCCGGTACGCCATCTCGGCCGCATGCGTGACCGGCTCGGCCTCCCCCCAGGTCCGGCTCTCGAGCGACGGAGCGCCGCTCGCCCACCCGGCGCCCAGGAGCCATACGGGGCCGTCGGAGAGGTCGCGCGCCCGCTCCTCGGCCGCCAGGACCACCACGACGCAGCCGTCGGCGCGCTGCGCGACCTCCAGCTCTCGGAGCGGCCACGAGACGGGCGCCGAGTCATCCACGTCCTCCACCGCGAGCTCCGCGGGGTAGGCGGCGCGCGGGTTGTCGAGGGCGTTCGAGCGGTTCTTCGCGGCGATCGCGGCGCAGTGCTCCTCGGTCAGCCCCGTGCGCTCGAGGAACGCGTGCATGTCCAGCCCCGCGACGGCCAGGGTGGACAGGCGCAGGGGGCGGTTCACCACCGGGTCGAGCGCGAAGGCCTCGATCCGCTCGAGCGTCCGCACGTCCGAGACCTTCGAGTGCGCTTCGACCGCCACGACCGCGGCGAGGCCCGAGCGGATCAGCATGATCCCGGTCACGACGCCGACCAGCCCGTCGGAGGACACGGTGTGCACCGGGCGCTGCATCGCGCCGAGCTGGTCCGGCACGTACTCGTCGAAGATCGAGGTGCCCTCGAGCAGGTCCTCGGAGCAGCAGACGAACGAGTCGATCTCGGTGCGAGGGTCCACGCCGGCGTCGTGGTAGGCGCGCGTCGCCGCCTCGAACATCAGCTCCTTGTAGGAGATCCCGGCGAGGATCGGTGCGAACCCCGCGTGCCCGACGCCGACGACCGCGACCCTCGGCTCCACCCCCCTATCCTCCCACCCGCTTCCCCTGCAGGGCCAACCTCGGCCCCAGCCCCGGGGTAGGCTCGACCCGCCGTGACCGGATCGCCGATGCTCGACCTGTGGCGGCGTGCGCGATGGCTGTTCCTCGCGCTCGCCTGCGCGATCGCGTACGGGGTCGCGGGGTACATGCTCCTGGAGGGCTGGTCGGTGCTCGATGCCCTCTACATGACCATCACCACCCTGACGACCGTCGGCTTCCGCGAGGTCCGCCCGCTCGGCAGCACGGGCATGGTGTTCACCCTCAGCGTGATCACGATCGGGGTCGGCCTCGTCCTCGTCACGATCACGGTGGTCGCCCAGTGGGTCCTCGAGGGACGGTGGAGCGAACAGGCCAGGAGGAAGCGGATGCAGAGACGGATCGACGAGCTGTCAGGTCACTTCATCGTCTGCGCATACGGGCGCGTTGGACGCGCGGTCGCCCGCGAGCTCGAGTCGGAGGGTGCACGCTTCGTGGTGATCGACCCCGACGAGGACCTCGTCGAACGCATGACGGCGGACGGCGTGCCCTACCTGATCGAGGATCCCTCACAGGAGCCGGTGCTGCGAGACGCGGGCGTGGAACGTGCGCGCGGGCTCGTGTGCGCGGTCGACTCCGACGCCACCAACGTGTACATCACGCTCATCGCGCGCTCGATGAACCCCGATCTGTTCATCGTGGCGCGCGCCTCGGAGCCCGGCTCGGACCAGCGGTTGCGCAAGGCGGGTGCGGATCGCGTCGTCTCCCCATTCGTGAGCAGCGGTCGTCACATGGCGCTCGTCGCGCTGCGGCCGCGCGTTTCCGACGTCGTCGAGCTCGAGGCGCCGGGCACCGCGTCGATCAAGCTCGAGGAGGTGCGGATCGACGCTGGCTCGGGGCTCGTCGGCCGCACGGTGCACGAGGCGCTCGGCTCGACCCCCGTGCTCGCGATCCGCCACGCCGGGGGCCAGGTCACCGCGCACCCGTCCCCAGATCTCATGTTGCACGAGGGGGATCTCGTCCTCCTGCTGGGCGAGGCGGACCTAGCGGCCGTCCGGCGCCCGGCGCCGCTCGCGTAGCCCGCGCGGGGCCGCGCCGGTGACCCGGTCGGCGATGCGGGCCGCGATCGGCCCCGCGATGGCGAGCAGCAGGACGTAGGTCGCCGCGAGCGGCCCGAGATCCGGCTCCGCCCCGCCCGCGACGGCGAGCCCGGCGATCACCACGGAGAACTCGCCCCTCGCGATCAGCGCGCTGCCAGCGCGGATCCGCCCGCGACGGCCGACGCCCGCCGCTCGCGCGGCGAGCCAGCCGGTGAGGTACTTGCTCGCGGCGCCGATCGCCGCGAGCGCCGCCGCGACGGGAAGGGCCGCCGGGATCGTGCCCGGGTCGATGTTGAACCCGAAGAACAGGAAGAACACGCCGGCGAACACGTCGCGGAGCGGGACCAGGAGCGCACGGGCCCGGTCGGCCGCGGGTCCGGAGAACACGATCCCCGCCAGGAACGCGCCCACCGCCGCCGACACGTTCAGCGCCTCGGTCGCGCCGGCCGTGAGGAGGACGAGCCCCAGGATCCCGAGCAGGAGCGCCTCGTCGGATCGGCTGAAGACGGCGCGGCTGATGCCCGAGCCCCACCGAGCGGCGACGAGGAGCACGGCGCCCACGACGAGCACCGCGACCGCGATCGAGAGACCCACGCGTGCCGCGCCGCCCCCGACGAGCAGGACCGTCGCGAGCGGCAGGAACCCGGCCATCACGAGATCCTCGAGGACCAAGATCGCGAGCACGAGCGGCGTCTCCCGGTTCCCCATCCAGCCGAGGTCGTCCAGGGTTCGCGCGATGACGCCCGACGACGAGATGTAGGTCACGCCCCCCAGGAACACCGCGGGCACGAACCCCCACCCCAACACGATCCCGCCGACGAACCCCGGCGTGAAGTTCAGGACCACGTCCGTGGCCCCGGCGACGGCCGTCGAGCGTAGCGCGTCGACGAGCTCTCGCGCCGAGTACTCGAGCCCGAGCGAGAACAGGAGCAGGAGGAGCCCGATCTCGGCGCCGGCGGCGATGAACTCCTCCGCCGTCACCAATGGGACGATCCCGCCACTGCCGAACCCCAGACCCGCGAGCAGGTACAGGGGGATCGGCGAGAACCCGAAGCGGGTGGCGACCCGGGCGAGCACGGCCAGGAGCAGGACGACACCGCCCAGCTCGAGCAGGAACAGGGATCCGTGCACCCTCAGCCCGACCGCAGGATCAGGGCCAGGTCCTCGATCCCCCTCGGGGTTCCGACGACGACGAGCACGTCGCCCCCGGCGAGCTGGAACGTCGGTTCGGGCGCCGGATGCGCCCCGTCGGGCCGGAGCACGGCGACGATCGACACACCGGTCCTGCTCCTCGCGCCGGTGTCGCCGATCGTCCGCCCGTCGAACGGCGAGCCACCCGCGAGCGGGAGCCGGTCGACCGCGAGCCCCTCGACCCCCTGTTCGAGATCGGCCAGGTCCTTCGCCACCTGCGAGACGCCGAGCAGCTCCGCGAGGGTCCGCGCGTCCTCCGTCCCGAGCCGCACGAAATCATGCGCCGTGTCCGGATCGGCTCGTTCGTACAGGACGAGCTCGCGCTCACCGGTCCGGTGGTGGACCACGCCGAGCCGGAACCCCTCCTCGGTCGTGAACTCGTACCGCACGCCGATCCCGGGCAGCGGGACCTCGTTCACCACGGACATGTCCTCATCTCCTGTCTCGTCGATGTCCATCGGGGCGCGGACGGACGCGGAGTCGGACCAAACCGCGCCGAGCGGATGGCCTCAGGCTCCCGACGAAGGCTCAGGAGCCGCCGAGGATCTTCTTCTTCTGCTCCTGGAACTCGGCCTCCGTGAGGACGCCCTCGTCGCGGAGCCTGCCCAGGCGTTCCAGCTCGGACATCGTGGAGGGCGCAGCCGGAGGCGTGCGGGTCTGCCCCTGATACATCCGCTGTTTGTTGAGCTCGCCCTGGTGGTAGATCGTCTTCTGCACGGTCTCGGGGTGGCGGATGTCCCCGAACTCCTGCCGTCCGTACTCGCTCGCCGAGCTGATGATGAGGTCCCCCGCTCCGATGACCCGCTCGAACACGTTCTGCTGGAACCGCACGTCGTTGATCGCCTCGAGCGGGATCTCCATCGAGCGCTTCGCGATCCAGCCCTCGCGATGGATGACGCGGTCCGAGGTCACGACGAAGTAGGACGTCACCCAGGCGATGAACTTGCGCACGGGATAGAAGATGAAGATGAACAGCGCGAGCCCGGTTCCTCCCCAGATGGTCAGGCTGCGCAGGAGGCCGTCGTCGGGAGCGAACACGAGCGCCCCGGTCCACAGCGCCACCAGCAGCACCGTCACCACGGTCGGCCCGACGAGGGCGATCCAGTGGGGACGGAGCTCGACAACCAGCTCCTCGTCCTCGATCAGCAGGTCGCGCGGGAACGGCACGGCCGCATCCTACTCCAGGTGTTCGACCGCGCCGAAACGGACCACGCGCGTATCTGCGTCGGTGCGCACCACCAGTCCTCCGCGGTCGTCGACCTCCTCCGCCACGCCCTCGACCACCTCGCCGTCGGTGGTCGTCGCGCGGACGCGGCGCCCGAGCGTCGCGCACAGCTCCCGGTACTCGCCCAGCACCTCCTCGCCGAAGGTCGCGTCGGACGGCCGATACCCCTGCGCGAATCGGACCAGGAAGGCCTCGAGCAGCTCGGTCGCCCCGGCAGGGACCGCACCCGCATCGGGGAGGCCCGGAGGCGGCGCCCCGAGGTTCACGCCGACCCCGAGGACGACGTGCTCGAAGCGTCCCCCGGCCACCAGCGACTCGGCGAGGATCCCCGCGACCTTGCGGCCGGCGACCTGCACGTCGTTCGGCCACTTGCAGACGGCCGGCTGACCGGCGGCCTCGCGGCACGCGTGCGCGAGCGCCGTGCCCGCGAGCAGCGTGAGCAGCCCCGCGCGGTCCGGCGGCAGGTCGGGTCGGAGCACGATCGAGAACAACAGGGCGCTCCCCGGCTCGTCCCGCCACTCGCGGCGGAGCCTGCCGCGGCCCTCCGTCTGGTGACCCGCGGCGACGAGCGTCCACTCGGGGGCCCCCTCCGCTGCCAACCGCAGGGCCGTGGCCTGGGTGGAACCGGTAACCTCGTCGAACCGCACGGGGGCCTTCCGTCCCACGCGTTCGAGCGCGCGCACCAGGTCGTGTTCGGACATCATCGGACGTTTGACTCCCGTTCGGACGTACCCGATTATCGGCTGCCGGAGAGCCCGTGGCGAAACCTCGGATCCTGATCGCTAACCGCGGCGAGATCGCCGTGCGGATCATCCGTACCGTCCGCGAGCTCGGGTACACGTCGATCGCCGTCTACTCCGACGCCGATCGCGACGCCCTCCACGTCCAGCTGGCCGACCAGGCATTCCGGATCGGCCCGCCCCTGCCGGCCGACTCGTACCTGTCGATCGGCGCGATCCTCGAGGCCGCGCAGAAGGCCAAGGCCACGATGATCCATCCGGGGTACGGGTTCCTGTCCGAACGGGCGCACTTCGCTCAGGCAGTCGCCGAGTCCGGCTTCACGTTCGTCGGACCCTCGGCCGAAGCGATCGACACGATGGGCGACAAGGCCGCCGCTCGGCACGCGGCCGACCGCGTCGGCGTCCCCATCGTGCCCGGCACGCCCGAGCCGATCACGCTCGAGGACGCCCCGGGCGAGGCCGAACGGATCGGGTTCCCCGTCCTGGTGAAGGCGGCCTTCGGCGGCGGCGGGAAGGGGATGCACGTCGTCCGCAAGCCCGAGGAGCTCGAGAACGCGCTCGCGAGGGCAGCCCGGGAGGCGCAGGCGTACTTCGGCCGGCCCGAGGTGTTCCTGGAGCGGTACCTGGACCGCGCCCACCACGTCGAGGCGCAGGTGATCGCGGACACGGCGGGCAACGTGTTCTTCCTCGGCGAGCGCGACTGCTCGGTCCAGCGCCGCCACCAGAAGCTGATCGAGGAGACGCCCTCTCCCGTCGTCGACGCCGAGCTCCGCTCCCGCATCGCGGAGGCCGCGATCGCGCTCGCCACGGAGACCGGCTACGTGAACGCCGGCACCGTCGAGTGCATCGTCGATGAGGACGGCTCCTTCTACTTCCTGGAGATGAACACGCGCCTGCAGGTGGAGCACACGGTCACCGAGATGGTGACCGGGCTCGACCTCGTCGGCCTGCAGATCCGGGTCGCGCTCGGCGAGAAGCTCGACCTCTCCCACGTCGAGCCGCTGGGTCACGCGATCCAGTGCCGGATCAACGCCGAGGACCCCGCGCGCAACTTCCTGCCCGGGCCCGGCCGGATCTCCGGCTACCGCGAGCCCGCGGGTCCGTTCGTGCGGGTCGATTCGGCGGTTCGCGAGGGGAACGAGATCCCCGCCGACTACGACTCGATGTTCGCCAAGCTGATCGTCTCGGCCGAGAACCGGGACCGAGCGATCCGGCGGATGGACCGCGCGCTCGGCGAGTTCGAGGTGGAGGGCGTGCCGACCACGATCCCGCTCCATCGCTGGATCCTCGGCTCCCGCGCCTTCCATAAGGCCACCCACACGACCACCTGGCTCGAGAAGGCGCTGCGCGACGCGGAGCTCCCCGGCGACGAGTGGGTCCCGCCGCCGCCCGGCGAGATCAAGGCGCCGGTGCCGGCCGAGCTGCTGCTCGAGGTCGATGGACGCCGCGTCCCGATCCGCATCTTCGACCACCGCCGCGACACCGCGCCGAGGGTGCCCGCCAAGCACGCCGCCCACGGCGGCGAGCACGTCCACTCGGTGGTCCTCGCGCCGATGCAGGGCACGATCCTGCGCGTCCTGGTGGAGACCGGTCAGGAGATCCATGCCGGCGACGTGCTCTGCGTCCTGGAGGCGATGAAGATGGAGAACGCGATCCCGGCGCCGCGCGACGGCGTCGTCTCGGAGATCCCGGTCGAGCCCGGCCGCGTGGTGCAGGCCGGCGAGACCCTCATCGTCCTGGACTGATCGGGCGCGGCCGAGGCCCTACCCGGGAGCCCCCCACGAGTCTCGTCCCGTGATGCGGAAGCCCGCGTCGTGGACCTTGTAGGTGCGGTTGATCGAGATCAGGAGCGCGGTGAGCGTCTCCGTGATCCGGGCCTGGGTGAGATCGCCGGCGTCCACCCAGCGCAGGTTGGGGATCTGGTCGACCAGCCCGCCCACGATCGCCTTGGCCTCCTTGTCGGTCCCGCACACGAGGACGTCGCTGTCCACGTCGTGGTCGATGTCCTGGAGGGCGTCCCCCGAGATCGTGTGGAACGCCCCGACCAGCCTGACCCCGGGGTCCAGGATCGCCTTGGCCTGCTCGGCGGCCGAGCCATGCCACGGGCGCAGGACGTGCCAGGCGCGGCCGCCGACCGCGGTGGCGAGCGGGTTCGTGCAATCCACGACGATGGCGCCCGCCTGCACCGAATCCTTGATCGACCGGTAGATCAAGGCCTGACCCTCGAAGGGCACCGTGACCACGACCACCTCGGCGCTCGCGGCCGCCTGCTCGTTCGTGGTGCCGTCGACGTTCGCGCCGTCTCCCAGGAGTTCCCGGGCCTTCGCCGCCGTCGCCTCGCCCTTCTCCTGCGAGCGCGAGCCGATCGTCACGTGGTTGCCTGCCTTCGCGAGCCGCAGCGTGAGGCCGAAGCCCTCCTCGCCGGTCCCGCCGATGATCGAGATGTCCATGGCCGCCAAGCCTAGTGGAAGGACGGCGCGGCGCCGGCCCGAGGGCGGCCGTCGTGGTCGAGCGTCCTCAGCGGGGGCGGTACTCGCCGAACACGGACCGCAGGACGTCGGAGACCTCGCCCAAGGTGGCCCTGGCGCGCAGCGCTTCACGCATCGGCGGGAGCAGGTTCGCGCTCCCGCGCGCCGCGACCTCGACGTCCGCCAGTCGGCGGTCGACCTCGTTCCGGTCGCGCGATGCCCGGAGGCGTCGAACCCGCTCGACCTGGGCCGACACCTCCTCCTCGCCGAGCCGGAGCACCTCGACCGGCCGCTCCTGCTGGTCCTCGAAGCGGTTCACGCCCACCACCACCCGCTCGCCAGACTCGATCCCGCGCTGGATCTCGAACGCCGCCTCGTGGATCTCGTCTTGGTAGAAGCCCTGCTCGATCGCGGCCACGGCTCCGCCCATGCCGTCGATCTTGTCCACGTAACGCCACGCCCGAGCCTCGACGTCGTTGGTGAGCGCCTCGACGTAGAACGAGCCCCCGAGCGGGTCAACCGTGTGCGTGACACCGGTCTCCCGGCCGATCACCTGCTGGGTCCGCAGCGCGATCTTGGCGGCGTGCTCGGTGGGCAGGGCCAGGGCCTCGTCGAACGAGTTGGTGTGCAGGGACTGGGTCCCCCCCAGGACCGCCGCAAGCGCCTCGACGGCCGTCCGCACGATGTTGTTCTCGGGCTGCTGGGCCGTGAGCGTCGCACCCCCCGTCTGCGTGTGGAACCGCAGCATCAGGCTCTTCGGGTCCTTCGCGCCGAATCGCTCGGCCATGATCCGAGCCCACATCCGCCGTGCCGCGCGGAACTTCGCGATCTCCTCGAAGAAGTGCAGATGGCACGCGAAGAAGAACGAGACGCGCGGGGCGAAGTCATCGACGGTCAGCCCCGCGTCGATCGCCGCCTGGACGTACGCGATCCCGTTCGCCAGAGTGAACGCGACCTCCTGCACCGCGGTCGCCCCCGCCTCGCGCATGTGGTAGCCGCTGATCGAGATCGTGTTCCACCTCGGGATCGCCTCGCCGCAGTAGGCGAACAGGTCCGTGATCAGCCGCATCGACGGCTTCGGCGGGTAGATGTAGGTGCCGCGGGCGGCGTACTCCTTCAGCAGGTCGTTCTGGACCGTGCCCGAGAGCCCCGCGACGTCGATCCCCCGCTCCTCGGCCTCCAGCTCGTACAGCAACAGCAGGATCGGCGCCGTCGCGTTGATCGTCATCGAGGTCGAGACCCGGTCCAGCGGGATCTGCTCGAAGAGCCGGTGCATGTCCTCGATCGAGTCGATCGCGACCCCGGTCTTGCCGACCTCGCCCTCGGCGCGCGGATGGTCCGAGTCCAGGCCCATCTGGGTCGGCAGGTCGAACGCCACCGACAGGCCGGTCTGTCCGTGCTCGAGCAGGTACCGGAAGCGCGCGTTCGTCTCGTGTGCCGTGGCCATGCCGGCGTACTGCCGGATCGTCCACGGGCGCCCGAGGTACATGCTGGGGTAGATCCCGCGGGTGAACGGGGGCTCGCCCGGTCGTCCCAGGTCACGCTCGGGATCGAACCCCTCCAGGTCCTCGGGTCCGTAGACGAGCTTCAGCTCGATGCCCGAGTCGGTGGCCCGGCGGGAGATCTCGCTCATCGCGGCACCAGGGTAGCCTCCACGCATGGACATCGTGGATCCGCGGGTCGAGACCTACATGGGCTCGCTCCTCGAACGCTACGACGAGCCGGTGCTGCTCGAGATGGAGGCCGAGGGGCGCGAGCGCGGCTTCCCGATCATCGGCCGGCTGGTCGGAGTGACGGTCGAGCTGCTCGCGCGCTCGGTCGGCGCCCGGAGGGTGTTCGAGCTCGGATCCGGCTTCGGGTACTCCGCGTACTGGTTCTCGCGTGCGGTGGGACCGGGCGGCGAGGTCCACTGCACCGACGGCGACCCCGCGAACGAGGCGAAGGCGCTCGCGTACCTGGATCGGGCCGGCCTCGGTCCGCCGATCCGCTGGCACGTCGGGGACGCGGTGACGAACCTCGCCGCCGTGGACGGCGCGTTCGACGTGATCTACGACGACATCGACAAGGTGGGGTACCCCGACGCCTGGCGTGCGGCCGCCGAGCGGATCCGCGTGGGCGGCCTGTACCTGTGCGACAACGTCCTGTGGTCGGGCGCCGTCGCCGACCCCGAGGGCGGCCACGGCCGCGACCGGGCGACGACCGAGGCGATCCTCGAGCACAACCGCTTGATCGCCGGGGACGAGCGCTACGTCTCGGGCATCGTCCCCACACGCGACGGCCTCATGGTCGCCCTCCGCGTCGTCTGAGGCCGGCCACGTCCGTTCCGCAGTAGACTCCGCGCGGCCCGTCGACCGGACTGCATCGGTTCGCCCGCCGCGGCCGCGATAGTCTCGGAGAGAACGACTGTGGCCAAGCGGAAGTCCGACGTCGGGACGCTCTACAAGGGCAGTCCGGGGCAATGGTCCTGGCTGGCGCATCGCATCACCGGGGTCGCCGTGATCCTGTTCCTGTTCGCGCACGTCGTGGACACGGCCGTCGTCGGCTGGGGTCCCGAGGCCTACGACAAGGTCGTTGCCGTCTACCACAACTGGGTCGTCAAGCTGCTCGAGCTCGGCCTGGTCGCCGCCGTGCTGTACCACGCGATCAACGGGACGAAGATCATGCTCTTCGACTTCTGGCCCTCGACCACGCGCTACATGAAGCAGCTCTCGCTCGCGTCGACCGCGCTGTTCCTGCTGGCGATGATCCCGATCACGTGGATCATGGGCGAGAGCATCCTGACCTCGGCAGGTGTCCTCTGATGGCGGTCCAGGCCAAGGAGCACGTCCCCGCCCCCTCCGAGCGCCGGGGCGCGTCCCCCTACCGGGGCAGCCGGGAGCGGCCCGCCGGGGGGTTCGAGCTGTGGTCGTGGCTGTTCATGCGGATCTCCGGCATCGTGCTGCTCGTCCTCGCCGTCGGCCACATCCTGATCATGCACGTGCTCGATGGGGGCGTGGACCGCGTGGACTTCGGCTTCGTCGCGGCGCGCTGGGGCAGCCCGTTCTGGCGGACCTGGGACTGGGCCCTACTCGTGCTGGCACTGATCCATGGCGTCAACGGCCTGCGCGTCATCGTGCAGGACTACGTGCGCTGGCCGGGCGCGCGCCTGGCCGTGAACATGGCCTTCTACGTGATCGGGTTCGTGCTGTTCGTGCTCGGGACCGTGGTGGTGTTCACGTTCGACCCCAACGCGTGGCCGGCGGTCGGCTGATGACGACCGTCCACACCTACGACACCGTGATCGTCGGCGCCGGCGGCGCGGGCCTGCGAGCGGCGATCGAAGCCTCGGACGGCGTGCGGACCGCGGTGATCTCCAAGCTGTACCCCACGCGCTCGCACACCGGGACCGCGCAGGGCGGGGTATGCGCCGCGCTCGCCAACGTCGAGGAGGACTCGCCCGAGTGGCACGCCTTCGACACGGTGAAGGGCGGCGACTACCTCGTGGACCAGCCGGCCGCGCAGCTCATGTGCGAGGAGGCCATCGACGCGATCTACGAGCTGGAGCACTGGGGCCTGCCGTTCAACCGAACGCCGGAGGGCAAGATCGACCAGCGGCGCTTCGGCGGCCACACGCGCAACCACGGGGAGGCGCCGGTCAAGCGTGCCTGCTACGCGGCGGACCGGACCGGCCACATGATCCTGCAGACGCTGTACCAGCAGTGCGTCAAGCGCAACGTCCGCTTCTTCAACGAGTTCTACGTGCTCGACCAGCTCATGACGGACGGTCGATGCGCCGGGGTCGTCGCGTACGAGCTCGCGACCGGCGAGGTACATGTCTTCCGAGCGAAGGCGGTCGTGTACGCGACGGGGGGGTTCGGGAGGATGTTCAAGGTGTCCTCCAACGCCCACACGCTGACCGGCGACGGGCCCGCGGTGCTGTACCGGCGCGGGATCCCGCTCGAGGACATGGAGTTCTTCCAGTTCCACCCGACCGGCGTCTACAAGATGGGCATCCTGCTGTCGGAGGCCGTGCGCGGTGAGGGCGGCATCCTCCTGAACGCGGAGGAAGAGCGCTTCATGGAGCGCTACGCCCCCACCGTGAAGGACCTCGCGCCGCGCGACATGGTCAGCCGCGCGATCTTCCAGGAGATCAAGGAGGGCCGCGGCGCCGGGCCCAACCGCGACGCGGTGTGGCTGGACGTCCGCCACCTCCCGCGCGACGTGATCGAGGAGAAGCTGCCCGACGTCACCGAGTTCGCCCGGGTCTACCTCGGGGTCGAGCCCACGACGGAGCTCGTCCCGATCCAGCCCACCGCGCACTACGCGATGGGCGGCATCCCCACCGACATCGACGGCCGGGTCGTCCTCGGCGCGGACGAGACGCCCGTCCCGGGCCTGTACGCGGCCGGCGAGTGCGCCTGCGTGAGCGTCCACGGCGCCAACCGGCTGGGTACCAACTCGCTGCTGGACATCGTCGTGTTCGGACGCCGGAGCGGGAAGCACGCGGCCGCCTTCGCCGCGCAGGCCGACCTGCCCGACCTGCCCGAGCGGCCCGAGAGCTTCGTCGCCGACATGGTGAGCGGGCTGCTGAACCGGCCCGAGGGAGCCAACGCGGCGGACATCCGGAACGAGCTCCAGGAGCAGATGCAGGACCTGGCGTTCGTCGTCCGGAGCGAGGAGAGCCTGCGGAAGATGCAGGAGATCCTGGGTGGCCTTCACGAGCGGTTCGAGCGCGTGTACGTGCAGGACACCGGCTCGATGTTCAACACGGAGCTGATGGAGGTCGTGGAGCTCGGGTTCCTGCTCGACTGCGCGGACACCCTTGTGGCCGCGGCCCTCGCCCGCGACGAGAGCCGGGGCGGCCACTACCGGGAGGACCACCCCTTGCGCGACGACGAGCACTGGCTCAAGCACTCGCTCGCGTACCGGCAGGAGGATGGGTCGGTGCGTCTGGAGTTCAAGTCGGTGAAGATGGGCCCCTACGTCCCGATGGAGCGGAAGTACTGATGAGCATCGGCGAGGTCCTCGAGGGCTCCGACCGCCAGCAGGTCGGCTCGACCCGCATGGTCACGCTCACGCTCAAGATCCGCCGGTACAACCCGGAGCTCCGCGGCGAGGAGTCGTGGTGGGACGAGTTCACGATCGAGGCGGATCCGGACGATCGCCTGCTCGACGCCCTGCACCAGGTGAAGTGGTACCACGACGGCACGCTCGCGCTGCGGCGCTCGTGCGCGCACGGGATCTGCGGCTCGGACGCCATGATGATCGATGGGCACAACGCGCTCGCGTGCAAGGTCATCGTGCGCGACCTCGTGCCGAAGGTGACCGTCGAGCCGATCAGAGGGCTCCCGGTGCTGAAGGACCTCATCGTGGACATGGAGCCGTTCTTCGCCGGCTACCGCTCGGTGCTGCCGTACCTGATCAATGACTCGGGCGAGCCCACGACCGAGCGCCTGCAGTCGCCCGAGGACCGTCACCGCTACGACGACACGACCAAGTGCATCCTGTGCGCCGCGTGCACGACGTCGTGTCCCATCTTCTGGGGCGACGAGGAGTACGTGGGACCGGCCGCGATCGTGAACGCGCACCGGTTCATCTACGACTCGCGTGACGAAGCCGCCAAGGAGCGGATGAAGATCCTCTCGGACAGGTCCGGCGTGTTCCGATGCCGGACCACGTTCAACTGCACCGAGGCGTGCCCGCGCGGCATCGAGGTCACGAAGGCGATCCAGGACGTGAAACGCTCGATCCTGTTCGACCGCTTCTAGATCTCAGGCCGCCCTCGTGGTCTCGCCCTCGATCAGGGGCAGTTCGGCTGCGACTCGCCGTCGCAGCTGTCGGTGTCGCCCCCGCCGTCGGTCAGGTCGGTGCCGTCCCCTCCGATCAACACGTCGTCCCCGCTGCCGCCGAGGAGATCGTCGTCGCCGAGGCCTCCCTGGACGTTGTCGTCTCCATCCTGCCCGAACAGGACGTCGTCCCCCTCGAAGCCGCCGATGAGGTCCGCGCCGTCTCCACCCCAAAGCTGATCGGCGCCGTCGGTGCCGTTCAGCACGTCGTCCCCACTGCCGCCGATCATCTCGTCCCCGCCGAACAGCTGATCGTCGCCGTCGCCGCCGTAGAGGAACCCATCGACGGCATCTCCGAGGATGGTGTCGTCGCCGCTGCCGCCGCGCTGGGAATCCTCGCCGTCGCCGCCGACCAGATCGTCGTCCCCCTCGTCGCCGACGAGCGTATCCGCGCCACTGCCACCGAACAGCTCGTCGTTCCCCTCGTCGCCGTGGATCTCGTCGTCGTCCGGGCCGCCGAAGAGCAGATCCCTGCCGCTGCCTCCCAGGATGGCGTCGTGCCCCGTGAACCCGTCGACCTCGTCGTCGCCGCTGCCGGCATCGACGCTGTCGTTGCCGTCCCCCGCGTCGACGGTGTCGTCATCCGCCCCGCCCGAGATGTCGTCGTTGTCGCCGTCGCCGGAGATCAGGTCGTCGCCACTGCCCCCGAGCAGGTCGTCGGCGCCGGAACTTCCGTAGATCTCGTCGTCGCCGCTGCCGCCCCACACGTCATCGTGCCCACCCGCCGCGTACACTTGATCGTCGCCGTCGCCGCCGAAGATCCCGTCGTCCCCGTCGCCGCCCGCGAACCAGTCGGCGCCGCTCCCGCCCCACATGTCGTCCTGGCCATCCTCGGCGTTCAGGGTGTCGTCGCCGCTGGCGCCGAGCATCACGTTGTCGCCGATCCCGCCGTCCATCGTGTCGTCGCCGATCCCGCCTCGGAGGTGGTCGTTGCCCGGCCCGCCCAGCATCCGATCGCTGTCGCCGGAGCCGAACAGCGAGTCGTCGCCGTCGCCGCCCGACAGGTCGTCCTCGCCGTCGCCGCCGCAGATCACGTCGTTCCCGCCGGCCCCGTCGACCAGATCGTCTCCTGCGCCGGCCTGGATCACGTCGTCCCCGTTCGTCCCCGTGATCTCGTCGGCGTCGGCCGTGCCGACGATGGTGGCCGGCGTGCCGTTGCATCTCGCGGGCGCCTTCTTGGCCCACGCGGCCGCCGGAACGGCGAGGTACGCACCCAGCACGGCGGCGAAGATGACGCTGGAGATCGCACGACTGCGGGCCACGGGCTCCTCCTTGCTCGAGGTGTTGCGGATGGATACCACAGCTCCGCGCCTCGCGCATCCGCCGGAAGGCGATGCGGCGCAGCGGCGGCTAAGGTTCGACCGTGTCTCACCTGGTGACGCTGATCCCCGGCGACGGCATCGGTCCCGAGGTGGCCGAGGCCACCCGACGCGTGCTCGACGCGACCGGCGTCGGGATCGAGTGGGTGGTCGAGCACGCGGGCGCCGCCGTCCTCGAGCGCGAGGGCACGACGCTCCCCGACCGCGTGCTGGAGCAGATCCGCCGTTCGCGCGTCGCGATCAAGGGTCCGATCACCACCCCGATCGGAACCGGGTTCCGGAGCGTCAACGTTGCGCTGCGCCAGGAGCTCGACCTGTTCGCGGCCGTGCGGCCCAGCCGCTCGCTCCCGGGCGTGCCGATCCCGCACCCGGACGTGGACCTCGTGGTGATCCGCGAGAACACCGAGGACCTGTACCGCGGTGTGGAGTACGAGCGGGGCAGCCCCGAGGCGGCCGAGCTCCGCTCGGAGCTCCTGCGGCTGGCGGGGTACGCGGCGCGCGAGGACGCCGGGTTCAC
>DASSJM010000091.1:0-10974 GCA_035691205.1 Actinomycetota bacterium
GGCAGTTGAACTCGAGCACCCGCGGGCCCTCGGCGGTGAGCATCAGCCCCGCGTACAGGACCCCTCGGTACGGCGTGCCGGCCTCGGCCATCGCGCGCACGGTGGGTGCCAGCACGTCCGAGACGATGCGATCGGCCAGCACCTCGTCGACGAACGGCACCGGCGAGTACGCCCCCATGCCGCCCGTGTTGGGTCCGGCGTCGCCGTCGCCCGCCCGCTTGAAGTCCTGCGCGATGGCGAGCGGCACGACCTCGCGCCCGTCCGCCACCCCGAACGCGGAGACCTCGGGCCCCTCCAGCCGCTCCTCGATCACCACGCTCGCCCCCGCGCGGCCGAACGCCGCCCCGCCGAGGCAGGCCTCGACCGCCGCGGCCGCCTCGTCCCGCGTGTCGGCGACGACCACCCCCTTGCCCGCGGCGAGCCCGTCGGCCTTCACGACCGCGGGCCCGCCGCCGAGCTCCGCATCCAGGAACGACAGGACGTCGCTGGGGCCGGCCTCCCAGTCCGACCGGGTGAACGTCGCCGAGCGCGCGGTGGGGACCCCGGCTCGAGCCATCACGTCCTTCGCGAACGCCTTGGAGCCCTCCAGGCGCGCCGCGTCGGCGCTCGGCCCGAACACGACGCCCCCGAACGCCTCGAGCGCGTCGACGAGCCCGAGCACGAGGGGCACCTCCGGCCCGACCACCGTGAGATCGACGTCCTCGCGCTCCACGAGCGCGACGAGACCGGGGAGGTCGTCGGCCGCGACGGGGATGCAGCGCGCCTCCTCCGCGATCCCGGGGTTGCCCGGCGCGGCGAGGACCTCGTCAACGGCCGGGTCACGCGCCAGCCGCCAGGAGAGCGCGTGCTCGCGGCCGCCGCCGCCGACGACCAGCACCCGCATCGTCACGCGGCGGACAGGCTCTGCTCGCGGCCGGGCCCCACGGACACGACCGAGATCGGCACGCCGGCCAGGTCCGCCAGGCGGTCCAGGTACTTGCGTGCGGCGCCCGGCAGGTCCTCGATCGATCTCGCCCCGGTGATGTCCTCGTCCCAGCCCTCGAGCTCCTCGTACTCGGGCTCGGCCGCGTGGAACAGCGACTGGTGCGGCGGCACGTCGTCGAAGGTCTCGCCCTTCGCCCGGTAGGCCGTGCACACCTTCAGCGTCCGGAACCCCGAGAGCACGTCGAGCTTGGTCACGAACAGCTCGGTGAGCCCGTTCACCCTCGCGGCGTACCGGAGGATCACGGCGTCGAACCACCCGCAGCGGCGCTTGCGCCCGGTCACCGTGCCGAACTCGTGGCCGCGCTCGCCGAGCCGTTCCCCCTCGGGACCGTGATCCTCCGTCGGGAACGGGCCGGCCCCCACGCGCGTGACGTAGGCCTTCGTGATCCCGATCACGCGCTCGACCTCGCGCGGTCCGATCCCCGCCGACGCGAGCGCGTACCCGGTGACCGGGTTCGAGGACGTCACGAACGGGTACGTGCCCTTGTCGAGGTCGAGCATCGTGCCCTGCGCGCCCTCGAGCAGGATGTTCCTGCCGGCCCGAAGGGCCTCGTGGAGCAACTTGGAGGTCTCACCGACGTGGGGGCGGAGGCGCTCCGCGTGGCGCATGTAGTCCTCGACGATCGTCCCGGCCGTGAGCGGCAACCGTCCGTAGACGCGCGACAAGACAAGGTTCTTCTCCTTGAGGACGATGTCCAGCTTCTCGTGGAAGATCTCCTCGTCGAACAGATCTTGGATCCGCAGGCCGATCCGCGCCGCCTTGTCCGCATAGGCCGGGCCGATCCCGCGCTTGGTGGTGCCGAGCGCGTTCTTGCCCAGGAACCGCTCGGTCACGCGCTCGAGCTCAAGGTGGTACGGCATGATCATGTGGCAGTTGCCGGACACGACCAGGCGCGACGGATCCACGCCGACCGCCGAGAGGCCGTCCATCTCCTGAAGCAGGACGCGCGGATCCACCACCACCCCGTCGGCGATCACGCTCGTGATGTGCGGGTACAAGATCCCGGAGGGGATCAGCTGGAGCTTGAGGGTGTGGCCCTCCGCCAGGATCGTGTGCCCGGCGTTGTTCCCTCCCTGGTACCGGACGACCAGATCCATCCGGTCCGCCAGGTAGTCGGTCGCCTTGCCCTTGCCCTCGTCCCCCCACTGGGTCCCGACGACGATGGAGGCCGGCATGACGTACGGAGTCTATCCCGGCGCCCCACCGCTCCTCGCGGACGCTCTCGCGGCGTGCCCGCCTCCTAGCGCTCGATGCGGAAGTTGATCCGGACCTGCGTGTGGTACTCGACGATCTCCCCGTCCTTGACGACGGCGCTCGTGCCCAGGATGTCCATGTGCTCGATGCCGCGGATCGTCTTGGCCGCCTCCGATAGCGCCTGGTGGGCGGCGTCACGCCACGACTCGGACGAGACGCCGACCAGATCGATCGTCTTGATGACCGCCATCGCCATGTCCCTCAGCCCCCGTTGTAGACGTCGATGAACCGCTTGTAGTTGGCCGCGATCTGCTTGGCGGCCTCCTCGCGCCCGAGGTTCCCGTCCACGAACGCCTTGAGCGGGTCCCACCAGATCGACCGGCCGATCGCGAACCCGATGTACCCGGGCACGCCGGCGCCCATCCGCAGCCAGTGGTCGACCTTCGCGTCGTCGGCGCCGCGGCCGAGGACCACGCACGCGACCCCGTCGCGTCCGCCCGCCCGCGTGGCGGCCGAGATCGTCTCGCAGTCCTCGCGCCGGTCGATGCCCTCGATCTTCCAGATGTCCGGCTCCACGCCCGAGGCCTGCAGTTCCTCGATCGCCGCCTTCATCAGCTTGGGGCGCTCCTCGGAGTCCCAGCGGTCCTCGTCGCCGCCGGCGGCCTCGATCTGCGCGGGCGTGGCCGGGACCAGCAGCTCGAACAGGTACCTGCGGTCGTTCCCGTGCAGCCACTCCCCGAGGCGACGCAGGCGCCCCGCCTGCCGCTCGTTCATCTCGCGGTCGGCCTCGGGGTTGTAGCGGACGAGCACCTTGGAGAACGCGGGATCGAAGGTCTCGATGTGCCTGCCGAAGTCCTCGCCGTACTGGAAGTCGAACTCGTCCTGCCCGCTCTTCTCCACCGGCATCGCGAGCGCGAGGCCGTTCGCCTTCGCGTCGCGGGCGATGTCCGCGCCGAACTGCTCGTCGACGAGCACCCCCGCCGACGCGGCGTCCACGCCCTCGGCGAGCGCGCGCACCGCGCCCTCGTAGATCACGCGTTTGGCGTCGGAGATGCGTACCGTCTCCTCCGCGTTGGGCTCTCCCTCCACGCCGAAGAACTTCTTCTGGAACGACCCGCGATGGTCGAACGCCAGGATGTAGAGCGGTCGGTCGTAACCCAGGGTCATCGATGGCTCCTTTCCTCGGGATCCGTCACGTCTGCTCGAAGGGGTTCACCGGCGGGAGCATCTCGACCGGCACCGGAGCCGCCTCTCGCTTGAAGAGCGCGCCGTGCGAGGGCGAGCACACGACGAACCCGAAGTGGATCGGCACCGCGAGCTTGGGCTCCATCGCCTTCACCAGTCCGGCCGCCTCCCGGTAGTCCATCGTATAGGTGCCCCCGATCGGGACCATGGCCACGTCCGTCCGCAGGCCCTCGAGCTCGGGCAGCGCGTCGGTATCGCCGCCGTGGTAGTAGCGCCGCCCGTCGAGCTCGATCACGTACCCGACCCAGTTGTTGGTCTTCGGATGCATGTCGAGACGCTCCTCGGCGATGTTGTAGGCGGGCACGGTCTCGAAGCGGACGCCCGCCACCTCGTGCGACTGGCCGGGCGCCACCGGCGTGACGTCGCCCGAGAGCTCTCGCGCCACGTCGCGGGGCGCCACGATCTTCGTCCCCGGGCCGGACAGCCGCTGGATCTCCCGGGGCTGGACGTGGTCGTAGTGCGCGTGGGTAAGGAGGATCAGGTCGGCCGGCGGATCGTCCGGCGTCGTGCCCCAGGGGTCGATGTACAGGGTCAGCCCCTCGCCCGCGTACCGGATCGCCGCCTGCCGGAACCACGTGATCCGCTCGAGCATCGCCCGCCCCCTTTCGGCTGCGTCGTCTCCCGGTAGTCTGGCAAATCGTCGTGGCCACGCGCGAGCCGGTCGAGTCCGAGGGAGGCCTGCGTGCCTCGCTGTCGCTGCTCCGGCGCAACCCGGACTTCCGGCGCCTGTACCTGGCGTCGGTGATCTCGCTCGGCGGCGATTGGTTCCTGCTCATCGCCCTGCTGGGCCAGGCCCTGGACCTGACCGGCCAGGCCCTGATCGTCGCCTTCGTGATCGCGGCGCAGGACCTCACGTACTTCCTCGCCTCGCCGATCGCGGGCGTCCTCGTCGATCGCCTCGATCGGAAGCGGCTCATGATCGCCTGCGACCTCGCCCGAGCCGTGCTGGTCCTGGGGTTCCTGCTGGTCCAGAGCGAGGACCTGATCTGGCTGCTGTTCGTGCTGCTCGCGGCCACGGCCGTGTTCGGCGCGACGTTCGAGCCCGCCTCGTTGGCGGCGCTGCCCAACCTGGTCGACGAGCGCGACCTGGCGACCGCCAACGCCCTCTCCGGTTCGCTGTGGGGAACCATGCTCGCGATCGGCGGGGCCCTCGGAGGGATCGTCGCCGGCGTGTTCGGCCGCGATGCGGCCATCCTCGTGGACTCGGCCTCCTTCGTGCTCTCCGCCGCCCTGATCGTGCGTGTGCGAGGGTCCTTCGCGGAAGACCGGCCCGCACCGGAGCACCGGCCCAGCGTCCGCGAGGACACGATGGAGACGATCCACTTCGCGAGGAGGGACCACCGCGTCCTCGCGCTGCTCGCGGTGAAGTTCGGATGGGGCGTAGCCGGCGGCGTCCTCGTGCTCCTCCCGCTGCTCGCGATCGGGACCTTCGACGCGGGGGAGTTCGGACTCGGGATGCTGATGATGTCGCGAGGGATCGGCGCGCTGATCGGCCCGTTCGTCGGGCGGGCCAGGGTCGGACCACGGGACCGGAGGCTGTTCGGCGCGATCGGCGCGGCGCTCGTCGTCTTCGGCGTGGGGTACGCGATGCTCGGCCTTGCCCCGGGTCTGCTCTTCGCGATGGGCGCCGTGCTGCTCGCCCACGTCGGGGGCGGCGCGCAGTGGACGCTCTCCTCCTACGGGCTCCAGCGTGTGGTGCCCGACCGGATCCGGGGACGGATCTTCGCGTTCGACTTCATGCTGGTCACGCTGACGTTCGGCCTGTCGAGCCTCCTCACCGGCTGGCTCGCGGACGAGTTCGGCCCGCGCGTCACGGCGCTCGCGATGGGGTCGATCGCGGTCGGCTGGGCCCTCGCGTGGGCCTGGCTCACGACCGACGTCCGTCGCGCGACGATGCTCGACGGCCGCGGGCTCGTGCCACGGCCCGACCTGCTCGCCTCCGAGCGCGAAGCGACCTGAGCCCTAGGCGTCCGGCGTACCGGGTGGCGGCGGCGGGGTCCCGCTGGGCGCCTCGGCGGCGGGCGGCGGCGCGACCGGAGGAACCTCGGGTCCGCCGAACGACACGCCGGGGGTCTCGGCACCGAAGCTCACCTGCGGCGCGCCCGCCTCGCGGAGCGCCTCCTCGATCTCGAAGAACTCCTCTTCCTTGAATCCGAACATCGACGCGACGATCACCGAGGGGAACTGCTTGACCCTCTGGTTGTAGTCGCGGACGTTGGCGTTGTAGAAGCGCCGCGAGGTCTGCAGCCGGTCCTCGGTGTTGGCCAGCTCGGCCTGCAGCGCGAGGAAGTTCTGGTTGGCCTTCAGGTCGGGGTATGCCTCGGCGACCGCGAACAGCTGGCGCAGCGCCGCGACGAGCGGGCCCTCGGCCGCGGCCTGCGATGCGGGCGAGCCCGTCGCCGACGCGGCGGCGGCGCGCGCCTTCGTGACGTTCTCGAACACCGCCCGCTCGTGCGCCGCGTAGCCACGGACGGTCTCGACGAGGTTGGGGATCAGGTCGTACCGCCGGCGCAGCTCCGTGTCGATGTTGGCCCACGCGTCCTTGATCTGCTGCTTCTGCGCGACGAACCGGTTGTACGCGACGACGCCGACGATGACGATCAGCAGGAGGATGCCGCCGATGATCGCGAGAGCCCAGCCCACGGTGCTTCCTTTCTCGAACGGTCGAGCGAAGCCTAGCCGGTCGGGCCGGGAACGGCGAACCTGGCATCGAGCGACGGCCAGGAGATGGGCGCGCCGTCGCCCACCGGATGTCCGGTCAGGCGGCCGGCCGTCGGCCGCCGAGCAGGACCGCCGCGCCGAGCGTGATCAGCAGGATCGGCGCGACCACGCGCAGCTCCAGGTCGAACGCACCGATCCGGTCGAGCAGGAACAGCACGCCGGCCACGATGAAGAACGCGCCCCCGACGAGCGCCGCGCGATTGACGGTCTCACCCACGTTCGACGCTCACCTCTCCGATCCCGACGGACAGACGGAGATCCAGGTCCGGCTCGACGCCCCCGGCCGATTCGACCACCAGATCGACGTCGATGCCGCCCTCCTCCCGTTCGAAGACCTTCACGTTGCCGAGTCCCGCCTTGCCCTCCACGCGTACGATCACGCCATCGGGCACGATCACGACCAGCTGTCCGATCCCGACGCGCGCCCGCACGAGCGCCGGCTCGTCACCGCCGGGCGCCGAGGCCAGGCCGGACAGGTCCACGGTGAGCTGCCCGATCCCCAGCTCGAACCCCTCCTCGGCCCGCTCGAGCGTGAGCGGGGTCACGCTCCGCTCGCCGACCCCACCCCCCAGCGGGAAGTCGATCGCCGTCCCGATGAACAGCACCACGGTCAGCACGATCCCGAGCGCCATCAGCCCGCCCTGGCTCGCCCCGGTCCGCGAGTTCACCACGAGGACCGCGCCGACCAGGATCAGCGCGCCGGGCAGGAAGACGTCCCACGGGAACTCCACGACGTCCAGGGCCTCGAGGAGCCAGGCGACGCCGAGGAGGACGAGCAGGATCCCCGCAAGCAGCCGCCCGGTCCGTCGGCGCGGCGGCGGCAGCGCGGGCGGCTCCGGCGGCGCAGCCGGCGTCTCGACGGGCTGCACCGGTACCTCCGCGGTCGTCTCGCTCTCCGCGGTCGGCTCGACCGGCTCGACGGGCTCGATGGGCTCGACCGGCTCGACCGGCTCGACCGGCTCGACCGAGGGTTCCACGGGTTCGGCCGACGGGTCCCGGGGCTCGCTCATCGCCGCTCCGTCGAGGCCTGAAGGACCACTGCCACGCCCACGGCGATCAGCGCCATCGGCCAGAAGTACTTGCCGAGTCGCGGAAGCGACAGGTTGAGGAGCAGGATCGTGCCCACGGCGATGAGGGCCCCTCCCAGGATCAGTCGGGTCGTGTCGATGCTGGAGGGCCGAGCGGTGCCCAGGTTCTCGCCCTCTCGCTGCTCGGGGATCAAGATCCAGGACACGACGTACAGCAAGATGCCGCCTCCGCCCGCGATCGCGAGGATCACGAACGCGATCCGCACCAGCACGGGATCGATGCCCAGGTAGCGGCCGAGGCCGCCGCAGACGCCCGCGATCACCCGCTCGTCCCTGCTGCGACGCAGGACCCGGGGCTCGGAACCGGTCGGGGGCTCCTGGCTCACGACGCGAGTATAGGGAGGAACCCGATCGGGGCTCTACGACCGCTGCACGCGGAACGCGAGCTCGTCGCCCTCCGCGTCGATGACCACGCGATCGCCCTCGGCGACCTCGCCCGAGAGCAGGAGCATGGCCAGCCGGTCCTGCACCTCGCGCTGGATCAGGCGACGGAGCGGCCGCGCGCCGAACGCCGCGTCGTACCCGCGCCGCGCGAGCGCGTCGCGGGCCGCGTCCGTGAGCTCGAGCGAGAGCGTGCGCTCGGCCACCCGCTCGGACAGCAGTCGGACCTGGATATCCACGATCTCGCGGATCTGCTCCGGGCCGAGCGGGTCGAACACCACGATCTCGTCGATCCGGTTCACGAACTCCGGTCGGAACGAGGCGCGGACGTCCTCCAGGATCGCCTCGCGCTGCTTCTCGGTTGGCATGGCGGGATCTTGGAAGATCGCGCTGCCCAGGTTCGACGTCATGATGACGATCGCATGGCGGAAGTCCACCGTTCGGCCGTGCCCGTCGGTCAGACGCCCGTCGTCCAGCAGTTGCAGCAGGATGTTGAACACGTCGCCGTGCGCCTTCTCGACCTCGTCGAGCAACACGATCGAATAGGGGCGGCGGCGGACGGCCTCGGTGAGCTGTCCACCCTCCTCGAACCCGACGTAGCCGGGCGGCGCCCCCACCAGGCGGGAGACCGTGTGGCGCTCCTGGTACTCGCTCATGTCCACGCGCACGATCGCGCGCTCGTCGTCGAACAGGTACTCGGCGAGCGCCCGGGCGAGCTCGGTCTTGCCCACCCCGGTCGGCCCCAGGAACAGGAACGATCCGATCGGCCGGTTGGGATCGGCCAGGCCGGCCCGCGAGCGCCGGATCGCGTTGGCGACGGCGTTCACGGCCTCCGTCTGCCCGACGACCCTGCGATGCAACGCCTCCTCGAGGTGAACGAGCTTCTGCATCTCGCCCTGCATCAGCCGGGCGACGGGGATGCCGGTCCATGCCGATACGACCTCGGCGACGTCCTCCTCGGTGACCTCCTCGTTCAGCATCCGACGGTCCCGCTGGACCTCCTCCAGGCGTGCGTTCTCGGCCTCGAGCTCCTTCTCCAGCTCCACGAGCCGGCCGAACCGGAGCTCGGCCGCGCGCTCGAGGTCTCCTTCGCGCTCCGCACGATCGAACTGGCCACGCGCCTCCTCGATCTGTGCCTTGAGGGTCCGGATCCGATCGATCCGCTCCTTCTCCTGCTGCCAGTGCGCCTTCATGGCCGCGCCCTGCTCCTGCAGGTCCGCCAGCTCCTTCTCCAGACGCTCCAGGCGCTCCTGCGACGCAGGGTCCGTTTCCTTGCGCAGGGCCGCCCGCTCGATCTCGAGCTGCTTGCTGCGCCGTTCGACCTCGTCGATCTCGATCGGCATCGAATCGATCTCGATCCGCAGGCGGGAACCCGCCTCGTCCACGAGGTCGATCGCCTTGTCCGGGAGGAACCGCCCGCTCACGTACCGGTCGGACAGCACGGCCGCGGCCACGAGCGCCGGATCCTGGATCCGGACGCCGTGGTGAACCTCGTAGCGCTCCTTCAGCCCTCGCAGGATCGCGATCGTGTCCTCGACGCTCGGCTCCTCGACCAGCACGGGCTGGAAACGGCGCTCGAGCGCCGGGTCCTTCTCGATGTGCTCGCGGTACTCGTCCAGCGTGGTCGCGCCGATCGCGCGAAGCTCGCCCCGCGCGAGCATCGGCTTCAGCATGTTGCCGGCGTCCATCGCGCCCTCGGCCGCGCCCGCACCGACGATCGTATGCAGCTCGTCGATGAACGTGACGATCTGCCCCTCGGACTCGGCGATCTCGCGGAGCACGGCCTTCAGGCGCTCCTCGAACTCGCCCCGGTACTTGGATCCCGCGACCATCGCGCCGAGGTCCAGGGCGACCACCCGCTTGTCCTTCAGGGACTCGGGGACGTCGCCGGAGACGATCCGCTGCGCGAGACCCTCGACGATCGCGGTCTTGCCCACGCCCGGCTCGCCGATCAGCACCGGGTTGTTCTTGGTCCGGCGCGACAGGACCTGGATCACGCGCCGGACCTCGTCGTCGCGGCCGATCACGGGGTCGAGCTTGCCCCGACGCGCGAGATCGGTGAGGTCGCGCCCGTACCGCTCGAGGACCTGGTACTTCTCCTCCGGGTTCTGGTCCGTCACGCGCTGGCGGCCGCGCACCTGCGCGAGCGCTGCGAGCACCGCGTCCCGCTGCAGCCCCGCCTCGCGAAGGGTGCTCGCTGCCTCCGAGGAACCCTCGAGCAGGGCGAGCAGCAGGTGCTCGGTCGAGACGTACTCGTCGGTGAGCGCCTCGGCCTCACGGAACGCCGTCTCGAGCACGGTCCCGAGCGCGGGCGAGATACGGACCTCCGCGCCCGGCGCGTAGACCTTCGGCAGGCGGTCCAACGCCGCGTCCACGCGGTCGCGGAGCGGCTTGGGGGCGACCCCGAGCTGGTGCAGCAGCGGGAACACGACGCCCTCCGGGTCGGAGAGCAGCGCGAACAAGAGGTGCTCCGGCTCGATCGCCTGCTGGTTGCGGGCGAGCGCCTGCTGGTGGGCGCCGTCGAGCGCCGCCTGCGACTTGATGGTCAGCTTGTTCGGATCCATCGCTCTTTCTCTCGGTGGTAGTCGGCCCTCGTCAGGCCGTACATCACGTAGTCGCGGGGCTCGCCTGACGGCTGCGGCATGAACCCGCGCAACGTCCCCTCGTCAGCGAACCCGAGCAGGTCGAGCACCCTGCGCATCGCGGTGTTCTCGACGTCGGTGCTCGCCTGGACGCGGTGCGCGTCCTCCTCCTCGAACAGGTACGACGTCAGGAGGGCGACCGCCTCGCGTCCGAGCCCCCGGCCGCGGTCGGTCCCGTCCCAGAGCTCGATGCCGAGCTCCCAGACACCTGGTGGCATCGCCATCTCGACGTTGCGGCTCTGAACGTCGCCGACGAGCTTCCCCCCCGCTTCGACGGCCATGAGCAGCTCCGCGGACGTCCGCGTCCCCGAGCGCTCGACGCGTTGCCGACGCACGAGCGACACGTCCGGGTCGCCGGCGTCGCCGGGCAAGCGAGCCAGCACCCCCTCGTACTCGTCCTCGCGGAACGCGCGCAGGGTCACGGTCGGTCCGCGGAGCTCGATCGTCACGGACGCTCCTCCCAGGAGAACGTGATGAGGCTCCGGAGCGGCACGATGTCCGAGCCGCGCTCACGCAGCCGATCCAGCAGCTGCCGCTCGAGCGCCTCGGTGCGCTGGTGCATGCGTTCGAGCTCCTCGCGCATCTCGAGGAAGAGGCGGACCCCGGCGAGGCTGATCCCCTCGCGCCGGGTGAGCTCGAGGATCGTCCGCACGCGCTCGATGTCGCGCTCCGAGTACCGGCGCGAGTTGCCCGAAGTGCGGCGGGGCGCGAGCAGCCC
>DASSJM010000092.1:0-37775 GCA_035691205.1 Actinomycetota bacterium
GCCTCGCCTGGGCGCGGTGCTTGCCGAGGACGGGCGCGAGGGCCGAGAGCAGCCGCTCGGAGGCCGCGAAGCCCGCCGCGTCCAGGTTCCGGCGCATCGCGGCGGCGTCGACCTCGAGGCCGTCCAGCAGCGATCGGCCGAACGCGAGCGCGACGCCGGTCAGCAGGCAGGCCTCGGGGAACGCCACCCACTCGGCCTTCCACCCGCGCCCGTCGCGCTCGTGCGCCTGGATCATCCCTTCCAGCAGGACGGCGTGCTGGGCTCTGACCAGGCGCGACAGCGTCACCAGGTGCTCGGAGATCTCGGGGTTCCGCTTGTGCGGCATCGTGATGCTCCCGACGCCCTCACTCGACGCGGCCTCGCGGAGCTCGCCGATCTCCGCTCGCTGCAGCTCGTAGACCTCCGACCCGATGCGGCCGAGCGTCGACGCGATCATCGCCAGGACGTGTGCGAACTCGGCCAGGCGATCTCGCGACGTTGTCCACGAGACGCCCGGATCGCCCAGCCCGAGCCGCTCGCAGAACCGAGCGCGGAGCTCCGGTCCGGCATCGCCGAAGAACCCCAGGTTCCCGGTCGCGCCGGCGAGCTGCCCGACGAGCCACCGGGGAGCCCCCTCGCGGAGGCGTTCCAGGTGCCGCCGGATCTCGTCCGCCCACCCCGCCGCCTTCAGGCCGAACGTGATCGGCGAGCCCGGCTGGCCGTGGGTGCGGCCCGCCATCACGGTCCCCCGGTGCGCTCGCGCCAGGTCGAGCGCGCTCGCCTCGAGCGCCCGGAGGTCGCGCCACGCCACGCGACCGACCGCCTTCATCGCGAGGGCGGTCCACGTGTCCGTGAGATCCTGGACGGTGGCCCCGTAGTAGACCCACTGCGCCGCCTCCTCGGGGAGCGCCCGCTGCAGGCCGCGGATCAGGCCCAGGGTCGAGTGGCCGGTCCGGCGGGTCTCGGCGGCGACGAACGGAAGGTCGAGCGCGTCGACCGTGGCCTCCCGGGCGATCGCGTCGGCCGCCGCCCGCGGGACGAGGCCGAGCGCCGCCTGCGCCTCGGCGAGGACGGCGAGGATCTCGAGCCACGACGCGATGCGGGCCCGCTCGTCGAACAGCGCCCGGAGCTCGTCGGTGCCCCACAGGTGGGCGTACAGGCTCGAGTCGGTCAGGCGGGCGCCCACGCCGGCTCCGCGATCGAACAGAGCAGGACGAGCGCGTCCCGCACCTGATCGAGGCTCGCGCCCCAGGGGACCACGACCATGAGCCCGTCGCGCTCCACGTCCTCCTCGAGCAGGCAGCACTTCGTGAGGATGGGGCCGGGGACGTCCCGCCCCCGAGCCAGCTCGCGAGGGCACATCTCGACCGACGGGGGCTCGTCGCCGTAGAAGGCCCGGTGGATCTGGCGTGAGCGCGCGCACCCGACGAGGGTCCACTCCTGTCGCTCGGGGCGCTCGTCCAGGTACCGGACCTCGGCCCCCTCGGGGGCGACCCCCGAGCCGCGGCACGGGAACAGGTACCGCTCCGACGGCCGCGTACGCGCGAGCTCCACCAGGTCGACGAGCTCGGGCCAGATCTCCACCGGCGGCAGCCCCTCGGTCACGCCCAGCACGCGCTCGACCTGGTCGACGAGCTTCGCGGGCTGCGGGGGGAACACCTCCACGATCCGAACGGCGATCGGCGCCGGGTCCAGGACGAAGTTCACGTGCTCGTAGCGACCCTGCACGACCACGCACCGAGCGTCGGATGCGCGCTCGGCGGCCGCGCGCGCGAGTTGCGTCGGGATGCCGGTGTCGACCTCGGGCGCGTGCACCATCGCGGTCTCGTCGGGCCCGGCCAGCACCTCGACGTCGACGATCGGCGAGAACAGCGGCTCCTCGGACTCCTTGCGCACGCGCAGGACGGCCGCGCGACCCGCCGACCTCGCGACGATGAAGGCGGTCCGCCGGTACGCTTCGCGCCCAAGGAAGTGGTCGCGCAGAGCCTCCGGCTCGAGCGGCACGTCCACGTCGGTGACCGACACCCCGCGGTACCGGCGCGGGACCAGGTTGCTCACCCGCGCGCCTCCGCATCCGGACGACGCTGCGACAGCGCGATCGTGTCCGCGCGCAGGCCCAGACGCAGCGCCTCGAGCCCGATCGCGTCCGCGAGCGGGACGTTGCCCAGGTTCACCTCGCCGCCGAACCGGTTCATGAGCCAGGCCTGCTGGTCCTTGCGGGGCGCCTCGAAGATCACGCGCGGCAGGCCCACCCGCCCGACCACCGCCTCGACCACGGGCGCCCGAACGCTGCCGTCCGGCTCGAACAGGCCGACGGTGCCGCTCTCGCGACCCTCGGTCAGCACCCACGTCGCCCCCGCCTCCAGGTCCCCGACCATCTCCTCGGCCCAGCCCTGGGCGGACACCTCGGCGCTCGGGTCCTTGGATCCGACCTCGGACAGCACCACGAACCGCTCGGCCGCGAGCTCGATCAGCCGGCGCTTCTCGCGGAGGGGCATGTCCACCGCGCCGTTGGACACCTCGATGCACGGGAACCCCGCCTCGGCCGCCCACGCGAGGCACGCGTCCGCTCGGCCCTGTCCCCAGGCGACCTCGAGCAGCGTCCCCCCCACGCACGCGCGGATCCCGCGTGCGGTGAGCGCCACCACCTTCTCCGGCACATCGGGCTCGAGGTAGGCCGTCCCCCACCCGAGCTTCCACAGGTCGATCCCGGCGCCCGCGCGATCGGCGATGGCCTCGAGCTCGGGGACGGCGGCGCCCTTGTCGAGCACGTGCGTGAGCCCGACGATCCGCGGTTTCGCGCTGCGCGGTGGAAGCTCGAGGAAGTCGGGCGCCCGGGTCACGTCGCCCATCGTAGACGAGCCTTTCGCGTAGTGGAACGCTCGGGCCGGAGCGCCCGCCGGAGCGGCTACCCGGCCGACCGCCGTGCGCCGAGCTCCCGATCGAGCATCATCAGGCCCGCCGGATCCACACCCACCGTCTGGAGCATCTGCACGATCTCGCCGGCGGAGCGCTCCTCCTCGACCTGCTCGGTGACGAACCACTGCAGGAACACCTGGCTCGCGTAGTCGCCGTGCTGCACGGCCAACCCGTAGAGCCCGTCGATCATCTGCGTCACGTTCATCTCGTGCGTGAGCGCCTGCTCGAAGGCGCCGAGGGCCGTCCCGAAGTCCACCGGCGGCGGGTCCATCCCGACGAGGGTCACGCGCCCGCCGCGCTCGACGACGTGGCGCACGAACTTCAACCCGTGCTCACGCTCCTCGTCCGATTGGGCCGCGAACCACGCGGCCGATCCGGGCATGTTGATGGACTCACAGTAGGCGGACATCGCGAGGTACAGGTGCGACGAGTACAGCTCCGCCGCGATCTGGGCGTTCATCGCGGACTCGACGTCGGGCGAGAGCATGGGCGGACCTCCTCCTCGGGCCCGAGGGAGGCCTCGAGCCGGTCGGCTGCAAGCCTACCCGTGCCCCGGGAGGGTCAGCTCGGCGACGAGCGGCCGGTGGTCCGAGGCGGCCCGGGCATCGTCGTCGCCGGGGACCGTCGCCCCCTCGACCCCGACGCCGTCGGAGACGAACAGGTAGTCGATGCGGGCCGTGGCCTGCGCCACCGGGAAGGTCTCCCCCGCCGCGTCCCCCCCGAGCAGCCAGACGTCGCGCCACCGGTTCGCGAGGAGCGAGGCCGCTCGCCCATCCGGTCGCTCGTTGAGATCGCCGCCGAGGATCACCGGGCTCCGGACGTCCTCGAGCACGCCCACGAGCTCCTCCGCGTGGCGGCGGCGCTCCACCGGATGCAGGCCGAGGTGCGCCGCGACCGCCGTCACCCGGTCCCGGCCGGATCCGATCGTCGCGACGAGCGCCCCGCGCGGCGACAGGATCGGCCCGCCCGCGAACCGGTGGAGTCGGTGATCGATCACCGTCCACGGGTCGCGCACCACGACCGCGTTCTTCACCCGCCGCCGCAGGGGCGACCACGGGTCGGCCGCCACCTCCATGCCCACGGTGCGGGCGAAGCGTCGGAGCCGCAGCCGGCCGCCGCTCTCGTTCAGCAGGACGACGTCGGGCCGCCAACGGCTCACGACGCGCGCCACCCGATCGGTCCCGGCGCGGAACCCGTGCACGTTGTAGACGAGGACCCGGAGCCTCACGCCAGAAGCGTAGGCCCCCGCTAGGGATCGATGGTGGTGCCGGCCTGGCCGCCCAGGGCGGCCACCGCCTCGTCCAGGTCGCCGATCACGGCGCGCGACCCGCCGCTCTCCACGAAGTCGACCGCCGCCCGGACCTTCGGGCCCATCGAGCCCGCCCGGAACTCGCCCGCCTCGAGCAGCTCACGGGCGTGGGCGACCGTGAGCCGGTCGAGGTCCTGCGCGTGATCGGTCCCGAACCCACGCTGCACACGGTGGACGTCGGTGAGGATCAGCAGGACCGACGCCGCCACGTCGCGCGCGAGGATCGCCGCGGCCAGATCCTTGTCCACCACCCCCTCGACGCCGACCAGCCGCGGCCCGTCCTCGATCACGGGCACGCCCCCACCGCCGCTCGCGATCACGATCACGCCGTCCGCGACGAGCTCACGGATCACGGGCGCCTCGACGATCGAGTACGGGGCAGGCGAGGGAACGACGCGACGGAACCCTCCGTGCGGATCCGGCTTCATGGCCCATCCCTGATCGGCCACCAACTTCGTAGCCTCGGCCTCCTCGTAGAACGGCCCGACGGGCTTCGTCGGGTCCCGGAACGCGGGGTCGTCCGGGCGCACCCGTGTGAGCGTGAGGATCGTGACGACGGGCCGCTCCATCCCGCGCTCGAAGAACACGTCGCCGATCGTGGCCTGCAGCAGGTAGCCGATCTGTCCCTGGCTCTGCGCACCGCACACGTCCAGCGGCATCGGGCTCACCGAGCCACGCGCGGCCTCCTGCTGGAGCAGGATGCGGCCGACCTGCGGCCCGTTGCCGTGGGTGACCACGACCTCCCAGTCGGCCGAGGCGATGTCCACCACGCGTTCGGCCGCCTGACGTGCCGAGGCGTACGCGTTCTCGAACGTGTCCTCCTGCCCACGGCGAAGGAGCGCGTTCCCTCCGAAGGCGACGACGACGCGCTCCATGGCTACCCCACCACCGGCCGGAGCACGTCCAGCAGCGTCGGCGAGCCGGGGAGCACGTCCAGGTCGTACCGCACGCGAACGGCGGGCTTGCGGATCTCGATCACGCGACGCAGGTCGATCGGGGTGCCGATCACAACGACGTCCGCCTCGACCGAGTCGATGATCTTCTCCATCTCGGCGAGCTGACCGTCCGAGTACCCCATCGCCGGCAGCACCGGCCCGACGTCGTACTTGCGGAACGTCTCGTCGATCGTGCCGATCGCCCACTGGCGCGGGTCGACGATCACCGCGGCGCCGTTGGCCCGGGCGGCCACGACCCCCGCTCCGAACTTCATCTCTCCGTGCGTCAGCGTGGGGCCGTCCTCGACCACCAGCACGCGCCTGCCGGCGATCGCGCCGGGCTCATCCACCGAGACCCGGCTGTCGGCCTTCACGATCGTGGCGCCCGGGTTCACCTCGCCGATCGTCTCCAGGAGCGCGTCGACCTGCTCGGTTGTCGCCGAGTCCATCTTGTTGATCACGATGACGTCGGCCAGGCGGAGGTTCGCCTCGCCCGGGTGATAGCGCGTCTCGTGACCGGCGCGGAGCGGATCCGCGACCACGATGTGCACGGTCGGCCGGTAGAACGGCAGGTCGTTGTTCCCCCCGTCCCACAGCAGCACGTCGCACTCCGCTTGCGCCTGCTCGAGGATGTCCCCGTAGTCGACGCCCGCGTAGATGATCGTCCCGCTCGTGATGTGCGGCTCGTACTCCTCGCGCTCCTCGATCGTGGTCTCGTAGCGGTCGAGGTCCTCGAGGGTCGCGTAGCGCTGCACCCGTTGGGCCTCGAGGTTGCCGTAGGGCATCGGGTGCCGGACGGCGACCACGCGCTTCCCCGCATCGCGAAGCGTCTGCGCGATCGCGCGCGTCGTCTGGCTCTTCCCCGAGCCGGTGCGCACCGCGCACACCGACACGACGGGGACGGATGCGTCCAGCATCGTGGCGTCGGGGCCCAGCAGGACGAAGTTCGCACCGGCGGCGAGCACCTGGCTCGCCTTGTGCATCACGTACTCGTGGCTCACGTCCGAGTAGGCGAAGACCACATCGTCCACGTCGAGGTCGCGGATCAGTCCCGCGAGCTCGCTCTCGTCGTGGATCGGGATCCCGTTCGGGTACCGGGAACCGGCCAGCGACGCCGGGTAGGTTCGGTCGTCGATGAAGGGGATCTGGGTGGCGGTGAACGCGACGACCTCGTGGCCGGGATCGTCGCGGTAGGCGACGTTGAAGTTGTGGAAGTCGCGTCCGGCGGCTCCCATGATCAACACGCGGCGCGTCATGCACGGTCCTTTCGGCAGGGATGTGATGCGCGGGCAGGCCGGGACGGCCCCGCTCTTCGCGGGGAGCCTACCCTCCCGGAGAGGCTCCTCGCATCAGTCCACCCGCTCCACCCACCCGTCCACGCCGACGCGCCCGAAGGGCCTGGCGAAGTGGCTGACCGCTACCCACCATCCGTGGTCGCGCGCCCGTCCCATCAGCCGGGCGCGCGATCGGCTCGCCAGCGCGGGGTCATCGTCGTGGCTCGACGGCGCCTCGGGGCGCGCTACCTGCGGGGGCGTGTGGAGGAGGTCCCCGGTGAACAGGAGCGTGTCGCTCACGCCCTCCACCACGACCGAGCGGTGACCCGGCGTGTGCCCGGGAGCGTGCACGACGTGGATGCCGGGCCAGACCTCGCGATCGTCCGGGTCGAGGTCCAGCATCCCGCGCTCCTCGAGCGGCTCCATCGCCCGGCGAGCCGCGTAGCTCTTGCCGTCCTCCACGCCCGCGAAGTGATCCCAGTCGGCGGGGTGGACGACGTGCCGGGCGTTGGGGAAGCGGGGTCGGCCGTCGACCACGGCCCCGCCGGAGTGGTCGGCGTGCAGATGGGTGAGGACGACCAGCCGAACCTCGTCGACCTCCACATCCGCGTCCGCCAGGGCGTCTTCGATCGCCGTGTGCGTCGCCCAGGGCGCGTACGGAGGGAACGGGCTTACGCACGCATCCACCATCACGACGCCCGAGGGCGTCCGGAGCGCGAACGCGTGGACGTGCCACGCCCAGGAACGCTCGTCGTGGAACATCCACCGATACCGCGCGCGTTCCGCGTCCCAGTCGACCGGCGTGCTGGGGAACTCGTCGTCCAGCGGGAGGGGCGCGTATCCCTCGCACACGACGGCCACCTCGATCCCGGCGACCGCCATCGGGCGATGCTCCATGTCACGACCCTACCGAGCAGGTCCGCCGTCGCACCCGCGGGTCATCCGGCGTCCAGGTCGGACGGGTCGTCTACGTCGAACAGGGTCCGCCGCTCGGGGTCGAGCGCGCTCCACGTCGGCTCGTCGACCACCGCGGTCCGGAGCGACTCCAGCAGATCCCGCAGGCGGCGGCGCCCGTCGTGCAGGAGCGCGTGCGCCGCCAGGTCCGCGGGCGCGACCCGGACGACGCACGGCAGCGGGCGGATGCGATCGCCGTCCTGCAGGGCGACGGCGTCGGCCGGCGCATCGGCGGCGACGCGGAGCAGCTCGATCAACACGGTGGTCTGCAGGTCCGGCATGTCGCCACCCGCGAGCAGGGCGTGGTCGGTGCGGACCGCGAGGAGGCCCGCGTGTACGCCGGCCAGTGGGCCTTCGCCTTCCACGGCGTCGCGAGCGAACCGTACCGGCGCGCCGACCGGCATCGACGGCTCGGGCGCCTCGGGAGGGATGACCACGACCACGTCGCCACACACCTCCGCGAGTCGGATCACCGCGTGATGCAGGAGCGGCATCCCGCGGTACGGCTCGATGAGCTTGTCCCGACCGAACCTCCTCGATGCGCCCCCGGCTAGGACGACGCCGGTCGCGACGGCCTCAGCCGTCCGTGCGCCCACGGTTCTGCACGAACTGGAAGCCGAACCGGCCCTTGATGCAGAGGTGACCGCTCGTGACCGAGTGGTCGGCCGGCGAGGTCACCTTCACGATCTCGTTGTCTTGCACGTGGACCTCGAGCTCGCACCCGACGCCGCAGTAGGGGCAGATCGTGTTCGTGACGGCCTGGTCCTCCTCGCGCCACTGCCCCGCCTGGCGCAGCTCGTGCTCGCTGGTGAACATCAGCGCACCGGTCGGGCACACGCCGATGCAGTTGCCGCAATAGACGCAGGCGGACTCGGGCAGGCCGACGTCGAACTCGGTCGAGATCCGCGCGTCGAACCCGCGCCCCGCAACGGCGATCGCGAACGTGTTCTGCGCGTCCACGCCGCAGGCCTCGACGCACTTGTAGCAGAGGATGCAGCGCGAGTAGTCCCGCACGTACAGCTCGTTGTCGACCTTCATCGGCTGGTGGACGGTCTCCGCGGCCTCGCCGGTCGGCTCGATGTGATGGCCGGCGTGGCGGGCATCGCGCTCCCCCGCCGCCGCGGGTTCGGCCGGTGAGCCGTAGCGGGCCGGGTCCGCGGCGTAGTCCTCCTGCCAGCGGTGGACCTCCGGGTTCGTGAGCGAGACGTCCACGCTCGAACCCAGGAACTCGAGCACCATCTTGCGCGAGTGACGCACGCGCTCGGAGTCGGTGCGGACCTTCATGCCCTCCTCGGCCCTCCGGGCGCACGAGGGCACGAGCACGCGAGAGCCCTCGAGCTCGACCACGCACACGCGGCAGGCGTTCACCGGGGTCAGGTTGTCGGCGTAGCAGAGCGTGGGCGTGTCCACGCCCGTGCCGCGCAGGGCGTCCAGGATCGTGGAGCCCTCGGGCACACGGACCGTCTCGCCGTCGACCTCGAGGTCGATCAGGCGCCGCGGGGTATCCAGGGGAACGGCGCTCACGCGGCACCCCCGTCGAACAGCCTCAGCCGGTGGATCGCCGAGTCGACCGCGTTCGCGGCGAGCTGCCCGAGCCCGCAGATCGAGGCGTCCCGCATCACCTGCCCGATCTCGTCGATCAACTCCAGCTCCTGCCCGAGTGTGCCCCGCGGCCGTCCAGCCATCACCCGCGCGAGCGCCTCCTCCTGCCGGACGGTCCCGACGCGGCACGGCACGCACTGCCCGCACGACTCGTCGCGGAAGAACGCCGCGATCCGCAGCGTGATGTCGGCCAGGTCCACCGAGTCGTCGAACACCATCACGACCCCCGACCCCAGGGTCACGCCGGCCGCCCTCGAGTCCTCGAACGTGAGCCGCACGTCCAGGTCGTCCGGCGTCACGAACGACCCCGCCGCACCGCCGAGCAGGATCGCCTTCAAGGGCCGGCCGCCCCGGACCCCGCCGGCCATCGCGAGCAGCTCGCGGAGCGTCACTCCGTGCTCGACCTCGTACACGCCCGGCACCTCGACGTGACCCGACAGACAGAAGAGCCGCGGGCCCGTCGAGTCCGGCGTGCCGATCTCCGCGTAGGCCCGGCCGCCGATCCGCAGGATCTCGAGCACGTTCACGAGGGTCTCGACGTTGTTGATGCCGGTCGGCTTGCCGAACAGCCCGCGTTCGACCGGGAACGGCGGTTTGTTCCGGGGCTCACCGCGCTTGCCCTCGATCGAGTTGAACAGCGCCGTCTCCTCGCCGCAGATGTAGGCCCCGGCACCGCGTCGCAGCTCGACGTCGAACGCGAACCCCGCGCCCATCACATCGGGCCCGAGCAGTCCGGCCTCGCGCGCCGACGCGATCGCCCCCCGAAGCATGTCGGTCGCGTGCGGGTACTCGCCGCGGATGTAGATGTAGCCGGTCCCCGAGCCCGTCGCGTAGCCCGCGACCGTGAGCGCCTCGATCACCGAGAGGGGATCGTTCTCCATCAGGACCCGGTCCTTGAAGGTCCCCGGCTCGGACTCGTCGGCGTTGCAGACGAAGAAGTGCGGCTGCGCGGGCTGGCTCGCAACCGCCTCCCACTTCACGCCGGCGGGGAACGCCGCGCCACCGCGCCCGAGCAGCTTGGACTCCTTGACCTCCTCGATCACGCCCTCGGGTCCGAGTTCGAGGGCGCGCGCGAGCGCCACGTACCCGCCGGCCCCCCGGTACGCGTCGAGCGAACGGGGGTCGATCGTCGCGACCCGGCGAAGGAGGCGGAGGCCGTCCCGTGGCTGCGGGGCCGCCTCGCCACCCCCCGATCGGAAGGTCCCGAGGCCGCCGCGCAGGAACGGCTCGAGGAACGCCATCGAGAGGGGACCGATCGCGGCGTCGGACGCGGGCTCGCCCGCGGTCTGCATGAGGGCCGCCGGCGCTCGCTCGCACATGCCGAGGCACGGGCTCCGGAGGACCTGTCCCTCGCGCTCCGGGCCGAGCTCGCGCTGGACGTCGTCGATCAGCCCGAGGGCGCCGTTCGTTCGACACGCGATGTCGTCGCAGACGTGCAGGACGGTCTGGGGTCGCGGCTCGGTCGAGAACATCGCGTAGAACGTGGCGACCCCGTAGGCCTCGGCCGGCGGGATGGTCAGCCGCTCGGAGACGTAGCGGAGCCCGCCGGGACTGATCCATCCCTCGCGCGCCTGGAGGGCGTGCAGCGCCGGGAGCAGGAGGTGCCGGCGCTCACGAGCCTCGTGGCCGCCGTGCGCGACCCGCCCCTCGAACGCGATCGCGCGCTCGCCCCCGTCCCACCCGCTCGAGGGCGGACCGAGGACGGCGTCGACCGCTGCGCGTTCGGCCTCGGAGGGCGCGGCGTCGGGCAGGCGCAGATCCACGGGTCGACTACGTCCCCACCGCAGCGGCGAGCTTCTCGATCCGAACCGCCGTCGCCTTGAACTCGGCGGTCCCCGACTTGGGGTCCGTCGCGTCGATCGTGAGGACGTTCGTGTCGACCTGGTCCGGGAAGTGCAACGTCATGAACACGAGGCCAGGCCGCAGTCCCTCGTCGACCCGCACCGGGACCTCCAGCGTCCCCCGGCGCGAGGTGATCCGCACGACCTCGCCCTCGGTCAGCCCGAGCCGCGCCGCGTCTTCGGGCGAGACGTCCACGGTCTCGCCGCGCCGCAGCGGTGACGTGTACCCACTGCTCTGAACGCCGGTGTTGTACGAGTCGAGGCGTCGGCCGGTGGTCAGCCGCAGCGGGAACTCCTCGGTGAGCTCGTCGACCGGCGGCTCGTGGACCACGACGCTGAACGGTGCGGCCGGCCCGCGCTCGGCCGGGTCCTCCGACCACAGCCGCTCGTGGAGGAACAGGGTCCCTGGGTGATCCTCGTCCGGGCAGGGCCACTGGATCCCTCCGAGCTCCTCCAGGCGTGTCCACGACATCCCCGCGTGCATCGGCGAGAGCCTCCGGAGCTCCTCCCAGGCCGAGGCCGGCGTCGTCTCGCCCCAGTCGGCGCCGAGGCGCCGTGCGATCTCCGCGATGATCCGGATGTCGTCGCGTGCGTTCCCGGGCGGCTCGAGCACCTTCCGGACCCGCTGGACGCGCCGCTCGCTGTTCGTCACGGTCCCCTCGGACTCGAACGTCGAGTTCGACGCCGGCAGGACCACGTCGGCCATCTCGGCCGTCCGGGTCATGAACATGTCCTGCACGATCAGCATGTCGAGCCCCTCGAGCAGCTGGCGAGCACGGTGGGCGTCCGCCTCCGAGCTCGCGGGGTTCTCGCCGATGCAGTACACGGCCGTGAGCTCCTTGCGCTCCATCGCCTCGAACATCGTCGTGAGGGTCCACCCGTACCTCGGGAGGATCGGTCGGCCCCACGCCGCCTCGAACCTGGCCCGCGCGGCCTCGTCCTGCTCGATGTCCTGGAACCCCGGAAGCTTGTTCGGGATCGCCCCCATGTCGCCCCCGCCCTGCACGTTGTTCTGACCGCGGAGCGGGTTCAGACCGCTTCCGTACCGGCCGACGTGCCCGGTCAACAGCCCCAGGTTGATGAGCGCCAAGACGTTGTCGACCGCGTTGTGGTGCTCGGTGATGCCCAGGGTCCAGCAGATCACGGCCCTGTCGGCCCTGGCGTACGCGTACGCGAGCTCTCGGATCGCCCCGGCCGGCACGCCCGTCTCGCGTTCGCCCCGCTCGAGGGTCCACCCCTGCACCGAGTCCCGATAGGCCTCGAAGCCCTCCGTCCCGCGTGCGATGAAGTCATCGTCCTGCAGGTCGTTCGCGAGGATCTCGCGCGCCACGGTGTTGGACAGCGCGATGTCCGAGCCGACGTCGATCCCCAGCCACAGGTCGGCCCACTGCGCGCTCGAGGTCCGGCGAGGATCCACGACGATCAGGCGCGCCCCGTCGTGCACGCCCTTCAGCACGTGGTGGAAGAAGATCGGATGCGTCTCGCGCGCATTCGACCCCCACAGCACGATGAGATCAGTGTTCTCGATCTCCTCGTACGAGCTGGTCCCCCCACCTGCTCCGAACACCGTCGCCAGACCGACGACCGAGGGAGCGTGTCAGGTGCGGTTACAGCTGTCGATGTTGTTGCTGCCCAGGACCTGACGCATGAACTTCTGCGCGACGAAGTTCATCTCGTTCGTGGCCTTCGAGCAGCTGAACAGGCCGACCCCCCAGCCGGGGTTCCGCTCCGACGCCGCCCGCAGACCCGCCGCGGCCCGGTCCAGGGCCTCGTCCCAGGTCGCCGTTCGAAGGGCGCCGTCTTCGCGGACCATCGGCTCGGTGAGTCGAACGAGCCCGTTCCTCATCGAGGCGTGCTCCTTTCCACCGTCTCCACCGTCCGGTGCGGGAACCTATCCTACGGGGCCCGGCGGCTCAGGCGAGCACGCGTTCCGGGTGCGTGTAGATGTTGCAGCGCCCATCGCGCACGAACCCGACGAGCGTCATCTCGAAGCGCTCGGCCGCCTCCACGGCCAGCGACGACGGGGCGCTCACCGCGCTCACGATCGGGATGCCCGCCACCGCGGCCTTCTGGACGATCTCGAACGACGCGCGCCCGCTCACCTGGAGGATCCGATCGCCGATCGGAACCGCTCCCGCCAGGTAACGCTCGCCGACGACCTTGTCGACGGCGTTGTGTCGTCCGACGTCCTCGTGGATGGACTCCGCCTCGCCCTCGGGGCCGAAGAGCCCGGCCGCGTGGAGCCCGCCGGTGCGGTCGAACATCTTCTGGCCGGCGCGCAGCCGCTGCGGCAGCGATAGCAGCACGTCGAGGGACACCTCGGGTCCCGGGCCGACGGGGGAGCATCGGACCTCGACGTCCTCGAGCGCCGCCTTGCCGCACACACCGCAGGAGGAGTTGGCGTAGAAGTTCCGGCGGAGCCGCTCGGCGTCGAAGACCCTCCCCAGGCTCACCGAGACGACGTTGTACCGTTGGTCCTCGCCCGGCAGGTTGTCGCAGTAGGCGACGCGGAGGACCTCGGCGGGCTCGATCAAGCCCTCGGTGAACAGGAACCCCACGGCCAGGTCGAAGTCGCCGCCGGGTGTGCGCATCGTGACGGCGACCTGCACCTGCTCCTGATCCGGACCCTGGACGCGGATCTCGAGCGGTTCCTCCGTGACGAGGGTGTCGGTCCGCTCCGACCGCACACCGTCGTTGACCGCCGTCACGTGGGTGTGTGTGACGTTGGTCCGGATGGGTTCGGAGACGGGCACGCCTCCAGTATCCGACCGCCGGGGGGCCCGGTCCAGGCGCCATCCGGATCGGCGGGGGCGGCCACTCGTGCCCGGGTCCGCGACCCGGTGCCGTCGGAGGATGCGGCGGGATATCCTCCCGCGGGCCATGCCGAGGCATCGGAGGGTGACGACGTGAAGAGCGGACTCGAGATCGCGCAGGAAGCGGAGCTCCACCCCATCACCGAGATCGCGGCGGCGGCCGGCATCCTGCCGGAGGAACTCGAGCCGTTCGGGCGCCACCGGGCCAAGATCGAGCTCTCGATCCTCGAGCGGCTGAAGGACCGCCCCGACGGCAAGCTCATCATCACGACGGCGATCACGCCGACCAAGGCGGGCGAGGGCAAGACCACCACCTCGATCTCGCTGAGCCAGGGGCTCGGGCGGATCGGCAAGCGCGTGCTCCTCGCCCTGCGCGAGCCCTCGATGGGGCCCGTGTTCGGCATCAAGGGGGGCGGCACCGGCGGTGGCTACGCGCAGGTCGTGCCGATGGAGGACATCAACCTCCACTTCAATGGGGACTTCCACGCGGTGCAGGCCGCGCACAACCTGCTGGCGTCGGCCCTCGATGCCTCGATCTTCCACGGCAACCCGCTCGGGATCGACCCGCAGACGATCACCTGGCCCCGGACCCTGGACGTGAACGCTCGCGAGCTCCGCAACACGGTCGTCGGCCTGGGCGGGAAGATCCACGGGGTCCCCCGGGAGAACCAGTTCGTGATCGTCGCCGCGTCCGAGGTGATGGCGGTGCTCGCCCTCGCGACCGACCTCGCCGACCTCCGCGCGCGACTCGGCAGGATCGTGGTCGGCTCGACCTACGACGGCGAGCCGGTGACGGCCGAGCACCTCAAGGTGGCCGGCGCGATGACGGTGATCATGAAGGACGCGCTGAAGCCGAACCTCGTGCAGACCCTGGAGGGACAGCCCGTCATGATCCACGCGGGCCCGTTCGGCAACATCGCGCACGCGAACAACTCGATCATCCAGGACCGGATCGCGCTCAAGCTCGCCGACTACGTGGTGACCGAGGGTGGCTTCGCGAGCGACCTGGGCTTCCAGAAGTTCTGCGACATCGTCTGCCGCTTCGGTGGGTTCGCGCCCTCCGCGGGCGTACTCGTCACCACGGTCCGCGCCACCAAGTTCCACGGCGGCGTGGCCTTCGACGCACTCGGGACCGAGGACCTCGACGCGGTGCGGCGCGGCGTCGAGAACCTCGCCCAGCACATCGCGATCGTGAACGAGTACGGGCTGCCGTGCGTCGTCGCGGTCAACAACTTCCCGAGCGACACCGAGGCCGAGGTCAAGCTCATGGCGGAGCTCGCCGGCGGGGCGGGTGCCGAGACGGTCGTGGTCAACCGGGGGTTCGCGCACGGTGGCGAGGGGGCGATCGAGCTCGCCGAGGCGGTCGTCGCGGCGTGCGAACGGCCCAACGGGTTCCGCCTCCTGACGCCCGACGGGGCGCCGATCCGCGAGCAGGTGGAGGCGATCGCCACGCGCCTGTACGGGGCCGACGGCGTCGACTACCTGCCGCAGGCCGAGAAGGACATCGCGCGGATGGAGCAGCTCGGGTTCGGGAACGTGCCGGTGTGCATGGCCAAGACGCACCTGTCGCTGACCCACGATCCGCTGATGCTGAACCGCCCGCGCGGCTGGCGCCTCCCCGTGCGAGGCGTGGTCCCGAGCGCCGGCGCCGGGTTCGTCGTCGTGCTCTGCGGGGACATGCAGCGGATGCCCGGCCTCGGCCGGACGCCGGCCTTCATGAACGTCGACATCGACGAGGACGGGCGAACGGTCGGCCTGTTCTGACGCGGCGACCCGGGGCGAGGTGGGCGCTCAGCCGGCGAGCGCGGCGGGACCCTCGATCAAGATCCACTCGGCGCGCGTGACGGCCTCGCTCCGGTCGAAGTCGAAGATGCCGGGCCCCTCCGGCGCGGCCTCCCACACCGAACCGCACTCCTGGCACAGCCACAGGCTCTGGGCCCGGGGCTCTGCGTCCCTCGGGGGGCTGCACGTGTGGACCGACATCCGACGACCTCCTCGAATCACATGGATGTGATTCGAGGAGTCTACCCCGGATCCCGCGGTGCGCGAGGACGAACCGGCGGGTTCGGGTGCCATCCGCCCATGGTTGGGGTGGCTGCACCCTGGGGCGGACCGACCGGCCCCGCCTAGCGTGGGCGCATGGGCAGCCAGGCGGCCACGATCGAGCGGGAGGGGGCCTGGGCGACCGAACCGGGTGCCTTGCGGAGGCTCGCTCCCCTGTTCCTGGCCGGTGGCCTGGCCGGGATGCTCGCGGGCGGCCTGGGGGTCCGCGTCGCGATGCGCGTCTCGGCGCTGGCGGCACCCGAGGCGGTGCAGGGGTTCCTCACCGAGGCGGGCGCCACGATCGGGGAGATCACGCTCGGCGGCACGATGTTCCTGGTCCTGTTCGCCGGGATCGCATCCGCGATCGTCGGGACCGCCTTCTACCTCGGCGTCCGGGCGTGGCTCCCGGCGCGCCGATGGCTCCGGGCCCTGGCGTTCGGCGGGCTCGAGCTCATCGTGTTCGGGACCATCGTGATCGACGCTTCCAACCCGGACTTCACGATCCTCGATCGCCCGCTGCTCAACGTGACCGTGTTCGGGGCGCTGTTCGTGCTCCACGGCGTGCTCCTCGTCGTGCTGCAGCGTCCCGCTCGGCGGATGATCCAGGCCGTGGCTGGCGGCGGTGGGTGGCGCGGAACGCTCGTGGATGTGGCGACCTTGGGCGCGGCGAGCCTGACGGTCCTCGGCGTGGTCAGCGTCGGCCTCCTCGGCGGCGGATGGTGGAACCGGCTCTGGATGGCCGCGTTGCTCGGGTGCGCGGCCGGGCTCGCGTTCGTCGAGCCCGATCGTGCGCGGCCGATCACACGGCCGGCGCTGCGGGTCGTGGGGGGCGTCTCGCTCGCGGTGATCGCGCTCGCCGGCGGCGTCGCCTTGTTGGATGCGGTAACGACGATCGCCTGACCGCTACGCCCGGGGACGCTCCTTGTCGGGGTCGTAGACGGACAGCGGGGCGACGGTTGCCGCCACGGTCCCCTCGCCCACGGCCACCTCGAGCGACTCGCCATCGCTCGCCGCCTCCCTGTCGAGGATCGCCAGGCCGATCGTCCCGAACCGAGGGCTGACGGCCGGAGAGGTCACGACGCCCACCGCCCGTCCGCCCTTCGTGACCGAGGCCCCGTACTCGGGCGCCACGTCCGACTCGATCCGGAGGGTCTTGAATCGCTTGGGCGGGTTCGCCCCCCGCTCGGCGAGCGCCATCGCGCCCACGCACTCCGTGTCGGTCTTGATGAAGCGGTCCATCGACAGATCCCAGGGGGAGATCTCGCCCGGGTTGTAGTCGATCGCGATGATGATCATGCCGGACTCGGTCCGTGCCAGATCGATCGCGGTGAGCCCGAAAGGGGTGGCGCCCGCATCGACCAGGGCCTGCCAGACGCGGAGCGCGTCCTCGGCGGCCACCACGACCTCGTAGCCCTTCTCCCCCGAGAAGCCCGTGCGCAACACATGCGCCCGCGCACCTGCCACCGTCGTGGGCTCGGGCCAGAAGCGGAAGTACGAGAGCTCGCCGAGATCACGCTCGACGAGCGGCTGCAACGTCTCCTGCGACGTCGGGCCCTGGACGGCGATCATCGCGAGCTCGTCGGTGCGGTGCGCGATCTCCGCGTCGAGACCGGCGGCGGTCTCCCGGAACCAATCGTCGATCCCCGGGGAGTTGATCATCACCCAGTACCGGTCGGGCGCGAACCGATACACGTTCCCGTCGTCGGCCATGAGGCCGTCCGCGTTCACGAACGCCCCGTATCGGACGGTTCCGTCGGTCATCCCGGCGAGCGCGTTGGTGAACCGACGCTGGATGAGGCGCGCGGCGTCCGGACCCGTGACCTCGTACTTGCAGGTGGAGAACAGGTCCCAGATGCCGGTCGCGGTCCGGACGGCCTCGTACTCGTCGAGGGGATCGCGCCCCTGGTGGTTGTTCCAGGGATAGCCGTCCTCCCACATGAGGTCGGCGCCATGCTCGACGTGCCAGTCGTGCAACGGTGAGCGCTTGTTCTCCTCGGTCATCTCGATCCTCCACCTCGGGACGGCGGGCGCCGCGGCCTGCGACCCCGAACGATCCGCACGCAACCCGCTCATGGCCGCAGGGCTGGGCGCATCCTCCCACGGCTTTGACTGGCCGTTCAAGTGGCGTGGTCAGCCGCGCGTCAGGCGCAGCAGGCTCCTCGTCGTGCCCTTGCCCGCGGCCTCCAGCCGCGTCGCGAGCACCAGGAACAGCTGGGCCGTGACCATGGCGTCGTCCAGGGCCTCGTGCGGGTTCGCCACCGGCACCCCGTAGCGCTCGGCCGCCGTGGTCAGGCTGTACCGCACGCGGGGATCGGCCCCCTCGAGCTCGATCGCCAGCTCCCGGACGTCCACGGTCCGGCGCGCCCACGGCCGGGCGCGCCCTCCGAACATCCTGGTCAGGAACGCGATCTCCACCTGGGCGAACCAGGCGAGCAGGAAGCGGTTCTCCAGGCAGACGCGGAGGCGATCGCGGGCGACATCGGGCGGCGCGGCGTCGGCGAGATCCTGCGGCATGATCCGATGGATCTTCATCGAGCTCGGCGAGGACGGGATCTCCGGCACGACCAGCTGGTGAACGGCCTCACCGACCGCCACCCGCCCGCGCCGGACCGGCACCACGCCGAACGACACGACCGCGTCCCTGCCGTAGTCCAGACCCGTCGTCTCGAAGTCGAGCGACGCGAACTCCGCCTCCCGCCACGAGCGGAGCCGGAGCCCGCGGCCCGGACGCCTCGGCCGCCGGGACGAGGGGCCGGATGCCCCGAGGGCCGCCGCTACCGGCACCGGATCACCCCCCGCTCGGTCACGATGGCGTCGATCCGGCGGTCCATCCCTCCCGCGGGTACCTCGGGAACGAGCTGGAGCGAGAAGGCCACGCCGATCGTCGGCACGCCCACGCGGAGACGGGCGATCAGACGGTCGTAGAAGCCGCCGCCGTACCCGACGCGTCCGCCTGAGCGGTCGAACGCGACCCCGGGCACCACCACGAGCTCCAGCTCGGCCGCATCCAGCTCGCGCCCCTCGACGGGCTCGCAGGCCCCGAAGCCCGTCGATCGGACGGCGTCCCCCGGCCGATAGGCGATCGGCACGACGTCCGCGCCCTCGACCCTGGGGAGGGCCACCATCTTCCCGCCCTCGTGCAGGCGATCGATCAGCGGGGCCATGTCGACCTCGCTCCCGAACGACCAGAACGCCATCACCACCGATGCCTCGCTGAGCTCGGGGATCCGCAGCAGCCGCGAGACGATCGCGGCGCTCATCGCCTCACGCTCCTGGAGCTGGAGGGCATCGCGCCGCCCCAGGACCTCGAGTCGGAGGGCGCGCTTCGCCCGCTTCAGGCGGTGCGACGGAAGTCCGCTCACCCGGACGCCTCGATCGCGGGCAGGACGCGTTCGCCGATCAGGTCGATCCGATCCGGGGGACCGGCCGCGAGCACGATCGCCCAGGTCGCGCCCGCGCGTTCGAGTTCGCGCAGCCACCCGACCGCGGACCGAGCGCTGCCCCCCCACGCCTGCTCGAGCCCACGTTCGCGACGGGCCGCGACCAGGCGCTCCGCCTCGGCCGCGTCGGCGCCGACGACCATCGCGCCGCCCCAGGTGGGCTCGATACGCCGTCCCGCCCGGCTCGCGAGGAGGCGAGCCCGCTCGGCGAACGTCGAGGGGTCCAGCCCCCACCCGTTCCAGGCATCCGCTTCCTCCGCCGCCACGCGAACGGCTCCCTCCGAGACCCCGCCGATCCAGATCGGCGGACCCCCGAGCGTTCGCGGCGGCGGCAACAGCGGCCCGTCGATGCGCGGCACGTGCACGCCTCCCGCCCACGGCTCGCCGCGGAACAGCGCCCGGAGGGCTCGGACCGTCTCCACCAGGTGTTCGCGCCGAACGCCGGGCCCCAGGTAGGCGAGCCCGAACGCCTCGTGCTCGGCGGCGCTCACCTCATCCCCGGTGCCGATGCCCAGCACGAACCGTCCCGCGCTCAGCCCATCGAGGGTCACCGCCTGCTTCGCGAGCATCCCGGCGGATCGCAACGACGCGCGGGCAACCAGCGTGCCGACCGCGACGCGAGAGGTCACGGCGGCGACGCCGGCGAGCATCGCGAACGCCTCCAGGCTCGGCCGGTCCGAGGGCGCTCCGGGCGGGAACAGGTGGTCGAAGGCGAACAGCCCGTCGAACCCCAGCTTCTCGGCTCGGCGGGCGAACGCGAGCACACGCCCCGCGTCGCCGCTCGCCATCGGCAGGACGAGTCCGACCTTCACGTCAGGCCATCTCGCGCCCGAGCTCCTCGAGGGCCAGTGCGGCCGCGCCCACCGCTCCGGCGTCGTTTCCAAGATCGGCGGCCACCAGGGGAACCCCGGGGCGGTACTCCGGCCCCTCGACCGCCTCGCGGAAGGCCGCGCGGGCGGGTTCGAGCAGGAGGTCCCCCGCCACGATCGCTCCCCCGCCGACGACCACGACCTGCGGATCGATGACGTTCACGAGTCCGGCGATCCCCTGGCCCAGCCGCCGGCCGGCCTCGGCGATGATCCCTCGGGCCTCCTCGTCGCCCCGCTGGGCCGCCTCGGTCACCAGGCGCCCGGTGATCTTCCCCGGATCGCCCCCGGCCTGGCGCCGGAGCGACGACCCGGGATCTCGAGCCACCTGCCGTCCCATCCTGCCGATGGCGCGGCCGGCGGCGACCTGCTCCCAGCAGCCCCGATTCCCGCACCCGCACTCCGGGCCGTCCGGCTCGACCACGATGTGGCCGATCTCCGCCGCGAAGCCGTGCGCCCCCCGGAACAGGCGGCCGTCGGACACGATCCCGCCCCCGATGCCGGTCCCGACGGTCACGAGGAGCATGTGCCGATACCCGCGTCCGGCGCCGAAGCGGTACTCGGCGTAGGCGGCGACGTTGGCGTCGTTGTCCACCTGGCACGGGAGCCCGAGGGCATCGCGCATCCTCGCCGCGATCGGCACGTCCCGCCAGGCGAGGTTGGGTGCGAAACGCAGGACGCCGTCCGTCGCGTCCACGAGCCCGGCGGCGCCGACGCCGACCGCGAGCACGTCCGGCGTGCGGAGCGCGGACGCGAGCCGGATCATCGTCTCGAGGGTGCGCTCCTCGTCCTCGGCCGGCGTCGGCTCGCTCGACCGGGCCACGATCGTCCCGTCGCGGGCGACGCGGAAGGCGTTGACCTTCGTCCCGCCGACATCGACGCCGATCGCCTCGCCGGTCCCTCCCACCGCACGCCTCCCGGGCTCAGCGCCCGTGCGACGGGCGGTCGGCGGCGGTCACGAGATGTCGATCCGCTCGAACGTGCGTCCGGGTGCCGGCTCCGCGCTCGGGCCGGCGAGGTGGTCTCCCCGCACGTCGATCACGGCGCGCGCGGCGAGGAAGAACTCCCTCGCCGCGGCGAGCAGATGCTCGAGCGCATCCGGCGCGGCACCCTGGGCGGCCGTCACCGCCATGCAGATCGGGCAGAACGCCACGGTGCAGACGGGACCACGGTCCTTCGCCGCGGTCTCAGGCTCGGGCTGGGGGGGTGGCGCCGTCTTGGCCTTCGTCCCGGCCTTGGATCTCGAGGCGTTGCCGCTCTTGGATCTCGCGCCGTTGCCAGGCTCAGCCACGGGTGCTCCTCCCTGCCTTCGCGGCGCCCGGCGGGCGCGCGAAGGCGATCTCCAGATGGTCGCCGACGAAGTTCGCCCCGCGAACCTCCATCCGCTGGAGGGTCTGCGGCAAGATCAGGTTGCGCTTGTAGGAGCCGACGCGGATGTACAGCTCCTCGCCACGTCGGTGGATGTCCATGTCCGCTCGGGACACGAACGGCAGTCGCATGGTGAGGACGTAGCCGCCCGCGCGGCGGCGTACGCGGATCGGGTCGTCGCGGTACAGCACGTCGGAGACGGGCCGGCTCCCGTAGACCTCCCGGCCCATGTCCTCGAGCAGGTCCAGCCCGACCATCTCGCGATCGAACAGACGGGCGGTCAGGATCGGCAGCGGCTCGAAGGACTCGTGGACCGCCCGCAGGTGCTCCGCCTGGATGTCCTTCCACTTGCCGAAGTAGGGATCGGTGACGTCCTCCGGGATGATCCGGTTCACCACGACGGCGTCCACGCGGTAGCCGAACAGCCCGAGGTACGTGTACGTGCGCCTCGCCTCGGCGATCACCATCTTCTCGGGGTTCACCACCAGCCGGACGGTCGATGCGGCCTCGTCCGTCAAGATCCGGTGGACGGCGGACAGGTTGGCGTGCAGCCGTTCGACCGCCGAGTAGAAGCGCTCGCCCGCGATCGGCAGCGTGGTCATCCTCGAGACGAGCGGCCTGATCGTCTTCACGACCTTGCGCTCGACCGGGAAGACCCGCTCGATGTACCAGCTCATGATCTCGGGCAGCGAGAGCAGTCGCAGCGTCTCCGCCGTGGGGGCGCAGTCCACGACGAGCAGGTCGTACTTCCCGCCCTCTACATGGGTCTTCACGTCGATCAGCGCGAAGATCTCGTCGATGCCGGGAAGCACGGAGAGCTCCTCGGCCTGGATCGACTCGACCCCGGCCCAGTTCATCACCTGGATGAAGTAGTCCTGGATCTCGCGCCAGTTCGTCTCGAGTCGGTTCTGGGCATCGATCTGCTCGGCCCACAGGTTCTCGGCGAGGGAGGTCGCGTGCTCGCCGATCTCGAGGTCGAACGAGTCCCCCAGCGAGTGCGCGGGGTCGGTGCTCATCACCAGGGTTCGATGCCCCGCCTGGGCAGCCCGAAGCGCCGTCGCGGCGGCCACCGTGGTCTTGCCGACGCCGCCCTTCCCGGTGAACAGCAGGACGCGCATCCCGGCAAGCCTAGCGCGGTGGGTGCGGGGACGGCCGCGGGCTCAGCCGAGCTCGACGCGGCGCTTCAGGCCCTCGAGCGCGTTCTCGATCACGCGCTTCTCGCCCTGGGTGCGCACGAACCCGGGGAGCAGGACGCCGAGGTCGACCGACAGCCGGTAGATCACCTTCGTCTCGTCGTCGTCGATCTCGGTCAGCAGGTACTCGCCTGCGATGTTGGAGACGGCCCCCCGGGCCTCGGTCGAGACCCACGACATCCCGCCGTCGCCGGGGGCGTAGCGGTACGCGAGCGTGTAGCTCGCCCTCCCGAGCAGCGGGACCTCGACCTCGAAGGCCACCTTGGTTCCGAGCCCACCCTCGCCGCGCTCGAGGACCGAGACCGTCTTCACCTCGGCCCACTCGGGGTAGGCCTCGAAGTCCGTGAGGACGTCCATGATCTCCGCGGCGGGAGCCTCGACGACGATCTGTCCCTCGGTCTGCTCGCTCATCGCTCTCCTGATGCTACCGGCGCACGGCCGGCAACGTGACCAGCGTGGCGATCATGACCGAGAGCACGATGAGGCCGACCGAGCCCCAGAGGAGTGTCCGCGAGCTGACGAGCGGCTCCTCACCCGACGCGATCCGGTACGCGTCGAGGGCCGAGGTCGCGTAGACGATGACCGAGCCCAGCAGGAAGACCGCGAACAGCGAGAACGTGGGCCCCAGGCCGCCCTTGCCGAACCGTGAGACCAACAGGATCAGCAGGGCCCCGAACGCCCAAGCGAACACGATGGCTCTGGCCACCGCGTCCCCGTTGCGCCCCAGTCGCCAGTGGCCGAGCCCCGGGAAGGCCAGCGACCACGCCGCCGCGGACTGAGGATCCACCTCTGGCCGCGCGTTCGGCTCCTCGAACAGCCGGGCGAACGGCGTGCCGCAGGCGGTGCACAGGCTTGCCTCGATCTCGTTGCGCTGGCCGCACACGGGACAGCTCCACGCGGGCCGCCCATCGGTCACCTCCAGCCCGGGTGGCGGCTTCGAGACCCGACCCTCGGCGGCGGCCGGACGCAAAGGCGCGTAGCACTGGCCGCACCACTCCGCATCGGTGGACACGAGGGCCCCACAGGTCGGGCAGCGCGCCTGGCTCACCCGGCGAGGGTACCCCGGAGACGCCGCGGATCCGCGCACCCGGGCGGCCAGCGCAGGTCGCGGAGGCGCGGACGAACGACCTCGTCACCCGGCGGCTTCACCGAGCCACCCGCCGAGCTGACCGACGGCTCGGGGCCACGTGAAGGAGCGCTCGACCCGCTCACGCCCCGCGCGCCCCATCGCCTCGGCTCGGGCGGGATCCTCGAGGAGCGAGGCGACCGCCTCGGCCACCTCCGCCACGGAGGACCCGTCCACCAGCAGCCCCGTCTCGTCCGGGATCAGGGACTCCCTCGCGCCGCCCGAGTCCCCCACCACCACGGGGCGTCCACACGCCGCGGCCTCGATGAAGACGTTCCCCCACCCCTCGACCTCGAGCCCACCGCGGCGGGTCCGGCACGGCATCGCGAAGACATCCCCGGCCCGGTAGTAGCGGGGGAGATCCGCCTCGGGGGCCTGACCGGCCAGGACCACCGACCCGGCCGGCGCCTGGTCGGCGAGCGACTCCAGCCGCGGGCGATCCGGGCCGTCGCCCACGATCAGCAGCGCCGCCCCCGGCACCCTGCGGACGATCTGCGGCATCGCCTGGATCAACACGTCCTGCCCCTTGCGGGCGACCAACCGGCTCACGCACACCACGACGGGTCGCCCGCCGATCCCGTGGCGCTCCTTCAGGTCCTCGAACGGCAGGTCGGGCCGGAATGCGTCCACGTCGGCGCCGGGGTACATGACCGACACGGGCACCCCGTCGGGGACCGCGGTCCGGACCACGCGCGCGATGAACGCGCTGCACATCACGGGAACGCGGGAGGCGCGCCCCGTCGCCCGGCGCATCAGTGCGTGTGATCCCGGGGCGATCGACAGCCAATACTCGAACCCGTGCGCCGCCGACAGGAAGGGGGTCCCCGTCCGTGCGAGCCGCGGGCCGAGCAGCGCGAGCGGATAGGTGGCGCCGAACAGGACCACCTCGGCGTCGAACGCGTCCACGGCGGCGGCGACCCGCCGGCCGACCTCGGGCGTGGGCCACAGGAAGGTCTCCGGCTGGCGGAAGACACGGTAGGCGGCCGCTCCATCGAACGCCTCCGCGCCGTCGGAGGTGGGGCAGAGGACCGCGACCTGCTCCGGCGGGAGCCTGGACACGAGCGCCTCGAGCGTGCGCTGGATCCCCCCGACGCGAGGCGGATAGTCGTTCGTGACCAGTAGCGTCCTCGGCACGTCCACGGCCGCCTATCCTGCCAGACGTGCCGATCGCGTCGAACCTCGACCAGCTCGACGCCCTCCGACGGGGCGTCGGCGTCCTCGACCTCGGCGGATGGCGCCTCGTCCGGGTGCTGGGCGGTGACGCCGAGCGATGGCTGAACGACCTCGTGACCGCGAACGTCGCCGCCCTGGCGCCCGGCGGCTCGGTCCGCTCGCTGCTGCTCGGACCGACCGGCCGGATCCGGGCCGACCTCGTGGTGCACCGGCGCGCGGGCGACGTCGTCCTGTTGCAGTCTCCCGGGCAACCGTCGCCGATCGACGAGCTCCTCGAGCCATACGTCCTGTCCTCCGACGTGCGGATCGAGCGCTTCGAGGGCTCGCTCGCCGTCGTGCCCACGACAGGGCCGGTCTGGACCGTGTCCCCCGACCCTCCCGCCGGAGCCGTGGCCGTCGGGCCGGCGGCTTTCGAGTCGTGGCGGATCGCGCTCGGGCTCGCCCGCTTCCCGACCGATCTGGACCAGGACTCCCTCCCCGCCGAGGCCGGCCTCGACGAGATGCCGGTCGTGGACCGCTCGAAGGGCTGCTACCTGGGCCAGGAATCCGTTGCCAAGGTCCGCAACCTCGGGCATCCGACGCGGCTCGTCGTTGCCGTCGAGGCGGCGCGGCCGGTGACCGCCGGACGGTCCGTGATCGCGGGACCCGGAGCGGTCGGCGTCCTGACGAGCGTGGACACCGAGGGCGACGGGCGGCTCGCGATCGCTCGGATCCGTTGGGACGCAAGGGATGCGATCCTCTCAACGGACGATGGGGTCGCGCTCGACCGTCGATAGGCCCGAACCCGATACTACGGCCGCCCCGACTTTTCAAGACTGTTCCTGTTCGTTCACGACCGGTACAAGGGCGCCAGGGACGTCGGCTCCCTCCCGGGCCGCCGCCCCTCCCGACGAGCACAGGAGTGGACGCAGGGTGACCAAGGATCGGATCGGTGGCATCGACCTCAAGACCCTTCCCCACGACCCTTCCCCCCCCGACATGTGGCAGGACCAGGCCGCCTGTCACGGCATCGACCCCGACGTGTTCTTCCCGACCTCCGAGGAGGAGGCGGGTCCCGCCCTCGCGTACTGCGGCTCGTGCGGGATCCGCCAGATGTGCCTGGCCTGGGCGCTCAAGAACGGGGAGCGGTACGGGGTCTGGGGCGGCCTGACGGAGCAGCAGCGTCGGCGGGTGGTCCGGTTCGTCGCCTGAGGTGACCCGCCGGCGGCGCGCTGGTCGCCCGGCGGGCGTCCGACCATACTGACCGAGCCCATGGACGCTCGGACGATCCGCGCCACCGCGCCGCTGCGCATCTCCTTCGTCGGTGGGGGCACCGACTTCCCCCACTACTACGAGCGCCACGGCGGCGCGGTGCTGTCGGCGACGATCGACCACGCCGCGCATGTCTCGGTCACTCCCCGGCCGGACCGGCAGGTCCGGATCCGCTCCCTCGACCTGGGCCACCTCGTCGAGTACCACCTGGCGGACGGCCCCGTCTACGACGGCGTGATGGACCTTCCGAAGGCCGCGATCGAACGGTTCGGCGTGCGGACGGGCATGGACGTCGACATCGCATCCGACGCACCCCCCGGGAGCGGCCTCGGCGGCTCGTCGGCCCTCGTCACCGCGTGCGTGGGCGCGCTCGCGATGTTCACCGGACGATCGATGTCTCCCGAGGAGGTCGCGCGCCTGTCCTACGCGATCGAGCGGGAGGACCTGGGCATCGCGGGGGGCTGGCAGGATCAGTACGCCGCCGCCTTCGGCGGGTTCAACCTGCTCGAGTTCGCGGCGACCGGCGTGACCGTCGCGCGGCTCCCGATCGCTGAGGACGCGGTCCGGGTCCTCCGCTCGCACCTCCTGCTCTGCTACACGGGCGGGGTCCGGACCGACCTCGGGCTGATCGAGACGCAGATCCGCCTGTACCGGGAGGGGCGCGAGGAGACGATCGTCGGGATGAAACAGCTCCACGAGATGGCCTACGAGATGCGCGGCGCCGTCGTGGCCGGCGACGCCGACGCCCTCGGCGGGCTGCTCCACGAGGCCTTCGAGGCCAAGAAGCGCATGAACCCTCACATCGCCGACGGCACGCGGATCGAGCGGCTCCTGGACCTGGCGCGGGGATCGGGGGCGACCGGAGGGAAGATCTGCGGCGCCGGCGGAGGCGGGTACCTGCTGCTCGCCTGCGCCCCGGCGCGCCAGCCGGCGGTGCGCGAGGCGCTCGAGGCGCAGGGCGGCGCGTTCGCCGAGTTCGCCTTCCGCGACCACGGCGTCGAGGCGGACGACGGTGAGCGGACCTGGAGGCCGTCGTGACGCGACGCTACGTGCTCCTGGACCGAGACGGCACGATCAACGAGGAGGTGGGGTACGTCCTTCGACCCGAGGAGCTCCGGCTGATCCCCGGCGCGCTCGAGGCCCTGCAGGAGCTCCGCGACCTCGGCCTCGGGCTGGTGGTCGTGACGAACCAGTCCCCGATCGGCCGGGGCATGCTCACCGACGCGGGCCTGCAGGCGATCCACGACCGGCTCCGCGAGCTCCTGGCCGCCGGTGGGGTGACGATCGACCGCATCGAGCACTGCCCTCATCGCCCCGACGAGGGCTGCGCCTGCCGCAAGCCGGGCACCGCAATGGTCGAGCGCGCGACCCGCGCCCTCGGCTTCGACCCGGCGGAGTCCTGGGTCGTGGGCGACCACCTCGCCGACGTCCGGCTCGGCCGAGCCGTCGGTGCCAGGACGATCCTCGTCCTGTCGGGGCACGGCGAGGAGGAGCGCGTTGCCGCCGCACCCCTCGTCCACCACATGGCGGCGGACCTGCGCGAGGCGGCCAGGATCATCCGCGACGAGATGCTCGCCGAGGTTCGGCCGTGAACGTCGACCGGGTCCGCGCCTACCTGCTCGAGACCTCGCGCACGGCCTCGCGGACCGCCGAGGCGTGCTCGGAGGCGATCATGAGCGCCGCCGCGGCCATCGTGGAGTCGGTCCGCGACGGAGGCAAGCTCCTGATCTGTGGCAACGGCGGGAGCGCCGGGGACGCACAGCATCTGGCGACCGAGTTCGTGAGCACCCTCACCGTGGATCGTCGTCGCGCGCCGATCCCGGCGATCGCCCTCACGACCGACACCTCGCTGCTCACGGCTGTCGCCAACGACTTCGGCTTCGAGGGCGTGTTCGCGCGCCAGGTCGAGGCGCTTGGACGCAGGGGCGACGTCCTGCTGGCGATCTCCACCAGCGGCGGCTCGGCCAACGTGGTCCGGGCCTGCGAGCAGGCGAGGGCCCTGGGGCTCCGCACGATCGCACTCACCGGTGGGTCGGGCGGTGCGCTCGCCGCGGCCGCCGACATCCAGATCAAGGTGCCGAGCTCGACGACCTCGCACATCCAGGAGGCGCACATCGCGGTCGGTCAGCTCATCGCGTTCCTCGTCGAGGACGAGCTACACCCGCTCGCGTAGTCGGCCTCAGGCGGGCGGTCCGCCACGCACGCGCTCGAGGACCCGCCCCTCCCACCCGGGGTAGCCGTCGTCGGACTCCATCCACCACGTCGCCCCCACCTCCTCGAATGGGGCGACCCGCTCGTGGTCGCCATCCGCGACGCCGGACGCGACCGCGTCGAAGGGCGCCGCCGAGGAGCGGTGCCGGGCGACGTGGGCGATCACCTCGGCGAACGCGGTCGCGGTGATCGGCTCGGGTCCACCGCTCGGCGACACCGCGATCGGGTAGACGCCGTCCCAGCGGGCCGCCCGGCGGAACGGCGCTCGGTTGGGCCACATCCCACCGACCCAGACCGGGATCCTCGGCTCCTGGATGGGCGTCGGCAGGAAGCGGGTCTCGCGCACGCGGTAATGCTCGCCCTCGAAGCCGACCTCCTCCCCGGACCACAACCGCGCGAGGACCTCGAGGCCCTCGTCGAGCTTCGCGGCCCGCACCCGCTCGTCGGGATCCTCGCCGAGCAGCTCGAAGTCGGCGTCCGGCGGGAACCCCAGCCCGACGCCGAGGATCAGGCGCCCCCGCGAGAGGCGATCGAGCGTCACGGTCTCGCGCGCGAGCTTCCACGGGCGGCGGCGCGCGATCGGGGTGACCATCGTCCCGAGCCGGATCCGCTCGGTCCGCTCGGCGAGCGCGGCGAGCGCCACCCACGGGTCGAACACCGGGACCTCGACGCCCTTGAGGAACCCCATCTGGTCCCACAGGAAGAACCCGTCCCACCCATGGCGCTCGGCCTCGACCCCGAGCTCGAGGAGCAGGTCCAGGTCGCCGATGTTCGGCAGGCTGAGGCCGTAGCGCACGTATCTACGCTACCGCCGAGGCGCAGGCCCATGACCCCTTGACCGTCGAACGTACGTTCGGGTAGCCTGAGCGACCCGCGGCCCCGCGGGAGGTCTGGGTGCTCGCCGAACCGATCCAGACGACCCTCGACCAGGGCGTCGCCCTGTCCGAGGTCGAGTTCGTCGTGGTGGACCTCGAGACGACCGGGGGCTCGCCCACGGACTCGCGGATCACGGAGGTCGGCGCGGTCCGGATCCGAGGCGGTGAGCGCACGGGCGTGTTCCGGTCCCTCGTGAACCCCGGCATCCCGATCCCGCGGGCGATCACCCACCTGACGGGGATCGACGATCACGCGGTGGCCGACGCGCCGCCGATCGAGTGGGTGCTCCCCTCCTTCGCGGAGTTCGCTCGCGGATGCGTGTTCGTCGCGCACAACGCGACGTTCGACTTCACGTTCCTGAACGTGGCACTGCAGCGGCTGGACTACGAGCCGCTCCCCGCCCCCCCGGTCTGCACCGCTCGGCTGGCGCGGCGCGTCGTCTGGCCCGACGTGCCGAACGTCCGCCTCCACACACTCGCCCAGTACTTCCGCACCGCCGTGCGCCCGTCGCACCGGGCCCTTCCCGATGCCGAGGCCTGCGCCGAGGTCCTGCAGGGGCTGCTCGACCTCGGCGGCCGCCTCGGGATCCTCACGCTCGGCGAACTGCACGCGGCCGTGCGCGCCAGGGGACGTCCGCACTTCGGCAAGATCGCCCTGGCCGAGCGCCTCCCCCGTGGCCCGGGCGTGTACCTGTTCCGCGGGCGCGACGGCGCCGTCCTGTACGTCGGCAAGTCGAAGGACCTGCGCGCCCGGGTCAAGAGCTACTTCTACGGCGACGAGCGCAAGAAGGTGGACGACCTGCTGGCCGAGACCGCGTCGGTCGACGGCGTCGTGTGCACCTCGGAACTCGAGTCGCTCGTGCTCGAGGCCCGGCTGATCCGCCAGCACGAGCCCAGGTACAACCGCCGCGGACGGACCTGGCGCCGCTACGCCTACCTGAAGCTCGACCCCGCCGAGGCCTTCCCGCGGCTCCGCGTCGTCCGAGAACCCAAGGGCGAGGCCGCGTACCTCGGGCCGTTCGCGACCTCGGCCCACGCCCGCCTGGCGAAGGAGGCGCTCGAGGACGCCGTGCCGATCCGCCGGTGCACCACGGCCATGCGCGCGTCGACCCGGTTCGCGGCGTGCGCCCTCGCCGACATGGGCCGGTGCCCCGCTCCGTGCGAGGGCCGCATCGACCCCGAACGCTACGGAGAGCTCGTCCGGTCACTCCTCTCCTCCCTCTCGCGACCGGGCGGGCTCCTCGGGGCGCTCGAGGCGCGTATGACGGTGCTCGCCGACCAGGAGCGGTTCGAGGAGGCCGGGCTCGCGCGCGACCGGCTTCGGTCCCTCGCCGAGGCGCTCGAGCGCGCGCGTCGCGACCGCTGGCTCCTCGCGCCCGGCGAGCTGCACCTCCGCGACGCGGCCGGGATACCGATCCGCGTTCGCGACGGCGCGCTCCTGCGCTCGGGAGACGAGGAGGCCGTCCCCTCGCCCCCTCCCCGCGAGCGCGCGGACGAGGTCGCCGCGCTCCGCGCCTTCGTGGCGCGCCACCGACCCCGCCTCGATCATGCGGACGTCCCGCCGTGCGAGCCGGTCGAGGGCGGGGCCGAGCTCCACCGACTCCTGGCGCGCCTGCGTGCGCGCGAGCGCGACGCCGGGTCGCGCCGACACGCCGACTAGACTGGTCGCGATGGAGAGCGCGGTCATCCTCGAGGGAGCCCGCACGCCGATCGGGCGGTTCCTCGGCTCGTTCTCCGAGCTCCCCACCGTGGACCTCGGCGTGCTGGCGGCCACCGAGGCGATGCGACGGTCCGGTATCGAGCCCGAGCAGGTCGACCAGACGATCTTCGGGCACGCGCGGCAGGCGGGGAACGGCCCCAACACGGGACGGCAGGTGAGCGTCCGCGCGGGCGTGCCGAAGGAGGTCTCCGCCTACAACGTCAACATCGCGTGTGGCTCGGGCATGAAGGCGGTCCAGCTCGGCGCGCAGCAGATCGCGCTCGGGGACTCTGAGGTCGTCCTCGCGGGCGGGATGGAGAACATGACCCGGGTGCCGTTCATCCTGGACCGGATGCGGACCGGCTACCGGATGGGCGATGCACAGGTGTACGACGCGATGTACCGCGACGGGCTGCTCGATCCCCTCTGCGGCCTGATCATGGGCGAGACCGCCGAGAACCTCGTCGACCGCTACGACATCTCGCGCGAGGAGCAGGACGCGTTCGCGCTCGACAGCCAGCAGAAGGCCCAGGGGGCGAAGGCTCTGCGCGCCGTCGAGACGTTCCCGGTCGAGGCCCCCGACCCCAGGGGCAAAGGCACGGTCACGCTCGCCGAGGACGAGCACGCCCGACCCGACACCACCCTCGAGGGCCTGGCGAGACTGAAGCCCGTCTTCCGCGAGGGCGGGAGCGTGACGGCCGGCAACGCGAGCGGCATCACCGACGGCGCGGCCGCGATGGTGCTGATGTCTTCATCCAGAGCCAGGGCCGAGGGGCGCGAGCCGCTTGCGCGCGTCCTCGCCATGTCGTGGGCGGGCGTGGATCCGGCGATCATGGGCATCGGCCCCGTGCCGGCCACCCAGAAGGTGCTCGAGCGGACCGGGCTCTCGCTCGCCGACATGGACCTCATCGAGATCAACGAGGCCTTCGCGGCGCAGGTGATCGCGTGCGAACGCGAGCTGAAGTTCGACCGCGACCGCCTCAACGTCTGGGGCGGAGGCATCTCGCTCGGTCACCCGATCGGCATGAGCGGGGCGCGCCTGATCCTCACGCTCGCCTACCAGATGCGTGAGCTCGGGGCGGGTCTGGGGCTCGCGACCCTCTGCATCTCGGGCGGGCAGGGGCTCGCCGTCATCCTGGAGAGGAGCTGACGTGTCCGTCCACGCCGTCGTGCTGATCCAGTGCGAGATCGACGAGATCCCCGAGGCGGCTCAGGCGATCGCCGAGATCGACGGCGTCTCCGAGGTCTACTCGGTCGCCGGGGAGTTCGACCTCGTGGCCATCGTCCGCGTCGCCGACCACGACGCGCTCGCCACCGTGATCCCCGGCGGGATCGCCAAGGTCGAGGGCGTGGCCCGGACCGAGACGCTGATCGCGTTCCAGGTCTACTCGAAGCACGACCTCGAGAGGCTGTTCTCGCTCGGCTTCGACGAGGCCTAGCCCTCGTCGGGCAGGTCGATCGCGACGGGGAGCGCCGTCCGGCTCCACTCGACCAGATCCCCCGAGTACCTCGGCGCGTACTTCTCGAACAACAGCCGGCGGGCGAGCTCGTCCTCGGCCGGTTCGTCGACCAACCGGGCTCGGCAGATCATGTCCCGCTCCCCGAGACGCAGCCCGACGGCCGAGTGCTCGCGCAGGTTCTTCACCCAGTCGCTGACGTCGCCACCTCCGGAGAGCAGATAGACGACGCCCTCGTGCAGCGCGAACCAGATCTCCACGGTGTGGGGCGCGCCCGAACGACGGCCGGTGGTCGTGACGTAGCAGTAGTCGAGCTCGGCGAGGTCGCCCACCTTTAGGAGACGGCCCACCAGATGAGTCCTGCGATGACCACGATCGCCGCCAGCAGGTAGAGGACGTCGGCGCGCTTGATCTTGCCCGGCTGCATCGCGTTGAAGCCCACGGCTCATCCCTCCCGGTCGAGGCGGTAGTACTCACGGAACTTCGCCTCGGACAGCCACTCGAGGTGTTGGCGGACCGTCGAGGCGTACGTGCGGGCCTCGGCCTCGTCGCGACAGACCCTCGAGCTCACCGAGCCGCCGTCGGGGTCCAGGATCGCGACGCTCCAGACGCCGCCATCGCGCCGCACGTCGACCGAGTAGCGGTTCGAGGACGCGGGGGCCGCGCCGGCCTCGGGAGGATCGCTCACGGGCTCAACGGCCGCCGTGCGTCCGCTCCAACCGTTCCAGGTGGGTCCGGATCCCGGCGACCACGGAGTCGATATCCAGGACGAATTCGGGCTCGAGATCCGCGATCTTCTCGAGGGCGTTCTCGAGCGTCGCTCCCGCGTCCTCCGCGTCGCGGAGCGAATCCACGAGCACGACCGCGTAGTCCGACTGCAGCGCCTTCCCGTCCAACGGGCAGCGGCCGCCGTTGCCGACGACCTCCTTCACGAGGAACTCGCGGCCACAGCGTCGGCACGTCCCCTTGATGTTCACGCGCTCTCCTTCTCGGTCCTCGCGAGGAGCTCGACCAGACGATCGGCGAGCTCGAACGGATCCACCGGCTTCACGAACCATGCGTCGGCCCCCGACCACCGGGCCAGCCATGCATCCTGTCGGCGTTCGAGCAGGATCACGATGGGACCCACGTACGGGTCGGAGGCTCCCCGGACATCGTGGGCGAGCGAGAACGCACCCGCCCTCGACGCGATCTCGTCCGCCACCACGGCATCGGGACGCTCCCGCAGCGCGATCGTCGCGCCCCGCTCCCCGTCGGACGCATCGAGGAACGACAGGGGTTCGCCCAGACGACGCTCGAGGCTGCCCACCGCGACGCGCATCAGATCGCGCACGACCGCGTCGGGCGAAACGAGCAGGACCCTCACGGCGCGAATCCTACCAACGGGTCCACGCCCGGCCGCGAGCCGTCGAGCAGGGTCGGATCCCGCCGACTATCGTTCGGTCATCCCGCGGAAGGAAGGAGAACCGCCATGGAGAGCACCGGCAGGGCCGCGATCGCCGAGTTCGTCTCGACGTTCGCGCTCATCTTCATCGGGGCGGGCGCGGTCGTCGCCACCAACCTGGGGCTCGACCTTACGGGCGTGGCGCTCGCCCACGGCCTCACCCTGGCGATCATGGTCTCCCTGACCGCCCACATCTCGGGCGGGCACGTGAACCCGGCGGTCACGATCGGTCTGTGGGTCGCCGGGAAGGTCGGATCGTCCCGAGCGATCCTGCTGATGGTGGCACAGCTGCTGGGAGCCGTTGCGGGGGCGCTCCTCCTCAAGTACCTCGTGCCCACCGAGCTGTTCGATGCCGCCGGCGGAGGCACCCCCGCCCTGGCCGAGGGATTCGCGGTCGGCAAGGGCATCGTCCTCGAGGCGGTGATGACCTTCTTCCTGCTGTTCGCGGTGTTCGCGACGGCCGTGGACGACCGTGGGCCCTTCTCCAAGACCGCAGGCTGGACGATCGGCCTCGTGATCTCGTTCGACATCATGGCCTTCGGCCCATACACCGGCGCGGCGATGAACCCCGCCCGATGGTTCGGCCCGGCGCTCGCGACCGGCGCGTGGAGCGACTGGTTCGTGTGGATCGTCGGCCCGATCGCCGGCGGGATCATCGCGGCGGTCGTGTACCAGTCGGTGTTCCTCAAGGACGCGCAGCCGGCGACCCCGTAGGGAGCGACCGGCCTCGGAGGGCGGAGCCGGCGCTCCGCCCTCCGAGCGTATGATTGCCGCTCCCCGATGGCGACGACGACGTACCTCGATCACGCCTCCGCCACCCCGCTCGACGCCCGAGCGCGAGCGGCGCTCATCGCGGCGCTCGATGGGCTCGGCGATCCGCTCCGACTGCACGCCGAGGGACTCTCGGCGCGTCGATCGCTGGACGATTCGCGTGCGCAGGTTGCGGGCGCGATCGGCGCGCAACCCGACGAGATCGTCTTCACGAGCGGTGGGACCGAATCCGTGGCTCTCGCGATCTGGGGCGGTGTCCGCCCGATCCGGGAGCTCGGAGATCGGATCGTGACGACCACGGTCGAACACCCTGCCGTCGGTGGCGTCCTGCACACGCTCGAGACGGACGGGTTCGCATCCGTGCTGATCGACGTCGACGAGTTCGCACGCGTCGACCTGGACGCGTTCGCCGCCGAGATCCGCCGCCCGGGCACCCTGCTCGCATCCGTGCAGCACGCCAATCACGAGGTCGGCACGCTCCAGCCCGTCGCCGAGGTCGCCCGCCTGTGCCGCGAGGCGGGCATCCTGTGCCACACGGACGCCTGCCAGAGCGTCGGGAAGATCCCCGTCGACGTCTCGGCGCTGGACGTGGACCTCCTGTCGCTGTCGGGGCACAAATTCGGAGGACCGCCCGGCGTCGGGGCCCTGTTCGTGCGCCGAGGGGTGCCCGTAGCCGCCTACCCGTGCGGCGACGACCGGGAGAGGCGCCGCCGCTCCGGGATGGAGAACGTCCCCGGCGTGGCGGCCATGGCCGCCGCGATCTCGGCACGGATGTCGGACATGGCCGACCAGGCGGCCGGGCAGTGGGCGCTCACGGATCGCCTGCGCACGGGGATCGCCGAGCGGGTGGAGGGCGCGGCCCTCCACGGCCATCCCACCCAGCGCGTGCCCCACCTCGTCTGCTTCTCCGTGCCCGACCTCGACGCCGAGATCCTGAGCATGGCGCTCGACGACCGGGGTTTCCGGATCGCGGCCGGCTCCAACTGCTCGGGAGCTCCGGGCGACCCCTCCCCGGTGCTCGAGCACATGGGCATCCCCGGCACGGCGAGCTTCCGGATCGGGATCGGACCCGAGACGACCGAAGCCGACGTCGATCGCCTCCTCGATGCACTGCCTTCGCTCGTCGCCGAGCTGCGGGAGGTCGGCTCCGCCGCAGAGGCGGCGATGGCTCGCTTCCGGAGCGGTCGGCGCGACTGACGCCCTCGGCCAGGCCGACCTCGTTCGACTACGAGACGGTCCAGGTGTCGCCGGAGTGCAGCAGCTTCTCGAGGTCGCCCGCGCCCAGACGGTCGGTGGCGCCGGCGATCTGGGCTGCCATCGCCTCGCCGTAGACCGGTCGCTCCACCTCTCGGAACACACCGATGCAGGTGGGCTCGGTGGGCCCGCGCGAGATGTGGGAAAGCGCGAAGGCGAGCGAGGGGCGTCCGTGGACGTCGTGAACCACGATCCGCTCCCCCGGCGTCGTCGCGGTCTCGCTGATCACCAACCGCCCGTTGTCCCCGACCGAGACGCAGCGGTTGCCCTCGTCGAAGACGATCGGCTGCCCGTGCTCGAGACGGATCTGGTTGTGCGCGCCCTGCGGCTTCTCGCGCAGCACGTCGAACGCGCCGTCGTTGAAGACGTTGCAGTTCTGGTAGATCTCGACGAACGCCGTCCCGCGATGCACGGCGGCCTGCCGGAGGATCCCCGTGAGGTGCTGCCGGTCGTTGTCCAGCGTCCGCGCCACGAACGTCGCCTCGGCGCCCAGGGCGAGCGCGATCGGGTCGAAGGGATGGTCGACCGAGCCGAAGGGCGTGGACTTCGTGACCTTGCCCTCCTCCGACGTCGGCGAGTACTGGCCCTTCGTCAGTCCGTAGATCTGGTTGTTGAACAGTAGGATCTTGATGTTCACGTTCCGGCGCAGCGCGTGGATCAGGTGGTTGCCGCCGATCGACAGCCCGTCGCCGTCTCCGGTGACGACCCACACGTCGAGGTCGGGACGCGCCGTGGCAATGCCGGTGGCGATCGCCGGAGCGCGCCCGTGGATGCCGTGCACCCCGTAGGTGTTCATGTAATACGGGAAGCGGCTCGAGCAGCCGATGCCCGAGACGAAGACGACGTTCTCCCGCGCCAGCCCGAGCGTCGGCATGAACGACTGGACGGCCGCGAGGATCGCGTAGTCGCCGCAGCCCGGGCACCAGCGGACCTCCTGGTCGGTCTTGAAGTCCTTGGCCGACTGCTTGTCGCGCGCCTTGGGCACCAGCGACAGCGACGGGAACGACTCGTTCGACGGGACGGTGCTCACTGCAGGTCCTCGATCACGTTGGTGATGACGGTCGCGAGCTCCTCCGCCTTGAACGGCAGCCCGCGGATCTGGTTGTAGCCGATGGCGTCGACGAGGTACTTCGCCCGGACCAGCATGGCCAGCTGGCCGCCGAACCCGTAGCCGAGGTTCATCTCCGGCACCAGCACCTTGTCGTAGCGGCGCAGCACCTCGCCCAGGTCGGAGGGGAACGGGTTGAGGTGGCGCAGGTGGGCCTGGGCCACCTCGCTGCCGGCGTGCCGCACCCGCCTGCAGGCGGCCCCGATCGGGCCGTACGTCGACCCCCAGCCCAGGACGAGCACCCGGGCCTGCCCCGACGGGTCCTCGACCTCGAGCGGCGGGATCGTCGCGGCGACCGCCTCGACCTTGGCCTGCCTGGTGCGGACCATGAAGTCGTGGTTGGCCGGGTCGTAGGAGATGTTGCCGGTGATGTCGGCCTTCTCGATGCCGCCGATGCGGTGCTCCAGCCCGGCGGTACCGGGGACCGCCCACGGCCGGGCCAGCGTCTCCGGGTCGCGGAGGTAGGGCTGGAAGACCGGCCGGCCGGCCTCCTCGCCGTTGGGCTCGGTCGCGAAGCCGACCCTCAGGTCGGGGAGCTCGTCGACGGTCGGGACCAGCCAGGGCTCCGACCCGTTGGCGAGGTAGCCGTCGGACAGCAGGATGACCGGCACCCGGTACGCGGTCGCGATCCGGGCCGCCTCCAGCGCCGTGTCGAAGCAGTCGGCCGGCGAGCGGGGTGCCACGATCGGCACCGGCGCCTCGCCGTTGCGGCCGAACATCGCCTGCAACAGGTCGGCCTGCTCGGTCTTGGTGGGCATGCCGGTCGACGGCCCGGCTCGCTGCACGTCGACGACGATCAGCGGCAGCTCGAGGGACACTCCGAGCCCGATCGTCTCCGCCTTCAGTGCCAGCCCGGGCCCGGAGGTCGAC
>DASSJM010000093.1:0-9864 GCA_035691205.1 Actinomycetota bacterium
CTGGATCCCGACCCCCGCTGGCGCGACGCGATCGTCGTGCTCGGTATCGCCGGGCTCGCCGGGTACCTGCTCAACGACACCTACGGGCTCGCCGGCTCCGCGTTCGCGTTCGTCTCGGCGGCGATGCTGTATCCCACGCTGTTCTCCTTGGCACGATCCCCCGAGAGCACGCAGGCTCGGCTCGCGTAGCCTTCGAGGGCGGCGTGGAGGTCGGCTCGGGCCGAGGCCGGGAGGCACGCGATGCGGTTCATCATCCTGATCAGGGCGACGGCGAGAACCGAGGAGGGCGTCATGCCCAGCGAGGAGCTCCTGTCCGAGGTGGTCCGCTACCACGAGGAGCTCGCGGACGCGGGGGCTCTGTACGACGCCTGGGGGCTGAGGCCGACCCAGCACGGCTGGCGGATCAGGTTCGAGGGCGGCCAGCGCACGCTTATCGAGGGCCCCTTCGGCGACCAACCCAACCTCCTCGCCGGCTACACGGTCATCCAGGTCGCATCCCGCGACGAGGCGATCGCGTGGACGATGCGCTTCCCGAACCCCGTGGGCCCGGGCGAGGACGCTGAGATCGAGGTCCGCGAGTTCTTCGAGCTCGACGACTTCGTCCAGGGTCCCGCGCTCGAGCGGTTCCGCCGGATCGGCGCCGCCGAGCGGATCGCCGCGGCGGTCTCGCAGGACCGGCCCGACCTCGGGGGAGCCACCGCGCCCAACGGCACGGTGACGATCCTGTTCACGGACATCGAGGGCTCGACGCAGCTGACCGAAGGCCTGGGGGACGCTGCCTGGATGGAGCTGCTGCGTGAGCACAACGAGCTCGTCCGGGCGCAGGTCGCTCGCCACGGCGGGTACGAGGTCAAGTCGCAGGGAGACGGGTTCATGCTGGCGTTCCCTTCGGCGCGCGAGGCACTGCGGTGCGCGATCGACATCCAGCGAGCGCTGGCCCAGCGTCCACCGGGCGCCGACGAGCTTCGCGTTCGGATCGGCCTGCACACGGGCGAGCCGGTCCGGGAGGCCGACGACTTCTACGGGAAGGCAGTCATCCTCGCCGCGCGCATCGCGGCCGAGGCTCGCGGCTCGGAGATCCTCGTCTCCTCGCTGGTGCGCGAGCTCACCGAGAGCGCCGGCGAGTTCACGTTCGAGGAGCCGACGGACACGGAGCTGAAGGGCCTGTCGGGCATGCACCGCCTCTCGACGGTGCGCTGGCAGCACCGAGACTGAGCGCGCGGGACCGCTCGGGTCCCGCGCCATCGCCCGTCCCTCCTATGGGAAGCTCGGCATGGGGTTCAAGAGCTCGGAGTACGGAGCGCGGACCGACTCGATCGCCCAGATCTTGCTACCCAGGGCCATCAGATCCGGCTCGTTGAACATACCCAGGGTCTCCCGCTCGTAGGTCGCCATGTCGGCGTAGTCCCACTCGGCGACGACCTCGGTCTCGCCGGCCACCGGCATCCAGAACGTGCCCTGTGTCCAGCCCTTGTCGGCGGCGAGCTTGTTGTACTCGTCGCCCAGCTTCACGAGCTCCATCCAGGCTTCCTGCGACTTCGGGAAGAAGTGCATCCGCTGTCGGTACAACATGGTTCCTCCGATCCAGGGCCGACCGGCGTCACGGAGCCGATGCCGTGCGGCGGCGGGTTCGTGCCGCCTCGACCCACCATCGCTCGACCTCTACGTCCGGCTTCGCACCCTCCGAACCTCACCCCCTCCAGATCGGATGACCTCCCTACCTGAGGGGCGTGCACCCTCGATCCCCAACAGGGCGACCGTAGCCCGTTGGGCTGGCCCCTCGGCAGGGCCACAGGACCCTCGGGGGGTTAGGAAGGCCTCGATGGGCGGCGCCGCTCCACAGGTTCGGAGCCCAGAAGGTGTTGACCGGTCGGGTCGGAGGGGTCGCCCATCTGTGTCGATGTGGGAGCCGCTCGGTGAGGCTTGGAGACGGAGCCTCCCACGTTCGACTCGTTCTTCCAGGAGAAGAAGCACCGGCAGGGGTTCGGACGACCGACATGCGTAGACGCTCGTGGGCACTGGGCGCACTGAAGCCAGGGCCGTACGGTGAGCCCGCGGTCTGAGGGGCAAACGGCCCCGCATCGTCCGCTCCCCGAGCGAGAGGCTGAGAAGCGTTCGTCCGCATCGATGACGCCGTTGCCAACCGAGCTCGCCTCATCAGAGGAGGGAGGGAGATGCGAGGAACGATCGTGCTCCTGTCCGCCGCCGTGCTCGTCCTCGCCGCCTGCGGCCAAGACGCAGGGGATGCCGGGTTCCCGGTGACACGGGAGGTTGTGTCGCACGAGACGACCCAGGACATGCTGGTGTTCTCACCAGATGCCGAGGGCCCATGGCCAGTCGTCGTGGCCTTCCACGGGATCGGGGGGACCGCCCAGGACATGGCCGAGATGGCGACCCGGCTCGCCCGTGAAGGGTCCGTGGTGTTCGCTCCGACCTACGGGACCGACATCACGTCCCAAGAAGGCGTCGACCAGGCGGGGATCGATGCCGAGTGTGGCTACCGCTTCGCTCGCAGCATCGCGGCCGAGTACGGCGGAGATCTGGAACAGCCGGTGACCTTCGTGGGCTGGTCCCTCGGAGCCAGCGTGGCGCTGGCGATCGGTCTGACCGAGGAGATCGACCCAACCGGGGAGTTCGTCTCGTGCTTCGCCCAGGTGCCTCGCCCCGAGATCATCGTGGCCATCTCCGGATGCCACTACGAGGGCGGGCAGCTGGACTTGGTCGACACCGCAGCGTGGGGGAACAAGGAGGCCGATGTCTTCCTCCTTGCCGGCGAGAAGGACACCGAATGCGCCTCATGGCAAACCGATGACGCCGCGGCCGAGATGCGCTCGGCCGGGTACGACGTCGATCTCCTCAAACTCGACGGAGCGAGTCACTACGCCCCGGTCTTCCACGACCTTCAGGACGGCCAGTTCGTGGTGGTCGAGAACGATCCTGCAGGAGAGCGGACCGTCGAGCTGATCCTGGGTGCTATCGCCGCCAGGCAGGACCGAACCTGATAGGACGCTGCCAGGGCCGATGCGTACCGTGGGTCGTCGGCGGATAGGCGATAGGCCGGTCGGAAGACCGGCGCTCCTGGCCGTGGACGACTGTGCTTCTAGTTGAACGCGACGGGCGGTGGCGTTCGCACCCAATCGAACGTGAAGGTGAGTTCGAACGCCGGGAACGGGAGCAGGTTGTTGGCCGCATCAAGACAGAACCCAACCACGTTCAGGGAGGACCAACCATTCTGGTTCTCCTGGATCAGCGTGTCCGGGTTGATGGTGCCGGGGTCCTCATCCACCAAGTTAGGGCCACCGAGGATGATCCAGCGCGCGAGGGTATCCCCGCCGCCCGGAGGGTCGGCTCCGGGGTGCCGAACATTCACTTCAGCGTCCACGCACGCGCTGAAGTCCCCGGTTAGCTTCCCGCTCACCGCCTTGACGCCGTCCCCGAGGGGGATCCCGGTGGCTGAAACGACATCCAGTTCGGAACAAGCGGGGTCGACGCCAGGGGGGGAGCAATCGACGCTCCATACCGCTCGTACGACGGGGCTGAAGCCATCCTCACCGTCCTGGCCGGCGATCCCCTGGATGCCTTGAGGACCGCGGGGACCGCGTTCTCCATCAGCCCCCGCAGGCCCCTGCGGGCCGGGCGATCCTTGGGCACCCTGGGAGCCCTGGGGTCCGGTCTGGTTCCAGCTGACCTGCACGGCGGAGCCCTTGCACAAGCTCGTCGGCTCGGTGCCGATCGCCACCTTGACCAGCTTGCCGCTGGGTTGCAGGCAGCCGGTGTAGGTGTCGCCGGTCGCCTGGCCGCTCGCCACGCCGATACCGAGGGCACCGATCGCGAGCACGAGCGCAGAGAGCGTGACGATCAGGCTGCGCGGACGGGTCTTGCCATCCATGGTTCCCCCTCACTCCGGGCGGACCCGGCATCAACGATTCGCTCGAACCCCAGCTGGGTCCGGCGGACCGTACGTGAGGGGGGTGTCGGGGTCAATCCAGACTCGAAGGCCCTAGTTGCTCGACTGCTCGGCGTGCGGTCAGACGGTGCCCTAGGTGGCCGGGCTCGGCGTCGCGCCGGGTATCGGGCGCACTGGGAACCCGCGCCTCACGGCAATCCGGCCATCTGACAGACCAGGCGTTTCCTCGTGGGGCGGGGAGGCCTCGAACCTCCGACCGACGGATTATGAGTCCGCTGCTCTGACCGACTGAGCTACCGCCCCCCCGCGCAAGCCTATCCGGCGCGCCGGCCGCGGAGCGCGGCCGCGAGGTCCCCCAGGAACGCTGGATCGAGCGCTCCCACAGGACGCGGCGGTCCATCCGACCCATCTGCCTGATGCCGCTGCCGGGGACGGAGCGCCGACGCGTTCCCTGGGGTAGCCCAGGGCAGGAATCCGCAAGACAGGACCGGGCTTCCGTGCGTAGATATCCATCGAGAGGGGGGTTCGCCCTGTTCGGTGTCTTCGGAGACGAGGACCGGCAGAGCCGGCACGTGCGGGAGCGCGCCGAGGAGGTGCGCGCCTACCTGGAGGAACACCTCACCCAGGATCTGGACATGAACGCGGTCGCGCGCGCGGCCTCGCTCTCTCCCTTCTACCTCACGCGGATCTTCAAGAAGCGGTTCGGCGTGCCGCCGTATCGCTACCTGATCAACCTTCGGATCGACTACGCGAGCCAGCTCCTGCGCGATTCATCGCTGTCCGTGACCCAGGTCTGCCACCGCTCCGGGTTCAACTCGCTGTCGCACTTCATCACCACGTTCCGCCTCCACACGGGCATGAGCCCGTCCCAGTACCGGCGCATCGTGGACTGGCAGCAGGATGCCGGAAGGTTCGGGCAGGACACCGCAGCGCTGGTGGAGCACCCTCGCCGTAGGGACCTGTAAGAGCGTCGCGGCGCCCGCCGCGACGAGGTCCTCGGGCCGAAGGAGGCCGACATGCTCAGGAGACCCCTGTGGCTCGTCGCGTTCGTCCTCGTGCTCGCGCTCACGGCGAGCGCGTGCGGCGGAGACGCGGCCGAGCCGGAGTCGCCGACGGGCGGCACGACCGCACCGGAGGAGGGAGCGCTTCCCATCGGCGGCACGCTGGAGATGGCGTTGCTGTCGGACGTGCAGGAGGCGTTCGACCCCCAGAAGGAGTACTACTCGATCGCGTGGGCCATCTACCGGTGCTGCCTCACGCGCACCCTGCTCTCGTACAACGGCAAGACGACGGCCGAGGGTGGCGCCGAGGTGCTGCCCGACATCGCGGCGGCCCCGCCGGAGGTCTCGGCGGACGGACTCACGTGGACCTTCACGTTGAAGCCCGACATCCACTACGCGCCGCCGCTCGACGACGTGACCGTCACCGCGCAGGACTTCGTCCGCGCGATCGAGCGCAACGCGTGCAGCGAATGCGCCTCCGGCGGCTACAGCTTCTATTACTCCGCCATCGAGGGGTTCGCCGAGTTCGCAGCGGGCGAGGCCGACACCATCACCGGGCTCGAGGCTCCCGATGACACGACGCTGATCGTGCGGACGACCGCCCCGACCGGCGACCTGCCCTACCGGATGGCCATGCCGGCCGCCGCCCCGATCCCCCCGAACCCGGCCGACCCCGACGCGCGCCTGGGCGTCGCGGAAGGGCACGACGACAACTACGGACGCTTCCTGGTGGGCACGGGCCCGTACATGTTCGAGGGCTCGGAGGCGCTCGACTTCTCGCTCCCGGCCGAGGACCAGGAGCCGGTCAGCGGGTACGACGTGGGTCGCTCGATCGTGCTCGTTCGGAACCCGTCCTACGACCCGGACACCGACGACCTGCGCGAAGGGAACGTCGACCGCATCGAGATCACGATCGGCGGGGACGAGAACGACCTCGCGCTGAAGGTCGACGCCGGCGAGCTCGACATGGTGTACGACGGCGTGCCGCCCGCGCAGCAGGTCCGTCGGTATGCGAGCGATCCCGACCTGCAGGACCAGATCCACTCCCACCCCTCGGACGCGGTCCGCTACATCGAGATGAACCTCGCGGTCCCACCGTTCGACGACGTCAACGTCCGCAAGGCCCTGAACTTCGCCCTGGACAAGGAGGGGTATCGTCAGCTCCGCGGCGGAGAGCTGTTCGGCCAGCTCGCGGGGCACATCTTCGTGGACAGCCTGCAGGGGAACCTCCTGCTCGACTACGACCCGTACGCGACGCCCAACGGCCGGGGCGACATCGAGGCGGCGAAGGACGCCATGCGCGCATCCAAGTACGACGCCGACGGCGACGGCGTGTGCGACGACCCGGTCTGCAGCGGTGTCCTCACGGTGGTCGACGAGGCGAACCCGTACCCGGAGCAGACCGCGCTGTTGCAGCAGACGCTGGAGCAGCTCGGAATCACCTTGGACGTCAAGCAGTTCGAACGGACGACGATGTACTCGAAGTGCGAGGACCCCACGTCGCAGTGGGCGCTCTGCCCGAGCGTCTCGTGGGGCAAGGACTACCCGGACGGCTTCACGTTCGGACCGCCGCTGTTCGGACGGGACGCGATCGGGCCGGACGCCTGCTGCAACGACACGATGGTGGGGATCACGCCCGAGATGCTGGATGAGCGCGGGTACGACCCGGACATCTTCATGCCCAGCGTCGAGGACCGGCTCGACCAGTGCATCCCTGCCACCGGCGAGGAACGGCTGCAGTGCTGGGCGGACCTGGACACGCACCTGATGGAAGAGGTCGTCCCCTGGGTCCCGTACCTGTTCGACAACGGCGTGACCATCACCTCCGAACGGGTGCTCGGCTGGAGCTTCGACCAGTTCGCCGGCCTGCCGGCGCTCGACCGGCTCGCGCTGGCGCAGTAGGAGGAGGAGGTCGCACGAAGGTCCGGAGCTCGGATCGGAGAGAGGGTCAAGGACCTGAGCTCCGGACCTTCTACGTTGAACCTACGGCCTCGTCTCGGCCGGGCGCTTGCGGGTCCCTGCCCCCACGTTTCGGGTACCTGCCGTCTAGGATGCAGCGCGTGAGCGACCGGGTGCGCGATCGGTGGGCGAGCGGCGAGACGGCGCTGAACGTGTGGCTCGGCTCGGCGGACCCCGCCACGGCGGCAGGACTCGCGTCGGCCGGGTTCGACGCCGCGGTCGTGGACCTGCAGCACGGGCGGGCGAGCCTGGACACCCTCGAGGCGATCGTCGCCGTGATCGAGCCGACCGGGACCGTCCCGTTCGTGCGGATCCGCTGGAACGATCCCGGGCTCGTCATGCGCGCCCTCGACCTCGGCGCGCGCGGCCTCATCTGTCCGATGGTGAACTCGGCGGCGGAGGCGGAGGCGTTCGCTCGCGCGTGCCGGTACCCACCGCTCGGAGTCCGCTCGTACGGGCCGGTCCACGGCGCGTTCGGTTCCGGGCGCGAGCAGACCGAGCGCGCGAACGAGGCGGTCCTCGCGTTCGCGCAGATCGAGACCGCCGAGGGGCTCGCGAACGTCGCAGAGATCGCCGCCACCCCCGGCCTGGACGGGCTCTACGTCGGCCCCGCCGACCTCAGCCTCACGCTCGGGCTCCACACGTTCGCCGACCTGTCCGACCGGGCGCTGCTCGAGGCCCTCGACCGCGTCCTCGAGGCCGCGGCACGCGCCGGTGCCGTAGCCGGCATCCACGCTCCCTCCACCGACGAGGCGATCACCATGGCGGGGCGCGGCTTCCGCTTCATCGGCGCCGCGACGGACGCCGACCCGGACGCCGCCCGGGTGCCTGCCAGCGTCCGACGAGGGTCCGGCGACCACTGAGGATCACCGGATCCGAAGCTCGAACGCATGCAGGGCCTTGCATCGATCTGCGCCGAACCTCGCCGCGTCCGGGCACAGGCATTCGCGAATCCTATGCAGTGCGCCGCTATCTATTGCCAGAACCCACGCATGGCCTGCATCCTTGCCCCTGTGCCGGGACGCTCCCGGCTGGCAACGGGAGGAGGAGATGGCAGTGCGCAAGAAGTGGATCCTGATCTTCGCGGCGGTGGCATCGCTCTCGCTGGTCGCAGCGGCCTGCGGCGGCGAGGACGAGACGACGGCCTCGCCCGAGGGCGCGACGTCCGCAGCGGCGGACACGACCGACATGACCGAGATGACCATCACCGACATCGTGGCCGGCGATGAGAACTTCTCGACGCTTCTCGCCGCGGTGGGCGCCGCCGACCTCGGCGGTACGCTCGCCGGTGAGGGCCCATTCACGGTCTTCGCCCCCACCGATGACGCGTTCGCTGCGCTGCCCGAGGGCACGCTCGACACGCTGCTCGAGCCCGAGAACAAGGATCAGCTCGCCAGCATCCTGACCTACCACGTCCTGTCGGGCGAGGTGCTCGCCGCCGACGTGCAGTCGGGCGAGGTCACGACGGTGAACGGCGCGCCCTTCACGATCTCGGTCGAGGACGGCGGTGTCTTCATCACCGACGGCGCGGGGAACACGGCCGAGGTCATCACGACCGACATCACCACGTCGAACGGCGTCATCCACGTCATCGACTCGGTGCTGCTTCCCGAGTAGGCGCCGGAGTCAACCGGGCGATCCTGCCCCACAGGAGCCGCCGGGCCGTCGAGGTCCGGCGGCTCCGTCGTGGTCTCAGACCAGACTCACACGGCGCCCCGCCAGGCCTCCCTCAGCTTGACCCGACGGCCGATCCGGAGCACCGCGCCGGTGTAGATCCGTCCGGCGAGCTGCACCAGTGCGTAGACCGTGACCACCATCAGCGACACCGACGCGGCGATCTGCCACCCGGGGACGCCGCCGTGCGCGATGCGGACGATCATCACCATCGGGGCCGTGGGCGGGAAGAGCGATCCGACGACCGCCCAGATGCTGTCGGGCGACTCGGCGGCCGCGAACGCGAGGATGTACCCGACGAACAGGACCGCCGTGATCGGCAGCTGGATGCTCTGCGCCTCCTCCTGGCGCGAGACGAGGGAGCCGGCCGTCGCGTACAGCACCGCGTAGAAGCCGTAGCCCAGGACGAACCAGAACACGACCCACCCGATCGTGCTCGGCGCGGTCTCCGGGGCCAGGGTGTTCCCGGACAGCTGGAGCGCGGCGAGGGCCGACCCCGCCACCAGCGCGAACTGCGCCAGGCCGACCAGCCCGATCCCGAGGATCTTGCCGGCGAGCAGCTCGGTGGGCCGCAGGCGCGAGAGGAGGACCTCGACCACCCGGCTGGATTTCTCCTCGATGACGCCGCTGAGCACGAAGCCTCCGTAGAAGACGATCGCCATGAACAGCAGCACCATGCCGACCGTGGCGAGCGCCACCCGGGCGGAGCGCTCCTCCGTCGCGGGCTCGAGGCTCGTCGACGGCAGGTCCGGGGGCTCGAGCAGCCGCCGCGCCTGCTCGGAGGTGAGCCCGAGCTCACCGACCGCGCGTTGCTGCTCGACGGCCTGGACCGCCGAGGTCACGACGGCCTGCAGTTCATCGTCGGCCTCGGCCTTCCAAACCAGCCCCTGCTCATCGACGAGCAGCACCGACACGTCGTCCGCGCGCAGCGCGGCCCGGCCGTCGACCTCGTCGGGATAGGTGCGGCTCTTGACCGTGAGGTCGAGCCGGTCGCCGGCGGCGGCGAGGATCTCGGGCATCTGCGACGAGCTCTCGCCCACCAGACCCACCGTCCGCGTCGGCTTGACCCCACCCCCGTACATCTCGGGCACCACGACGATGGCCACCACGATCAGGATCGAGATGGCTGTGGAGACCCGGAAGGCGACCGAGCGCACCCGCTGGCGCCACTCGCGACGGGCCACCAGCCACGAACGCCGCGAGCCGCCGCTCATACGCTCCGTCCCTCCGAGACCGCCTCGAGGAACAGATCCGTGAGCGAGGGCGGTTCGAAGCTGAACGTCGTGACCTCGCCGGCCCGACGCGCGCTCGCGAGGATCTCCT
>DASSJM010000094.1:0-5995 GCA_035691205.1 Actinomycetota bacterium
CATCCCCGTCTCGAGCTTGGCGAACGACAGGACCGGCGTGGTCTTCGTCATGTCACGTCCTCTTCAGTACGGCACAAAGCGCCCGCGGCCCCCGGGCCCGGAAAGTCGGGCCGGGGGCGCGAACGAACCCCGGGATGCGCACTGCGTGTGTGATCAGGTCTCGGCGCATGTCGTCCAGCTGCAAGTCACCAGCGTGAGTCGAAGGGCCCCCATGGCCCCCCGAACCTGCCCGCGGGTTACTTGAGCTGGACGGCGGCGCCCTGCGCCTCGAGCTTCTTCTTGATCTCTTCGGCTTCCTGCTTCGACACGCCTTCCTTGACGACGCCCGGCGCGCTCTCCACCAGGTCCTTGGCCTCCTTGAGGCCGAGGTTGGTGATCGCGCGGACCTCCTTGATCACCTGGATCTTCTTGTCGCCGGCGCCCGTGAGCATCACGTCGAACTCGGTCTGCTCTTCGGCCTCCTCGCCGCCGGCGCCACCGCCGCCACCGGGAGCGGCCATCATGACCGGCGCGGCCGCGGCGGCCTTGACGTCGAACGTCTCCTCGAACTGCTTGATGAAGTCCGAGAGCTCGAGCAGCGTCATCTCCTTGAACTGGTCGAGCAGGTCATCCGAGCTCATCTTCGCCTTCGCCATCGCTCACTCCTCCTCGTTCTCGGCGGAGGCGTCGGCCTCCGGCGTCTCGTCCGTGCCTGGGGTCTCCTCCGCAGCCGGCTCCGCTTCGGCCTCCGGCTCCGCCTCGGATCCCGCTTCTGCCTCCCCTTCGGCGGCGGGCTCCGCGGACGCCTCCGGCTCTGCGGGTGCCTGAGCCTCGGGTGCCGCGGCCTCCTCGGCCGTCTCGACGGTCGCCTCGGCCTCCGCCGGAACCTCCGCCTCTGCGACGGGCTCGGCCTCGGCGGGCGGGACCTTGCCCTTGTACGCCTCGAGCACGCCCAGGAACCGGCCCTGCAATGTCTGGAACATCGAGGCCGCCCGGCTCATCTCGGACTTCAGCATCCCGGCGACCTTGCTGAGCATGACCTCCCGGGACTCCAGGGTCGCGAGGGCCTGGGCCGTCGCGGCGTCCAGGACCTTCCCGTCCATGTAGGCGCCCTTGAGCACGAGCGCCGGGTACTTCTTGGCCGCCTCGACCACCTTCTTGGCCGCGGCGACCACGTCCCCCTTGACGAACGCGACCGCGGTCGGGCCGGACAGGAGGGACTCCATGTCCTCGATCCCGGCGGCGCCTGCGGCGCGCTGGAACAGGGTGTTCTTGACCACCGAGAACCTCGCCTGCTCGGCGAGCGAGCGGCGGAGCTCGGTGGCGTCGTGCACGGACAGGCCCCGGTACTCGGCGAGCAGCAGGGCGTCGGCGCCCTCGATCCGCTCCTTGAGCGCCGTGACCCTCTCGGTCTTCACTGGACTCGGCATCGCGCCTCCATCAACGAAACGACGCGCCTCCGCAGACAGCGGAGACGCGCCCGTGGCGTGCCTTCGTTTCGCCTCGGCAGGTGCCCCTCTCGGGGATTACGCGCGCGAACGCCCCTGCTGTCTGCGGCGACGAATCAGGGTAGCCCGCCGAAAGGCCGAGCGACAATCGAGCCTTTGGGCGGGTATCGCCTACCGACAACCCTCGGTAAGATGACCTACAACATGCGCATCCTCGTCACCGGCGGAGCGGGGTTCATCGGCTCCCACCTCACCGACCGCCTCCTCTCCAGGGGCGATGCGGTCACGGCCCTCGACGACCTGTCGACCGGGTCCGAGGACAACATCGCTCACCTCGAGGGGCACCCCCGGTTCACCTTCGTCAAGGGCTCGATCCTGGATCCCGCCGCCGTGGACGGGCTCGTCGGCGAGACCGATGCGGTCGTCCACCTCGCCGCGGCGGTCGGCGTGAAGCTCATCATCGACAAGCCGCTCGAGTCGCTCCTCACGAACATCCGCGGCACCGAGATCGTTCTCGACGCCGCAGCCGCGTACGGCCGGAAGACGCTGATCGCGTCCACGTCGGAGATCTACGGGAAGAACGGCACAGGCCCGATGCACGAGGACTCGGACCGGGTCCTCGGGCCGGTCTTCAAGTCACGCTGGTCGTACTCCACCGCCAAGGCGGTTGACGAGATCCTCGCCCGCGCGTACTGGAAGGATCGCGGCGTCCCCACGATCGTGGCCCGCCTGTTCAACTGCTCGGGGCCCCGGCAGACCGGGGAGTTCGGGATGGTCCTGCCGACGCTCGCGGGCCAGGCGCTGGCGGGCGATGACCTGACGGTCTTCGGCGACGGCGAGCAGACCCGATGCTTCTGCCACGTGCTCGACACGGTCGAGGCGCTCGTCGCTCTACTGGATCACCCCAGCGCCGTCGGCGACGTGTTCAACGTGGGGAACCCGGACGAGGTCTCGATGAACGAGCTCGCCCGGATCGTGATCGAGGCCGCGGGATCGCGCTCCTCCGTCGTGCACGTTCCGTACGACGAGGCCTACGAGGAGGGCTTCGAGGACATGAAGCGCCGGGTCCCGGACATCTCGAGGATCCGGAACCTCACGGGCTGGGAGCCCTCGCGCGGGCTCGAACAGATCGTCGCCGACGTGATCGCGCACCAGCGCGTCGGGGAGGCGGAACAGGCGGGCGCCTAGCCCCGCGCCGTCAGAGCCGGACGACGTTCGAGCGCTTGCCGCGGGTGACACCACGGGTGTCGAACACCAGCGGCGCGTGCTTCACGACCTCGCCGAAGTCGACGGCGGAGTGCGCCGCCAACACCACGGCGACGTCGACCCCGGACAGCAGCGAGGGCGTGAGCTTCTTCGAGCGCAGGGTCTTGCCGTCGATCTCGAGCGAGGGCACGTACGGGTCGTGGTAGACGATCGTCGCACCCTCGGCGGCCAGCCGCTCGAGGACGGCGAGCGCCGGCGACTCGCGCATGTCGTTCACGTCCGGCTTGTAGGTCACCCCGACCCCGAGCACCTTGGAGCCGCGCACCGGCTTGCCGTGCTCGTTCAGCGCCTGCGCGACGCGCTGCGCCACGAAGCCGGGCATCCTCGCGTTGACCTCCTGCGCGTGCTCGACGAAGTTCAGGCGGTGCCCCGACTGCTGACCCACGCGCCACGAGAGGTACGAGGGGTCGATCGCGATGCAGTGCCCGCCGACGCCCGGACCCGGCCAGAACGCCATGAAGCCGAAGGGCTTGGTCGCGGCGGCCCGGATCGCCTCCCACAGGTCGACGTCCAGGTCCTTGGACAGGATCGCCAGCTCGTTCATCAGCGCGATGTTCACGTGCCGGAACGTGTTCTCGATCAGCTTGGCCATCTCGGCCTCGCGGGGCGAGCTCACGAGCTCGACCTCGTGGACGAACGAGCGGTAGAACCTCGCCGCGAGCTCCCCATCGGCCTTGGTCAGGCCGCCCACGACCTTGGGGGTCTTGGCGACGTGGTCCGGCTCGCGCCCCGGGTCGATCCGCTCCGGCGAGTACGCGAGGGCGAAGTCGCGCCCGGCTCGCAGGCCCGAGGTCTCGAGGATCGGACGGAGCACCTCCTCGGTCGTCCCCGGGTACGTCGTCGACTCCAGGATCACGAGGACACCCGGCCGAAGGACCTTCGCGAGCCCGCGGCCCGCTCCCTCGATGAACCGCAGGTCGGGGTTGCCATCGTCGAGCGGTGTCGGCACGCAGATCAGGACGACGTCGCGGTCCTTCAGGGCCGAGTAGCGGCCGGCGGCGCGGACCCCGCTCTCGCGGAGGACCGCGTCGGTCACGTCGCTGATGTACGAGCGACCGTGGCGGATCGCGTCCACGCGCGCGTGGTCCAGGTCCACGCCCACGGCGGGGAAGCCGGCACGCGCCGCGGTGACGAGCATCGGCAGACCCACGTAGCCGAGGCCGATGACGCCGACCTTCGCGCTCTTGTCGCGTAGCGCAGCACCGAGCTCTCGACGCCAGCCGGCGGCCTGCGGACCCTTTCTGGGCATGGGCTCAAGCATCGCACAGGACCCATCGGCAGCCCGGATGGCTGGTCTGAGCGCTCGTCGATGGATGCGGAAGGCGGCGGGCCCGGAAGGGGCCCGCCGCCTCCGATGGGGCGTCAGTCGTCCTCGCCCGGCTCCACGTTGGCGCAGAGCGCCCAGACCGTCACGCTCCATGCCCCGGGCCCCTGGAAGGCGTCGCCGGGTGCCGCGAACCAGCCCGTGGCCTCGTCGCCCGTCTCCGCCGGGTTGGTGAGGCTGTCGTCCTCCAGCGGGTAGGTGGCCACCAGCGGCGCGAGCTCCTCGTACACCAGGGATGGACCATCCGACATCTCGATCGGCTCCCACGTCCCCTCGCCGCCACCACCGGTCGCGATGGCGTCACCGGGACAGTCCACGCCCACCCCGAGGTCCGCCAGGTCGACCTGGGTCGTCGGGTCGTACAGGACGCCGGATGACGCGGTCACGACCTCGATGTTCGTCTCGCCGGACTCCCCCTGGGGGCCGGGAGCTCCCTGCGCGCCTCGGGGCCCCTTGCCGCTCCAATCAAGGGGGGACGCCCCGGGGCCGCAGTCGTCGTTCCCGCCCACGATCACGAGGGCGCCGGTCCCGTCGTCCACGCAGGCGTGGATCACGCCGCGCGTCGGACCTCCGCCGTGCGCCCCGGCGACGACGACCCCGGTGGCGAGCATGGCCGCCACGAGGGCGAGGACCGCCGCCGTGGACGTGATCTTCGGTGTCTTCACCTCACGTCTCCTCCTCAACGCAGCCATGGCTCAGTCGTCCTCGTCCGGGGGCGCTTGGCCATCGTCCGCGCACACGGCGAAGACCGTCACGGCCTGCCCCTGCTCGAAACCGCCCGGGGCGTTGGGTCCGAGCGACGATGCCTCCGCGAACCAGCCCGTGGCCACGTCGCCCGGCTCGGCCTCGTCGTGGAGGCTGTTCTTCTCGAGCGGATACGTGGCGACGAGAGGTGGCGCGCCGCTTCCCGGCAGGTTCGTGCCATTCCGGGATCCCGCCGTGCGCCCGCCGCCGCCGGTCGCGATCGCGTCCCCGGGGCAGTCCACGCCGATGCCCAGCGTGGCCTGGATCGGGCTCCGACCGAGCAGACCCATCGTCGACGCGGACACCACCTCGACCTTCTTGACGCCCGGCTCGCCCGGCTCGCCCGGTGGCCCCTGCGGACCCTTCGGGCCCTTGCCGTTCCAGTCCAGGGGGGACCAACCTGCGTCGCACGTGTCATGACCCCGCACGATCTGGATCGCGCCCGTGGCGTCGTCCACGCACGTGTGGATCACCTCACGCTTCGGCCCGCCGCCGTGCGCTCCGGCGACGACGACCCCGGTCACCAGCACGGTCGCCGCGAGGGCGAGCACCAGGCCCGTCGATGCGATCCTCGGTGCCTTCACCTCAGATCACCCCCTCGTCGGTGCAGACCGCCCACGCGTGCACGGTCACCGTGAACTGCTGCGGTTGCGGCCCACCCTGCGGCCGTTCCTCCACCGTGACGAAGATCCGGAAATCCGTCACCATCGCGAACCATCCGGTCGGCAGGTCGCCGCTCTCCGCCACGTCGGTGGTGCTGTCCTTCTCCAACGGCTGGGTCGCGACCAGCGGTGTTGGGTAGGTCGTGACAGGCCCCGCAGGGACCGGCTCGGTCAGGGGTCGGTTCGCCGATCCGGAGCCGCCGCCACCGGTCGCGATCGAGTCGCCTGGGCAGTCCACGCCCACACCCACGCCGTCCCCGACCCCAAGGAGGGACTCGGAGGTGCTGCCTACTGCGATCGCCACGGTCTTGCTCGCGGTGACGACCGTCAGGTGCTCGAACCCGGTCTCACCCGCCGGGCCGGGGGGTCCTTGGGCTCCCCTCGGTCCCTTGCCGTTCCAATCCAGGGGAGACTCACCCGCGGCGCAGTGATCGTTGCCGCCCACGATCTGGATGGCGCCGGTCTGGTCGTCCACGCAGGCGTGGATCACCTTCTTCGTCGGCCTGCCGTCGTGCGCGACGGCGACGACCACCCCGGCCACGAGCATGGTCGCCGCCACCGCGAGCACCACC
>DASSJM010000095.1:0-8491 GCA_035691205.1 Actinomycetota bacterium
GTGAAGCGGCGGTCCGCCTCCTTCGCGGTGGCGCGCGCGATCACCTCGTCCGCCCTCGCCGGGAGGTCCGGCCGCATGTCCAACGCCGACGGCAGCGGGTCCCGCAGGTGATGGTCCAGCAACATCGTGAGCGAGCTGTCAGGGAAGGGATGGAGCCCGGTGAGCATCTCGAAGAGCACGATCCCCAGGGCGTAGACGTCCGATCGCGGCGACGCGGGGTCGAGTCGGATCTGCTCCGGGGACAGGTACGCGGGTGTGCCGCGGATCATCGTCCCCGTCGTTCGCTCGGGGGAGCCGGCGTCCAGCGCGACGCCGAAGTCCGTCAGGTACGCGTTGCCCTCCTCGTCCAGGAGGATGTTCCCGGGCTTCACGTCCCGATGGACCACGCCTTGGCGGTGGGCGGCGGCGAGCGCGGACGCGACGTGGTCGAGGATCCCAGCCGCGCGCTCGGGCTCGAGCGGGCCGTCGCCGAGCAGGTCCTCGAGGCTCCCGCCTCGCAGGAACCGCATCACCAGGTACGCCGCGTCGGGCTCCCGCCAGAAGTCGTACAGCGGCACGATGTGCGGGTGCTCGAGGCGAGCGACGATCTGCGCCTCGTGCTCGAACCGGCGGACGAAGTCCGGGTGGTTCGCGAGCTCGGGCGGCATCGCCTTGATCGCGACCTCGCGGCCGACCTGCGGCTGCAGCGCCCGGTACACGACGCCGAACGCACCCTCGCCGACCTGTTCGAGCAGCCGGTAGCCGCGCAGCGGTTCGCCCGCCGGCTCGAGCTCGGGATCCTCGCGGAGGATCCGCTCGTGCAGCGCCCGGAGGTCGCGCGACGGGTCGACCCCGAGCTCGTCGGCCAGGATGCCGCGCGCCCGCTCGTACGCCGCGAGCGCGTCCGCCGGGCGGCCGAGGCGGTAGAGAGCGAGCATGAGCTCCTCCCACAGCCGTTCGCGGAGCGGGTGCACCCGGGTGAGCGACTCGAGCTCGGCGACCGCCTGGGCGTAGTGGCCGAGCTCGAGCTCGGCGGCGATGCGCTCCTGGGTGGCCTGGAGGCGGAGCTCCTCCAGCCGCGCGATCTCCGCCGAGAAGGAGGGCTCGTCCGCGAGGTCCGCGAGCGCGGGTCCGCGCCAGAGGTCGAGGGCCTCCGTCAGGCGCGGGACGGCGTCCTTCGGGTCGACCGCGCCTCGACGCGCCTCGCGGAGCAGGCGCTCGAACAGGACCGCGTCGACCTCCTCGGGATCCGCGAGGAGCACGTAGCCGGGCGGGCGACGTTCGAGCACGTCCGTGCCCACGATCGAGCGCAGCCGAGACACGTACGTCTGCAGGATCCCCCGGGCGTTCTCGGGCGGCTCCTCTCCCCAAAGCGCGTCGATCAGCTGATCGGCGGGCACGACCTGGCCCGGGTTGAGGATCAGGTGCGCGAGAACCGTCCGCTGCTTGGGACCTCCGAGGGGGGCCGGGCCGTTCCCCCCGGAGACCTCGACGGGGCCCAGGATGCCGAAGCGCACCGGCCGACGGTAGCGCCGGTTCGCCGGGAGGGGAACCCCTGGTCTCCGTGCCGAGGTCGTGGCCATCACGGGCAGGGTCCGCGAAGCCCCTTGAGGGATCCTTGAATCCGCGGGACGCATGGGATGGGACGCCGAGTGGCACCGACCTCCGAAGAGGTCGATCCCATGGTCCGGGCGCTCTCAAGGATCCTTCAAGGTCCCGGTCGCATGGTTCGGGAGCAACGTTGGAGCGACTCCCGTTCAGCGACGGAGATCGACGGGAGCCGGACCGCGGATCGGCGTTCCGGACGCTTGGCACGGTGCCGAGCGGGAAGGGAGGTCCCATTCACGACCACGATGCGGGGCTGGTCGGAGGCGTGGCCATCCACGATCGATCCGCGAGCGTCCGCCGGACCCTGGCCGCGTTGGGATCGGCGTGTGTCCTGATGGCTGGCTGCACGGGCCAGGGTGCCAACCAGGCCTCGACCCAGCCCTCGCCGAGCCCGACCGCCGCGAGCGAGTGGAGCGGGGGCGCCCTCGCGTACGCGCGCCATGGCGACATCTACGTGGCCGAGTGGGACGGTTCGAACCCGGTCAAGATCGCGGACGACCGTTGCGAGTACTGGGCGGAGGGACCGATGTGGTCGCCCAACGGTCGATACCTCGCCTACCGGCACGATGACTGCATCCCCCTCAACTGGCCGCGGGACGTCGTGATCAGCGATCGGGCGGGCAACGTCATCACGTCCATCCCGGCCTGGGGCTGGGGCGTTTCGTGGTCGCCTGACTCCACGCGCGTGGCAGTCTGGGATCCACTCTGGAAGCAGATCGGCATCTACGGGCTCGACGGTGTGCGCCAGGTGCGGCTCAAGATGCCCATCGGCAGCGAGACGATGGGCGACACCGACCCGATGTGGTCGCCGGACGGCGAGTCGATCCTTCTGGCGGGTGGATTGAGCATCCCCCTCGACGGAAGCACCCCCCGACTCCTCCCGTGGCTGGATCGAGAGGGTTCGCGCCAGGGGTTCACGTATTCGCCGGACGGACGGCGTGTGGCCTTGGCCACTGATCGGTCGTTCGTCATCGCTGAGGCGGACGGTTCCAACCCTCGCGAGGTGTTCTGGGCTCGGCCGCACGGGGTCGTTTGGTCCTCGGCCGGTGGTCGGATCGTCTTCAGCCGCATCTCCCAAGGATCCGCCCGGTTGTGGATGCTCGACGTGGCGACCGGAACGACGACGTTCGTGACGGAGTTCGACACCAGGGGGTACTTCCCCCTCATCGACTTCTCGCCCCAGGGCGATCGCATCCTCTTCAGGAGATCGCGGCGTGACGGGACCGACTGGAAGTCGTCGCTCTGGAGCGTCAACGTCGACGGCTCCGACCTCCGGCGTCTCGTCGCTGGGACCGGCGAGGGCGATTGGTCGCCACGTCTGACCGGTGGGGGTGCGACCTCCACAGCAAACGCGATCCCGCCGTTGCCGGACGGAGAGGTCGAGCCCGGACGGTACGTCTTCACGACGTTCGACTCACGCCTCGATGATCCATATCGGATCTCGATCGACGTGCTCGACGGGTACGAGGGATTCGGAGGATGGGCCGCGCTCAAGGCGAACGCGACCCAGGCACCGGTGGCCACCGAGAGCATCGACGGTATCTACACCGTCCCATGCGGCACGGGATCGCTGCTCACCGGATCGGCGCTCGCGTCGACCGATGATGTAGTCGCAGCGCTCGCGAACCAAGACGGGCTTCGAGTGTCCGCACCGACCGCCGTCACCGTCGACGGCTACGCGGGCACATACCTTGAGCGAACGGTGCCCGCCCGAACGGACATCGCTGATTGCGAGAAGCATCGGTTCGTGGCGTACACGATGCCGCTCGGAGGAGAGCGCACCTCGACCCCGGTCAGGTCAGTCTCCTGTGGATCCTCGACGTCGACGTCGACGGCGTTCCGCTCGTGATCGAGGCCTCGCTCGAGAAGGGGACGCCGGCAGAGGTCCGAGCGGAGCTCCTGCAGATGGTCGGGTCCGTCCGGATCGAGCCGCGAGAGGAGGGGTGACGGTGAGACGAGCGCTCTCCACGATCGTTGTCGCGCTCAGCATCTCGGTGGGCGTCCTGCCGGCCACGCCCGCGTCGGCTGCGCCTCGGGTCCGGTATTACGCGGGACCGACCTCGGAGGGCGGTTCGGTGCACTTCAAGCTCGTCGTGACCCACGGTGTCCCGCACCTCGCCCTCCTGTTGCTCGCCGGTCCCTACGCGTGTGGGGACGGAACCCAAGGCGAGATCGAGGGCGACGGGGTGGGGTGGGGGAGGACGACGGGACCGGTGATCGAAGACGGCAGGCTCGAGCTGTCGGAGAACTGGGGGGCCTTGGCGTTCGACGCCTCAGGCCGCCTCGGCATCCGTGGGGGGTCGGGGACGCTGACGTTCCTGTGGGCAGGGCTCACCGCCGATGAGCAGGCGGCGCAGCTGTGCACCGTCGGCGAGGTCACCTGGTCCGTGGAGCGGACGTCGGGGGAAGACTTCTGGCCCGCACGCACCCTCGACGTTGGGGGCGCCGGCGGCGAGGTCGTCCGCATCGGCAAGCTGACGTCGACCCGTCTGCCGTCGACGAACCTCGCCGAGGCGGACGGACCCCTCCGTCGGTACCGCGGTCGCACGTCGCAGGATCTTGCGATAGCTGCTCACACGAGCAGGGTCGACACTGGCATCAGGATGTCGCTCCTGGACATCTCGTTCCTGCTCGCGTGCGATGACGGCACCGCGTTCGAGGGCGGGATCTGGCCTACATCTTTCTTCGATGCGCCCCTGGTGCTGCCTCCCGGTCGACTGGACCTCGACCTGGCTCCGATCGGGTTCGCTCGAGGGTTCGCCCTCCATGTGCACGGTGAGCTCGACGCGCACGCGGGCTCGGGCGCGTTCACGATGGTTTCCGCATCCTTGACCGACGAACTCCAACCCCAGCTCTGCAGGTCTGGAGACCAGACCTGGAGGCTGTGGCGCACGGACGAGGGCTTCTGATGCCTCCAGCCCCGGCGCGGGCTGGGGCTATCTATGCGGTTTCGGTGTTCGAGAGCCTCGGCCACCTCAGCCCGTGTCGTCGGGCCAGGCGGCGTCGAGCTCGGCGAGGATCGCGTCGAGACTGTCGGGTCCCTCCCTCGCGTACCGCATCATCGAGTCCCAGAACAGGCCCGCTCCGATGTTCGGCGGCATGAGATCCGATGCGTCGAATCGGAACGCATCCGCGGCGAGCGCGGCCTGGATGAGCTCGGCCTGACGTCGTTCGAACGGGTCGTAGATGGAAACGTCGAACCGCCGGTTCGGCGAGATGAACGGCGTCCGTTCGGTGAGTTGGGTCCCGTACTCGGGGCCCAGCATGTAGCGGACGACCTCCCGCACCTCGGGGCGATCTGAGAAGACACCCATCATGTCGCCGCCCCCCATGACCCCCTGGGTGCCGCCCAGGGAGGGGAAGGGGAAGGCGTCGGTCGTGTGCCCGACCGATCCCCGCGGCACGTAGTTCGTCGCGAACCAGGGGAACTGGTAGAGCCAGCAACCGGGAGGCTGTTCCTCCACCATCGGGAGCTGCGCGAAATCGAAGGGTCCCTCGACCGCCCCCTCCTCGACGTATCCCTCGGTGAACAGGATCTGCCCCAGGCGACCGAAGGCCTCGCGCACCGGCGGGCTGTCGAACGGCATCTGGTGGAAGGTCCACTGGTCGTACACCTCGGGACCGGCCCCCATGAGCAGGAGGTGCTCGATCCAATCGGTTCCTGGCCATCCGCTTGCCGATCCCGATCCCCACCCGAGGCACCACGGCGTGCGTCCGTCGCTCACCAGGCGATCGCTGAGCGCGATGAGCTCGTCCCAGGTCTCAGGGATCGCGTAGCCCTCGGCCCGAAGCTCCGGCGCCGCGTGCCAGATCATGCTCTTGAGGTTGGCGCTCACGAACGCGCCGTACGTCGCCCCCTCCGAGGCCGGCCAGGATCCGTCGTCGCCCATCGTCCCGAGGGAGACGAGGTACGGACTCTGGTCGTCCTCCAGCTGCTCGATGTCCAGGTACGTGGCCATGTCGACGAGCTCGCCATCGCGCGCGAGGTCCCGAACGAGGCCGGGCTGCGGGAAGATGGCGATGTCAGGCGGATCGTTATCGGCGACGCTCTCGGCGACGTAGTCGTGGAAGAACGGGTTCCCGACGAGCCGGACCTGGATCCCGGTTGCCTGGGTGAACGTCCGGAACTCCCGCTCGAGGACCGCGACCAGGTCCGGATCGTTCCCTCCGAACAGGGTGACCTGCGTGCCGCTGAGGGGCTGGCCGGCCGACGTCGGCAACGGATCGACCCCTTCCGTCTCCAGGTCCTCCGGCAACGAGGAGGGGAGCGTCGGGCACGACGACGATCCGAGGTACCGCTCGCATTCGGCGGGCTTGAGCGATCGAGTGACCTCGTTACGAGTCGCCTCCCACAGCACCGGGACCGGGAGATCGACGACGCCTCTGATCCCGAGCGGACCGGCGGCCACGGCCGTGGGGCCCTCCGCGACCGGATACTCGATGCCGCCTTCGTGCATCGCCCAGTGCAGCGATTCGACGGTCTCGGTTGGCACGGGCTGGTCGAGCGACGCGCTCAGGCTCACCGCGTGGAGGGCGAGCAGGGCGCTGAGCTCGGGATCGGTGTTGAGGTTCGAGAGCGAAGCTGAGGTGAGCGCCGCGATCGTGGACTCGTCGCCCCGTCGCTCGGCGTCGCGACTCCTGCTCACGGACACCACCGTCAGGGAGGCGGCCAGGAGGAACGCGACGGTCAACACCGCGACCAGCCCTCGCAAGCGGGTGCGCGCCCGACGTTCGAGGGCGAGCTCGCGGTCGCTGCGTATCCGCTCGGCCGCGACCTCCGCATCGCGGCGAGCGCGACTGGCGTCCACGTAGTCTCGCTCGGTATCGCTGAGTCGGATCGGATCGGGCCGCGCGGTGGCCTCCTCGACCTGTGCGAGCCGGGCGCCGATCAGCAGGTGGTCGTGGCTCCGCCCCGCCTCGGTCCATTCGGTCGCCGCCGCGAAGATCCGAGCGCGGAGCCGAAGGTCGTCCCTCGAGGCATCGATCCAGTCCCGGAGCCTCGTCCACTCGCGAAGCAGCGCTTCGTGCGCGATCTCGACCGTCGGCTCACGGGTGTCCGGATCCCGGTCGAAGGAGAGCAGGCGATGCCGGCCGAACGTCTCGATGACGCCGTCCATCGCGGTGGGGTCGGCGAGCGTGAGGAGCTCCGAACGCCGGACGCGTCTGCGTGTGTCCTCCGTGCCCTCGCCGAGCGTGATCAGCCGCAGGAACAGGTGTCGGCACGCGTCGCGGGCCGTCTCGTTCATCGCGTCGTACAGCTGCCCGGCCCGTTTGGCGAGCGCGCCCGAGACGCGTCCGATCCGGCGATACGCCTCCAGCGTGAGGATCCCGTCCTCTGCGCGCTCGGCGAGCTCGGTGAGCGCGTACTGAAGGAGCGGCAGTGCGCCCGGGCGGTCGGCGACGTCGGCGATCATCTCGGCGAGCAGCCGCGGCTCGACGACGAGCCCCGCCGCGTCCGCGGGCGCGACGATCGCGCGCTCGAGCTCTCCGGGCGACATCGGCGTGATGGCCTCCGTGCGCGCCGCGAGCAGGTCGCCGAATCCAGGGACGGACAGTGGGGCATCGTAGAAGTCGGCTCGCAGGGTGGTCACGACGCGCACCCGGCTCCCTGGCTCCAGGACCGCCGCGCGGAGGCTGGCGAGCAGGTGGGCGCGTTCGGCGTCGTCGTCGACCAGCGTGAAGACCTCTTCCAGCTGGTCGAGCACGATCAGGAGCTCGGCGCTCGGGTCGGGCATGACCCGGTCGACCGCGTGCACGAGGCCGAGCTCGTCCCCCTCGAGCTCGTCGAGCAACGAGGGCGGCGGGTCGACGGCGATCCCGAGCAGTGCCGTCTCGATCTCCCGGAACGGGCGGCGTCCTGGGACCACGTCGATCACGAACCAGCGCTCGGATCCGGGGATCGCGCCGCGTCGCAGCGCGGGGACGAGCCCGGCTCGCACGACCGAGGACTTCCCCGATCCGGACGGCCCGACCACGGCGAGGAACCGCGCTGCCGGTTCGTCCTCGGCGAGACCGCGGATCAGCCGCTCGGTCACCGCCTCGCGTCCATAGAAGTCCGCGGCGTCGGCCTCGAGGAAGGCCCGGAGGCCCTTGTAGGGGTTGCGGGTCTCGGCCGCCGCGACGCGGGCGGGGCGGGTCCCCTCGAGGGCCGCGCGGAGCGCCATCGCAACCTCGGTGACGTCGCCGAACCGTTCGTCGGCCAGCTTCGCGGTCGAGCGTGCGATCACCTCGTCGACGGCGCCGGGAAGCTCCGGTCGCAGCTCGCGGACGGACGGGAGGGGATCGCGGACGTGGTGGTCGAGCAGCGCCGAGAGCGACGTCTCGGGGAACGGATGCTCGCCGGTCAGCATCTCGTACACGACCACCCCAAGCGCGTAGATGTCCGATCGGGGCGTCGCGGGGTCCATCCGGATCTGTTCGGGCGAGAGGTACGCGGGCGTGCCGCGCACCATCGTCCCCGAGGCCCTCTCCGGCGAACCGGCGTCCAGCGCCACGCCGAAGTCCGTGAGGTAGGCGTTGCCCTCCTCGTCGAGCAGGACGTTGCCCGGCTTGACGTCTCGGTGGACCACGCCCTGGCGGTGCGCCGCCGCGAGCGCCGAGGCGACGTGATCCGCGATCGAGACGACGCGCGAAGGCTCGATCGAACCGGCCTCGAGCAGGGTCTCGACGCTGCCGCCGCGGAGGAAGCGCATGACGAGGTAGGCGGCATCGGGCTCGCGCCAGTAGTCGTAGAGGGGGACGATGTGCGGGTGCTCGAGGCGCGCGACGATCTGCGCCTCGCGTTCGAACCGGCGGACGAAGTCCGGATGGTTCGCGAGCACCGGGTGCACCGCCTTGACGGCGACCTCGCGCCCCACCTGGGGCTGGATCGCTCGGTAGACGACGCCGAACGCGCCCTCGCCGA
>DASSJM010000096.1:0-11866 GCA_035691205.1 Actinomycetota bacterium
CAGTTGGGGGGCCCGCCCGACGATCGTGGCGTCGGGTTCCTTGTCCACCGGCGGGACCTCGCCGGCGCCGAGGCCCCAGTGCCACGAGCCGCCGCCGGCGCCGTCGACATCGATCTCCACGCTTCGTCCGGTGAAGTCGAAGCCGGCCTGTCCCAGCGCCCAGGGGAGCATCCGCACGCCCAGGTCGATCGTCATGTAGATCGGCCAGTGCTGGTACTCGGGTCCGAGGCCGTTCGTCGCCCGCATGTCCTCGCCGTGCACCCACCACTCGACCATCCGCGACTGGACCAGGTAGCGGGCGTGGATCTCGCCGGCGAGCCAGGGGAAGCGCTGGCGCTCCCAGTCCTGGTCCGAGAGCAGGCCCATGTAGGCGAGGAACGCGTCCGCGGCCTTCCCCCACGTCTCGAGGACGTCCCTGGTGGGGAGGCCCGCGCGCCGCTCGACCGCCCATTCGTTGAACGCCGCGACGTCGAAAGCCTGTCCGTTCAGGTTGGCGCGGTACTCGTCGAGCTCTTCCGCCGGGTCGCCCTTCGCGATCATCGCCGCCGCCGTGTCCTGGGCGGCGAGGTGGGCCATCACGTCGCGGTTCCACCATCCCGGGAGCGCGCTCGGCTGATCCCAGGTCCCGGGTTCGGCGTACTGCACGGTGCGGCCCAGTCGCTGACGTTCCGCGTGAGCCACGCCGAGCATCGTCATGCGGTCCAGGCTCATCGGCGCGGAATCGTACCCTACGGGCCATGCGCGTCCCGGGAGCCGATCTCGACAGGCGAGAACGGCCCTGATGGCCGCCGGCGCGATCGAGCGCTTCACGGAGTCGGCCCGTGCCCTCGGGATCGACCCGGCGATCCGGCGGTTCCCCGAGGGCACGAAGACCGCCGTGGACGCCGCCGAGGCGATCGGCTGCGACGTGGCGCAGATCGTGAAGTCGCTGGTGTTCATGGTCGACGATCGACCGGTGCTCGCGTTCACGTCCGGCGCCAACCGGGTGGATCCGGCCAAGCTCGCCGAGGTGGCCGGAGGGACCGAGGCAAGGCGCGCCTCACCCGAGGAGGCGCGCGTCGCCACCGGCTTCGCCGTCGGCGGCACGCCCCCCTTCGGGCATCCCCAACCGGTCCCGACGTTCGTCGATCCAGACCTCCTCGAGTTCGAGGAAGTCTGGGCCGCAGCGGGAACACCCGATTCGGTGTTCCCACTGCCCCCCTCGGAGCTCCTCCGCGCGACGGGCGCACGACCTGCACATTTCACCGAGGGATGACGGCGACCGAAGGTAGGATGTACGGAGCAACACCACCTGAGACTCGAACCGGAGGAACGATGGCCCAGATCGCTGAGGAGCGGACCACCAAGTCGATCCAGCTCACGGAGACCGCCGCGGGCGAGGTCCAGAAGCTGATCACCGAGGAAGGCCGTCCGGAGATCGCGCTCCGGGTCGCCGTCCAGCCCGGTGGCTGCTCGGGGCTCCGCTACGCGATGTACCTCGACGATCAGATCACCGACAAGGACCATCTCGAGGAGCAGTTCGGGGTCAAGGTCGTGGTCGACAAGATGAGCGTGCCGTACCTCTCGCAGGCGACGATCGACTGGGTCGACTCACTCGAGGCCTCCGGCTTCACGATCGACAACCCGGCCGCGCAGAGCTCGTGCGCCTGCGGCCACTCGTTCCACTAGATCGCGCGTCGAGGCGAGAGCTACGAGCCGGCGTCGAGGCCGGCGCGCATCCCCGCGACGAGCTCCTCGATCTGCTCGTCGTCGATCGTGAGCGGCGGGCTGACGGCGAGCGCCCCGCCGAGCAGCGGCCGGACGAACACCCCGGCGCGACGGGTCTCGAGCCCGACGCGCGCGCCGAGCGCGGGATCCTTCTCCACGAGGTCCTGACGGAGGTTCACGGCCGCGAGCAGACCGAGGCCGCCCCGCACGTCCCCGACCAGCTCGTGATCCGCGAGCTGCTTGAGGGCGTCGAGGAACGATCCCTCCTTCTCCCTCGCGCGGGAGGGGAGATCCTCGCGGTCGAGGATGTCGATGTTGACGAGCGCCGCGGCCGCGACGGCCGCGTGCCCGCTGTACGTGTAGCCGTGGCGCCAGTAGCCGGCGCCCTCGGCCCAGAACGGCTCCGCGACGCCGCTCGACGCGACCACGGCGCCGAGCGGGAGGTAGCCGCTCGAGATCCCCTTCGCGCAGACGACGATGTCGGGGTCGAGGTCGAAGCGCGACGACGCGAACCAGTCGCCGCAGCGACCGAAGCCGGTGATCACCTCGTCGGCGACGAAGAGCACCCCGGTGTCGCGACAGACCTGCCGCACGGCCTCGAGGTAGCCGTCGGGCGGAGGCCAGACGCCGCCGGCGCCGATCACGGGCTCACAGAAGAACGCCGCCACCCGCTCGGCCCCCACCTCGTCGATCGCCGCGCGCAGCGAGTCGGCGTCGTCCCACGGGACCTCGAGCACGTCCTCGATCAGGGCGCCGTGACCGGTGGCGTTGGCCGGGATCCCGGCGAGCGACGTCCCGGCGGTGTGCATCCCGTGGTACGCCTTCTCGCGGCGGACCAGGACCGTTCGCTCGGTCTCACCGAGCAGCTGCCAGTACCGCCTGGCCATCTTCGTGGCCGTGTCGATCGAGTCTGAGCCGCCGCTCGTGAGGAAGACCTTGGCGTCGGCCATCGGCGCGAGCGCCGAGACCCGGTCCGTGAGCTCGACCATCACGGGCACGACGAAGTCACCGAACGCCGAGTAGGTGGGCAGCGTCGCCATCTGCGCGGCGGCCGCCTCCCCGATCTCGCTTCGTCCCCAGCCGACGTTGCAGTACCAGAGGGATGCCGTGGCATCGAGGTAGCGGTTGCCGTCGACGTCCCACACGTAGCACCCGTCGCCACGCTCGAGGACGAGCTCTCCGTCGGCCACGATCGAGGCCATGTCCGCGAAGGGATGCCAGAAGGTCTGCGCCATGCGGATGACGCTACCAGTCGGTTCGGGCGAGTCGGAGATCCTCGGGCGCTAGCTGGGCTCGTACGCGAGGTTCGAGGCGAGCCAGCGCTCCGCCTCCGTGACCGACTCGCCCTTCCGCCGCGCGTAGTCCTCGACCTGATCGCGCGCGATCCGTCCGACGTGGAAGTAGCGGGCGGCCGGGTGCGCGAGGTAGAGGCCGCTCACGCTCGCGGCCGGCATCATCGCGCAGGACGTCGTGAGGTCGATCCCGGTCGCGGTGCTCGCGTCCAGGAGCTCGAACAGCGTTCGCTTCTCGCTGTGGTCGGGGACCGCCGGGTAGCCGAACGCCGGCCGTGTGCCCCGGTATCGCTCCTTGATCAGCTCCTCGTTGGTGAGGCGCTCGTCGGGCGCGTACCACCCGCGCCGGACGAGCTGGTGGAGGTGCTCGGCGAACGCCTCGGCGAGGCGATCGGCGAGCGCCTTCACGACGATCGCACGGTAATCGTCGTGCTCCGCCTCGTAGACCTTGGCGAGCTCGTCGGCGCCGAAGCCGGCGGAGACGGCGAACGCCCCGACGTGGTCCTTCACGCCGGACTCGATCGGCGCGACGAGGTCGGCGATCGACTTGTTCGGCTCGCCCTCTCCCCGGTCGGCCTGCTGGCGGAGGCAGTGGAAGACATAGCCGCCCTCGGTGACGATGTCGTCGCCGTCCGCGTGGGCGGGGAAGTACCCGTAGACGCCGCGCGCCTCCAGGAGTCCCTCGTCCACGATCCGATCGAGGACCTCCTTCCCGACCTCGAACAGCTCGCGGGCGGTCTCGCCCTGCCGCGGGTCGTCGAGGATCTGCGGGAAGCTCCCCTTCAGCTCCCACGCGGTGAAGAAGAACGTCCAGTCGATGTAGTCGCGGAGCTCGGCGAGATCGGGCTCGACGGTCCGCACCCCGGTGAACGCCGGCGCGGCCAGATCGCCCGCGTGCCAGGCGATGGGCGTGCGGCGTTCGATCGCGAGGCGGATCGGGAGCAGCGGCTGCGCCTCGCGCTCGGCGTGGAGCGCTCGCAGGCGGTCCTGCTCCTCGCGGTTGTGGCGGTCGAGCTTGGTCCTGCGTTCGGGGTCGAGCAGATCGGAGACCACGCCGACGACCCGGGAGGCGTCGACGACGTGGACGACCGGCTGCTCGTACCCCGGGGCGATCTTCACCGCCGTGTGCTGGCGAGATGTGGTCGCTCCGCCGATCAGGAGCGGCAGGTCGAGCCCGCGGCGCTCCATCTCGCGCGCGACGTTCTCCATCTCGCCTAGCGAGGGTGTGATCAGCCCCGAGCACCCGACGATGTCGCAGCCCTGCTCGACCGCGGTGTCCAGCAGGACGTCGGGGGGCACCATCACGCCGAGGTCGATCACCTCGTAGTTGTTGCAGCCCAGCACCACGCCGACGATGTTCTTGCCGATGTCGTGGACGTCGCCCTTCACCGTGCACAGGATCACCTTGCCCTGGGCACGGCTCTCCTCGACGCCGAGGCGGAGCTTCTCCTCCTCCATGAACGGCTCGAGGTAGGCGACCGCGCGTTTCATCGCCCGCGCGCTCTTCACGACCTGGGGCAGGAACATCTTGCCCGCCCCGAACAGGTCGCCGACCACCCGCATGCCGGCCATCAGCGGGCCCTCGATCACGTCCAGCGGCCGGTCGAGCCCCTGTCGCGCCTCCTCGGTGTCCCGCTCGATGAACTCGTCGATCCCGTGGATGAGCGCGTGCTGCAGCCGCTCCTCGACGCTCGCCTCGCGCCACGACAGGTCCAGCTCCTTCTTCATCCCCTCGCCCTTGACCGTCTCGGCGAAGGCGACCATGCGCTCGGTGGCGTCGGGGCGCCGGTCGAAGATGATGTCCTCCACGTGCTCGAGGAGGTCCGCCGGGATGTCCTCGTACAGGGTGATCTGGCCAGCGTTCACGATCGCCATGTCCAGGCCGGCGGCGATCGCGTGGTACAGGAAGGCCGAGTGGATCGCCTCGCGGACGCGGTCGTTGCCTCGGAAGCTGAACGAGAGGTTGGACACGCCGCCGCTCACCTTCGCGCCGGGACACCGCTCCTTGATGAGGGTGGTGGCCTCGATGAACGCCTTCGCATACGCGCTGTGCTCCTCGATGCCGGTGGCGATCGCCAGGATGTTCGGGTCGAAGATGATGTCCTCGGGCGCGTAACCGGCATCCTCGGTCAGCAGCCGGTAGGCGCGCTCGCTGATCTGGACCTTGCGCTCCACCGTGTCGGCCTGTCCCTGCTCGTCGAAGGCCATCACCACGACCGCGGCGCCGTACCGCTTGATCTCTCGAGCCTTCGCGAGGAACTCCTCCTCGCCCTCCTTCAGGCTGATCGAGTTCACGACGCCCTTGCCCTGCAGGCACTTCAGGCCGGCCTCGATCACCTCCCAACGTGAGGAATCGACCATGACCGGCACCTTGGCGATCTCGGGCTCGGTGGCGATCAGGTTCAGGAACGTGGTCATCGCCTTCACGCCGTCGAGCAGGTCGGCGTCCATGTTGACGTCGAGGAGGTTGGCGCCGCTGCGGACCTGGTCGGCGGCGATCTCGACGGCGGCCTGGTAGTCGCCGGCCTCGATCAGCCGGCGGAACCTGGCCGAGCCCGTGACGTTCTGTCGTTCGCCGACCATCACGAAGCCGGTGTCGGGCGTGAGCTGGAACGGCTCGAGGCCGCTGAGGGCCGTCAACCGGCGTGGTGCGGGGATCTTCCGTGGTGGGAGGCCGTCGAGGGCGGCGGTGATCTGACGGATGTGCTCGGGCGTGGTGCCGCAGCAGCCACCGAGGACGTTTCCGAGACCGCTCTCCGCGAACTCGCGCAGGTACTTCGACGTGGTCTCGGGCCACTCCTCGTACTGGCCGAACGCGTTGGGCAGGCCGGCGTTCGGGTGGCAGGTGGTGTAGACCGGCGCCGCGCGCGAGAGGGTCTCCAGGTACGGGCGGATCTCCGCGGCGCCGAGCGAGCAGTTCACGCCGACCGAGAAGGGCTCGGCGTGCGCGATCGACAGCCAGAAGGCGTCGATCGTCTGGCCGGACAGCGTCCGCCCGCTCCGGTCGGTGATCGTGACCGAGATCATCAAGGGGACCTCGGGCGCCACGTCCTTGGCGGCGGCGATCGCGGCCTTGGCGTTCAGGGTGTCGAAGATCGTCTCGACGAGGAGGAGATCCACGCCGCCGTCGACGAGGCCCCGGATCTGCTCCGCGTACGCCTCGGTCATCCGGTCGAACGTCACGGTGCGGTACGCGGGCTCGTTCACCCGCGGCGAGAGCGAGAGCGTCTGGTTGGTCGGGCCCACCGAACCGGCGACGAACCGATCCACGCCGAAAGCGTCCACGGCCCGGCGGGCGATCTCCGCCCCCGCGCGGTTGAGCTCGTAGACGACGTCCTCGAGGCCGTAGTCGGCCTGGGCGATGGCGGTGGCCGTGAACGTGTTCGTGGTGACGATGTCGGCCCCGGCCTCCAGGTAGCCTCGATGGATGTCCTCGACCACGTCCGGGCGGGTCAGGTTCAGCAGGTCCGGATCGCCGGTGACGTCGCGTGGGTGGTCGCGGAAACGCTCGCCCCGGTAGTCGTCATCCGTCAGCCCGCGGCCCTGGATCGCCGTGCCGTAGGCGCCGTCGAGCACCAGGATCCGTTCGGCGAGCAGCGCGTCGAGCCGACCCCTCATGCGACAACGCTACCGGCCGACCTGCGGGGTGACCAGCACATGGTCCCGGCCACGTCGCCTGGGGTAGGCTTCGCGCGGTCCGATCCGATGCGGGAGGCAGGTGCACGTGGCAAGGTCGGGTTCGTTCGATGCGCTCTCCGGCTCCGTCGCACGCGGGGTCGCCGAGGAGGACCTGCGGGAGCGGGCGCCGGAGAGGCGCGAGCGCCGGGACCGCCCGCTCGGCAAGCGCGACGCCGACGTGCTCGCCCAGGTCCCGCTGTTCGCCGGCCTGTCCCGACGCCACCTGAAGCAGATCGCCGAGCACGCCGACGAGGTGGCGTTCCGCAAGGGGGAGGCGATCGTGGAGGAGGACCAGCCGGGCGGGAGCTTCTTCGTCCTCCTGGAGGGCGAGGTCAAGGTGGTCCGAGGCCAGCGGACGATCACCCGCATGGGCCCGGGGGAGTTCTTCGGCGAGATCTCGTTGCTGGACGGCGGCCCCCGCACGGCGAGCGTGATCGCCGAGACGCCGGTGCTCGCGGTCAGGGTGTTCAAGAGGTCCTTCGACCGGGTGGTGACGCAGGAGCCGGTGGTCGCCTCCAAGATCCTCGCGGTCGTGGCGCGTCGCCTCCGCGAGGCGGAACGGACGATCAGCCACTGATGCTCGGGCTGTCCGCGTACAACTGGTGGAAGTTCCTGCACGTCGCAGGCGTCATCTCGTTCGTGCTGTTCCACGGCGTGTCGGTGTTCGCGGCGCTGCGGGTCCGCAAGGAGCGCGACCGCGTCCGGATCGCCACGCTCCTGCAATTCTCGGGATCCTCGGTCATCGGGATGTACGTCTCGCTCGGATGGCTGATCGTGTTCGGTGTGGTGGCCGGGATCCAGGGGCTGTACTGGAACGACGGCTGGTTCTGGATCTCGATCGCACTCCTGGTGATCGTGACGGCCGAGATGTCGGCGGTCGCCGGGCCGTACTACCGGCGCGTGAAGGAGGCGGTGGAGGTGCGTCCGTCCGGCGTGCCCCGTCGTAGCGACGAGGAGCTGGAGGAGATCCTGACGTCGCGCGTGGCGCTGTGGAACGCGATCTTCGGGGCCGCGGTGCTGATCACGATCACCTGGCTGATGATCTTCAAGCCGTTCCAGGTGCTGTAGGCGTCTACAGCTCGGCCGGCGGCAACGGTCGCTCGGCGGGACCGTTCACGACCTCGCCGCTGGGCGCGAACCTCGATCCGTGGCAGGGGCAGTCCCAGGTCGTCTCGGCGGGGTTCCACCTCACCGTGCATCCCAGATGGGTGCACTTGGCCGAGACCGTGGTGACCCTTCCTTTGCGGTCGCGGTAGACGGCGATCTTGACGTCGCCGGAGGCGACGACGCCTCCCTCGCCCGGTTCGATCTCCTCCAGGCTCTGCGCGATGGTCCTGGCCACCAGGACGTCGACGGGGGACTGCTCCGCCACGTCCCGAGGGATCGAGCCGAGCAGCGTCGCCTTGGCCCCGGCCATCCCCCGGTTGCCGATCACCACGAGGTCGAACCCCTCGGACACCGCCGCGTCGACGATCTCCTCGGCGGGCTTGCCGGTCCGGATCTCGGTCGCGGAGGGGACCCCCGACTCGGCGCCGACCGTGGCCACCGTGTCCTGCAGGACGAGCTCCCCGGTCTTGGGATGCCCCACGAACAGGAGCGTCACCGATGCCCCCAGTCGCTTGGCGAGCGCGTACCCCTTGCGGGCCGCCCGGTCCGCTGTGACGGAGCCGTCGGTCGCGACGAGCAGGTGTCGGTAGGGCGGGTTGCCATGCGGGCGCTCGCCCTCGGGGCGGGACCGGGTGAGCAGCACGTCGCACGGGGCGTGGGTGACCACCTTCCGCGAGACGCTGCCGAACAGCTGCTCGGAGGCCGCGAACCCCACGCTGCCGATCACGATGAGGTCGGCGTCGCGTTCGGCGGCGGCGGCGATCACCGCGTCGGCGGGTTCCTCGGCGGACAGGGCCACCTCGACCTTCGAGCCCTCGCCCTCCGCGAGCCGGATGGCTCGCTCCACCGCCTCGTCCGCCCGGGCGGGGTTGACGTACGCGTGGGCGATCGTGAGCCGGGCCTTCACCGCGGCCGCCAGCGTCGCCGCGACGTGCTCGGCCGTCTCGGCCGATGCCGATCCGTCGGTTGCGACCACGATCCGCTTGTAGGCCACGGCTCCGTCTCCGATCCGGGCGCTCGCCCGCCCGACAATCTATCGGGTGGCGGCCGGCGCTCCCGGGCGAGGCGGGTAGTCTAGGGAAGCGTAGGGATCCCTCGGAGATCGAAGGAGGGTGGCCGGGCCACGCCCGGCCGGAGGATGACCAAGCAGGTCGAGGAACGGCAGCGCGTCGTCATCCGGTTCGCCGGCGACTCGGGTGACGGGATGCAGCTGACCGGCGATCGGTTCACCAATGCCACGGCCGTGTTCGGGAACGACCTCGCGACCCTGCCCGACTTCCCGGCGGAGATCCGGGCGCCCGCGGGCACCGTTCACGGCGTGTCGGCGTTCCAGATCCAGTTCGCGTCGACCGACATCCTGACGCCGGGAGACCACCCCAACGTCCTGATCGCGATGAACCCCGCCGCCCTGCGTGCCGAGCTCGGTCAGGTCGAGAAGGGCGGCATCCTGATCTTGAACGAGGATGCGTTCACGCAGCGCAACCTCGAGAAGGCGGGCTACGCGGCCGACCCTCGGCACGACGGGACGCTCGACGGCTACCAGGTCTACGAGGTCCCGATGACCTCGATCACGGTGCGGGCGGTGGAGGAGCTCGGCCTCACCCGGAAGGAGGCGGAGCGCTCGAAGAACATCTTCGCGCTCGGCCTCGTCTCGTGGATGTTCGGACGGCCGACCGAGGTCACGCTGAACTGGCTCCACAAGAAGTTCGCGGACAAGTCGCAGGTCTACGAGGCCAACGTCGCGGCCTTCAAGGCCGGCTACAACTTCGGCGAGACGACCGAGCTGTTCGGCACGTCCTTCGAGGTGAAGCCGGCGCCCGTCCGCCCCGGGACCTACCGGAACGTCTCGGGCGCGCAGGCCCTGGCCTGGGGGCTCGTCGCCGCCGCCGAGCGCAGCGGACTCCGGCTCTTCTACGCGAGCTACCCGATCACGCCCGCCTCCGAGCTGCTCCACGAGCTGTCGCGGCTGAAGAACTTCGGCGTCATGACGCTGCAGGCCGAGGACGAGATCGCGGCGGCCAACGTGGCGCTCGGTGCGTCCTTCGCTGGGAACCTCGGGGTCACGGGCACGAGCGGTCCGGGCATGGACCTGAAGGCGGAGACGCTCGGCCTGGCGGTGACGCTCGAGCTCCCCATGGTGATCGTGGACGTTCAGCGGGCCGGTCCGTCGACGGGGATGCCGACGAAGACCGAGCAGTCCGACCTGCTGCTCGCGATGTTCGGGCGGCACGGGGAGTCGCCGATGCCGGTCGTTGCCGCCCGGTCGCCCGCACACTGCTTCGACGCCGCGATCGAGGCCGCCCGCCTGGCCGTGACCTACCGAACCCCCGTGATCGTGCTGTCGGACACGTTCCTGGGGAACTCCTCCGAGCCGTGGTTGATCCCGGACGTGGACTCGCTCCCGGTCATCGATCCCGCCTTCGCCACCGGACCGAACGCGGGCCAGGAGTTCCTGCCGTACCTGCGGGACGAACGCTTGGCCCGCCCGTGGGCGATCCCGGGCTCCGCCGGACTGCGGCACCGGATCGGGGGGCTCGAGAAGGAGGAGGGGACGGGCGACATCAGCTACGACCCCGACAACCACGCCCGGATGACCGCCCTGCGCGCGGCCAAGGTCCAGGGCATCGTCGACGACATCCTGCCCGTGGAGGTGGATGACCCCGACAGCAACGCCGAGCTGCTCGTCCTCGGCTGGGGCTCGACCGACGGCGCGATCCGCGCTTCCGCACGCCGCGTCCGAGAGCGAGGGATGAAGGTGGCGACCGCACAGCTCGTCCACCTCAACCCGTTCCCCGCCAACCTCGGTGAGGTCGTGCGGTCGTACCGGAAGGTCCTGATCCCCGAGCTCAACCTCGGGCAGCTCGCGCTTCTCGTCCGCGGCCGGTACCTCGTCGACGCTCGGAGCTACACGAAGGTCCAGGGTCTGCCGCTGCACCTGGACGAGCTGGAGGCGGAGATCGTGAAGGTGATGCAGGAGTGAGCGCCAACGACAGCGCAAACGACGACGGCGGCACCGCGGCCGGAACGCTGACCAAGAAGGACTTCACAAGCGACCAGGAGGTCCGGTGGTGCCCGGGCTGCGGCGACTACGCGATCCTCGCGACGGTCCAGGGCTTCATGCCCGAGCTCGGGATCGAGCCGGACCGGACCGTCTTCGTCTCCGGTATCGGTTGCTCGGGGCGCTTCACGTACTACATGGACACCTACGGCGTCCACGGGATCCACGGTCGAGCGCCGGCGATCGCGACCGGCATCGCCACCGCCAACCCCGACCTGTCCATCTGGGTCGTGACCGGCGACGGTGACGGGCTGTCGATCGGCGGCAACCACCTGATCCACGCCCTCCGCCGCAACGTGAACCTCACCATCTTGATGTTCAACAACCAGATCTACGGCCTCACCAAGGGCCAGTACTCGCCGACCTCCGCGCTCGGCACGCGCGCACCGTCGACCCCGACCGGCTCGATCGATCATCCGCTCAACCCGATCTCGCTCGCGCTCGGCGCCGGCGCGACGTTCGTCGCCCGCGCGGCCGACACCGACGCGAAGCTGATGGGCAAGATCCTCGAGGAAGCCTACAAGCACAAGGGCGCGGTCTTCATCGAGATGCTGCAGAACTGCCCCGTGTTCAACGACGGCGTGTGGGAAGGCGTCAAGGACGACCCGAAGGGCAAGCAGATCAAGCTCGAGCAGGGCAAGCCGCTGGTGTTCGCCGACGGCACCAAGGGCATCGCGCTCGGTGCCGGCATGAAGCCCGAGATCGTCGACGTCGTCGGTGGCGACACCTCGAAGCTCCTCGTCCACGACGAGCACGGCAGCCAGCTCTACGCGCACCTGCTCGCGCAGCTCGTGCAGCCGGACTTCCCGATGCCGATGGGCGTGCTGTACCGCCAGGAGAAGCCGACCTACGACCAGCTCGCGAACGCGCAGATCCAGGACGCGATCGAGAAGCAGGGCGCTGGCGATCTCGGCAAGCTCCTCTACTCGGGCATGACCTGGGAAGTTGGCGCTGACGGCACGCGCCACTGATCGTCACGGCACCGGGGCGTTCACGCTCAAGAATGGCGTCTTGAGGCCGGACG
>DASSJM010000097.1:0-7809 GCA_035691205.1 Actinomycetota bacterium
TCACTTCGGTCCCGACGGGCTCGTCGCGGTCAGCGGCACCGACGAAGAGGACGGCGACCAGGTCAAGATCTGGCGGTGGGCAACCAACGAGGTCATCGCGGAGCTCTCGTTGTCCGGGTCCGAGGTCATCTCATTCGATGCGAGCGGGAGCAGGATCGCTGTGGACTCCGACGACACCACGGTGTGGGACGTGCGGACGGGGCGCCTGCTCGCGACCCTGCCCTCGAGCCAGGAGCGTCCGTACGACATCGCGTTCAGCCCCGACGGGTCTCGACTCGCCGAGATGGACCCCGATGGGACCGTCCGGCTGTTCGACGCCGGCTCGGGCGAGGAGGTACTCGTCCTCGACGGGCACGACGAAGGCGGCCAGATCGCCTTCAGCCCGGATGGCTCGATGCTCGCGACCGTTGGCGGCGGCATGGCCCGGATCTGGGCGCTCGACATCGACGACCTGCTCGAGATCGCACGCGAGAACGTCACGCGCTCGCTCACCGACGAGGAGTGCCGCCAGTACATCCACACCGAGGCGTGCTCCTCGCCGTAGGCACGGGGGGCCCTCCTCATGAGGTGTCGAAGAGCGCCTCGAAGCGGATCGACCGGACGATCCGGTGGACCTCGTCGACGAGATCGGCGTCGGCCTGCTCGGACGTTGCCGCTTCGACGACGATGAACGTGCCGCCGACGTCGACGATCCACACCCGGATCGTGCTTCCCGCGCCGCTCCTCGTCCAGAACGCACCCGCTTCGACGTCTTCCCAGCGGAAGAAGTAGCCGGGCGCGCAGCCGGCATGCTCGCGGACGATGACCACCACGCGATCGGCGGGCAGTCCGCCGACCGTGACGTCCGAAGGCGCCGTCACGAGCTCGGTCCCCGGCGCCGCCGCCACGGCGGCCGCGAGGTCGTCCGTCGATCGACCGGCCCTCGGCCCCAGAACGTCGAAGCACGGATCGGCGATGTCGCCGTCGGGGAAGCTGGTCCAGAAGACGATCGCCTCCGCGCCCTGCGGCCCCACGATCGACTTGTTGATCGAGATGTCCCCGAAGCTCTCCCAGCCGCTCGAACGCACGCGGAAGGAGAACGGCACGCCTCCTACGTTCAGCATCCGCCTCGTGGGGCCGACGAACCCGATGGAGCCGGCCGGGGTTGGCGAGGTCGGAGCGGGCGAGGTGGATGAGCTCCCGTCGATGGAGGACGGCCCGGCCGCGGGCTTGGACGAGGCAGCTGGGGCTCGGCTCCTCTCCCGTGAGCCGAGCCAGGTGCCCGCGGCGATGGTCAGCGTGAGCGCTACGAGTACGAGCGCGCCGGCCGAGCGGGCGGACCGACCGGGGGAGCCGGATCGTCCTTCCGTTCCAGCAGCGTCGAGCTTCCGCTCCGCGTGGTCGCCCATCGCCGGCGCCGCCGAGCGCCCGAGTCGGGGAGCGGTCACCAGGTAGATCGGCACCCCGCAGCGAGGGCACTCCAACCCCCTCGCGTCGCCCTCCCAGTCACAGCGGAGACAGACCTTGAGGGTCCCCTCTCCGGAGGTGCGACTCACCCCAGCGCCACGTCCCGCAGGGCCTGCGTCAAGCGAACCACGTCACCGTTGTAGGTCCCGTACGGGTCGTCCGTCGCCGGCGTGTTGGCCTGGACCGAGACGACCATCCCCTCCTCCGGGAACGCCACGAGCCGGATCAGCGAGCAGCACTGCGGCGCGGAGCTCGATCCCTCGTGGCCGATGGCCTGGGTGGCGTACTCACTCGATAGGTCCATGACCCCCAGCCCGTACCACTCGCCCTGGAAGTCGGTCATCGCGCCGAGCGAGGCGTCGGAGAGCACGAAGCCCCCGTACAGCTCGTATCCCCAACGGGCCAGGGCCCCCGGCGTCGCCCGGACCCCGTACCCGTCGGCGGACAGCGCGTCCTCGACCGTGTGGACGAGGCCCTCGAAGCCGGGGTCGTCGAGGACGCCGGAACGTAGGGCCTCGGCCAGTGGCTGCCCGGTGACGTGCTCGATGATCGCTCCGAGCAGGACGTAGTTGGTGCTCGCGTATCCGGCGCTGGTCGGGGGGCTCCTCTTCGGTTCGGGCAGCATCTTGAACACCTCGACGGCAGACGACGCCCGCTCGGCCGGGTAGTAGCCGCCATCCGAGGTGAACTCCTTCAGACCGGGGATGCCGCTCCGCATCCCTAGCACCTGGCGGATCGTGGCCCCGTTCGCATCGAAGAACGCGAGCTCCGGGGGCAGATACGCCGAGGCCAGATCATCGAGCCCGAGCATGCCGTCCTCGGCCAGCCGAAGGACCTCGGCGGCGACGATGGTCTTGCCCGAGCTGTGGGTCGGTGTCTCCGAGTCCGGGGTCAGAGGGACCCCGTCCGCGGAGCCGGCGGCGCCGGCCCAGCTCCCCTGGTCGGCGACGACGACCGCCGCGGTGACGCCGTGGAACCCGCCATCCTCGATGGTCGCGTCGAGTGCGGCCTGGAGCGCTTGCCCCGTTGAGCTTGGGAGGGGCTCTTCGGAGAACGGTGGGAACTCCCCGAGTGCGTAGATGGGCGACCGGGTCTCCTCCGCCGCGCCAGTGGGCGTTGGCGTGACATCCGAGGATCCGGTCGCCGAGGTCGACGGGGACCTGCAGGCCGCCCCGACGAGAGCCAGGATCGCGACGAAGCTGATCCAGGAGTGTGTGCGCGTGCTCGTCATCTCGACCCTCCCACTCGGACCCCTCCCTCACGTCATCCGCAGGGCGAACACTCCACGAACTCGCCGTGCGGCAGGTACGGCTCGAAGAAGATGTCGACCGTGTTCTCGATGGGACCAGGAGCCAGCGGGACCGAGGGCTCGAAGCTGTAGCCCAGCCTGATGTGCGCGCTGCGCTCGTCCCTCTCGAGCCCAGCGTCATCGAGGATCTCGACGAGCGTGCGGGCCTCCTCGATCGCCACGTCAGAGCAGGAGGCATCCGATCCGTCAGCGGTGGCGCGGAGGAGGTTCGCGGCGCCGTCCGGAAGCACGCGCAGGACGGCGGACGATCCGATCCCTCCGTGCGCCGCGGAATAGCAGACCGCGAACCTCGACGGCACGTATGCCCGGATCTGTTGGTCTTCCCACGCGCTCCTCGGTAGCCACGAGGCCGGGTGCGTGAGCAACGCATCCAACCGCTCGAGCGCGATCGCCTGCTCAGGCGTTGCGTCGGTGAAGTGCAGGCGCGTCTCGCCCCGCGGATCCTGGTCCCAGTCGACCTCGACGAGCCGGTCACCGAGCCGTACCTGCGCGAGCCCCCAGATGACGCCCTCGCTGCGGAGGGCTCGGTCGCGATCGAACAACCCGGTCTCGACGATCTCCGACCGCAGAAGCTCGACACCCTCGGCAGTGAGGCGCTGCTCGAGGTAGCCCGTCGTCGACCCGTTCGCGCCGTAGGGGTAGTCGCCCTCCTTATCCCAGACGATCCGCCCGTCGGCGTACACCCAGGCCCTGAAGCGGAGGCCTCCGTCGGTGGTGCTTCTCCCGTACAGGCTGACGACCAGCTCGCCGGTGCTCGGTGTGCTCGGCGTCGCTCCCTCCGGCGGGAGGCCGATGAAGCCCACCCGTTCGCGATCCGGCGCAACGTCGGGTCCCGTGGTCGCCGGCACGCTGACCGGCTGACGAAGCGCTCGAGCGCCGAGCACCACCGCGACGATCGCGATCGCGGCGACCAGCACGAGCGCTCCGATCCGCCGGGTCGTTGGCGGAGGCTCGAGCTGCGGCGGCCTCGGCCCGATCAGGCGGGCCTGGGTCATCACGTCGGGAACCTCGAGGTCGTCGAGCGCGCGGAAGCGTTCGCGGAGATCAGGCATCGGTGTCCTCCAGCTGCGCCTTCAGACGCCTGCGGGCTTGGGAGAGGTGGACGCGCACGGTCGCCTGGCTGCACCCGAGGATCCGGGCGACATCGCGCGTGGTCAGGTCGGCGTACAGGGACAGGACGGCGGCGGCACGTTGGTTCGGGCTGAGGGTGCGGAGCGCGCGCACGAGGTCCACGACCGGTTCGGGCAGGTCGACGACCACCTCAGGCGCGATCGCGAGCGCTACCCGCCGGCGCTCCTTGAGCTCACCGGCCGCGATGCGGAACGCCGCGCGCCAGATCCAGCGGTGCGGCGAATCGATCGCCGTACCGCGCCCGAGTGCCTGCGCGAACGCCTCGGCCATCGCGTCGCTCGCGAGCTCGGGGTCGCCGCCGTACGCTACGAGCGAGCGCCACAGCCTGGGGCCGTCGTCCCGCCACACGCGCTCGACCGCATCCCGCGGTGCAGCCACCGGAGCATCCTGAACCCTCACGCCCTACATCCCGTTCGGCCGCAGGCATCCCGTGTGGACTGTGTCATCGGCCTGCCCGAGCGCTGCCGTCGTCAGCAGGACGGTGCTGACCATCAGCGCGGCAACGAGTGCCGTGGCCCGCCATGCAGGGTGCGGTTCCCCATGGTGCGCGCGCCTGGCAGGCTCGATGTTCACGAGACCTCCTCCGTGATGATGAGGTGGACGGTCCAGGTCTCATCGCCGAAGGTCGGGGACGAGGACTCGGTCACGCTCACGTATTCACCCGGCGGCAACCGGGTGATGAGCCCCCACTGCACCCAGACGTAGCTCCCAGACTGGTCGTTACTGCCGCTCTTCAGGGCCGTCCGCATCAGCGGCTGCTCGACCAGCTCGCCGATCCCGCTCGCCGTCACCTCGGCGATCCAGGTCTGGAGGGTCTCCGCTTCGAGTAGCGCGATCGCCGCGTCACGGCTGCCCTCCAGGGAAGGGTCGTAGTCTGCGAGACTGACGACACCGCCCAGGAAGTAGTCGTCCTCACCGAAGGTAAAGGTCTGTCCGTCGAAGAACAGCCGGTACTGGCACGGCGGGATCCCCTCGAACGTGAGCGGGAATGTCTCGAACTGCTCCCGCGCGTCCCCGAGCGAACACGGCTCCGCCGGCGTCGCGGAGGCCGGCGACACGCCGACGGCGAGCGATAGCACCAGTGCCGCGACCGCGACTTTGATGCGCGTCGGTCCCTTCGTCATCACGTTCGCAGCGTTCATGCGTAACACCTCCTCGCGGGCATCGCGGTGTGGTGACGATTCGTGGGTGGTCGGAGGGACCACGGGGCTTCTTGAACCCGCATGCACCACCAGGAGGACTTGGGGGGAAGAACGTGTAGGCGCCACGGTCTGCTCCCCGCCGCGTCGTTCACCTCGTCGGCGCGGTTCCGCTCCCAGAGTCGGATCGACTCCTCGCTGAGCAGGAAGCGGTACCTCCGCCCATGCACGCCTTGTCGACTGATCTCACCCGGGGCCAAGGAAGACCGCCTCGCCGTGGGGCAGCACCGGTCCGAAGAAGATGAAGAGCGAGTTCCCAGGGTGATCGGGGTGCTCGAGCGAGAAGCGTACGACGGCCTCGCCCATCGGCATCGACAACGGCTCGAGCCCGCCCTCGATGAGTGCCTCGGCGAACGCACGGGCGTCCTCGGTCGTCATCTCGTAGCCCGCCGGGTCGAGCTTCGACGCCTGCCGGAGGAGTTCCGCCGCCGGCCCCGGGAGCAGTGCCACCTCACGCTCGCCGACGGTCACGTCGGGCCCGGGGCCCTGATCGGGGAAGACCCGGAGCCGCACCTGGTACCTGGACGGCACGAACGTCTGGGGATCCTGGTTCTCCCACGCGCTCGCCGGCCACGAGGTCGGATCGGCCAGGAGCGAGTAGATCCCCTTGATGGCGTTCGCCTGCTCCGGCGTAGCCGCCGGCGCGTCCTTGGGGACGCGGTAGTTCTCCTGCACCGCCCACGTCAGCCACACGAGTCGGTCCCCGTTGCGCGCTCGGATCGTGATGAAGGCGGGATCGCCTGGGCCGCGCAAGAGCGCCAGGTCGTCTTCGAAGAGCCCGGTCGAGATCACCTGGTCCTGCAGTGACTCGACCCACGAAGGCGTGAGGTGCTGCTCGACGAACCCGGTGGCCCCTTCGGCCGGAGCGCCCGCCGGGAGGACCCCGAAAGGTCCGACGTCGCCCCAGATCACGCGGCCGTCGGCGTACACCCACATCGCGGTCCACGACCCCCCCGTGCTGCCCTCGAGGTACAGGACGAGCCGTCCGTGCTCCGGCGTGCTCGGCGTCGCCCCCTCGAGGGGAAGCCCGACGATGCCTCCCGTTCCGGGCGCGATCGTCGGCTCGGTCGGGCCGGTCACGCCGGGTCCGGTCCCCGCACCTCCGGGGACCACCGTAGACCGGGTTCGGTCGGACGGTCCGCCCGTCGTCACGATCCAGATCGCGGCCACGAAGACCGCGGCCCCGACGAGCCCGGCGGTGACGCGCTGGTTCCGGCGCCTGCGGTCGCGTCGGCGCTCGAGCCGTTCGAAGGCGTGATCGGGGAAGGCGAATCGGTCGCCGACGCGCTCGAGGAGGTCCCGGGTCTCGTTCATGCACGCTCTCCGATCTGCCGTCTCAGGTTCTCCCGCGCGCGCGAGGCGAGCCCGCGCACCGTGCCGGCGGTCACGCCGAGCACCCGCGCCGCCTCCTCGCTCGAGTAGTCCAGGACGTCGGTCAGCACCAGCGCCGCCCGTTGCCGAGGGCTGAGCTCGGACAACGCCGCGATGACGTCCTGCTGCTCGTCGATCTCCGAGAAGGGCGCGACCTCCGGCCCGAGCGCGAGCGCCCGGCGCAGAGCGAGGGCGGCTCGGCGGCTTCGCTTGCGGAAGACGTTCATCGCCGTCCGGTACAGGTACGCGGTCGGATCGTTGATCGTGCCCATGCGGTCCCAGCGCTCCCACAGGGCGAGGAACGCGTCCTGCATGATCTCCTCGGCCTCGGCGGCGTTCCCGGTCACCGCGCACAGTCGCCGGAACAGGGTCCTCGCCTCGGTCTCGAAGAAGGCCTCGAAGCTGAGCGGCTCCGCCAGGACCGTCCCCTCCTCCCGGGGTGATTCAGCCACGAGTTCCAGCGGCACGTCCATCTCGTAGATGGATCCTCGGGGGCGAGGGAACGTTGCCTCCGATGTTCGGGTCAGGCCAGCGTCATCCGCACGGGGACCACGAGCTGCAGGCGACTCGGGATCGCCGCTGGCGTAGAGTCCTCCCCCACGGGTCGGGAGGGGAGGGGACCGTGTCCGAACAGCGTCGCTCCGGGGGCCTGGGGTCCTCGGTCTTCGCCGGGGTGATCATCGGGGCGGTGGAAACGATCCTCGTGGTCGCGTTCGCGGCGCTCGTGTTCGGTGGCTACATCGAGAGCTACCTCGCCGACGGCATCGGCCTGTATCTGGGAGCGGCGGTGCTGACGCTCGCGATCCTCGCGTGGCGCGCCGGCTCCCGGGGCGTGGTCGGCGGTCTGCAGGCGTCGGTCGCGGCCGTCCTCGCGGTCGTTGCCGCGTCCACCGCGCTGGACACCTTCGGGGGCACCAGCCGGGCCTTCCTCACCGTCGTCGCCGTGACGCTGGTCGTGACCGTCCTGTGCGGGGTGGCGTTCTCGGTGCTGGGGACCTTGCGGCGCGGCAACCTGATCCGGTTCGTGCCCTACCCGGTCGTGGGGGGCTTCCTGGCCGGCACGGGGTGGCTCCTGTTCAAGGGTGGCGTCTACGTCGCCTCGGGCGTGCTCCCGACGCTCGATACGTTCGGCGACCTGCTGCCGTGGTCGGCCGTGCAGCTCTGGCTCCCCGCGGTCGCCCTGGGCCTGCTGCTCCTGGTCGCGACGCGGCTCATCAAGCGCCCGCTCGTGATCCCGGTCGTGCTGGTGATCGGGCTGGTCGGGTTCGTGCTCGGCATGGTGGTCACCGGCTCCTCGCTGGAGGCGGCCAAGGCGGGCCGGTGGTTCCTGGGGCCGTTCGATGACGTGCGCCT
>DASSJM010000098.1:0-14251 GCA_035691205.1 Actinomycetota bacterium
GCAGTTGCTTGGCTCGGCCCGACCTGGAAGCATCCCCGCAACGATCAGCCGGTAGGCCCGCTCGACGGTGGGGGGGAGAGGATGGGCGTCGATGTCGCTCGCGGGAGCGATACGCGGAGCAGGATCCTCACCTTCCTGATCGCGGACGTCCGCGGCTACACCTCCTTCACGCAGAGCCGGGGAGATGCGGCGGCCGCGGTGCTGGCCGCCACCTTCGCCGAGATCGCCCGCGAAGGTGTCGAGGCCCACGGCGGCGACGTCATCGAGCTGCGTGGGGACGAGGCACTGGCGGTCTTCGCGTCGGCCCCGGCCGCGCTCCGCGCCGCCGTCGATCTCCAGCTCGTGCTCGCGGACGAGGTGGGGCTCCACCCGGCCCTGCCGCTGCGTGTGGGGATCGGCCTGGACGCCGGGGCCGCGATCCCTGTGGAGGGCGGGTTCCGGGGCGGCGCGCTCAACCTGGCGGCTCGACTGTGCGGCAAGGCGGGAGCCGGCGAGGTGTTCGCGAGCGCCGGCGTGCTCGATCTGGCCGGGCCGGTCGAGGGCCTCGCGGTCCACGAACACGGGGCGTTCGAGATGAAGGGCCTGGACGAGCCGGTCCGCGTCTCGCGCGTCGCGCCGATCGACCTCCACCCCGATGCGCTCGCCGCGAGGTTCGAGCTCGCGGACCGATCCTCGCCTGCGCCGTCGGAGGTGCCGCGAGCGCTCGACACGACGACGCCGATCGTCGGCCGCGAACGGGAGCTCCACCGGCTCCGTTGGGCCTGGCGGCTCGCGCGACGGGACGAGGGCGCGGCGCTCCTCGTGCTGGGTCCGCCCGGGATCGGGAAGACGCGCCTGGTCGCGGAGCTCGCGGCGTCCGTATCTCACGACGGCGCGCCGATCGCGTACCTGAGCCTGCGAGACGCCGGCGACCCGGCCGAGATCCTCGGGACGCTCGACCCCGCCGTGCCGCACCTGCTCGTCGTGGACGACCTCGAGGTCCGGCCCGAGGCGATCGACCTGCCCGCACTGCGCCGACGCGTGGCCGGATCCCGGACCCTGTGCGTCGTCGCCGGGGACGACTCCGCGCTTCCGAGGTCGGACCTGGCGGAGCTCGCGGACGGGGTCGTCCGCCCGGAGCCGCTCGAGCTGGACGACGTCCGACAGATCGCCGGGCTCTACCTCGGCGGGTCGGCCGAGGACCTGCCGGCGTCGCTGCTCGAGGCGACCGGCGGGGTGCCTCGCCGCGTTCACCGGCAGGTGAGCGAGTGGGCGTACGCCGAGGCGAGTCGGCGGCTGGGAACCGCAGCGTCACGTGCCGCTACGGGACGGAGCGACCTGCGGTCGGTCGAGTCCGAGCTCGCCGACAACGTCGTGGACCTGCAGATGATCCGCGAGCGCACCCGCCTGTACGCGACCGCGGACCGCGGCGGGGCTGTGGATGCGGACGGCTCGCCCTTCAAGGGCCTCGCGTCGTTCGAGCCGGACGATGCCGACCTGTTCTTCGGCCGCGAACGGCTCGTGGCCGAACTCGTGGCTCGCCTGGCGGGAGCCTCGCTCCTAGGGATCGTGGGGCCGTCGGGAAGTGGCAAGTCCTCCGTGGTCCGCGCCGGCCTCATCCCCGCGATCCGGAGTGGGGTCCTGCCCGGAAGCGAGGAGTGGCGCGTGGTGTTGACGCGGCCGGGCGACCATCCGATCGCGGCCCTTCACCGAGCGCTGACCGAGGCGGTCCCGGAGCTCGCGCACCGAAGCGACGTGCTGGGTGGGCTCGGCGATGCCTTCGGGCCCGATGAGCGCGTGCTCGTGGTCGTGGACCAGTTCGAGGAGACGTTCACGGCCTGCGCGGATGGGGCGGAGCGCACCCGGTTCCTCGGCATCGTCTCCAGCGCCGCGAACGACCCCGCCGGAAGGGTGACCGTGGTCCTCGCGATCCGAGCCGACTTCTACGGACGGTGCGCGGACGACCCCGCCCTGGCCGAGCTCCTCGGCGCGAATCACGTGCTCGTCGGTCCCATGACGGCCGACGAGTATCGCCGCGCGATCGAGCAGCCGGCCCTGCGGGTCGGGGTGCACGTCGAACCGGCGCTTACGGAGGCGCTCGTCGCCGAGGTCCTCGACGAGCCCGGGGCGCTCCCGCTGCTCTCCACCGCGCTCCTCGAGCTGTGGGGTCGGCGCGAAGGTCGGGGGATCCGCTTGGAGGCCTACGTCGAGACCGGCGGTGTCCGCGGCGCCGTGTCTCGACTGGCCGAGGAGGTCTACGGCGGGTTCACGACGGAACAGCGGGCGGTCGCGCGGGCCGTGCTCCTCCGCCTAGCCGGGACCGGCCAGGGGGACGCGTTGGTGCGACGACGCGTCCCGCTCGCGGAGTTCGACGCCGAACGCAACCAGGACGTCGCCCGCGTGGTCGGCGTGCTGACCGACCGCCGCCTGGTGACGGTCTCCGAAGGGGTCGCCGAGGTGGCGCACGAGGCGCTCCTGCGCGAGTGGCCGCGCCTCCGCGGCTGGATCGACGAGGACCGCGCCGGACGCGTGCTGCACGCGCACCTGATCGAGACGGCCCGGGGGTGGGCCGGCTCCGAGCGAGACCCGAGCGAGCTCTACCGTGGCGCTCGGCTCGCCTCCGCCCTGGACTGGACGACCGATCACACGCTCGAGCTGAACGACCTCGAGCGGGAGTTCCTGAGCGCCAGCCGCGAGGCTACCGAGCGTGAAGCCGAACGGCAGCGTCGCACGAACCGGCGACTCCGGGGGCTGCTCGTCGGTGTCGCGGTCTTCCTGGTGGTGGCTCTCGTCGCCGGTGGGCTCGCACTCGTCCAGCGCGGGCGGGCGGAGGAGGCGGCGACGGTCGCGACGGCCCAGCGCCTCGGCGCGCAGGCGGTCGTGGAGGACGACCTCGACCTGTCGCTGCTGCTCGCACGCCAGGCCTACGAGATCTCGGACTCGGTCGAGACCCAGAGCACGCTCCTCGCGAGCCTGCTGAAGGGGCCGGGGGCGATCGCCGTGCTCTCGGGCACGGGCGACCGAGCGCTCCTGATCCGCTCGTCGGCGGACGGGTCGACGTTCGCCGTCACCGACAACACGGGCGGCGTCGCGATCTACGACACCGACGCGCTCGAGCTGCGGAACGTGGCCACGTTCGACGAGCAGATCTGGTTCGACGTCAGCCCCGACGGCGCGGTGATCGCCGGCTCGACGTTCGAGGACGGCCCGAAGATCGGGCTGGCCGACACCGCCACCGGCGAGACGCGGACGGTGCCGCTGCCCGAAGGCGCCAACTTCGCGGCCTTCGCGACCGCCACCGCGTTCCGTCCCGACGGATCGACCTTCGTCTCGCTCGAATGCCGGCCGTGTCCGGACGCGGGGGAACCTGCGTTCTTCGTGGTCGACCGCGATCCGGTGGACGGGGCGGAGGTGGGGACGCAGCCGATCGAGCTCGACTTCATTGTCGATCGCATCGAGTTCGCGCGCGGCGGCGACCTCGTTCTGTACGGGAACTCGTTCGAGGGGGAGGTCGTGGTCTCCATCCGGGACCCCGAGACGCTCGAGGAGATCGGCCGGGTCGAGCCGCGAGACGGGTTCGCCTCGGCGATCTCGCCGGACGGCCGAACGCTCGCGGTGGGCCGGACCGACGGCACGGTCTCGCTCGTCGACGTCGAGAGCGGCGAGGACCAGGTGCTCGACGGCCGGCACAACGCATCCGTTCAGGGCCTCGGGTTCTCGCCCGACGGGACGTCGCTCCTCAGCACGGCGGACGACCGCGACGTCTTCGTCTGGGACGTCGGCGACGGGAAGCTCCGCGAGATCCTGCACGGCCACGCGGGCCGGGTGGCGGCGGCGCCGACCTTCGACGTGGACGGAAGCACCGCGTTCACGGTGGGCCTGGACAGTAAGGTGATCGCGTGGGACCTCAGCGGCGAACGCCGGCTCGGGCGTTCGGTTTCCTTCACCGATAGCCCGGTCGGGACCGAGGGGTCGTTCATGACCGTCGCCTCCGCCGCGACGTCCGATCGCTCGACGGCGATCTCGTCTCTCGGCGACGGCAGCATCATCGCGCTGGACCCCGCGACAGGCGCGACGAGGTGGACGGCGGACCCCTGGAGCGACGAGCGGGTCGACGAGCTGCTGGCGAGTGACCCGGTCTTCCCCGACGGCATCACCGGCTTCGTCGACCAGATCGTGATCGCGCCCGATGACGGCACCGTGGTCGTCTCGGGCGAGAACCGAGAGGTGGTCGCGTACGACCTCGTCACCGGCGAGGAGACGGCGCGGTGGGAGGCGTCCAGGTTGGGGTGGGTGAACGGCATGGCGTTCGCGCCCGACGGCTCGCTGGTCACCGCGAACGACGACGGCCGGGTCGTCTTCTGGGATCCCGAGACGCAGGAGGTCCAGCGCGAGATCCGGCTGTTCGACGAGCCCGCCGACGTGGACGCGTACGCCGGCGCGGCCATCCGCGTCGCCGTGAGCCGGGACGGCTCGTCGCTCGCGGTCGGCATCGGCGAGCCGGCCGCAGCATCATCCTCGGTCGCGGTCTTCGACGTCGCGAGCGGCGAGCAACGGTGGCGTGAGCAGACCGACGAGTTCTTCAGCACCCCAACGTGGTCGCCCGACGGCGCGTCGGTCGCCGTCGGGACCTGGCAGGACGGTTCGCTGAAGGTCCTCGACGCCACGACGGGCCGACAGCGAGGCGAGGCCGTCACGGCGGTGGCGGGGTTCGTCTTGTCGGTCGCGTACACGCCGGACGGCCAGACGATCATCACGTCGGGCACGGATGGCACCGTGAAGCTGTGGGACGCGAGGACCCTGGCCCAGCTCGGGGCGACGCTCCCGCACCAGGACAACGAGTGGATCGACGCCCACCTCGTGGACGGGCGCCGGCTCGTGACGTTGTCGACGGGCGGGCTCGTCGCGACGTGGGAGCTCGACCCGCGACGATGGGCGGAGCAGGCGTGCTCGATCGCCTCGCGGACGCTGACGCAGCGCGAGTGGTCGCTCTTCCTGCCGGGCGAGCCCTACGACCCGGCCTGCTCGGCGAGTTGAGCGGCTGAGCGGAACGTGGAAGGAGAGTGCGATGGAACCGCATCCCGGAGTGTTCGTTTCCGAAGCCTCGACCGACGCCTGGGAGCCCGACCCTGAAGTGCCAGGAAGTGAGATGCATCAGCTCGTGCACGGCGACGGTTTGCGGGCGGGCTTCACGCGGTTCTCGAGCGTCGATGGCCCGGTGCCATGGACGCCGGAGCATCGAGAAGTCGCCCTGATCCTAGAAGGGTCTGTGCGCATCGAGATCGCGGATGGCGGAACCCTGGATCTTGGGGTGGGGGATCTGTTCTCGTTGCCGTCCGGCGTTGAGACGACATGGCACGTCACGACTCCGTTCAAGGAGATGTGGGTCCTCGCTTCGGACTGAAGACGAAGGACCATCCGCCCTCGCGGGCTGAGACGTGCCTGAACTTGCCGCCCGGCATCGTGCATGAGACAGCACGCGATCTGGATGTGCGGTCCGTCCGTCGCAACGGTCAGCCTTCGAGAGTGATGACGAAGTCGCCGTACTCCTCGAACCCAGTGAAGTTGCCCTCGCCGGCGGCATTCGCGTAGGTGCCGGTGCCACCCGTCACCGCGAATGTGAAGTCGGCGAAGATCCCGTCGGTCGGCAGGTCCTGAACGTATCGGAGCGTGATCTGTCCACCTTCGAGCTCCCACAGACCGACGCACATCACCCTCTTGGCCGTGCCGCTCTTCCCCTGGATCCCGACGCAGTCCCAGGACGCCCTGCCCACTCGGGTGACCCTGTCCGCGGCGAACAACGGTTCCCAGGCGACGATCCGATCACCCGCGCCGAATCCGTCCCTCTCGCTGTCGACGGTGATGAACTTATGGTTGGCCGTGAGCGACACCACGTGGATCTCTGTCTGTCCGACCGCGACGTTGAGGCCGAACGCCCCGATCGAAACGGATGCGACGACGAGCGCGGTCGCGAAGACGAACATCGCCCTTCTCATGATCCCCACCTCCCGTAGTGTGGGGTGCGTTCCTGCCCCCTCAGCAGGAGCGTGCACCCTCCGATGCGAGAACTGCCCGAGCCTACTGCTCAACGCCTTGGAGGACGGGAGGCTAGAAGGAGGTGCGAGAGGGGAGAGTCGAACTCCCACGCCCTTTCGGGCATCGGATCCTAAGGTTGGCGTGCTCGGCACGGGATCTCGTTTCCACGTGTCGTCCTGTGTCGTTTGGCGTCGTCCTGTGCCGATGGGTGTCGTCCTGCCGTGAGCAAGCTGTGAGCACGGTGAGCCTGAGGGCCGGCGCCAGCGATGCCTCCACCTGGAGCGTTGTCCGCCGATAGCGAGGGCTGGCAGCGCGGGCTGGCAGCGCGGGCACGAGGCTCGTCGCCTCGACTGGCTGATTGCGCCCGGCATCGGACCTCCGGCCGTCACTACGTCCCTGCCGGAGAACGTCGCCTCGTCGAGGTCGGGTTCCAGCACGAGATCGTACGCACGAGGCGGTAGAGGCCTCGTCGTCCATGAAGGGCGAGCCTGTCGCCCCGCCACGATGCTGACGCTTGCGCCACTACCGCTGACTGCGGGTCAGGCCCGAGGCTCCGTGTCTCGCCCGACCTGGCAGACTCCCCGGCTATGACCACGAGGGTTCCGTCGAAGACGTCGATCCAGCTGGTGGTGTCCGCCGTCCTGGCGATCGCCACGGCCTGCTCGTCCGGCGGCGGCCAGACCCCGGCCGCCACGGCGCCGGCGGACCCGCAGCCGCCCGCCCCGTCGTCGTCCCCGGCGGACCAGGCGAGGGAGCCGGGGCTGTACGTCCTCGAGCTCGCGACGGAGTCCGTCGAACCGCTCGCCGGCGTCCCGCCGGATGCGTTGGCGCTCGCTCCCACGGTGTCTCCCGACGGGTTACGCATCGCGTTCGACGCCGAGATCGACGGCTCCCGGCAGGTCTGGGTGATGAACGCGGACGGGACCGGCCTCGAACGCGTGACCGACGACCTCGAGGCGATCGACCCCACCTGGTCGCCCGACGGGAAGCGGCTCGCCTACGTCGGGTTCGACGGTGAGGCGACGCGCGGTGTCGTGATCCTCGACCTCCGCTCGGGCAGGACGGAACGGGTCAGCTCGGAACCCGTCGATGTGTTCGGCCTCGACTGGTCGCCCGACGGCTCGTCGATCGTGTACCAGACCCCGGCGGGCGACGGGTGGCAGCTGCGCTCGCTTGACCTTGGATCCGGGAAGGCGGTCACGCTCTGCTGCGACCGGGGCGATTCGATCGCGTCCGACGCCGACTGGTCCCCCGACGGCGAGCTGCTCCTCTTCGGCTACGCGACGCCCGAGGATAACTTCGCCTTGCACACGATCACGCCGACCGGGGACGACGACACGCCCGTGCCGCCGTTCGACCCCTCCCGGTACCACGGCCATCCCGTCTGGTCGCCAGATGGCTCGAAGATCGCCTACCAGGGAGCTCCCGGCATCTGGGTCATCGATCTCGCCTCCGGCGAGGATCGGATGCTCGATGCGGAGCTGTGGGGCCCCGTGTGGCTCGACGACGACACATTGATCGTCGAGATGCCGCCGCCCGAGTGACGCGGCGCTGTCAGTCGTTCACGTAGGTCAGCCAGTCCCCGTACCGCTCAGTCTCGCCCTAGGTCGCGGCGAAGGACGCGTCCCGGGCCGGCTGAGACCGGATCTACGGTGACCGGACCGCTCATCGGCCCGACCGGCGATCTGTAAGGAGATCACATCGTGAGTTCGGATCGAGGACGGAGTGTTCGGCTCAAGGGAACTCACGACAGGACCGCACCGGCGTAGACTCGCCGGATGCGCAAGTGCACCGTGTGCGGCGAGGAGAATCCGGAGGCCGCCCGCTTCTGCAACGCCTGTGGGGAGAGGCTCGAGGAAGGATCCCCGGACAGGTTCCGACGAACCGTCACGGTCCTGTTCTCCGATGTCGTCGACTCCACCGGGCTGGGAGAGCGGCTCGATCCGGAGACGCTCTCTCATGTCCTGACGGACTACTTCGAGGGCGTTCGACCGGTCGTCGAGCGACACGGTGGCACGCTGGCGAAGTTCATCGGCGATGCCGTCATGGCGGTGTTCGGCCTGACGGAGCTCCACGAGGACGATGCGCTGCGCGCCGCTCGAGCGGCCGTGGAGATGCGAGAGACGTTGACGCACCTCAACGTGGGGTTCGAGCAGCGCTACGGGGTCGCCCTTGCGACCAGGACCGGGATCAACACGGGCCTGGTCGCGGGGAAGGTCCTCGCGCCCGACCGCGGTCTGATGGTAGGGGACACTTCGACCACTGCCGCCCGTCTGCAGCAGACCGCCAAGCCCGGCGAGATCCTGCTCTCGGAGTCCACGTACAAGCTCGTGCGGGGTTCGGTCGAGGCCGAGCTTCTCGCGCCGCTGCAGCTCAAGGGCAAACGGGATCAGACCGCCGCTTACCTGTTGGTCGCCGCCGCGGAGCCATCGGAGGTTGCGCCCCGGCCGGTGGGACCCCTCGTTGGCCGTCAAGATGCCCTCGCGCAGCTGCAGTGGGCGCTGGAGCGGACGATCGTTGAGGAACGGTGCCGCATCGTGTCCATCGTCGGCGCACCCGGGGTCGGCAAGTCGAGGCTCGCTCACGAGTTCGTGCTTCGGTTCGGTGAGGGGGCGACGGTCCTTCGAGGGCGCTGCCTTCCGTACGGCGAGGGCATCACATTCTGGCCGCTCACGAAGATGGTCAAGCAGGCAGCGGGCATCCACGAGGACGACCCAGCAGGCGAGGCGGTCGCGAAGCTGGAGGTGTTGCTGCAGCCTGAGGACGATGCTCGCACCATCGCGGAGACGATCGGCCAGCTCACGGGCCTCATCGAGACGACAGGAGCGGTCGAGGAGGGCTTCTGGGCCGTACGAGCGTTCTTCGCCCGGCTGGCCCGGACCCGCCCGGTCATCGCCGTCGTCGACGACGCCCATTGGGCGGAGCCCACCCTGCTCGCGCTGCTCGAGCACGTCGCGCGTCACACGACATCCGTCCCGATCCTGCTGATTTGCGTCAGCCGTCCAGAGCTGCTCGAGCGCCGTCCCGATTGGGGCGAGGGCGCTGGCCGAAGCAGTCTGGTGAGGCTCGAGCCCCTGGACCAAGCGGCATGCGATCGTCTGATCGCGGTCCTGCTGGGCGAGGCCGAGTCCGCACTGGACTTCCGAGATCGCATCGCCGAGACGGCAGGTGGCAATCCGCTATTCATCGAACAGATGATCTGGATGCTGATCGACGACGGTCTGCTCGAGAATCGCGACGGCCGTTGGGTAGCGGTGCGCGGCGTCGAGGCGATCGACGTCCCGCCAGGGATCCATGCCCTCTTGGCGGCGCGCCTGGAGCGCCTCGGGTCCGACGAGCGCGCGGTGCTGGGACGCGCGGCGGTGATGGGCCAGACCTTCTACGTCGGTGCCATCGAGGCCCTGGCATCGCCGCCGCTGTCGGGTCAGATCCGCCCCGCGCTCCTCGAGCTCGTCGGCAAGGAGTTGATCCGTCCGCGGCGATCGGATTTCGTGGGGGAGGAGGCCTTCGAGTTCCGTCATCTCCTGATCCGCGATGCCGCATACGACGCGTTGTCGAAGGAGGATCGGGCCGACCTGCACGCGTTGTTCGCGGACTGGATGGAGCGCTCAGCCGGCGACCATGAGGCCGAGTACGCGGAGATCATCGGTTGGCACCTCGAACAGGCCCACCGCTATCTCTCGGAGCTCGGGACGCTAGATGATCGAGGGGTGGATCTCGGGCGACGGGCGGCCGATCGTCTTGCGGACGCGGGCTGGACCGCCTCGGCACGCGGGGACGTGGCCGCCGGCGTCACACTCCGGTCGCGAGCCTTGGCGTTGATGCCAGCAGACGCTCCACGCCGACTGCAGCTCCAAGCCGATCTGGGCGACGCCCTCCTGTGGGGCGGGCGCTTCGAGGAAGCGGGTCGTGCCCTCGCCGAAGCAATCGAGCTCGCGGATCGGGCCGGCGACGAGGGCGCGGGTGTCCGAGCGCGCCTCTCGCAGATGCGGCTCCGCTTCCAGATCGACCCGGACGCCGACTATGAGGCGCTCGAGCATGAAGCTCTCGAGGCGGCGGAGCACTGTGGATCGGCGGGAGACGATTTCGGAGCGGCTCGTGCATGGAGGGTCGTTTACTGGGCTCGTTGGGGTCTGTGTCAGCTTGAACGCATGCGGCCCGCTGCGGAGCGCGCCTACGAGCACGACCTCCGCGCCCGTGACCCGCACTACCCGCAGGTGGACGTGATCGGGGTGCTCGTCTCGCTCGTCTGGGGACCGACGCCGGCCTCCGAGGCGCTCGTGCGGGGAGAGAAGATCCTCGAGACCGTACAGGGACACCGCGGCGCGGAAGCCCACGCGTCGTGCTTCCTCGGCCAGCTCCGCGGGATGCTCGGCCAGCGGGAGGCCGCGCGCGAGATGATCCTGCAGGGCGTCGTCGATCGGCAGGAGCTCGGAGACCTGCCGGGGGCGGCCATGAGCCGCGGTGAAGGACTGGGGTACTTCGTAGAGATGGTGCGAGGGGATTGGGAGGCCGGGGAGCGGGAGCTCCGGCAGGGTTATGAAGAGCTTGCGTCGATGGGCGACAAGAACTACCTCGCGATGACCGCCGGTTGGCTGGCGCACTGCGTCTACCAACAGGGACGGTGGGACGAGGCGGACGAGTTCGTCGCCGTCTGCGAGGGGTCGTCGGCCAAGAGCTGGGTGGCCGCGCAGGTGCTCTGGAAAGGGGCGCGGGCGATGTTGCTCGCGCGTCGAGGCGACGTGGAGACGGGAGAAGCGCTCGCGCGGGAGGCGGTCGGGATCGCCCTTCGAACCGATCGGGTGGACACGCAGACGGACGCGCTCATGGATCTCGCCGAGGTCCTTCGGGTGGGAGGCCGGGGCGCTGAGGCGGTGCCGCTCGTGACGGACGCCCTACGGCGGTATGAACGGAAGGAGGTCCTTCCCGCCGCGGCTCGTGCGCGATCCATCCTGGAAGAGCTGACACCGACCGTCGCCGAGGGAACGCTCGCGTGATGACCCGATGGTCGACTGGGAAACGTAGGCGCTGGTGCGAGAGGGGAGAGTCGAACTCCCACGCCCTTTCGGGCACCGGATCCTAAGGTTGGTCCACCCAGGCACGGATCCTGGTTCCACGTGTCGTCCTGTGTCGTTTGGTGTCGTCCTGTGCCAACGGGGGTCGTCCTGTCGTGAGCAAGCGGTGAGCAAGAGCATGGGGCGAGCACCGGCTCGAACGTCTACGTGGACCGAGATCGGCCGATCGCGAGGTCTGGGTAGTGCAGGCACGAAAGTGTCGCTGTGACTCGTCGTCATGCACGATCTCCTGAACTCTCCAGCGGATCGTTCCCGCGCCCAATGGTGGCACCCTGGAGCTGTTTACGGCGATGGGAACGCATATCGGCCCTGAACTCGCCTTCTAGCCCATCACGCTAGGACCGCCACGTAGTAGAGGCCGTCATCTCGGACGAGGCGCTTGACGCTCCATCCTGTCCCGTCAATCAGGTCACGCAACGCATCGGGCGATACTTGGAGGAAGTCGATCCACGGGCTCACCTGGTTGCGGTACCGGACTCGAATGCGCCGTTGCCCAGGCATCCGCCCCCGGCGTCGGTTTCGCCGTTCATATGCGAGATGCAGTGGATCCTCTGTTCGCGACACGTCAGTGCTCCCGGCCACGATCCTGTCGGCGAGCGGGCGAAGCCTCCTCAACAGCCGACGAGCCTTCGACCGAGAACCGAAGAGCCCAAAGTTATTGCCGTACATCAGCACGGTCCCGAAACCCCCGAGGGACGCGTCCACATCTTCGAGTCGCATGAGGCGAACGTCGCGGACGCCACGCCCACGAGTGACCTCCACCGCTCCGGGAGAAGAATCGATCGCAACCACCTCTCGACCGCGTGCTTGAAGTTCCAGCGCCACTCGTCCCGCGCCGCAGCCAACGTCCAGCACGCGGCCACGGACGTAGCGGAACGCCCTCCGCTCAACGGCATCCCACCGGCGAAACGGAGCTAGGTAGTAGTCGATCGTGGACGTGTCGAAGAACCCGTCGTCCCGCTCGATGATTTCTTGCTCAAAGACCTGACCCTCGACGGCATCCATGAGCATCGCACCGTACGGGTCGCTCATGGCAAGGGAACCGTAGCCGCACGCTGTCTACTTCGCGAGCCCCCGTGCGCTAGTCGCGTGACACCACCCATCCGGACGCGCAGGCTGGCAGACACGACCAACCTATGCATGATGCCTCCCCTCCTGGGCGACTCCCGTCCTTGGGTCATGAACGCTTGGGGGCGGCGAACTGTCGAGTCGGTCGAGATTTCGGGTCTTCGCTTGGACACCATCGGGCCTTCGTGCGTTCATGAGGCAACGTGAACGAACGAACCCTTCATCTCGCCCCCGAGCAAGCGGAGGCAGCGGCCGGAGACCTGCAGTTCGAGGCCTTCTTCGATCGTGAGAAGGCGAGCCTCTTCCAGGCGCTCTGCCTGGTGACCCGGAACCGGTTCGAGGCCGAGGAGCTCGCCCAGGACGCCTTCGTATCGGTGTATGAGCGGTGGGATCGCGTCCGGGAAATGGAGGACCCCACGGGCTACCTCTACCGGACCGCCATCAACGCCTTCCGCTCATGGCATCGTCGGTCCGCGCTTGCGGCCAAGCGGGTGATCGGCCTGACGCCGAGCGACGATGAGATCTCCAGGATCGAGGAACAGGACGCGGTGGTCCGTGCCCTCGCACCGCTCACCGTGCGTCAGCGGGCCGCCGTGGTGCTGATCGATCTCATGGGCTTCTCCTCCGAGGAGGCGGGACGGATGCTCGGCATCCGAGCATCCACGGTGCGAACCCACGCCAAGAACGCCCACCGGGAACTGGAAGCGAGGATGGGATTACATGAGTGACTACACGAAGCTCTTTGAACGTGCTGGGGCTCGCTATGAGCCGCCCGATCTTCGGATGGAAGGTCTCCTGAAGCGCCGCGATCGCAAGCGCCGGAACCAGCGCATCGCGGCGGGGTCGGTGGGGATCACGGTCTTCGCGGCGGCGGTCTTGCTCGTGACGACCGTCGGGTCGTTCGATCGGACGCAGACGCCGATGGTTCCCGGAGGAGCCGGTACCGGGCCTGTGGTGACCGGGCCGGCGGAGACCCCGACGGTGGCTCCCGATGCGGGATGGCACGGGCTCGGCATCCCTCCCGAGGAGGTTGCACTCAGCACGCCGGCAGAAGGAGAGCTCATCGGCCAGTTCGCAGAGATCCACGTCGGGTTCCTCTTCGTGTACGCGGACGGGCGAGTGATCTGGAAGGTGGACGGGCTCGCAGGCGGGGACGGGAGGCTCGCAGAGCGACGCCTCACGCCCGAGGGCGTCAATCTCGTTCGGTCCGGCGCGATACAGGCTGAGGACTTGCTGCCCCCGTCGGTGCTGCACGGGGTACCGGCGAGCGCGTGGGCGGATGCCGAGAGCCGGCCCTATGCGCCGCCAAGGTATGCGCTCTGCTTCGCGCGTCCCGATGGTGACCAAGAGTGGCCTGATGTCGATCCATCCCACGCCGTGGACCTACTCCCGACACCGGCCCAGGCCCTGCTCCGCGGCAAGGAACCCCGGTGGTACGAGGGCGCGGGCGCGATACTCGCCTTCCTCGAAGGGCTGAACGGGGACGACTTCCCCGATCCCCCCACCGAATGCCTCGAACTGGCCACCGAGGAGGCGCGCGCGCTCGACGGGATACTGAGCGATGCGGGCGTCGAGCGGCATGTGGCCCCCGATTCGGGCGACGTGAGCTTCGTACTCCAGCATGGCGACGACCGCATCTGGATTGGCTTCAACCCGCTCTTCCCGCACGGTCTGTGGCACTGGATGGGGGGCTGAGCGTCACGCGTTGTTCGATCGACTCGACCAAGGCGCCGGCGCAGCGTGCATCGCTAGTCTGCTTGACGGAACCGCGGTCGGGGCCGAGAGCCCGAGCGGTTCATCCCCCCGCAGGCGCGGTCGCATCGATCGGCTTCGTGGTGGGCTCCTTCTCGCCCCACGGTCCGGCGCTCAGCGGCTCCAACCGGGCAAGCGGTGGAACAGGACCCCGTGGTGTCAGAGCGTGCAGCGATGTATCCCGAGCCTCCCGGCGGCTCAGGGTCGCCGCCGCTTCGCACGTCCGCTCGGCCCGTAGTAGCTCCTGGCCCACCGCCGCACGTCCGACGCCGCCCAGAGATCCCCCCGGGCCGATTGCCCGGCTGGCGCAGGGAAGTCGGCGCGGCGCCGCAGCTTGTCGA
>DASSJM010000099.1:0-2463 GCA_035691205.1 Actinomycetota bacterium
GCTCGCGACGGTGCTGTTCACCGACATCGTCGGATCGACCGAGAAGGCCGCGGCGCTTGGCGACGGTCCGTGGGGCGAGCTCCTGGCACAACACCACGAACGGGTACGCACCGAGCTCGAGCGGTTCCGTGGTCGTGAGATCAAGACGGCCGGCGATGGGTTCCTCGCTACGTTCGACGGCCCCGCGCGCGCCGTCCGCTGCGCCCGGGCCGCCGCTGACGGCGTGCGCGACCTCGGCATCGAGATCCGCGCCGGCGTGCACACGGGCGAGATCGAGCTCGATGGCACCGACGTCCGAGGGATCGCGGTGCACATCGGCGCGCGGGTGTCGGCTCTCGCCGGTCCCTCCGAGGTGCTCGTCTCCCGAACCGTGAAGGATCTCGTCGCCGGATCGGGCTTAGTGTTCGAGGACGCCGGCGAGCACGAACTGAAGGGTGTGCCCGACCGCTGGCGCCTCTACCGGGTGGTGGGCTGATGGGCCGGCTCGACGGGAAGGTCGCCTTGATCACGGGCGCCGGCAGCGGGATGGGCCGTGAGGCCTGTCTCGTGTTCGCGAGCGAGGGGGCGCGGATCGCGGCCCTCGACGTCGACGCCCTGGCGCTGGACGAGACGGCGGCGGTGACCCGAGAGGTCGGTGGCGACCTGGCGACCTTCGTCGCCGACGTGGCCGACGAGGGCCAGGTGCGGGACGCGATCGAGGAGGCGGTCGAGCACTTCGGCTCGCTCCACATCCTCTACAACAACGCCGGCGTGCTGTGGCGCGACCGGGACGTCAGCGTCCTGGAGACCGACGAGGCCACCTGGGACCGCGTGATGGCGATCAACGTCAAGGGGATGGTCTGGATCTGCAAGTACGGGGTCCCGAAGCTGATCGAGGCGGGCGGTGGCGCGATCGTCAACGTCGGCTCGACCTCCGCACTGCTCGGCGACACGATCCCGCAGGACGCCTACACGGCCAGCAAGGGCGCGGTGGTCTCGCTCACGCGGAACCTGGCCGTGCAGTTCGCACCACACGGGATCCGCGCCAACTGCATCCATCCGGGTTTCACCGACACGCCGATGCAGACCGTGCGCACCTCCGACCCGGCGTTCGTCGCGGCGGCGGTGGACGCGATCCCACTCGGACGGCTGGGAACCCCTCGCGACGTGGTGAACGCTGCGCTCTTCCTGGCCAGCGACGAGGCCTCCTACATCACCGGCACCGAGCTCGTCGTCGACGGCGGCAGCATGGTGGTCTGAACCGGGCACGACCGTCATCTACCCTCGCCCCGCTCGTAGACTCGGGGCGCGATGGCCGGCAAGAAGCGCTTCCGGTTCCGCCCGCCCGGGCTGAAGCCCACCACGAAAGTCGGGACGCTGGGCCCCTACCGGGGCCGGCTGGGTCTCGCGTGGGTGATCGCGCCGATCGTGGCCGGCCTGATCATCGTGGTCGCCGGCTGGATCGCACTGGCGCGATGACGCTCGAGGCCTACACCTCGCCCTCCTCGGTCGCCGCGGGCGAGACCGTCGGGCTGTACGTCTCGACCGACGCGCCGGGCTTCGAGGTCGAGATCGCGCGCGAGGGCGCCGAGCGCGAGGTGGTGTGGCGTGACTTCGGCACGGCGGACCTCCACCCCGTCCCGGAGGACGCGTCGGCGAGCGGTTGCGGCTGGCCCGTCGCGCTCGAGGTCCCGACCGGCGCGGACTGGCGCTCGGCCTACTACTCCGTGACGCTCACGTCGGGCGAGGAGCGCGCCGACGCCTTCCTGGTCGTCCGCCCCGGCGCCGAGCGCGCCCCGGCGCTCCTCGTGCTCTCGACGACGACGTGGCACGCGTACAACGACTGGGGCGGGACCTCGCTGTACGTGGACGGCACGCGCGTCTCGTTCGACCGGCCGTTCGCGAAGGGGTTCCTGGCCAAGCCCGAGCCGATCGGCCGCATGATGCAGCGCGAGCCGGACAAGGAGGCGATGGGGTTCCGGAACTGGGCGCGACCGCTCGGGCTCTCCGACTGGTGCGGCGGCGCCGGCTGGTTCACCTACGAGCGAACGTTCACGCGCTGGGCCGAGGCCAGCGGCTTCTCCTTCGACGTGGCGACCAGCGAGGACCTGGAGACCCATCCGGAGGTGCTCGACGGCCACCGTCTGTACCTGTCGATCGGCCACGACGAGTATTGGTCTTGGGGCATGCGAGACGCGTTCGACACGTTCGTCGCGGGGGGTGGGAACGCCGCGATCCTCTCGGGGAACACGTGCTTCTGGCAGGTCCGCTTCGATGCGGACCACCGCGGGATGACCGGCTACAAGTACAAGGTCGAGCAGGACCCCGTGCTCGGAACGCCCGACGAGCGGTACCTCTCCGGCTGCTGGTCGGACCGGCGTACCGGACGGCCGGAGACGAGCACGACCGGCCTCACGTTCACGCGCGGCGGCTACTCGAAGTACGGCCTGGGCGCCGCGGACTCCCCGGCGGCGTACACGGTGC
>DASSJM010000100.1:0-7820 GCA_035691205.1 Actinomycetota bacterium
CGTTCGTCGAGCACGTCCGTGTAGTACGACAGGTGGTTCGGTGCGCTCGACGATTCGTACACGGGCCAGTTGGCGGCACCCGTGTAGTCCTCAGCCGCGAGGATCAGCACAGGGTTGCCGGTGTCGGAGACGGCCTCGAACGTGAACGATTCGCTGGTGTGCCCGCCACCCTCGAACCAGACCTCCACCGAATCGCCGTCGTCGAAGTCGCCCACCTCGTCTTCGTCGAAGCCACCCACCTCGCCCTCGACGATCCGGTAGTACTCGTCGCCGACGTCGCCGAACCAGTCGCCGCCGTTCCACTCGGACGTCGGCAGGGGCCCGACGGGCGGGTCGCCGTTGACCGAGTACCACAGCTGTACGTCGTCATCCAGCGACTCGTTCGGGGTCCTGTCACCGTCGAGGTCGCGCTTGGCCAGGATCTGAACCGGCTGCGGATCGCCATACGAGTAGGCGAACGAGAAGTCGCTGAGCGGGTTGTATGCCTTCTGCGGGTCGAGCTCGGCCACGTCGAGGTAGAACGGCTCGGTCTCGAACCCTTGGTGGGAGACCGGGTCGTCCGGATCCTCTGCCGACAGGGCGACGTCGAGCGAGAACGGCAGCAGCTTCTTGAACTCGTTCTCGATCGCACCGTTGCTATCCGGGAAGATGAAGCCGTCGCCGTTGGGGCCCTCGCTGAGCTCGGGCGTCCAGGCGAGCGTCCCCTGCGTCGCGTGCGCCCAGTCGGTCGTCTCGCCGTTGGTGATGTACAGGTCGGCCCCCACGCCGGGGTTGAACCCCTGGACGGCCGGCTTCTTGTCGGTCCCGGACAACACCGTGAACACCGGGTCGTCCGCCGAGGGCGTCTGCACCTGCCAGCCGAAGGAGTACAGCAGCAGCTCGCCGAACGAGTGGTAGTTGATGTGGAAGATCGGATCGGCCATCCCGTAGACGTCCAGCATCGCCTGGGTCTCGGCCTCCGACTCCGCTTCCGGACCCCGGTAGGTCTGATCCGAGAAGATCGACGCCGACCCCTCGTCGTCGTGTCCCCAGTGCGAGTCGAAGTTCCGGTTGGGGTCGACGCCGTCGAACGCGGTGACGTCGCCGCTCGAGTCGTTGTCGCGGAGGTTCTTGCGCCAGAGGCGGTCGCCCTCGAACGTGTACTGGTAGCCATCCGGGTTGGCGACGAGGACGAACCACAGTTCGGTCGACCCGAGGAGGTTGACGACCTGCGGGACGCCCTCCGTGTACTTCTTCAGGTACCACTCGAGCAGCCGCCGGTTGACCTCGCCGCTGATCCACTCACGGGCGTGCTGCAACGAGGTGTACAGGACCGCCGGCTTGTCGCCTCCCTCGCCCTCGTCCGTCAGGCGGAGCGCGTGGACCTGGCGTCCCTGATGGGTGGGGGGACCGACGTCGTAAAGCTCGAGGAGGGCCGGGTAGGCGTCCTCGAGGTCCTCCATGTACGCCTCGAGCCCGTCGGATCCGTCGTAGTCGCGCCAGACCTTGTAGCCGCTGGCCTGCTGCTGCGAGGCGAGCGCCGTGGCCGTTCGACCCGACCCACTCCGCCACAGGGTGAACGAGACCCCCTGCTTCTCGAGGCCCTTCCGCTCCCACGGGTACAGGACCAGGGTGAGCTCGACCTGCTCGTCCGGCAGGGTCTTGGCCTCGACCACGTCGTAGTCGCCCGAGCCGATGATGTCCGCGGCTGTGCTCGCGCTCACCACGGTCTCGTACATCTCGAGCTTGGCGTGCTCGGGTCCGGTCGAGCGTCCGGGACCCGCTCCGGCCGGCGCGACGAGCGCACCGAGCAGGAGGAGACATCCGACGACGGACGGGACGATCGCGCGAGGCTTCACGTGGACCTCCTCGTAGACGGGGTCAGGGGAACCTATGGTCGATCCACGGGTCGCCACAACCGGCCGTCTGGCCTACGGTGCAGACGTCACGGGAGGCGAGACCTGCCATCGGATCGAGCGCCGCCTGGCTGGGACGAAGGCGAGTTCATGCCGCTGCTACGATTCCGGACCCCACGGGCGAGTGGCGGAATTGGCAGACGCGCAGGATTCAGGTTCCTGTGTCCGCAAGGACGTGGGGGTTCAACTCCCCCCTCGCCCACCCGAGCCAGACGGTCCGAACGGTCAGTGCGCGATCGTGGCCGTCACTGAGAGCGTGCCCTCCATGCCGGCCTCGCGGTGCCCGGGGATCGAGCAGTAGAAGACGTACTCGCCGACGTCTGCCTCGAACGTTCCCTCGACCGTCTCGCTGGGTCCCAGGAGGAGCTGCACGTCCAGCTCGTCGATCGTGAAGTCGTGGTCGAACGCATCGAGGTTGGTGATCGTCACGGCGATCTCGCCCTCGTGCGCCTCGATCGTGCCCGGTGTGAACCCGTCGATCGCCGCGTCGATCTGGATCGGGCCGTCGCCCTGCCCGTCCCCCTCCCCGCCACCGGCGACGACAGCGGGCGTGGACCCGTACTCGAGCACGCCGGCCGTGAATGGGTCGCCGAACGCCGGATAGGTCTCGGGCGGCGTCGGGGCGTCCTGGCTCACTTGGATCACGCCCACGGAGCCGAGGCCCGTGTACGCGAAGGCGTGCGTGACGAACGGGTAGAGACCCTCGTCCGGGATCGATAGCTCGAACATGGCGCCCGCGCCGGGTGGCACGTTGTAGGTCTGGAGCCCGTTCAACACCGAGGTCGGGTTGCCGTCCGCATACACGTGGTCGAAGAGCGCGCCGATCACGTGGAACGAGTTCGTGAGCGTGGGGCCAGCGTTCATCACCCACAGGCGGATCAGCTCGCCCGGGCGGGCCTGCAGGGGCGCGTCGAGGTACCGGTTGAACATCCCGTCGAACACGACGTAGGTGGGCTCGACGGCGGTCATCTTGTCGACGTCTCCGACGAGCAGGCCGTCCTGGCCCGGCTCGTCGGTCGCGTAGAACTCGCTCGAGGTCATCACGTACTCGCGCGCCGGCGCGAGGCCCTCGGGCTCAACGATGATCGCCCCGTACATGCCGTTGGCGATGTGGTGGAGGACGGGCGGGACGCCGCAGTGGTACATGAACACGCCGGGGAAGCGGGCCACCCAGTCGAAGGTGAGCGTCTCGCCGGGTGGGACGGGCTGGTAGTTCACGTCCCAGGGGGTCTGGGCGGCGTGGAAGTCGATCGAGTGGGACAGGTTCAGGCTCGACGCGTTCGTCAGGGTGAAGCGGATCGTGTCGCCCAGCTTCACCCGGATCACGGGGCCCGGAGCGGTGCCGTTGAAGGTCCACACCTGGTAGTCGACCCCGTCGGCCAGGGTCTGGGTGGTCTCCCGTGCTTCGAGCTCGACCTCCACCACCTCGCCGGTGCCCTCGCCCAGGATCCGGAACGCTCCCTCGTCAGTCGAGGGGTCGCCCGAGGGCTCGGCTTGGGCGACGTTCCCGTCCTCCCGCGCGAACGGCGCGATCCAGGTCAGGCCGATCGCCACGATCGCGACCTCGATCAGCACGCCGATGATGAGGATCCTGCGCACACGTCCCCCCTTGAGCTTCCGAGCCTTCGAGCCTATCCGGCGCGGCAACCGGTCCGGCGAGAGGAAAGCGTCGCCGGCCCGGCCGGGTTCCCTCCCGGTGGGGCAGGAGGAGACCTACGTAGGGTAGGACACTAAACGTTTGGTCGCAAGTTCAACGTGGATTACACTCCGAGCCGTGGATCTCACCCTCACCAGCCGCGGCGATTACGTCGTGCGGGCGGCGATCGCCCTCGCGGCGGCATGGGACGGGAACGGTGCCTACCGCAAGATCCGCGACGTCGCGGAGGAGATGGACCTGCCCGCGAGCTACACGCCGCAGCTGCTCGGCATCCTGGCCAAGGCGGGCCTGGCCGAGGCCAAGGCCGGTCGCGAGGGGGGCTATCGGCTGACCCGTCGTCCCAAGGACGTGAGCCTGCTCGAGGTGATCGAGGCCGCCGAGGGCCACCTGGTCTCCCGGCGCTGCCCGATGCGTGGGGGGCCCTGCCGATGGGACGACGTCTGCGCGCTGCATCCCACGTGGCTGAAGGCCTCCGAGGCGATCCGCTCGACGCTCGCGCGGACCTCGCTGGACGAGGTGGCCCGGGTGGACCGCGACCTGGAGCGGGGCGTCGCGATCGAGCCCCCTCCCAGCGGGCATCGCCGCCCCTCGCCGCACCGGCACGTGCGCTGACGGCCGGTTGGGGTCCCCTCGAGGGGCCGTTCGGCCCTCTCGGCTCGGCCCGTCCCGAGGTACGAAGGATGCGGAGGCGAACGCCATGGCGAAGTGGGAAGGGTTCGCGAAGTGCCCGGGCTGCGGGTTCGACATCCGGACGGGCGAGGGCGTCCGCGGATGCGCGTGGGGGGACTGCCCGTACCTCCCGGAGGAACTGAACGTCTACTGCGACGACTGCCGGTTCAACTTCTTCACGATGGAGGGCAACCCGTCCTGCGAGGACCCGCTCACGTGCGACCACGCGAAGCAGCCGCTGGAGCACGTCGAGAACGTCCGCAAGTGGGCCGCGGCCCGCAGTCCGGCCTGACCGGCTAGCCGGCGCTGTCGCGGTCCCCGGGCTCGGGTTCGGGGACCAGGCGGAGCTCGGGGGGCTGCGGAACGCTCGGCAGCGAGGCCGCCGGCTCCTCCTCGCCGATCAGCACCCGCGTGACGTTGGGGAAGTCCAGGTGCGCGGCGCCCGCTCCGTAGCCCACGATCTCGACCCGCACCGCAGGGAGCTCGCCGAAGCCCTCCACCGTCGCCGCCAGGATCGCCGCCCCGGCCGCGTTGGTGAGCTCGGCCGCCACGCCACGCGAGAACAGCGGCGCGCCGCGGAGCAGCTCGACGACCGTCGGCGTCGGGATCGGCATCGCGCCGTGCTCGGTGCGGGTCATGCCGAGCCCGGTCGGGACGGCGGAGGCGAACACGCGCTCGACGCCGAACATCGTCAGGCCGATCGCGGTCCCGGCGACGTCGACGATCGCGTCCAGGCCGGCGAGATCGTGGAACGTCACGGCCTCGATGTCGCGACGATGGACCCGCGCCTCCGCCTCCGCGTAGCGGCGGAAGATCCGCTGGGCCAGGCGCAGGGCCTCCGGCGGTAGGTCCGAGCCGTCGAGGAGCGCCCGCACGCTCGCGTACGTGCGGATGACGCCGGCGGTCCCTGCGGTCCGTACGCCGACGCGCGTCGCGCGGACCCCGTGCTCGTCGACCTGGTCGATCTCGAGGTCGAACGGCTCGAGCGGCAGCGTGGCGAGGTGCGCGCGGAGCTCGTCGACGTCCACCCCGGCGTCCAGGAGCGCACCCAGGGCGGAGTCACCCGAGATCCCGGCGATGCAGTCGAAGTAGGCGAGGCGCATGCGTTGGATGTCCGGAGAGCCGTTCGTCCGACAGGAGGCGTGATTGTATACTCGGGCGCCTCGCGAAAGCGCAGGTCAGTGGCCCTTTCGACGGAACCCGAGGATCGATGACCTTCTCTGCGGAGACCCTCAGCCTGCTTGTGCTGATCGCGATCGGACTGGCATCGCTCACCTTGATCCTCTCCGCGATGAGCTCGAGCCGTCAGCGGCGCAGGACCGAGGGGCCGATCGAGATGGACGACATGCTCCGTGCCCTGCTGGAGGGTCAGGCCGGCAAGATCGCCCGCCTGGAATCGGCGGTGCGGTCCCTGGTGGGGACCGACCGGAGGCAGGAGGGACTGATCGAGGGCGCGGTTCGCCACGTCGGCCTCGTGCGGTACGACGCCTTCGAGGACGTCGGCGGCCGCCTGTCGTTCAGCTGCGCGCTGCTGGACGATCACGGTACCGGCGTGGTGGTGACCTCGATCAACGGGCGCCAGGACACGCGCGTGTACGCGAAGCCGATCGCCGAGGGTCACAGCTCCTACAACCTGTCGGTCGAGGAGGAAGAGGCGATCCGCCAGGCGCTCGCCGGGCCGCGTGAGGCGATGTCGGCGTCGTGATGCGACGCAGGGAGGACGCCGGGGTGCCGGCCCCTGGCGGGCCGAAGGAGACGGGGGGTCGACGCATGGCGGAGCAGCAGGGCGGAGAGGTCACGATCGTCGGTCAGGGCGCCAAGCTCGAGGGCAACGTGGTCTCGGCCGGGTCGTTGCGGATCGACGGTCAGGTGAAGGGCCAGATCAACGCGGAGGGCGACGTCATGCTCTCGCCGCAGAGCCAGGTCGACGCGGACATCCACGCGCAGAACGTGATGGTCGCCGGACGGTTCAAGGGGAAGATCGACGTCAAGGGGCGCGCCGAGATCGCGCGCGGTGGTCGGGTCGACGGGGACATCACCTCCAAGACGCTCGTCGTCGAGGAGGGCGCGATCTTCCAGGGGCAGTCGATCATGGACCAGCAAGGGGCGCCCGCCGCGCAGCAGCCCAAGGCCGTTCCGCCGGCGCCCGAGACCCAGGAGGCGAAGGCCTAGGTGCTCGACGTCAAGGCGGTCCGGGAAGACCCCGAGCCGTTCCGGCGCGGGCTCGCGCGCCGCAACCTCGAGGGAGCGATCGACGAGCTGCTCGCACTCGACGAGCGGCGACGGGAGCTCACGGCGAAGGTGGAGGAGCTTCGAGCCGAGCAGAACCGCGCGAGCAAGGAGATCGGGGCCGCGCAGGGCGAGGAGAAGCAGCGGCTGATCGACGAAGTGAGCTCCGTCTCGGCCGAGGTGAAGGCGCTGGAGCCGAGCCTCGCCGACGTGGAGGCGCAGCTCGCGGCGCTGCTCGCCAAGACGCCGAACGTCCCGCATGAGTCCTCGCCCGACGGGTTCACGGAGGATGACGCCGTCGAGGTTCGCTCGCAGGGCGAACCGCCCGCGTTCGGGTTCGAGCCGCGCGATCACGCAGTGCTCGGCGAGCTGCTCGGGATCTTGGACACGGACCGGGGCGCCCGGACCAGCGGCTCACGGTTCGTGTACCTGCTGGGCGACATCGTCCACGTGCAGTTCGCGCTGGTCCGTCACGCGATGGACGTGCTCGGCGGCCACGGGTTCACGCCGGTGATCCCTCCGGTGCTGGTCCGGGAGGAGGCGATGTACGGCACCGGGTTCCTGCCCACCGACGAGGTGAACATCTACGTGACCACGGAGGATCAGCTGTACCTCGTCGGCACCTCGGAGGTGCCGCTCGCCGCCTTCCGCATGGGCGAGATCGTGGAGGAGGCGGAGCTGCCGGTCCTGTACGCGGGTTACTCCACCTGCTTCCGCCGTGAGGCGGGCTCCTACGGCAAGGACCTCGGAGGGATGTTCCGCCTCCATCAGTTCGACAAGGTCGAGATGTTCGCATTCACCACGCCGGAGGCGTCGTGGGACATGCACGAGCGGATGGTCGCGATCGAAGAGGAGATCATCGGCAACCTCGGGCTGCCGTACCGCGTGATGAACATCGCGGCCGGCGACCTCGGTGGGAGCGCCGCGAAGAAGTACGACATCGAGGTGTGGCTCCCCGGCCAGGACCGCTACCGCGAGCTCACGTCGTGCTCCAACTGCACCGACTACCAGGCGCGGCGCATGCAGACGCGCGTCCGGCGCGCCGACGGCTCGCTCGAGATGGTGCACACGCTGAACGGCACCGCAACCGCCGTCGGCCGGACGTTGATCGCGATCCTGGAGAACTTCCAGCAGGCGGACGGGAGCGTCGTGCTCCCCGAGCGGCTCCACCCGTACCTGCCTGAGAACGTGCGCGTGCTGCGGCCGAGCGCGTAGCGGCTACTCGGCCTGGAGCCCCAGATCCCGGAAGACCCGCCCCGCGAGCTCCTCGTAGCGCGTCTCCAGCTCGCGGTGAGCGGTGACGTCGAGGGACAGGCCATGCCAGAAGCGTGGGTTCCCCTCCTCGTCCCGGACCAACACCGCGCGGCTGT
>DASSJM010000101.1:0-14716 GCA_035691205.1 Actinomycetota bacterium
GGGGTACGTGATCGTCGGGCAGGACACCGACGGGACCGTGACCCCGCACGACCTGGGGATGGACTGGATCGTGAACCCGAGCAAGGGCGACTTCGTGGGCCGCCGGTCGCTCACGCGAGCGGACACGGTCCGGCCCGACCGCAAGCAGCTCGTCGGGCTCCTGCCCGAGGATCCCGAGGCGCTCCTGCCCGAAGGAGCGCAGCTCGTGCTCCAGGACACCGGCCGGATCCCGATGGCGATGGCCGGCCACGTCACCTCGTCGTACCGGAGCCCCGCGCTCGGCCGGACGTTCGCGCTGGCGATGCTCGAGCGCGGCCACGCCATGCACGGGCGGACCGTGTACGCGCCGCTCCCCGACGGGACGATCGCGGCGGGGGTCACCGCGCCGGTCCTCTACGACCCGGAGGGGGCGCGCCGTGACGGCTAGGAGCGCGCTCGCCCATCGTGCGACCGACCTGGAACGCCTGGAGGCAGTCGAGATCCCGTTCCTCACGCAGCTCGCGGTCCGGGCCGAGCCCGCGACGGTGGCCGCGCTCGGCTTCCCCGTCGACCCGAACACGGCCGCGTACGGGACCGGATGGGACCTGCTGTGGCTCGGCCCGGACGAGTGGCTCGTGGTCGCGGATCCCGGCAACGCGGTGGCGAGCGCCGCCGCCCTGGAGGGCTCGCTCGCCGGGGGGCACCACTCCGTCGTGGACGTCTCGGCCAACCGCGCCGTGCTCGAGCTTCGGGGCGCGGGGCGGCACGAGCTCCTCGCGTCCGCGTGCCCGCTCGACCTGCACCGCCGAGCCTGGGGGGAGGGCCGATGCGCGCAGACGCTGTTCGGCGCGGCGCCCGTGCTGCTCCAGGAGCGGCTGGGCGCCACCCGCGTCTTCGTCCGCCCGTCGTTCGCGGGGTACGTGGTGGACCTGCTCCGGTCGGCGGCGGCGTGATCGCCTTGTCGGGCCGCTACGTCGAGCGCCCGTGGGGTCGGATGCGCGTGTGGGAAGCGGGGACCGGCGAGCCATTGCTCATGATCCACGGCCTCGGCGGTTCGGGTCGGTACTTCGACCGCCTGGCCGTCCGCGTCGCCGACCGGTTCCACGTCGTCGCGCCGGACCTCGCGGGGTTCGGGACATCGGACAAGCCCGACGTCTCGTACGACCGCGGGATGCACCTCGAGGATCTCGCCGCGGTGGTCGGCGAGCTGGAGCCGGATCGTTCGACCGTCGTCGCCGGGCACTCGCTCGGCGGGCTGTTCGCGGCGCTGTGGGCGGCGCGCGAGGCCGACCGTGTCCGGGGGCTCTGCGCGATGTCGGCGCCGTACCCCTCGCCGGACGAGCACGCCGTGTGGATCGAGGAGCCGAAGCCGCCGCGGGCGGCCACGATCGCCGTGCCGATCGTGGCGGCGGCCGTCCGGGTGCTCGCGATCCCGGTCGGCATCGTGCGCCGATACCCGCCCGCGGTGGCCGCCGACTACGCACGCCAGACGCTGCGCAGCCGGGGCCGCACGATGCGGTCGGCCCTGTACGACCCGGTCGTGGCCGAGGAGCTCGAGGAGGTCCGGGCGCTCGACGGCCGGTTCCCCGTCCTGATCGAGCACGCGCTCGAGGACCGGACGGTGCAGCTCGATGCCCACTCGCACTGGCGCGCGCTGCTGCCGAGCGCGGAGCACCATGTCGTGGCCGGAGGGCACCAGATCCAGCTCCACTCCCGGTTCCAGACGCTCGCCGCCTGGCTCGACCGCCTGCCCCCCGGGTAGGCTCCGACGTGGTGGACGCCGACACGCCAGCGCTCCAGGCCCTCGAGGGCGCCGACCTCGCCTTCGAGGTCGTGCGGACCGAGCGCGCGCGCTCCGCTGCGGAGAGCGCGGCGTTCCAGGGCATCGGGCTCGGCCAACTCCTCCGCACGATCGTCGTCCGCCGCGGACAGGGCGACTACGTGTTCGTGCTCGTCCCCGGCGGTCGCCAGATCGACTGGCCGAAGCTCCGCGCGCACCTCGGCGTGAGCCGGCTGTCGCTGCCCGACGCCGAGGAGGCCCGGGTCGCCACGGGGTACGAGCGCGGCACGATCACGCCGTTCGGCGCCACCTCCGCGTGGCCCGTCATCGCGGACCCCGCGATCACGACGCAGGAGGAGGTGGCGATCGGCGGCGGGGGCCACGGCATCAACCTGCACCTGCGCGGCGATGACCTCGTCACGTTCCTCGGCGCCGACGTCGCCGAGGTCACGAAGGCGGACGAGTGAGGAGGCCTCGATGGACGTGAAGGAGATGCTCGGCACCGCGGTCAAGGAGGCCAAGAAGCACCCCGAGCTCCTGGACTCGGTCATCGACATGGTGAAGGGCAAGGTCGGCGGCTCGAAGGCTCCCGCCAAGAAGACGACGGCGAAGAAGGCGGCCTCCGCCAGGAAGCCCACCGGGGCGAAGACCACGAAGACGGCGAAGGCCAAGGGCGCGAAGAGAGACGCCGGCGGCCTCGCAGGGCTCCTGGGCGATCTGGACCTCGCCGGTCTCGCGGAGCAGGCCGGCTCCTGGGTCGGGACCGGTCCGAACAAGCGCGTGAGCGGCAAGAAGGTCGAGCAGGCGCTGGGCTCCGAGAAGGTCGCCGCGGCCGCCAAGCGCGCCGGGGTCTCCAAGGAGGAGGCCGCGTCCGGGATCGCGAAGCTCCTGCCCGCGGTGGTCGACTACCTCACGCCCGAGGGCAGGGTCCCGACGAAGACGCAGGCCGAGAAGCGCCTGGACGCGCTCAAGGGGGCGAAGGGCTAGACGTTCGAGTCGGGGAAGCTCGCCTTCTTCGCCTCGATCCACTCGCGCAGCTGCTGGTCGACGGCCTCGTCGATCGGGGGCGCCTCGTACTCGGCGAGCATCCGCTTCCAGACCTGGTTGGCGCGCTGGGCGGTGTCCTTGCCGCCGTCGGACTCCCACTGCTCGTAGCTGTTGTTGTCCGCGATGGTCGAGCGGTAGAAGGCCGTCTCGAAGTTCGCGAGCGTGTGCGCCGTCCCCAGGAAGTGCTGACCGGGGCCGTTGTCCCTGATCGCGTCGATCGCCTGGCCGTTCGGCGACAGGTCCACGCCCTTCACGAAGGCGGCGGCCATGCCGCACTGATCCAGGTCCATGGCGAACTTCTCGTAGCCCATCGTCAGGCCGCCCTCGAGCCAGCCCGCGGCGTGGAGCACGAAGTTCACGCCCGCCAGGATCGTGGGCTGGAACGTGTTCGCGCTCTCGTACGCGGCCTGGGCGTCCGGCAGCTTGGACGCCGTGAGCGCCCCCCCGCTGCGGAACGGCACGCCGAGGCGCCGGGCGCACGCCGCGAGCGAGTAGAGCACCAGCGCCGGCTCGGGCGTCCCGAACGTCGGCGCGCCCGACTGCATCGACATGGACGAGGCGAACGAGCCGAACACCACCGGCGCGCCGGGCCGGACGAGCTGCGCGTAGGCCATCCCGGCAAGCGCCTCGGCGAGGGTCTGCGCCGCGGCCCCGGCCACGGTCGCCGGGCTCATCGCGCCGGCCAGGATGAACGGCGTGACGATCAGCGCCTGGTTCGCCTCTGCGTAGGCCCTCGCAGCGCCGAGCATCGTCGCGTCCCACACCAGCGGCGAGTTGGCGTTCACGAGCGAGAGGCACACGGTCTTCTGGTCGAGGTCATCGCCGAACAGGATCCGGCACATCTCCACGGTGTCCCGCGCCCGCTCCGGGTGCGTCACCGAGCCCATGAACGGCTTGTCCGACCACCGCATGTGCGCGTAGACCATCTCGTAGTGCCGCTTGTTCACCGGCAGGTCCACCGGTTCGCACACGGTCCCGCCCGAGTGGTGCAGGAACGGCGAGGCGTACGCGAGCTTCACGAAGTTGCGGAAGTCCTCGATCGTGCCGTACCGGCGCCCCTGGTCCATGTCGAGCACGAACGGCGACCCGTAGGCGGGAGCGAGCACCGTGTGCATGCCCCCGATCACGACGTCGTTGGCCGGGTTCCGCGCGTGCTGGATGAACGTCGCCGGTGCGCTCGCCTGGACGATCGACCGTGCCATCCCGCGCGGGAACCGCACGAGCTCGCCGTCGACGTCCGCCCCGGCGCCCCGCAGGAGCTCGACCGCATCCGGCGCATCGCGGAACACGATGCCGACCTCCTCCAGGATCGTGTCCGCGTTGTGCTCGAGCAGCTCGAGCCCCTCGTCGGAGAGCACCTCGACGGGGCTCAGCGTCCGCGTGAGGAACGGCACGCGCTCGACGTGCGCTGCCAGGCGTGCGGCCTGTCGCCCCGCACGGCCGCCGGTCCGGCGTCCCCTCGGCTCGGTCATCGGCGCGGCTCCTCTCGGTCGGCGGCCCGCCGGCGGCGCGCCGGGCCCTTCTCGTCTGCGCCGGTCGAGAACCGGCGCTCGGGCAGGGCGACGACGGTCGCGAGACGCGGGGACCCCGCCGTGCGATGCGGGATGCCCATCGCGGCGACGAAGTGCTCTTGGAAACGCGGCTCGACCGCGGTCTCGACCTTCTCGACCGTGCGGACGACCTCCTCGATCTCCTCGCGTGCGGCCCGGTTCAGCAGCGCGATCCGGGCGCCCGTGCCGGCGGCGTTCCCGGCCGCGGTGACCTTCTCCGGCTCGCAGTCGGGCACCAGGCCGAGCACCATCGCGTGGATCGGGTCGATCTGGCTGCCGAACGCGCCGGCCAGACGGATGCGGCGCACCTCGTCCACACCGAGGTGGTCCATCAGCAATCGGCACCCCGCGTACAGGGCGGCTTTCGCGAGCTGGATCGCTCGGACGTCCACCTGCGTGATCACGACGCGCGGCTCGCCCTCGTGGAGCACGTAGGAGAAGGTCCGACCGTCCGGGACGACCCGTTCGGTGCGCTCCGCGAGCCCGCCGTCGATCACGCCATCGGTCGTGAGGATCCCCGCCAGGTACATCTCGGCCACGACCTCGATGATGCCCGAGCCGCAGATCCCGGAGACGGTCGCGCCGCGGAACCCCGGCTCGTTCGACCAGGCGTTCCGCCCGATCACGCGGAACCTTGGCTCGAGCGTCGTCGCGTCGATGCGGACGCGCTCGATCGCACCGGGCGCCGCGCGCTGACCGCTGGAGATCTGCGCGCCCTCGAACGCGGGTCCGGTCGGGCTCGACGCCGCGAGGAGCCGCTCGCGGTTGCCCAGGACGATCTCGGCGTTTGTGCCGACGTCCACGATCAGGTTCACGTCTTCCTGCAGGTGCGGCGCCTCGGACAGGACCACTCCGGCGGTGTCGGCCCCGACGTGCCCGGCGATGCACGGCAGCACGTACACGCGAGCGCCGGCATGCAGGCGCAGGCCGATCTCGCTCGCCCGGATCCGCTGGGCCTCCCCCGTGGCGAGCGCGAAGGGGGCGGCGCCGAGCGCCGTGGGATCCAGGCCGAGCACCAGGTGGTGCATGATCGGGTTGCCGACGATCGTTGCTTCGAGCACATCCTCCGGTGCCACGCCGGCCGAGGCGCACACCTCGGCGACGAGCTGGTTGAGGCACTCGCGGATCACGCGCGTGAGCTCGGCCTCGGAGCCCGCGTTCAGCATCACGTAGCTCACGCGGCTCATGAGGTCCTCGCCGAACCGGATCTGCGGGTTCATCGAGCCCGCGCTCGCGAGCACCTCGCCGCTCACGAGGTCGCACAGGTGCCCGGCCACCGTCGTCGATCCGACGTCGAACGCCACACCGAACGCGCCCTCGTGGTAGCCGGGCCACACCGCGACGATGCTCGAGCCCTCGTGCACGGCCACCGTGACCGTCCAGTCGCCCTGGCGGAGGGCGGACTGCAGCATGGCCAACACGTGCAGGTCCGCCTCCAGGTCGACGAGGTCCCACTCGTGCTCCAACGCCTCCTGCAGCCGTCGCAGGTCGGAGCCCGGGCTGGCGAGCTCGGGCTCGGCGACCTCGACGTAGTGCAGACGCACGACCGGGTCGATCTCGATCGGGTGCGCGTCCGCCTCCTTGCGCACGACCTGGCGGTGGACCTGCGAGTCGGGCGGCACGTCGATCACCACGTCGCCGAGCAGCGAGGCCTGACACCCGAGCCGGCGCCCGTCGGTCATCCCCTTGTCGGCGCGGTAGGCCGTCTCGACGTCGTTGAACGCCGACAGGTGCCCGGCGGAGGACGAGATGCCGTGCTTCGCGTGCTCGCCCTCGGCGACGGAGACCTGGCACCGGCCGCAGATCCCGCGCCCGCCGCAGACCGAGTCCAGGTCGACGCCCAGGCTCCGCGCCGCATCGAGCACCGTCGTGCCGCCCCTGACCGAACCGCGCTTGCCGGAGGGGACGAAGACCACGCGAGCGTCGCTCACGACGGACGGTCGGCGCCGACGCGAGCCGCCCGTCCGCCGCGCCGGCGTCCCTGCTCGGCGGGCGCCTGCTCGCGGTGCGAGGCGATCCACGCGGTGCAGTCGCGGTCGTTGCCCATCATCACGTCGGCCGCGGCGATCGCCTCGCGGACCTCGGCGTGCAACGGGCTCGTGATCGCGCTCGTGAGTCCGTTCGCGATGGCCATCGACAGGAACGCGCCGTTCAAGATGTTCCGGCCCGGCAGGCCGAAGCTCACGTTCGATGCGCCGCACGTGGAGTTCACGCCGAGCTCGTCGTGCAGCCGCCGGAGCAGGCGGAACACCTGCTGTCCGGCGGTGGCCATCGCGCCGATCGGCATCACGAGCGGGTCCACGACGACATCCTCGCGCGGGATGCCGTGGTCGACCGCGCGCTCGACGATCTTCCGCGCGATCTCGAACCGCACGTCCGGGTCCTCGCTGATCCCGGTCTCGTCGTTGCTGATCGCCACGACCGCCGCGCCGTGCTTCGCGACGAGCGGCAGGACGGCCTCGAGCCGCTCCTCCTCCCCCGTGACCGAGTTCACGAGCGGCTTGCCCTCGTAGGCGGCCAGACCGGCCTCGAGCGCGGCGACGATCGACGAGTCGATCGACAGCGGCAGGTCCGTCAGCGACTGCACCAGCTTCACCGTCTCCGCCAGGATCGCGGGCTCGTCGGCGAGCGGGATGCCGGCGTTCACGTCGAGCATGTTCGCACCCGCCTCGACCTGCGAGAACACGTCCTTCGTAACGGTGGAGAAGTCGCCTGCGGCCATCTCGGCGGCGAGCTTCTTGCGACCGGTCGGGTTGATCCGCTCGCCGATGATCGCGAACGGCCGCCCGGAGCCGATCACGACCTCGCGCGTCGCGCTGGAGACGACGGTGTCGGTCACGGGGCCTCCCGGACGCCGCCCGCTCGGATCGCCGCACGGAGCACGTCCTCGGGCCAGGCCGCGAGGAGCCGCTCGACCTCCGCGTCGACCTCGGCCTGCAGGTCGTCGCCGCACGGGCGTTTGTCCATCTGCATCTCGGCCGTGTAGTCGTCGCTGCCGATCAGCCCCTGACCCATCGCGGCGGCGTCGACGGCCTCCTGGAACCGGTCGGGCAGGAGGCCTCGGGCGCTCGCGCCGTCGCCGCGCGCGACGACCTGCAAGGGGATGTCGCGCCACGAGATCACGGTGAGCTCGGCCACCTAGGCGGCTCCCGCGGCGGCCCGCTTGGCCAGGACGAGCGCCTGGGCGGTCTCGGCGGCGATCGCGGCGTCGCGGCAGTACGCGTCCGCGCCCACCGCCTTGCCGAACTCCTCGTTCAGCGGCGCGCCGCCCACCATGACGATGACCTGGTCGCGCAGGCCCTTCGCCTCGAGCTCGTCGATCACGACCTTCATGTACGGCATCGTCGTCGTGAGCAGCGCCGACATGCCCAGGATGTCGGGCTGGTGCTCCTCGAGCGCGGCCAGGTAGCTCTCGACCGGGTTGTTGATGCCGAGGTCCACGACCTCGAACCCGGCGCCCTCGAGCATCATCGCCACGAGGTTCTTCCCGATGTCGTGGATGTCGCCCTTCACCGTCCCGATCACGACCGTGCCCATCCGCTCGGCGCCGGTCTCGGCCAGCAGCGGGCGGAGGATCTCCATGCCGGCCTTCATCGCGTTGGCGGCCAGGAGCACCTCGGGCACGAACAGGATCCCGTCGCGGAAGTCGATACCGACGATCCGCATGCCCTCGACGAGCGCCTCGTTCAGGACCCGGTCGGCCGCCCACCCGCGCTCGAGCAGGATGTTCGTCCCCTCGACGATCTCTTCGGCCAGGCCGTCGTACAGGTCGTCGTGCATCTGTTTCGTGAGGTCCTCGTCCGAGAGCTCGGACAGGACGATCTCTTCGTCCGCCATCCCCTATCCCTTCAGCCGTTCGCCCTTGGGGTCCCACAGCGGCTCGGCGGCCACGGTGGCCGGCAGCCGCTCGTCGAAGTACTCGATCTCCAGCGCCGTTCCCTCGACCGCGAGCTCGACCGGGAGGTAGGCGTAGGTCACGCACCGTCCGACCGAGTAGCCGTAGCCCGCGCTGGTCACGTACGCAACGACGTCCCCGTCGTGGCGGATCGGCTCCTTGCCGAGCACCACGTGCGAGGGATCGTCCAACGTGATGCACGAGAGCTTCCTCGAGAGGCCCAACTCCAGCTTCCGCTCGAGCGCCCGACGTCCCTGGAACTCGCCCTTGTCCATCTTCACCGCGAAGCCGAGGCCCGCCTCGAACGGGTCGTGCTCGGTGTCGATGTCCTGGCCCCAGAACCGGTACCCCTTCTCCAGCCGCAGCGTGTCGAACGCGCCGAGCCCGGCCGCGACGATCCCGTGCTCGCGCCCGGCCTCCCAGAGCAGCTCCCAGGCGCGGTCGCCCATCGCGAACTGCCCGTACAGCTCCCAGCCGAGCTCGCCCGCGTAGCTGATGCGTTGCGCCCACACCGGGCCGACCTCGCCGACGTGCAGGTACCGCGCCGTCATGTACGGGAAGGCCTCGTCCGACACGTCCTGATCCGTCACGGCCCGGAGCACGTCGCGCGCGCTGGGTCCCCACAGGCCGAGCGTGAACAGGGAGCCCGTGCGCTCCGTGATCGTCACCCGCTCGCCTTCGCGAACCTGGGCGCGGAGCCACGCGAGGTCGTGCTGCCCGCTGCCGCCGCCGGTCACCACGCGGAAGAGCTCCTCTTCCTTTCGGGCGATCGTGAGGTCGAGGCGGATCCCACCGCTCGGCGTGAGCGCGGAGGTGTACACGAGCGAGCCGACCGGCCGGGCGATCCGATTCGCGAACACCCGCTCGAGGAACGTCAGCGCATCCGGCCCGCTCACGTCGACCTTCGCGAACGCGGTGACGTCGAACAGCGCCACGCGCTCGCGCGTCGCCAGGTGCTCGGCGCCCTCGATCGGCGACCACAGCTGCGCGGCCCAGCCCTCGCGTCGGGCCCACGGCGCGTCCGGCGGCACGAGCGCAGCGTTCACCCCGTACCACTGTGGGCGCTCCCATCCCGCCCCCACGACGAACTCGGCGCCGAGCTCCACCTGGCGACCGTAGAAGGGCGAGAGCCGCAGCTTCCGCGGCCGCGCCATCTGCTGGCGCGGGTGAAGGATGTCGTACACCTCGCGGTACTGCTGCTTCCCGCGCTCGAGGACGTACGGAGGAGTGGTCGCGTACGGGTAGAAGCGGTTCGCGTCGGCCTCGGCGAGATCGTAGGAGGGCTCCCCGGTCGCCATCCACTGGGCGACCTGCTGCCCCATCCCCCCGCCGTGCGTGACCCACACGGCCTCGCAGACCCACACGCCGCGGACCTTCGCCGACTCGCCGACGATCGAGCCCGCGTCCGGCGTGAACGAGAACATCCCGTTCAGCGAGCGCGTGGGATCGCTCGGGCGCATCCGACCCTTCAGCGCCGGGAGCAGACGGGCGGCTTCGGCCTCGGCGACGTCGAAGTCGTCGGGCGTCCACGGCATCAGCGAGGGCTGCATCGGACCACCCGGTCGCCGGAGGTCGGACTGCGGGGTCGCGATCGGCTCGTGGTGGTAGTTCCCGACGCCGTAGGAGTCCTCGCGGTGGCGGAAGTACATCGCCTTGTCCTGGTGGCGCAGGATCGGGTGGACGACCTCACGGGTCTCGCCCGCGAGCTCGGGGATCGGGTCGGTCCACACGAGCTGGTGCTGCACCGCGACGAGCGGGATCGGCACGCCGGCCATCGCCCCGACCGTCGGTCCCCAGATCCCGGCGCAGATCAGCACACGCTCGCACTCGATGTCCCCACGGTCGGTACGGACGCCGTGGACCCGTCCATCACGGACGTCGAGCCCGGTCACGGTCACGCCGCCCTCGAACGCAACACCGCGCTCCGAGGCCCTGCGCGCAAGCACGGTCGCCAGCCGGATGGCCTTCGCGATGCCGTCGGTGGGCACGTGGTACGCGCCGAGGATCGTCGAGGGATCCAGGAGCGGGATCTCCGCGGCGGCCCCCGCCGGCGTGAGGAGCTGGCCCTCGAGCCCGTACGAGCGCGCCCACCCGAGCCGGCGCTTCAGCTCCTGCATCCGCTCGGGCGTCGTCGCGACCTCGATGCCGCCGACGCCGTACCAGCAGGGCTCGCCGTCCAGCTCGAGCGAGTCGTAGAGGGCGACCGTGTCCTGCGCTATCCGGCACATGAGCCGCGAGCCGTTCGTCTGGAACACGAGGCCCGGCGCGTGCGAGGTCGACCCGCCGGTCTCGAACATGGGGCCCTGCTCGAGCACCAGGACGTCGGTCACGCCGAGCTCGGCCAGGTGGTAGGCGGCGCTCGTGCCGACGATCCCGGCGCCGACGATCACGGTCTCTGCCCGGTCGCGCATCAGGGCTCCGATGTTCCTTCCACCCGGTTGCGGCGGCAACGGTTCGGTTGCGCCTCCCGCAACCCGGTTCCTCTCCGCTAGCTCGGGATCGTGTACCCGTACACGAAGACGTACCCGTCGACGATCGAGCCACCGAACGTGTGGGCGTGCAGCCCGCTGCCCGAGGGGACGACCACGCCGGGAACGAACGGCAGCACAGCCGTGTCGGCGCTCGTCATGGACGCGGCCGCGAACGGCGTGCTGCACGTGCCGCCGATGTGGAAGTCCACCTGCCGGAATGGCTTCGGGTCGGGGACGCCATCGAACTCCAGCACGACGAACGGCGCCACCTGGATCGACGTGATGATCAGGTCGCTGCCCGCAGGGACCGTGTAGACGAGGTCGCAGTCACCATCGTCGGGCACCGGCGCCGTCAGGTGCACGTACTGGCTGGCGTCGATGTCGCTCTGGGCGGTGACGGTCCCACTGACGTCGACCGGCTCATCCAGCGTGACATCGATCGGTTCGTCCAGCGTGACGTCGATCGGTTCGTCTAGCGTGACGTCGATCGGTTCGTCCAGCGTGACGTCGACCGGGCCATCGACGGCCACGGTGCCCTGGACGTCGACGGAGCCATCGACGGTCAGGGGGTCGTGCCCGAGGCTCACCAGCAGACGCCCCTCCTCGGTGACCTTCGCGTAGTTCCCCTCCGATCGGTCCACGATCGTGACACGGCCCGGCAGCCGCCCCATGCTCGGCGTGGGGATCGCGATGATCCCGAGGAGCACGCTGAGGGCGATCACCCCGTGCCAGCGGTTGAGGCGTACGGACGCTCGACGTGCGGTCATGCCTGCCCCCCCTCATCGCCCGCGACGCGGGCGTCGGGCGAACCATGTTACGGACCCCACCACGACGTCAAGAACGATGACTCGCCGGAAGCCTGGGGGGAGATCGGCGGCTACGTGATGTCGATGACGATCGTCTTCAGCTCGGTGAGCCGCTCCATCGAGAACCGGCCGCCCACGCGGCCAACCCCGCTCATCGAGCCCGCCCGGCCGCCGAAGGGCAGGTGCGACTCCCAGTAGTTCGTGCCCTCGTTCACGTTCACCCAGCCGGTCCGCACGGCCTCGGCGAACCGCAATCCGCGTCGGAGGTCCCGCGTGAAGATCGCCGAGAGCAAGCCGTACGGACTCGCGTTCACGAGCGCGACCGCTTCGTCCTCGCTGCGGATCGTGGAGACCGGCACGACGGGCCCGAACGTCTCTTCCCGCGCGACCTCCATCTCGTCGGTGACGCCATCGAGCACCGTGGCCTCGAAGAACAGGTCGCTGCCGTGCTGCGGCGCCCGCTTGCCGCCCGCGACGACGGTCGCGCCGCGCTCGAGCGCCTCGGTCACGTGCCGCTCCGTCTTCGCCGCGGTCGCCTCGTTGTTCACCGGGCCCATCGTCGTGGCCTCGTCGAACGGGTCGCCGAGCCGGATCTCCTCGTCGATCGCGGCCGAGAGCTTCGCCAGGTACTCGTCTTTCACGTCCTCATGCACGAGGAAGCGCTCGCCCGCGGTGCAGCTCTGCCCCGCGTTCAGGAAGGAGGCGACGAGGGTGGCCTCCACCGCCTTGTCGAGGTCGCCGTCCTCCATGATCACGAGCGGCCCGTTGCCGCCCATCTCGAGCAGCAGCTCCTTGCCGGCGGCGCGTTGCGCGACCGCGTGCCCGGTGGCGATCGAGCCGATGAAACCCACGGCCTGCGTGCCGGGGTTCGCGGCGATCTCATCGCCGACGACCGCCCCAGGGCCCGTCACCAGGTTCACGACGCCCTGCGGGAGCTCGGCCGCCTCCAGGCACTTGGCCAGGCGCACCGCGCAGATCGACGTGGTCGGTGCCGGCACCCAGACGACGGTGTTCCCGTACGCGATCGCGGGCGCGAGGATCTCGCCGGGCATCGTGTACGGCCAGTTCCACGGGCTGATGATCGAGACGACGCCGCGCGGGACCCGCTGCAGGAGCACGCGCTTGTTCGCATCGACGCTCGGTGGCAACAGGCCCTCTGCCCGCGTGGCATCGGCGGCCGCCATCTCGAAGTACGCGATCAGCTCCTCGACCTCGCCGTGCGCCTCGGCGCTCAGCGGCTTGCCCTGGTCGAGCGTGAGGGTGTGCGCGAGGTCGTCGGCGCGTTCGCGGATCGCCTCGGCCACGCGCGTCATCGCCGCCGCCCGCTCGAACGCCGAGAGCGCCGCCCAGGGCGGCCACGCCTCGTTCGCGGCGGCGATCGCCCGCTGCGCATCGCCGCGCGTGCCCTCGGGCACGGTGCCGATCGCCTCGCCGGTGGACGGGCTCGTCGCCTCGAACGTCGCGCCGCCCTCCGCGTCCACCCACGCGCCGCCGATCCACATCTGCACGTGTTCGCTCATCCGGTCCCCCAGGTGCGAGGGGGCGGCCCCGAAGGACCGCCCACCTCGTCGCTCCTTTCGAGCCGTCCTAGCCCAGGGCCGCGTCGACCCAGGGCTGCCAGACCGCGCTGTTGGCGTCGACCCAGGCCTGGGCGGCCTCGGCCGGGTCCTGCCCGTCGACGTCGATGCCCTTGGCGATCGTCTCCTGCGTGAGGTTGTCGTAGCTCATCGCCGAGAGGAACGCGAAGGCCTCGGGCGCCTTGGTCTGCAGATCCGCGCTGAAGGCCTTGTACAAGACGTCCTCCGGATAGTCGCACGCGTAGCCGTCGCCGCCGGCCGCGGCCGCATCCGTGCACTCCTGCGTCACCTCGGGCAGCGCCACCTCGGTGAGGTCGTAGACCGTGTTGCCCCAGTGGGGTGTGTACCAGTAGAAGAGCAGCGGCTCCTCGTTCTGGAGCGCCTGATCGAGCTCCGCGAGCAGCGCCGCCTCCGAGCCGGCCACGACGACCTCGAAGTCCAGGCCGAGGTTCTCCACGATCTCCGCGTCGAACGACACGAAGCTCGGGTCCCCATCGAGCATCTGGCCCTTGTCGCCGGTCTCGGTGGTGGCGAACAGCGAAGCGTTGGCGTTCAGACCCTCGACCGTCGCGACCTCCGGGTACTCATCGACCACGTAGGTCGGGACGTACCAGCCGATCTTGCCGACCACGCCCAGCTCGCCACCGTCGACCACGCTGCCGTCGCCTTCGATGTACGTCGCGTAGTCTTCGGCGTGCCCCGAGGGCCAGACCTCGAGCGTCGCGTCGAGCTCGCCCGCGGACAGCGCAGGGAACTGCGCGAACTCGTCGATCTCGACGAGGTCGACCGTGTACCCGAGCTCCTGCTCGAGCAGGATCGCCGCGACGTTCGCGTTCACGGCCGACCCGGTCCATGGGTTCACGGCGATGCTGATCGTGATGCCCTCGCCCGGCAGCGCGCCGGTGGCGCCGGTCTCCTCGCCGGTTTGGCCCCCGGCGGTCTCTCCCGCGGTCTCACCGCCGCCGTCCCCGTCCCCGGCGTCCGAGCAGGCCGCGGTGACGATCGCGAGCACCAGCGTGAGCGCCAGCAGAGCGAGCCATCTGCTCTTGCCCGTCCTCATCCGTCCCCCTTTCCTTGCGTCCATCGCACGGTCATACGGTCTGCGACATCGCGCGGGCCTTGGAGAGCTCTTTCCGGCGCATCCCCTCGTCCACGCCGATCGCCTGCGTGATCCGGTCGAGCACGATCGCGAGCAGCACGATCGCCGTGCCGGCCTCGAACCCGAGCGCGATCTCGCCCTTCGTGAGCCCGTAGACGACCTGGAGCCCCAGGCCCTCGGCTCCGACCAGGCCCGCGATGATCACCATCGACAGCGAGAGCATGATCACCTGGTTCACGGCGAGCATGATGCCCGGCTTCGCGAGCGGCAGCTGCACCTTGGTCAGGACCTGCACCGGACTCGAGCCGTAGGCCTCGGCCGCTTCGACGGTGGGGCGGGGCACCTGGCGGATCGCGAGGTTCGTGATCCGGATCCCGGCAGGGATCGCGTAGATCACCGACGCGATCACGCCGGGCACGCGTCCCACGGCGAACAGCGCCACCACCGGGACCAGGTAGACGAACGCCGGCATCACCTGCATCGCGTCCAGGATCGGACGCAGGACGCGTTCG
>DASSJM010000102.1:0-4013 GCA_035691205.1 Actinomycetota bacterium
GTCCCCTCGGCGACGCTCCCGGCCCACCCCTTCCGGGCGGCCCCGACCACGCGTCGCCAGCGTGAGCAGCCGCCGCTCCCGGGGCTGGGCGCCTGCGCCTGCGGCGACCCGTCCTGCACGGCGCTCACTGCCCGCGAGTTCGCGCCGGGGCACGACGCGAAGCGCAAGTCCGCCCTGTGGGCGCTCGCGCGTCAGGGGCAAGTGGCCCTCGACGAGCTGGAGCGGCGCAGGTGGGCGATCCCGCCGGAGATGCGGTGAACGCGGAAGGAGGCCCCGTGAGCGACGAGACGCCGATGCGGTTCGAGACGAGAGCGATCCACGTGGGACAGGATCCCGAGGCGGAGTTCGGCGCGGTGAACGTGCCGATCTACCAGACCTCCACGTACGCGCAGCCCGCCGTCGGCAAGCCGAAGGCCTACGACTACGCCCGGGGTGGGAACCCGACCCGCGAGGCGCTGCAGCACGTGCTCGCCTCGCTCGAAGGGGGCCGGCGCGCGCTCTCGTTCTCGAGCGGCCTCGGCGCGACGACCACGCTGCTGCTCACGCTGAAGCCCGGGGACCACGTGGTGATGGCCGACGACGTGTACGGCGGCACGTACCGGCTGCTGGCGCGCGTGATGGACGCGTGGGGTCTGACGTTCACGACGGTGGACATGGGCGACCTCGACGCGTTCGCGGACGTGATGCGCGACGAGACCCGCCTCGTATGGGTCGAGACGCCGACGAACCCGTTCCTGAAGGTGTTCGACATCGCCGAGGCGGCGCGGATCGCGCACGAGGGCGGCGCGCGGTGCGTCGTGGACAACACGTTCGCGACCCCGTACCTGCAGCGCCCGCTGGAGCTCGGGGCCGACGTCGTGCTCCACTCGGTGACGAAGTACCTCGGCGGGCACTCGGACCTGATCGGCGGCGCGATCGTCACGAGCGACGACGAGCTGATCGAGCGCCTCACGTTCCTGCAGAACGCGGCGGGCGCCGTGCCGGGTCCGATGGACTGCTACCTGGCGCTCCGCGGCGTGAAGACCCTCGCTCTTCGGATGCAGGCGCACTGCCGCGGCGCGAAGGCGGTCGCCGAGTTCCTGCAGCTCCATCCGAAGGTCACCCGCGTCCACTACCCGGGGCTACCGGGTCACCCCGGGTTCGAGGTCGCCGTGCGGCAGATGGCGGACTTCGGCGGCATGGTCTCGTTCGAGATCGGCAGCCGCGACGAGGCGATCCGGGTCGTCGAGTCGACGAAGCTGTTCTTCCTCGCCGAGTCCCTCGGGGGCGTCGAGTCGCTGATCGAGGTTCCCGGTCCGATGACGCACGCGAGCGTGGCCGGCTCCCCGCTCGAGGTCCCCGAGACGCTGATCCGGCTCTCGGTCGGGATCGAGCACCCCGAGGATCTGGTGGCCGACCTCGAGCAGGCGCTGGGCTAGAGCTCCCCTCGGAGCGACGGCTAGGCGTAGTGTTCGAGTCTGCCCGCGCGTCTTGTGACGTAGATGATGGGCACCAGGGCAACCTCGGCCGAGACCGCCGCCTCCGGACGCCTAGAGGCCCTGTACGTCGAGCACGCCCCCGCCGCTCTCCGCTTCGCCTTCCACCTCTGCGGCGAGCGAGAGCAAGCCCGGGATCTGGTGCAGGACGCCTTCGTCCGCGTATCGGGCCGGTTTACGCATCTGCGCGAACCCGATGTGTTCGGGACCTACCTGCGCCGGACGATCGTCAACCTGCACAACTCCCGCCTGCGACGGATCCGCCTCGAGCGCGCGTATCTGTCCCGCGAAGGCTCACGGCCGATCGAGAACCCAGAGCAGTCCGATCCCGGCGAGCGCGACGAAGTGTGGCGCGCGATCCTCGCGCTTCCGCCCCGCCAGCGCGCGGCGATCGTCCTGCGCTTCTACGAGGACCTCAGTGAACGCGAGGCCGCCGAGATACTGGGCTGCTCGGTGGGAGCCCTCAACCAGCTCATGGTCAGGGCCACGGCGACCCTACGCGATCACTTCGGGAAGGACGGACGATGACCGACGTCGAGCTGCTCGTCCGCGAGGCGCTTGCACGACACGAGGCCGAGATCCCGGTCACGGACCCGCTCGAGGTACGCGGGGTCGCGGCTCGGGCGCGCCGCCGCCAGGTGCGGAATCTCCTCGGCGCTGGTCTGCTCGCCATAGCGATCCTGTTCGGCGCGGTGAGCGGCATCGGTGCGATCCTCCGGGCCGAAGATCGACGTCCCGCGATCCACCCGACCCCGACGCCGTCCGTGCCGTCTGACCCACAGCCCGCGCCGATCGCGTTCCCCGCGGCGGGTGTCGCGCCCAGCGAGCCCGTTCTGGGCGAGCCGGTCATCGCCTTCTACTCCGAAGACGTCACCCAAGCCTCGCTCCCTGCACCCGACCACTGGGAGCGCCTCGCCATCGAGATCTACGCCGACGGGCGCATGGTCTGGTCCCGCTGCGCCGAGGAGCTCGAGACGCTCGGGGCCGAGCCGGATCCTTCGGTCCCCCAGGGATGCGTGCCGGCCCCGGGCCTCGATGACATCGGGGTCGTGAACACCGGCTGGGTCGAGCAGCGTCTCACCCCGGAGGCGGTCGAACTCCTGCGCACCGAGCTCCTCGACACCGGGCTGTTCAAACCGGACTGGTATTCCGTGACGCCGAACAGCACGAACCTGCTCGATTGGATGTTCATCGACGTCCGGGACGGCGACCGCATCCGAAGCGTCCGCGTCGACTATCAGAGCATCGACTTCAACCCCCCGACCGCGCATCAGCTCGCCGGGCTCGAACACATGCAGGAGATCTTCCTGGACCTCGAACGCTGGTTCCCGGAGACCGCTTGGATGCAGCGCGAGGTGACGCCGTTCGTCCCGCCGTCCTACTCCTTCTGGTCGAAGCGCGGGCCCGAGAAGGCCCTCCTGCGTGACGCGGCCTCTGGGTTGGAGATCGTCAAGCTCGAACCGGCGGACCTGCCGGCACCGGCGGATCGGTTCCTCACACGAGAGGGCTGTGACGTGGTCACGCTCGACGAGGCACGAGCGATCCTCGAGGGATTCGAAGCCGCTGGGATCACGAGGTCGACCGAGATGAGCAGCGCCGACATCATCGCCTTCCTGGTGCTCGACGGCGAGGACGGTGCGGCCGTGTACTTCGAGCCGGTCCGCTCGAGACCGCCGCCGGATTGCGACTCTCCGTAGTCGATCCCGTCCCCCGAGCGTCTTCCTCCCGAGTCTCGGTGAACGCCCGCGGGAGGGAGACGGTCATGAGGATCGAGGCAACGACCACCCCAAGGCTGATCCCGGCGTTCGTGCTGATCCTGGTGATGGCAGCGTGCACCGGGACGAAGGACCGCGAAGGGGCGACGGAGCCGGTCGCCGCTTCGCCGAGCGCACCCAGTGAGGTGACGATCGTCGCCGTCGACTACGCCTACCCCGAAGCGCCGACCGAGATCCCAGCCGGACTGATCGACCTCACGATCGAGAACGAGGGCGCCGTGGAGCACGAGTTGGTCCTCTCGGGGATCGGCGACACGTCGATGGACCGTTTCCTGGAGGATCTACGAGGCGGCGCGTTCGGGCTGAATGACCAGCCTCAGCCCGAGTACCTGGATCAGGTCGCCGTACCGATCTTCGGCCTCCGACCGGGTTCGACCGGCGAGGCCACCTTCCTCCTCACACCGGGCAGGTACGCCCTATTCTGTGGGATGAGGGATGTCCCCAAGGGCGATGAGCCCACGCCCCATTACGAGCTGGGGATGCTGCAAGAGCTCACGGTCACCCAGGGCCAGACCGAGCCACAGCTGCCCCAGGCCGACGGGACGATCACAGCCGTCGACTACGCCTTCGACGTCGACCTCCGTGCCGGTGACCGAATCATCAACTTCATCAACGAGGGTCCCGATCAGGTCCACCAGAGCCAGATCCTGGCGTATCGACCCGGCGTGGATGCGAACGATGCGCGTGAGGCGTTCATCGCGCGGCTCGACGGCCCCGTCCCGGGGCTGCCCTCGCCGCAGACGATCGGCTCGACCGGGATCTA
>DASSJM010000103.1:0-36945 GCA_035691205.1 Actinomycetota bacterium
GGAGCACCAGCGCGACGAAGCCAGCGAGCGACGCGGCGAAGGTCACCAGGAGGCCCGCGATGTAGATGGACTCTGCTGCGGGGATCGCGGTCGTCCAGTCCGGCGGGGACACGGGGACCTGGCCGAACCCGTCGATCTGGCCGATCGAGCCGACGAGCAGGAGCACGCCACCCAGGGCGACCGACCAGAGCGCCACCCCCCACCTCGGGGATCGGAGGCGACCGTCGGGGAACAGGAGGAGGAAGGCGGGGAGCGCCATCGGCAACAACGTGGTGTAGATCAGGACGGCCATCCACGCGGCGGCGGTCGCACCGGGAAGGCTCTCCAGGGCCTCCGCGTAGCCGAGCCCGAGCATCCACAGGGCGAGCGCCAGACCCACACCGCCGAAGAGCCAGCCGATCGGGTTCTCCGGCCGCCGCCGAGCGATCATGGCGCCCACCGAGGAGTAGATCGCGATCGGGATTCCAAGAAGCGCGACCGAAGCGGCCTCCGAGGGCAGGCTCGTGATCGCGAGGATCAGCGCGACCAGCCAGACCAGCCCGGTGCCGAGCCAGATGCCGTGGGCCAGCCTTCGCGCGCTCGAGGCCGTCATGCGGCGAATGGTGACAGCCTGGCCCCCGCCTTCCAAGGGGGGTCGCCGGTGCCTCGGGCGGCGCGAACCCCACTGCGTCGCGGGTGCTGCCACCCCCCAGATGTTGTGGTGGCGGCCGGCTCGAGTCCGACCGCGTCGGGCCCTACCGTTGACCTCGAGGTCAGAGGAGGCGAACGGAGATGGCGAAGATCCTGGTTGGGACGGACACCTCGGCGGCGGCGGACCTGGCGGTGCAGGCGGCCGCGAGGCTCGCCCGAGATCGCGAGGCCGAGCTGCTCGTGCTCCAGGTCCGCGCGAATGGCACGGCGCATGACGCGGCCGATCCGAAGAAGTCGGCGGATCCCGACCGCTACCTGGCGCAGATGAACGAGCGATTCCCGCAGGTCCATGTCCGCAGCTGGAGCGAGCCCGGCGATCCGGCGGAGCGCCTGGTCGAGGTCGCGGCGGAGGAGCAGGTGGACACCATCGTCGTCGGCAACCGCGGGATCCACGGGCCGTGGTGGCGCGTTCGCGACAGCGTGCCGAACCTGGTCCTGCGCCACGCGCCCTGCTCGGTCCTCATCGTCGACACCCGGGTCGCGCAGTGACCCGGGTGTCACGCCCCCCCTCAGGTCGATGGGGTTTCGCGGAGGAACGCGAGCACCGCCATCACGCGACGGTGCACGTCGGGCTCCTCGGAGAGGCCGAGCTTGTGGAACAGCGAGTTGATGTGCTTCTCGACCGCTCGCTCGGTGAGGAACAGGGACTTCGCGATCGAGGCGTTGTTCTGGCCCTGCGCCATGTGCTCGAGGACCTCGCGCTCACGTTCGGTGAGCTGGGCGAGGGGGGAGTGCGCCATCCGGTCCTTGGCGGCGACGAGCGCCTCGACCACCTTTGGGTCCAGGACCGAGCCGCCCTTGGAGACCTCGTCGATCGCGCGGATCACCTCGTCGACGTTGGAGACCCGCTCCTTCAGCAGGTACCCGAGCCCGGCCGCCCCGTCCTTCAGCAGGTCGTAGGCGTACTCCTCCTCGGCGAACTGCGACAGGACGACGACCCCGATCTCGGGGTGCTCCGCACGGATCCGCTTGGCCGCGACGATTCCCTCGGTCGTGTTGGTGGGGGGCATCCGGATGTCGGTGAGGACCACCTCGGGCCGGAGCTCCTCGACGGCGACCATGAGCTCGTCCAGGGAGGTGGCCGTGCCCACCAGGTCGACCTCGGGCGAGGTCTGCAGCAGCGCGGCCGTCCCCTCGCGCACCAGGTAGTTATCCTCCGCGAAGACCACGCGCACCATGCGCGGATGGTACACGCGGCGGTGGGGGGCCGATGACGCTCCGGGTCGTGCTCGGCGAGGACAATGTGCTGGTTCGCGAGGGCGTGCGTGCCCTCCTGGACTCCTACGAGGACATGGAGGTCGTCGGCGTGGCGGCGGACGGTCCCGACCTGCTGCGGGCGGCCGAGGAGCACACGCCCGACGTCGTCGTGACCGACATCAAGATGCCGCCCAACTTCCAGCTCGAGGGGATCGACTGCGCGCACGCGATCCGCGACAAGTACCCGGGAACCGGCGTGGTGGTGCTCTCGGCGCACGACGACGAGGCCTACGCGATCGCGCTCCTCGGCAAGGGACAGAGCGGGCTGGCGTACCTGCTTAAGGACCGGATCGCGCAGGGCGACGAGCTCGTGAGGGCGATCCGCGAGGTGGCCGCCGGCGGCAGCGCGGTCGATCCGGTGATCGCGGAACGGCTCTCGGGCCGTCGCGATACGGCGGCGCACGACCGCGAGCTCCTGGAGCTGATGTCGCAAGGACTCGGGTACGAGCAGATCGCCGACCGGCTGCAGACCACCCAGGAGGCCGTGGACACACGGGTGACCGAGCTGTTCACGCGGATGGCCGAGGGCGCCGGCTCCGGCGAGGCGAGCGCCGTCGACGAGATGAAGCGGCTCCACGCGGCCGTGGTCGCCAAGCAGGCCGCCGCCGACACCCTGTCCTCCTACGTGCCGCAGCGGGTGGCCGAGAAGCTCGCCGCGGGCGACATGACGCAGGAGGAGCTCGAGGTCACCGTCCTGTTCAGCGACATCCGTGGGTTCAGCACGATCGCCGAGCGTCTGTCGGCGCGCGAGATCGCCGACATCGTGGGACGCCACCTCGGCGCGATGGCCGAGATCGTGACGGACCACGGCGGGACGATCGACAAGTTCCAAGGCGACGCCGTCATGGCGATCTTCGGCGCGCCGGATCCCCTGCCCGACCACGCGGAGCGCGCGCTCCGGTGCGCGATCGCGATGCAGCGCCGCCAGACCGAGCTGAACTCGCAGGGCTGGGGCGACGCTCACGTCGACGACCTGCAGGTGGGGATCGGGATCAACACCGGGCTCGTGATCGCGGGCGCGGTCGGCGGCGGCGGCCGGCTCGAGTACACGGTCGTCGGGGACGCCGTGAACATCGCCTCGCGCCTGCAGTCCGAGGCCGAGGGTGGCCAGATCGTGGCGAGCGCCAGCACGGTGAGCGCGGCGCGCGACATCGACTGCGAACCGATCGGCCCGCGGCACGTCAAGGGTCGGGAGGAGCCCGTGGAGGTGTTCCGGGTCCGCGTCGAGGACGGGCAGCCGTGAGCCCGGCACCCGCTGCGGCGATGCGCGAGCATCCCGTCCGCTGGCCCTGGTCGTTCCTCGTGGGGTTCGTCCTCATCGCGATCGCCGCGTGCGTCCTGGTGACGGCGAACGACGAGTCGCTCGCCGATCAGATCCCCTTCATCGTCGCGTTCTCGGTCTTCGGAGCCGTCGGTGCGCTCATCGTGAGCCGAGCCCGCGGGAACCGGATCGGGTTCCTCCTGCTCTGGGGCTCGGCGCTGCCCGCGATCTCGTTCCTCGCGAGCGAGATCGTGACCTATGCGGTCCGGCACGGGACCACGGAAGGGCCGAGCGTTGGCATCGCGGGGATCGTCAGCAACATCGGGTGGGCGATCGGCATCCTGCCGGTCTTCGTCCTGCTCCCGCAGATCTTCCCGGACGGGCACGTGCTCTCGCGCCACTGGGGGTGGTTCGCGTGGGGCACGATGGCGGTCCTCGGGCTCCTCACGATCGGGATCGTGTTCGGCGAGCCGACGCTCACCGGCTCGGTCGACTCGGTGACGATCGACAACCCGCTGTTCATCCCGGCGTTGGGCGAGGTCGGGATCTCGGATGCGGCCGTCAACTGGCTCCTGTTCGCAGCGCTCATCGGCGCCGTCACCTCCCTGATCCTCAGGTTCCGCAGGTCCGAGAGGGTCGAGCGCCAGCAGATCAAGTGGGTCGCGGCGTCGATCGTCTTCCTGATCGCGTCGTTCGTCCTTTCGCTGGCCCTGGCGAACGTGGCGCCGCTCGTCGACGCGATCGTGACGGCGACGGCGATCCTGTCGATCCCGGTGGCGATCGGCATCAGCGTGCTCCAGTTCCGGCTGTTCGAGCTCGACGTCGTGGTCACGAAGGCGCTGATCGCCGGGGCCCTCGTGCTGATCGTGATCGGCGCTTACGCGGGGCTCGTGTGGGTCTTCGGCGCCGTCGCCTCGGGCAGAGAGAGCTCGACGTCGTTGTTCGTGCTGGCCCTCCTGCTCGGTCTCGCGTTCCGGCCGGTCGCCAGGTTCGCGCGACGGGTCGCCGATCGGATCGTGTATGGACGCCGGGCGACCCCGTACGAGGTGCTCACCGAGTTCTCGGAGCGGGTCGGCGATGCCTACGCCACCCAGGATGTCCTTGGGCGGATGGCGACGATCCTCGGCGAGGGCGTCGGGGCGAGGGTCGCGCGCGTCTGGCTCCGCGTTGGCGACGAGCTTCGACCCTCCAGCACCTGGCCGTCCGGCGCCCCCGCGGCAGAGATCCTGCGGGTGGGTGGGGATACGCTTCCTGAGATCGCCGGCGAGACCGCCGTCGAGGTCCGCGATGGCGGCGAGCTCCTCGGTGTGCTCTCGGTCCGCATGCCGACCAGCGATCCGATCACGCCGGCCAAGGAGCGGCTCGTGCGTGATCTCGCGTCCCAGGCCGGACTCGTGCTGCGGAACGTGCGCCTGGTCGAGGAGCTCCGAGCCTCGCAGCGACGGATCGTGGCCGCCCAGGATCAGGAACGCCGCCGGATCGAGCGCAACATCCACGACGGCGCGCAGCAGCAGCTCGTCGCGCTGACCGTGAAGATGCGACTCGCCCAGTCCCTCGCCGAGAAGGATGCCGCGGCGACCGCGGCGATGCTCGCGCAGATGCAGGCGGAGACGCAGACGGCGCTCGAAGACCTCCGGGATCTCGCACGCGGCATCTACCCTCCGCTGCTCGCGGACAAGGGCCTGTCAGCCGCGCTCGAGGCGCAGGCCCGCAAGTCGGCCGTGCCGGTGACCGTCGAGACGAACGGCATCGGCCGGTACCCGGAGGAGGTCGAGGCGGCCGTCTACTTCTCGGTGCTCGAAGCGCTCCAGAACGTCGCGAAGTACGCCGAGGCCGAACACGCTACGGTGGCCCTCGCTCAAGACGACGGCCATCTCACCTTCTCGGTCCGGGACGACGGTAAGGGGTTCGTCACCGACGAGACGCGCCGCGGGTCTGGGCTCCAGGGGATGGCCGACCGCCTCGAGGCGCTCGGTGGGGCGATCGCGGTGACCAGCGCCCCCGGAGCGGGGACCGTCGTCGCCGGACGCGTCCCGGGGGAACGGACGTGACGAACGAGGGAGGCCGGATGCAGGCGGTGGAGGCCACGCGGGGACGGAGGGGCGGAGGACGCCGCCTCACCTATCGGATCGCGGCCGCCGTGCTGGGCCTCGCGGTCGTCGGGGGGACGCTACCGCCCACGATCGATTCGTTCGTCAGCGACGAGAACGCGATCCACCGGATGCACACCACCAGCACGCTGATCGGGTTCGGGGGGATGGTCGGCCTGCTGCTGATCGTGAGCGCCTGGCGCCCGGAGGAGAACGTCGCGGCGATCCATGTCGTCGCGGCGGCCGCGGCCGCAGGCCTGATCGCCGGACTGATGTCGGGCGACCTGATCGACGGGGGGTGGCTGGTCGCGCCGATCCTGGTGCTCATCGTCTGGGCGCTGCACCCGGCTCGTGCCGAGCTCTTCCGTTTCCGCGGACCGAACCTCGCCCTGATCGGCCTGTCCCTCGTCGCGGCGATCCCGGGGATCGCGTGGGCGCTCACCCAGGCCGAGCTCCAGCGCAACGGCGTTCCCGCGCTCGACCCGCACGCCGAGTTCCATCACTACAGCGGGATGGCGGCCGCCGGCACCACGATCCCCCTCGTGGGGATCGCGGCGGCGTTCCGCGCCCGGGGCACCCGCCTCGCTCGGTGGTTCGTCGGCGCGTGCATCGCGGCGCTGGGCCTCGCGTCGCTCGCCCTGTCCGAGGAGATCGGCGCGTTCGACGCGCCGTGGGCCTGGGCGCTCATCGCCGGAGGGATCCTCTACATCGTGCTCTCCGAGGTCACCGGCAGGTCGAGCCGGGCATGACCCGCGAGCGCACCCGCCCGAAGAGCCTCTGGCGCCGGATCGAGCGCTGGATGGTCGGCGTCGCGATGGGCGTCATGGCCTTCGTGCTTGAGAAGGTCGTGGTCCGCGCGGTGAAGAAAGGGGAGGCCGCGCGTCAGGAGGCGAAGGCTCCGGAGCCCACGACCCTCACGTCCAGGGGCGGCGAGGTCGACCTGTAGCGGGCCGCGGCCCGACGGCCGCGGTCGCTATCCCTTCCTGCGGAGCAGGTCCCAGAGCAGTCCGAGCGTCAGGATCGCAGCGGCGGTGCCGAACGCCGGAGGGACCCAGCTCGCGACGTTGCTCGACACGGCCGTGAGCGCGGTGCCCAGGATCGCCGCCCCCGCGGTGAGCGAGAGCGCCAGCCGGCGTCCCGCTCGCCGGATCGTGGTCTCGAGGGTGGCCGCACGGAAGTTGACCTCCAGCTTCTGGCCGGGGCGCGCCCCGATCAGCCGCTCGATCGCCTCCACGACCTTCTGGAAGCGAACCTTGAACCGCTGCGCCTGGTAGAAGAGCGACGTCGGGTCGAGCTTGCTCCCCATCCCTCGGAAGACCGAGCGCATCAGGAACTTCCCGGCCACGTCGAAGGGGTCGATGTCCGGGTCCAGCGTCGCCGCCGCGAGCTGCATCTGCGCGAGCGCCTTCGCCGTGAGCGTCATCGAGGCCGGCAGCGGCACCTGATGTCGCATCGCGATCTCGGTCATCTCCTGCAGGACCGGCCCGAGCTGGATGTCCTTCAGCGAGGTGCCCCGGTTCTTGGCCATCAGCCCACCGATCTCCTCCTGGAACGCGTCCACGTCCAGGTCGGTTCGGTTGATCGCGCCCGTCATCATGAGGGTCACGTCGGTCAGGAAGGCGACGTCTTCCTGCCAGAAGGCCATGAGGATCAGCATCATGTGCTCGCGCATGTCGGCTCCGACCTCGCCGACCATGCCGAGGTCCAAGAAGTACAGGCACTCCTCCTCCGGCTGCCACATCAGGTTGCCGGGGTGCGGGTCCGCGTGGAAGAAGCCGTCGACGAGGATCTGCTTGTAGAAGGACTCGAGCAACTGGTGCGCGGCCTCCCTGCGAGGCCTGCCGTCCGGCGCGGCGGCGGCCGGGATCCCGCCGATGTCCTGCATCACGAGCAGCCGCGACGTGGAGTAGTCGCCGTACACCGTCGGCACGCGGAGCCGGGGGAAGCTCGCCACGACCTCACGCATGCGCGCGATGTTCTCGGCCTCCTCGCGGAAGTCGAGCTCGCGGTGCAGCGAGACGGAGAGGTGCTCGAAGACGGCCTCCATGTCCACGACCTGCTTCAGGCCCGGTCGGTTCGAGACCTTCTCCGCGAACAGCTCCAGCAGCGCGAGGTCCTGCTCGATCTGCTCCCGCGCGTCCGGGCGCTGGACCTTGATCACCACCCGGGTGTGATCGGCCAGCGTCGCGCGATGGACCTCGGCGATCGTCCCCGCCGCGAGCGGCTCGGGGTCGAGCGTCTCGAACACGTCCTCCCACGGGACCCCCAGCTCCTGCTCCATCACCTCGACCACCTGCCGCTCGGTGAGCGGGGGGACGTTGTCCTGGAGGGTTGCGAGCTCCTCGATGAACTCGGGCGGCAGCAGGTCGGGACGGGTGGAGAGGATCTGGCCCAGCTTGGCGAACGTGGGTCCGAGCTCCTCGAGCGCCGCGCGCAGGTGTTTGGCCTGCCGTCGACGGCCGACCGCTCCCTCCTCACCGCGGCCGAGGAGGTCCTGGACCCCATGCTTGGCGAAGACCGCGGCGATCTTGGACCCGCGGGAGATCAGGCGGGGCTCGGTCTCGGTCACGACGGCGCTGGAGCGGACCGTCCCGCCGGGGCGGGCGACGGTGGTCGTCACCTGCCCGTCGCCGGTCGTGTTCACGATGATCACGGTGCACTGCGCGTTGTGGCTGATCCGGTTCGGCACGTTGCCGAGCAGGAACTCCTTGCGCCCGGCCATCCCCGCGTTGCCGACCACGAGGACGTCGATCGCGTGCTCCTCGCTGGCGCGGACGATCGCGAAGGCGGGATCGTCGTCGATCACGACGTGCGCCTTCCCGCGGTCGCCGGCGATGCCGGAGGCGTACTGCTGCAGGTCGTCGGCGGCGGCTCGCGCCCGCGTCACCTCCGCGGAGCCGTACTCGGTGTCGGTGGGGTGGGCCGGGACCACGATCTGCACCACGTGGAGCTCGGCCCCGAAGCGCTGGGCGAAGTCGGCCGCCCAGAGGACGGCGCGCTCGGCGGTCGGGGACCGATCGGTCCCCACCATCACCCGCGAGATGCCGCTTCCGTTGTCCCCGGCCATGTCGGGCGCATCATCCCAGACGTGCGCGGCGCGAGGAACCGTGAGCGCACCACTGGGCCCGTGGTGCCAGCACCCGGCGGCGCTTCGTAGACTTGCGGCCCGTCGCCGGAGTAGCTCAGCCTGGCAGAGCAACCGCCTCGTAAGTGGTAGGTCAGGGGTTCAAATCCCCTCTCCGGCTCGAGAGATCCAGTGACCACCGGGTCACGTGGCCCGTGCCCGCGATCTCATCCGGGACACGGGGTGTTGCTAGAATCCGCGCCGTGCCCGCTGCCGTGCTGCCTCAGGTCTCCGTCCACCCGACAGCCTCCCCGACCCTGAACGACGGCGGGTGGGTCTTCAACGCGGCGCTGCTCCTCTTCGTCGTGGGCGCGCTGCTGGTCCTGCTGATCCTCTTCGGCTACATGCGCCTGGCTCCCCGATTCCAGACGGACGAGGGTTCCCGACGGTCCATCCGCGCCCCGAGGATCCAGCCCGGCAGGGAGGTCCGCAGGCCCGTCAACGTGACCGGCGCCCCGGTGCTCGTCCAGCCGCCGGCGGTGGCCGTTGCGGCTCCGGTCCCGGCCGCGGTCGCCGCCGCACCCACCGCTGCCGCACCCGCCGCGGCCGCGCCGACTCCGCCCCCTGCCCCGGCGCCATCGCCGGCGGCTCCAGAGACGGCTCAGCCCGCTCCCGTCGCCGAGGCGGTCGCCCCTGCACCCGCCGCCACGCCGGCCCCGGCCGCCGGCGAGCACAAGGAGGTCAGCCTCGACCAGGAGACGTTCGATCGGGTCCTGGCGGAGCTGCTCGAGAAGGGCACGGAGCGCCGCGTCGCCGAGGGTCAGGCCAGGCGCGCGGCCATGATCGCCGCCCGCAAGAAGGCCGAGGGCTAACGCCCTCCCGGCCATGGAGGCCCCTACCATCGACTGGTCCATGGGTTCGCGCGCCGCGATGCTCGTCGACTGGCAGACGGCAGCCGACACGGGCCGGCGGGTCGGAGGGAGCGGTCCGTCCACGCCGGCGATCGAGCGCGCGCGCATGCGCGAGGACCTCGCCGAGCTCGTCCCGGTCGCCCAGTCACTGATCACCGACTTCACGGGGCTCGCGTCCGAGGGCGGGTTCAGTTCCCGCGCATGGGTGATGTCGAGAGGCGACTGGGTGAGCGCCAACCTCCGGGGGCTCCAGCGGCTGCTCGAACCGCTCGCGCAGCGGATCGTGCCGGAGGGGGCCGCTCGCTCGGATCTTCGTCGGAAGGCCCTGGGCGCCCAGGTGGGCGGCCTGCTCGGATACGTCTCTCGGAAGGTGCTCGGTCAGTACGACGCGTTCCTCCCGCCCGACGACGACGGACTGCTCTACTTCGTCGGGCCGAACCTGATCGAGGTCGAACGCCGCTTCTCGCTGCCGCCGCGGGACTTCCGGATGTGGGTGGCGATCCACGAGGTCACGCACCGAGTGCAGTTCGGAGGGACGCCGTGGCTCCGCGGCCATCTGCAGCGGCTGGTCGATCGATACCTCGAGACGGTGCAGGTCGATGCGAAGGAGATGATGGCGCAGCTGCGACGCGCGGTCGAGGCGATCCGCGCGGGCGCCGACTGGCGAGGTTCGCAGGGGATCCTGCTCCTGATGTCCGACGAGCAACGCGCGCTGTTCGCGAGGATGCAGTCGCTGATGACGCTGCTCGAGGGGCACGCCTCCTACGTGATGAACGAGGTCGCACGCGGTCGGGTGCAGGACCTCGACCGCATGCGCGGTGCCCTGAAGCAGCGCCGGCGTTCGGGGAGCGGTGTCGAGAAGGCCTTCCAGCAGGCGATCGGGTTCGAGGCGAAGGTCCAGCAGTACACGTCGGGCGAGCGCTTCGTCCGCCGCGCCGTCGAGCTGGCCGGGATGGACGGCTTCAACCGGATCTGGCGGGACGAGACCCACCTGCCGACCAGCGAGGAGGTCGCCGATCCGGCGCGGTGGGTGTCCAGGGTCGTGGGGGCGTGACGCCGGTGGGGATAGCCCAGCCCTGACCCGTCGTCCGCCGGCTGTCGCCCGGGTGCTCGAACGGGTGACGAGGACGGCGCGGGAGAGCGAGATGTTCGGCCGGGGCACCTCGGCGCTCGTCGGGTGCTCGGGCGGCCCCGATTCCGTGTGCCTCCTGTACTCGCTGTGGCACCTGCGCAGGCTCTTGGGGATCCGCCTCGAGGTCTTCCACTTCGATCACCGGCTCCGCCCCGACTCCTCGAAGGACGCCTCCTACGCGCGCAGGCTCGCGGGTCGGCTCGGCCTGCCGTTCCACCTGCGCGAGGCGGCGGACGCCCCCGCGGCCGGCGCATCGGTCGAGGTGTGGGCACGACACGCGCGCCTGGCGGCCGCGAGGGAGGTCCTGGCCGGGACGGGGGCCGAGCGGCTCGCCCTCGGCCACACCCTCGACGACCAGGCGGAGACCGTGCTGCTGGGCCTCGTCCTCGGGTGGGGGCCCGAGGGGCTCGCCGGCATGACTCCGGCGAGCGGCGGCCTCGTCCGCCCGCTGCTCGAGGTCACGCGCGCCGAGGTCGAGGACTTCTGCCGCGCGCTCCGGCTACGGCCGCGGCGCGACCCCTCGAACCGCGATCCACGATTCCTGCGCAACGCGATCCGGCTCGAGGTCATCCCGGCGCTCGAGCGCGCGACCGGGCGCAACGTCCGGACCACGATCGCCCGCAGCGCGGAGCTCGTGCGCTCGGACCTCCAGTCCCGGTGGCGGGAGGCCGACGCCGCGGCCGCTCGGCTGGTCGAGCCGACGCCGACCGGATGCCGGATCGCGGTGGACGAGCTGATGGCGCTGCCGCGCGAGGTCGCGGCTCGGGTGGTCCGTCACGCGATCCTCTCGATCGGTGGGACGCTGACGCTCGCCGACGTCGAGGCGCTCCTGGACCTGGGTGCCGGGCGTCCCGGACGCCGTCGCGACCTCGCGTCCGGATCGACGGCGAGGCGGGACCGGGTGTACCTTTCGCTCTCTCGCACTTCCCCCGAGATCCGGGTGTGAAGGGGGGCGAGATGGAGGGTCGGGTCCCACTGTCCGATCTCGAGGACGCCGTCGCAGGTTCTCCTCACGCGCCCGGTGACGAGCGCGACAAGGACATCGAGCGCGTCCTGATCACTGAGCGCGAGATCCAGGACAAGCTCCAGGAGCTGGGCGAGCAGATCACGCGCGACTACGTCGGCCGCGAGCTCCTCCTGGTCGGCGTCCTGAAGGGCGCGTTCGTCCTGATGGCCGACCTCTCCAGGTACATCCGGCTGCCGGTCGAGGTCGACTTCATGGCCGTCGCCTCGTACGGGGCCGCCACCAAGACGTCCGGCGTGGTGCGGATCCTGAAGGACCTCGACCACGACGTCGAGGGATGCGACGTCCTGCTCGTGGAGGACATCGTGGACTCCGGTCTCACCCTCAACTACCTGCTGAAGAACCTGCGCGGGCGGCGGCCGGCGAGCCTGGAGGTCTGCGCGCTGTTGAAGAAGACGGGGATCCAGCGCGTCCACCTCGACGTGAAGTACGTCGGGTTCGAGATCCCCCCGGACTTCGTGGTCGGCTACGGGCTCGACTTCGCCGAGAACTTCCGCAACCTTCCCTACGTCGGGCTGCTGCGCCCCGAGGCGTATCGCGAGAGCTGAGGAGCCGGTCCGACGCTCGGGCGTCGACCGTGCGCGGGGTACCCGCATCCGAACGGTGGTGCTACCATCGCCGAGGGCTCGGGGCGTCGTTGACGCGCGGGCCCCGTAGCGTCTCCGCAGGTCATCTACGGGAAAGGAGCACACCCCCTGGCCGCCGACCCCGGGTCGCCGTACAAGCGCCTCGTCCGAGGCCCCGCGGTCTACGTGCTCATCGTGCTCGCGGGGATCTGGATGTTCCTCCTGTTCGCCAACCGGACGACCGCCCCGACGGAGCTCGGGCTCTCCGAGTTCCAGGCCAAGGTGGACGCGGGCGAGGTGGAGACCGCCGAGTTCATGTTGGGCGACGGCGTGATCCGCGGCGAGCTCTCCAGCGGAGAGACCTACCAGGTCGCCTACGTGGAGGGGACGGAGGAGACCCTGACGACCCAGTTGCGGGAGCAGGGGGTGGAAGTCTCCGCCGATCCGCAGAAGGGCTCGGCGCTCGTCGGGTTCCTGTTCCAGCTGCTCCCCGTGATCCTGATCGTCGGGGCGTTCATCTTCATCATGAACCAGTCGCAGGGCGGCGGCGGGCGCGTGATGCAGTTCGGCAAGGCGCGCGCCAAGCAGGTCACCAAGGATCAGCCCAAGACGACCTTCGCGGACGTCGCCGGCGTGGACGAGGCGATCGAGGAGCTCCAGGAGGTCAAGGAGTACCTGGCGAACCCCGCCAAGTTCCAGGCGATGGGCGCGAAGATCCCCAAGGGGGTCCTGCTCTTCGGGCCCCCGGGTTCGGGCAAGACGCTGCTCGCGCGGGCGGTCGCCGGCGAGGCGGGCGTGCCGTTCTACTCGATCAGCGGGTCGGACTTCGTCGAGATGTTCGTCGGCGTCGGGGCCTCGCGCGTGCGCGACCTGTTCGAGCAGGCGAAGCAGAGCGCCCCCGCGATCGTCTTCATCGACGAGATCGACGCGGTCGGCCGACACCGTGGAGCCGGCCTGGGCGGCGGACACGACGAGCGTGAGCAGACGCTGAACCAGCTCCTGGTGGAGATGGACGGGTTCGACCAGCGGACCGCCGTGATCCTGATCGCCGCGACGAACCGCCCGGACATCCTGGATCCGGCGCTGCTGCGTCCGGGCCGGTTCGACCGCCACATCACGGTGGATCGTCCCGACCTCGAGGGCCGCAAGGCCATCCTGCAGGTGCATGCGAAGGGCAAGCCGTTCGACGAGGCCGTGAACCTGGATACGATCGCCCGGCGCACGCCCGGGTTCACCGGCGCCGACCTGGCGAACCTGATCAACGAGGCCGCCTTGCTCGCGGCACGCTGGGGCAAGAAGTCGATCTCGATGAAGGAGGTCGAGGAGGCGATCGACCGCGTGATGGCCGGCCCCGAGCGCAAGAGCCGGGTCATGAGCGAGCGCGAGAAGCGGGTGATCGCCTACCACGAGGGCGGCCATGCGCTCGTCGCGCACGTGCTCCCCAACACCGATCCCGTCCACAAGATCAGCGTGATCCCCCGCGGGCGCGCCCTCGGCTACACGCTCACGCTCCCCGAGGAGGACAAGTTCCTCATGACCCGCGAGGAGCTCGCGGACGAGCTCGCGATGCTGCTCGGCGGGCGCGTGGCCGAGGAGCTCATCGTCGGCGACATCACGACCGGCGCGGCCAACGACATCGAGCGCGCGACCAAGGTCGCCAAGCAGATGGTGACCGAGTACGGGATGTCGGACGTGATCGGGCCGCTCACGCTCGGCCAGAAGGCGCACGAGGTGTTCCTCGGCCGCGACTTCCAGAGCCAGCCCGACTACTCCGACCAGGTCGCGTTCGAGATCGACAACGAGGTCCGCCGCCTGATCGATGAGGCGCACGACGAGGCCCTCGACATCCTGCAGGACAACCGGACGCACCTCGACAACCTGGCGACGATCCTCGTGGAGCGCGAGACGATGGAGCGCGAGGACGTCGAGGCGTTCCTCGCCGACGTCCCCAAGCGCGAGCAGCGCGACCAGGCCGTGCGGGGCGCCGGTCTGGCGGTCTCACGCCGGGCGATCCGCACCGCCGGCCCGCCGCTCACGCCGGGAACGATCCCGCCCAAACCCGTCGAGTAGGCCTGACGATGGCCGGCGAGCGCTGGGCGAGCTTCGACTGCTACGGCACGCTGATCGACTGGATCGGCGGCATCCGCGCCACGCTGCAGGACCTGTGGCCCGAGCACGACGTGGAGCTCCTGCTCGCCGCGTACCACGAGATCGAGCCCGAGGTCCAGCGCGGCCGCGCGGTCCCGTACCGCCAGGTCCTGTCCGAGTCGCTGGAACGCGTCGCGCGCGCGGAGGGCCTCGAGCTCCACGAGGACGACCGGGAGGCGCTCGGCGAGTCGTTGCCATCGTGGCCGCCGTTCGTCGACGTGCCCGCCGCGCTCGCCGAGCTCCGGACGCGGGGCTGGCGGCTCGCGATCTTGTCCAACACCGACCCGGACCTGCTCGACGCCTCGCTCGAGCGGATCGGCGTGCCGGTCGACCTGCGGATCACGGCGGCCGAGGCGGGTTCGTACAAACCGGCGCACGGCCACTGGGAGCGGTTCTTCGAGCAGACGGGCGCCCAGCGCGAGCGCCACGTGCACGTCGCGGCGTCCGTGTTCCACGACATCGCCCCCGCCCACGAGCTCGGTCTTCGGGCGGTGTGGATCAACCGCCTGCACGAGAGCTCGGACGTGCCGCGGGCCGCGGAGCTCACCGACCTGAAGCGGCTCCCCGACGTGCTCGACGACCTGGTGGAGGCGTAGCGATGGGTGTCGACCGGGCCAAGGTCGAGCAGGCGATCCGGCTGATCCTCGAGGGGATCGGCGACGACCCCCAGCGGGAAGGGGTCCGCGATACCCCTCGTCGGGTCGCGGACATGTACGAGGAGATCTTCGCCGGCGTCGGCGTGGATCCGACGCCGATCCCGCAGATCGTCCCCGGCGCGAACTTCGACGAGATGATCATGGTCAAGGACATCCCGCTCCAGTCGCTCTGCGAGCACCACCTCCTGCCGTTCAACGGGCGGGCGCACGTCGCGTACATCCCGAACACGGACGGCCGGATCACGGGGCTGTCGAAGATCGCCCGTGTGGTGGATGTCTTATCGAAGCGACCGCAGGTGCAGGAGCGTCTCACCACGGAGATCGCCGACACGCTCGAGGGCGCCCTTGAGCCCCGTGGTGTCTTCGTGGTCATCGAGGCCGAGCACCTGTGCATGACGATGCGCGGCGTGAAGAAGCCCGGCTCGATGACGGTGACCTCGGCCGTGCGGGGGCTGTTCCGATCTGACGAGCGGACGCGCCAGGAGGCGATCAGCCTCATCGGAAGGTAGGCCGGGGGCCCCGAGGGTGCGGTGGTTCGCCAGCCGGCGTCCCGGGTATCGTTCGGGACCGAACGAGTTTGACTTGAATCCGACCTCGTGGGTAGGATTCGCCCGGTTCCGGGGATGCGCCAGGAGGACCGCCGTTGCTACCGACGTTCGTGATCGGCCTGCGAGAGGGCCTGGAGGCATCGCTGATCGTGGGGATCATCGCGGCGTTCCTGATCCAGCGTGGGGAGCGGCGTGCACTCCGCCCCATGTGGATCGGGGTGGGGATCGCGATCGGGCTCTGCGCCGCGGTGGCCGTGGTCCTGCGGGTGGTGGGGCAGTCGCTCCCGTTCCGGCAGCGCGAGATCCTGGAGGGGACGCTGGCGCTGCTCGCGGTGGCGGGCGTGACCTACATGGTCGTGTGGATGCGCCGCCACTCCCGGGAGCTCAAGGGACAGCTCGAGGATCACGCGGAGCGCGCGCTCCTGGTCGGCTCCACGCTCGCGCTCGTGGGCATGGCGTTCTTCGCCGTGCTCCGCGAGGGGCTCGAGACCGCGATCTTCATGCTCGCCGCGTTCGGCAGCTCGAGCGATCCGGTGTCGACGGGCCTCGGGGCCCTGCTGGGGGTGGGCGTGGCCGTCGGGCTCGGGTACGCGATCTACCGCGGCGGCGTCCGGATCAACCTGTCCCGGTTCTTCCGGGTGACGGGCTTCGTGCTGGTGCTGGTCGCCGCCGGGCTGCTCTCGACGGCGGTCCACGAGTTCGCCGAGGCCGGTGTCGTCTCGATCGGACAGCAGACGGCGCTTGATCTCGCGTGGCTGGTTGGGCCCGGCACCGTTCGACAGTCGCTGATCACCGGGATGCTGGGGCTCCAGGCCGCCCCGACCGTCGCCGAGGTCTTCGTCTACCTGGCCTACGCGATCCCGATGTCGCTCTACGTCCTGTGGCCGTCACGGCCCAGGCCGATGCAGCCCGCCGCCGTCCCGGCCCCGACCGCCGGCTGAGCACGAGGAGCCCCGATGAGGATCCGGAGATCCACGTTCGCCGTCCTGGTCCTCGCCCTCGCGACCGCGTGCAGCGGCGGTGGGGAGGCCGACATGAGCGTCACGCTGCGCGATGACGCGATCACGCTGTCGCCGGAGGCGGTCGCCCCCGGGCCTCTGACCCTCGAGGCCTCGAACGAGGGGACCAAGATCCACGAGTTCGAGGTCTTCGCCGTCCCCGACGGCGTCGATGCGAACGCCCTGCCCGTCGAGGGCGACACCGCTCCGGCAGACGAGATGCTCCAGGTGATCGACGAGGTCGAAGACATCGCGCCCGGCACGTCGGCGTCCCTGAGCGTCTCGCTCGATCCCGGGTCCTACGCGGTGATCTGCAACCTCCCGGACCACTACGCAAACGGGATGCACACCACCTTCACGGTGGGATGAACCGGGCGGCCCTGGGCCGGCACCCGTGGCTACGATGGGGGTGTGGGTGAACCCATCTGGCGTATCGGGGAGCGTGTGTTCGACTGCTCCCAGCGCACGCTCGTCATGGGGATCCTGAACGTCACGCCGGACTCGTTCTCCGATGGCGGGCGGTTCACCTCCGTGGATCAGGCGGCGATCCACGCGGCCGGGATGGCCGCCGACGGCGCGGACATCGTGGACGTCGGTGGCGAGTCCACCCGACCGGGCTCGGACCCAGTGCCGGCGGAGGTCGAGATCGATCGCGTCGTCCCCGTGATCCGCCGGATCGCCGAGGCGGCGCCCGGGCTCGTCGTCTCGATCGACACCCGCAAGGCCGAGGTGGCTGCCGCGGCGCTCGATGCCGGCGCCACGCTCGTGAACGACGTCTCGGCGGCAGCGGATCCCGAGATGTTCGCGCTCGTGCGCGACCGGGGCGCCGGGCTCGTGCTGATGCACATGCTGGGCGAGCCCAAGACGATGCAGCACGCGCCCCACTACGAGGACGTCGTGGCCGAGGTGCACGAGTTCCTGCGCGAGCGCATGGAGGCGGCCGTGTTCGCCGGCGTCGACACCGAACGCATCGCGATCGACCCCGGCATCGGGTTCGGCAAGGACCTGGAGCACAACCTCACGCTGCTGCGAGAGCTCGACGCGCTGCTGGACATCGACCGGCCGGTGCTCGTCGGCCCCTCGCGCAAGCGGTTCATCGGGACGCTGCTCGACCTGCCCGAGGACCAGCGGGTGGAGGGCACCGCCGCCGTCGTCGCGTGGGTCGTCGCGCGGGGCGCGCACGCCGTGCGGGTCCACGACGTGCGGGAGATCGTCCGCGTCGTCCGGATGACCGAGGCGATCGCGAGAGCCGGCCGGTGACGCAGGAGCGGCGCGCCCGCGTCTCGGCCGGCGAGATCGCGTTCGTCGAGGCCGGGGACGCCGAGGCGCCCGCCGTGGTCCTGCTGGCGGGAGGGCTCCGCTCCTCGCACCTGTGGAGGAACCTGGTGCCGCTGCTGGCGCCGTGGATGCGGGTGCTCGCGGTGGATCTGCTCGGCTCGGGCTCCTCGGAGTCGCCGACGGGCGCCGACCTGGGTCTGGAGGCGCACGCCGGGTACGTGCGTGAGCTGCTGGAGCGACTGGGGATCGATCGGTTCGCCGTCGCGGGTCACGGGCACGGGGGCGGCGTCGCGCAGCTCCTCGCACTGGGCGGCGGGGCCGAGGCGCTCGTCCTGATGGACTCGATCGCCTTCGACGCGTGGCCCGGGCCGTCGATCCGTGAGCTCCGGGCGCGCTCGGGAGGCTTCGACCGCGCGACGGTCGACGCTTGGCTCATCGGGGCCATGGACATCGGGATGTCGCGGCGGGAGCGGCTATCGGAGGAGGACGTCGAGGGGTACCTGCGGCCCTTCGCCGGCCCCGACGGCGTGGAGCGCTTCGAGCGGGTGGTCGCCTCGCTCGACGGCCGTGGCCTCGTCGGCCTCGAGCCGCGACTGGCCAGCCTCGAGATCCCGGCGCTCGTGCTGTGGGGTGAGGAGGATCGGTTCCTGCCGGTCGAGCTTGCCGAGCGCCTGGGCGATGCCCTGCCGATGGCGACGATCGCGCTGCTTCCCGGCTGCGGCCACCTGCCCCTGGACGACGCCCCCGAGACGGTGGCGCCGCTCGTGTTCCAGTACCTTCGCTCGCGGTACCTGGGAACGCCGCACACGCACGATGCCGGTACCGTGACCGTGCAGCTCGGGCGCCCGCCGCAGGAGGACCGATGGTGACCACGAGGCTGTTCCTCACCGGGATCACCGCCGAGGGACATCACGGAGCGAACCCCGGCGAGAAGGACGCCCCGCAGGCCTTCGTCGTCGACCTGGACGTCGAGGTCGAGGTCGGCGCCGACCAGCTGGCGTCGACCGCTGACTACCGCGAGCTGATCCGCGTGGCCCGCAGCACCGTCGCCGAGCGGTCGTTCGAGCTGCTCGAGTCGATCGCCCACGCCGTCGCCGCCGCGGTGCTCGAACACGAGGGCGTGACGCGCGTGAGCGCCGTCGTGCACAAGCCCGCGGCCGCGCGCTCGAACGACGTGCAGGGTGTGGCGGCCGCGGCCACCGCCGAGCGGTGACCACCGCCGCGTACCTGTCCCTGGGCTCCAACCTCGGCGATCGGCTCGAGCACCTGCGGGCGGCCGTTCGGCTCCTGGCCGCCGAGCCGGGGGTCGAGGTCGTGCGCTCCTCTCGCGTGTACGAGACCGATCCGGTGGGCCCGCCGCAGCCGGCCTACCTGAACGCGGTGATCGAGGTGCGGGCGGCCGTGGGCGCCCGAGAGCTCCTCGGCGCCTGCCGACGGGTGGAGGATGCCCTCGGACGCGTGCGCGCCGAGCGCTGGGGACCGCGGACCATCGATGTCGACATCCTCACGTTCGGCGAGCAGACCGTGGACGAGCCTGACCTGACGATCCCGCATCCGCGGATGCACGAGCGGGGGTTCGTCCTCGTGCCGCTCGGCGAGCTCGATGCCGACCCGATGCTGCCGGGGGGCCGTCGGCTCGCGACGCTCCGCCTCGCGCCCGACGTCGTCATGGGCGTGCGGCCCTTCGCGCCGCCCCTTCCGGTCGGCTGAACGGGGATACTCCGGGCATGGACATCTCGGTGGTCGGGGCCGGCCGCGTGGGGACCGCGCTGGCGGTCCTCTGGGGCCGGGCCGGGCACCGGATCGTGGCGGTCTCGGGAGGGGCGGCTACGGCCGAGCGAGCCGGAAGACACCTTCCGGGTGTCCGGGTGCTCGAGCCCGAGGGGTCCGTCGCGGATGCGGAGGTCGTCGTGATCGCCACGCCGGATTCGGCGATCCGGCCCGTGTGTGAGCGCATCGCGGGGGCCCTGCGCTCGGACGCCAGCGTCGCCCACGCGAGCGGCGCATCCGGGCTCGACGCGCTCGACGCAGCAGCGGCGGTGGGCGCCTCGACGCTGGCCCTGCATCCGTACCAGACGTGTCCGACCGTCGAGGCCGCGGTCGAGCGGATGGCGGGCGCCACGTTCGCGGTGACCGCTCGCGACGAGCGCGGCTACGCGCTCGGCGAACGCCTGGCGCTCGACGCCGGCGGGCGTCCCTTCCGGATCGCGGACGAGCTGAAGCCGATGTACCACGCGTCCGCGGTGTTCGCCTCGAACTACCTCGTGACGGTGACCGCCCTCGCCGAGGAGCTCGCGCGCGAAGCGGGCGTCCCCGACCCGGCAGGCGCGCTCGCACTCCTGCAGGAGGCGACGCTCGCGAACATCCGGCGCGTGGGTCCGGCTGAGGCGCTCACCGGACCCGCGGTGCGGGGCGACGCGCTCACCTTGCGGCGCAACATCGAGACGCTCGCCGAGCGCGTGCCCGATGCCGTGCGCCCCTACGTCGTGCTCGCCGACCTCGCGGTCGTGCTCGCCGAGCGCTCGGGCCGGCTCCCCGCGCACGGCCGGGAGGCCGTGCAGGAGGTCCTCGCGTGGTGGAGGTGATCCGAACGGTCGCGGAGATGCTCGCGACCGCGGAGCGATCACGTGCCGAGGGCCGGACGGTCGGCCTCGTCCCCACGATGGGGGCGTTCCACGAGGGGCACCGCTCTCTCATGCGCCGCGCCCGCGCCGAGCGCGACCTGGTGGTCGTCTCGCTGTTCGTGAACCCGCTGCAGTTCGGCGACCCGAGCGACCTCGCGGCGTACCCGCGCGATGAGGGCTCCGATACCGCGATCGCCGAGCGGGAGGGTGTCGACGTGATGTTCGCACCAGGCGTCGAGGAGATGTACCCGGGCGGCGAGCCCGAGGTCGCGATCGAGCCCGGCCCGCTCGGCGAGCGACTCGAGGGCGCCTCGAGGCCCGGGCACTTCCGCGGCGTGACCACCGTCGTCGCCAAGCTCTTCCACGCGGTGGGCCGCTGCGCCGCCTACTTCGGCGAGAAGGACGCCCAGCAGCTGGCCGTGATCCGAAGGATGGTCCGTGACCTGGCGTTCCCCGTCGAGGTCGTCGCCTGCCGAACCGTCCGGGAGCCGGACGGCCTCGCGATGTCCAGCCGCAACGCTCGCCTCACGCCCGAGCAGCGGGACGCCTCCCCGTGCCTGTTCCTCGCGCTCTCGGAGGCCGCGGCTGCCGCCAGAGGTGGCGAGCGCGACGCGAGCACGCTGGTGGCGATCATGGCGCGGGAGATCGGTGCCACGCCGCAGGCGCGTCTGGACTACGCCGAGGTGGTGGACGACGAGACCTTCGACGAGGTCCGCACGGTCGAGCGGCCGGCCCGGGCGTTGGTGGCCGCCCGGTTCGGCGAGATCCGCCTGATCGACAACCTGCTGCTCCCCGTCTCCGTGTAGGTGTCGCGGCGGTTGCCGCGTGGCAGGATTGGCGCCGTGCTCCTCGCGGTCAACGTCGGCAACACGAACACGACGCTCGGGGTGTTCCGGGGCACCGAGCTCGAGCACCAGTGGCGCATGTCCACCGAGGCCGAGCGCACGGCGGACGAGCTCGCGGTGATGCTCGGCGGGCTGCTCGACCAGGCTGGTCTTTCCTTCTCGAACCAGATCACCGGCGTCGTGGTCGCCTCGGTCGTGCCCACGATGACCACGGCGCTCCGCGACATGGTGACCCGGTACTTCAACTTCCCGCCCGTCGTTGTCGAGCCGGGCACGCGCACCGGACTGTCGATCCAGACGGACAACCCGCGCGAGGTCGGGGCGGATCGCATCGTGAACGCCCTCGCGGCGTTCCACCGGTACGGCGGGCCGGTCATCGTGATCGACTTCGGCACGGCGACCACGTACGACGTCGTGTCCGACAAGGGCGAGTTCCTCGGCGGCGCCATCGCGCCGGGGGTGCAGACCTCCAACGCCTCGCTCTCGCGTGAGACCGCGCGGCTGCCGCAGGTCGAGCTCCACGCTCCGCGCTCGCCGATCGGCCGCAACACGGTCGAGGCGATCCAGTCCGCGCTGGTCTTCGGCACGGCCGCCGAGGCCGATGGCATGATCGAGCGGATGCGCAAGGAGCTCGGCGGCAGCGCCACGGTCGTCGCCACCGGCGGGCTGGCACCCGTGATCGCGCCCCACTGCCAGTTCGTCGACGAGCAGGATCCGTGGCTCACCCTGGAGGGGCTCCGCCTCGTGTTCGAGCGCAACGCCGGTCCGGCGGATGAGTGAGCCCGAGGAGCCGCGCGGGCGCGAGGCCGAGGTCCTGCGGGCGCGTCGCGAGAGCCGCGAGCGCCTCGGCGAGCTCGCGTTCGCGTTCTCGCTCGAGCAGGCCCTCGGCGTCTCCACGGCCGATACCACCGCCGAGATCCGGAACGCGCATCCCGAGATGGATCCCGATGCCCTCACGGACGAGCGCCGCACGCTCGCGGGCCGCATCGTCCTGAAGCGCGACATCGGCAGGCTCGTCTTCCTGGTCCTGCGCGACCGTAAGGGGGACCTGCAGCTCGTCGCGAACCAGGACACCGATCCGGAGAGCTTCGCGTTGCTGGGGGAGGTGGACCTCGGCGACATCGTCGGCGCCACCGGTCGCGTGGGGACCACGCGCAAAGGAGAGCTCAGCGTCTTCGTGGAGCGCCTCGCGATGCTCTCCAAGGCGTTGCGCCCGATGCCCGAGAAGTGGCACGGCCTGAAGGACACCGACCTGCAGCAGCGCCAGCGGTACCTGCACCTCGCGACCGACCTGGACTACCGCGGCGTGGTGACCGCCCGCGCCGAGACCCTCAAGGCGTTCCGACGCGTGCTCGAGGACCGCCGGTTCATCGAGGTCGAGACCCCGGTGCTCCAGCCCACGCACGGCGGCGCGATCGCGCGCCCGTTCCTCACGCACCATCGCGCCCTCGGCATCGACCTGTACCTGCGGATCGCGATCGAGCTGTACCTGAAGCGGCTGCTGGTCGGCGGGCTCGAGCGCGTGTACGAGATCGGACGGATCTTCCGCAACGAGGGCATCGACCGCGACCACAACCCCGAGTTCACGATGCTCGAGGCGTACCAGGCCTACGGCGACTACGGCACGATGATGGACCTCAGCCAGGCGCTGATCCGCGAGGCCGCGCTCGCCGTCCGCGGCTCGCTGCGCTTCGAGTACCAGAGCCGCGAGGTCGACCTGGAGAGCGAGTGGCCACGCCGGTCGATGCTCGACCTGGTCTCTGAGGCCGTGGGCGAGACGATCGGCCTGGACCGCGAGGACCTGGGCCAGGTCGCGGAGCGCCACGGCATCGAGGTCGAGCCGTCCTGGGGCCCGGGCAAGCTCGTGTACCAGCTCTACGAGAAGCTCGTGGAGGACGACCTGTGGGGCCCGGTCTTCGTCACCGACGTCCCGCGCGAGGTCTCACCGCTCGCGAGGCCGCATCGCTCGCAGGCCGGCGTCGTCGAGCACTTCGACCTGGTCCTGTGCGGGACCGAGTTGATCCCCGCCTACTCCGAGCTCTCCGACCCCGACGAGCAGCGCCGGAGCTTCCAGATCCAGGCCGAGGCGCGGGCCCACGGCGAGGAGGAGACCCACCCGATGGACGAGGACTTCCTGACGGCGCTCGAGCACGGGATGCCACCCGCGGGTGGCCTCGGCCTCGGGGTGGACCGCCTCGTGATGATCCTGGCGGACGTGCCGAGCATCCGCGACGTGATCCTGTTCCCCCACCACCGCCCGGAGGGCTGAGCCTAGGCGTAGCTCTCGGCGGCCTCGTGCAGGACGACGACGATGTCCTCGAGGCAGGCCCCCTTGGCCAGGAACCCGCGCGCGCCGGCCTCGCGGGCCTCCTTCTCGACGCCGGGGTCGGCGTGGGCCGTCAGGATGACGATCGGGAGCTCGGGCTTGGTCTCGTGGATCCGCCGCATGGCCTCGATCCCGTCGAGGTCCGGCATCGAGAGGTCCATGATCACGAGGTCGTGCTCCTCGTCGATCGCTCGGTCGGCCGCCTCGACGCCGCCGCCGGCTTCGCCGGCGACCTCGATGTCGCTGAGCATGCTGAGTGCTGAGGTGAGGGCCCGGCGGAACGCCGGGTGGTCGTCCACGACCAGGACCCGCAACGTCATCGTCTCCTATCGGGGAAGGAGCGAGGGAAGACCGAGTACCCGTCCAATCCTGCCCGGGTTGCGCCTCTGGGACAACGCCCCGAACGGGGGAATCTTCCCTGGTCCTTTCGGGTCACACCCTCGTCGGTTCGACCTACGACCTCGGTCCCAGCTCATCCCTGGAGGCGTTCCTCCCGAATAACGGGTATGAGGACTACGCGATCCTCGGGATGGTCCGGGGGCGCCGAACGGTTGAAAGGGGGGTCGGGGGTATACTCCGTGCGTGGGGCGCTTCGGGCGGCGCGCAGAGTGGCGCCACATCGGAGCGCTCGATGCGCCTCGGGGGTAGGACGGGGTCCGACGATCCTCGAGGCCGTTCGATAGGTGGGGCTCCGGCCCCGGGAGAGTGAACATGTTCGAGCGATTCACCGACCGAGCCCGCCGGGTGGTGGTCCTGGCCCAGGAAGAGGCCAGGATGCTCAACCACAACTACATCGGGACCGAGCACATCCTGCTCGGCCTGATCCACGAGGGCGAGGGGGTCGCCGCCAAGGCGCTCGAGTCCCTCAACATCTCCCTGGAGGCCGTCCGCCAGCAGGTCGAGGAGATCATCGGCCAGGGCCAGGCGGCGCCCACCGGGCACATCCCGTTCACGCCGCGCGCCAAGAAGGTCCTGGAGCTCTCGCTCCGCGAGGCGCTGCAACTCGGCCACAACTACATCGGCACCGAGCACATCCTGCTCGGCCTGATCCGCGAGGGCGAGGGCGTGGCCGCCCAGGTCCTGCAGAAGCTCGGCGCGGACCTCAACCGCGTCCGCCAGACCGTGATCCAGCTGCTGTCCGGCTACACGGCCGGCAAGGGCGAGACCACGCCCGGCGGCCAGGGCGAGGGACAGGGCGGCCAGGGCTCGATGGTGCTCGACCAGTTCGGACGGAACCTGACCCAGCTCGCCAAGGACCAGAAGCTCGACCCGGTGATCGGTCGCGAGAAGGAGATCGAGCGGGTCATGCAGGTCCTGTCGCGCCGGACCAAGAACAACCCGGTGCTGATCGGCGAGCCCGGCGTGGGCAAGACCGCCATCGTCGAGGGCCTCGCGCAGGACATCGTCCGTGGTGAGGTGCCCGAGACGCTGAAGGACAAGCAGATCTACACCCTGGACCTCGGCGCACTGGTCGCCGGCTCGCGCTATCGCGGCGACTTCGAGGAGCGGTTGAAGAAGGTCTTGAAGGAGATCCGCACCCGCGGCGACATCGTGCTGTTCATCGACGAGCTCCACACGCTCGTCGGCGCCGGCGCGGCCGAGGGCGCCATCGACGCCGCCAGCATCCTCAAGCCGATGCTCGCGCGCGGCGAGCTCCAGACGATCGGCGCCACCACGCGCGACGAGTACCGCAAGCACCTCGAGAAGGACGCGGCGCTCGAGCGGCGGTTCCAGCCGATCAGCGTCGAGGAACCCTCCGTCACGCACACGATCGAGATCCTCAAGGGCCTGCGCGACCGGTACGAGGCGCACCACCGCGTGAGCTTCACCGATGACGCCCTGGTTGCGGCGGCCAACCTCTCGGACCGCTACATCTCGGACCGGTTCCTGCCCGACAAGGCGATCGACCTGATCGACGAGGCGGGCTCGCGCATGCGGATCCGTCGCATGACCGCGCCACCGGACGTGCGCGAGGTGGACGAGAAGATCGCGGACGTGCGGCTGCGGAAGGAGTCGGCGATCGACTCGCAGGACTTCGAGAAGGCCGCCTCGCTCCGCGACGAGGAGCGTCAGCTGCTCGAGGAGCGCCAGCGCCGCGAGCGCGAGTGGAAGTCCGGCGAGATGGACGTCCTGTCCGAGGTGGACGAGGAGGAGATCGCCGAGGTGCTCGCCACCTGGACCGGCATCCCCGTCTTCAAGCTCACCGAGGAGGAGACGGAGAAGCTGCTCCGCATGGAGGACGAGCTCCACAAGCGGATCATCAGCCAGGAGGACGCGATCACCGCGGTCTCCAAGGCGATCCGGCGCACGCGCGCCGGCCTGAAGGACCCCAAGCGGCCCTCGGGCTCGTTCATCTTCCTCGGCCCCTCGGGCGTGGGGAAGACGGAGCTCTCCAAGGCGCTCGCCGAGTTCCTGTTCGGCGACGAGGACGCGCTGATCCAGCTCGACATGTCCGAGTACATGGAGAAGCACACGGTCAGCCGGCTGATCGGCTCGCCCCCCGGCTACGTGGGGTACGAGGAGGGGGGCCAGCTCACCGAGGCCGTTCGCCGCAAGCCGTTCAGCGTGATCCTGTTCGACGAGATCGAGAAGGCGCACCCCGACGTGTTCAACACGCTCCTGCAGATCCTCGAGGACGGACGCCTGACGGACTCGCAGGGCCACCACGTCGACTTCAAGAACACGATCATCATCATGACCTCCAACCTGGGCACCCGGGACATCCAGAAGGGACCCGGCGTTGGGTTCGCCGCGCGCCCGGACGAGAAGGTGACCTACGAGAAGATGCGCGAGAAGGTCATGGACGAACTCAAGAAGTCGTTCCGGCCCGAGTTCCTCAACCGCATCGACGAGGTCATCGTGTTCCACTCGCTCTCGCAGCCCGACGTGAAGCAGATCGTCGACCTGATGATGAAGCGGGTGACCGAGCAGCTGAAGACCAAGGACCTCGAGATCGAGCTCACGGACGCGGCCAAGGTGCTGCTCGCCGAGAAGGGCTACGACCCGGCGCTCGGCGCCCGTCCGCTTCGGCGCGAGATCCAGCGCCTGGTCGAGGACCCGCTGTCCGAGAAGCTGCTGTGGAAGGAGTTCCGCGCGGGTCAGACGATCATCGTCGACGTCCGCGATGGCGAGATCGTGTTCGAGGGCGCCGGCGTCCCGCCGGAGATCCCGCCCGTCGAGCTCGCCGGGTCCTCCGAGAGCTGAGGCTTCCCCAGACGTCGGGCCCCGAGCCCGACGGCAAGACCGATGGCCCGGCAACCGAGAGGCTGCCGGGCCGTTCGGTATCCGGGGTTCAGCCGAACGCCCATCTCTCGCGCGTGCTCGAGGCTCCACTCCTCCCAAAGGCGGAACAACGACCTCGGCGTGAGGCGACCAGCACTCATGGTGGCGTCACTTGTACATCACCCTCGCGTCCTTCGGGCGGTTCGTGGTCACCCACTCGGCGAAGGCTAGGATGAATCTGCTTCTCCACCGACTCATCCGGCTCCGCTGCTCGGAGGCGGCTCGGTGCCACTCAGCGGTGGGCGGTCGCTCAGTGGACGCCGCCGAGGTAGATCTCGATGACCAGCGTGTGGTCGTCCACCCACTGTGGCCACGCGAGCGTGTGCCCGGAGCGTGCGCGATCCGCGACGCGCGTCGTCTCGCCGGTCGCAACGTCGTAGACGTACACGCCCACATCGGTGAAGAAGGACCAGTAGGCCAGCCGGGATCCTGTGGGAGACCAGCTGGCGCTCGGGATCCAGCCGATGCCGCGGGCCCTCGCGATCATCCTCCGGTCCGATCCATCGGCGTCCGCCACGCAGAGGCCCTCACCGCCGCAGGCGTACGACATGAGCGAGCCATCCGCAGAGAAGGAGGCGCCGCTCGCAGGGACCCCGGGGCCGCCGACGAGCCGTGACCCCTTTCCCCCGGTGACCGGCACGATCCTCACCTCCTCGCCGCGAGGCTCGGAAGCCGTGTAGACGATCGCCGAGCCGTTCGGCGAGAACCGAGCGTCCGATACGGGAACCCTCTCGTGGGTCACTTGCGTCGTCACGCCGCTCTTCAGGTCGATGATGAAGACGTTGTCGTTGAGGTCTCGGTCAGGGCCTCCGACGTACGCGATCCTCGCGCCATCCGGAGACCACGCGGGCAGGTTAGCTCGGACGCCGTGGGTGATCTGTCGGGCGTGCGTCCCGTCGAGGTGCGCGACGAAGACCTGGTTGCGTCCGCCTGAGGGAGCGGAGTAGGCCACCTCCGATCCGTCAGGGGAGACCGTGTACCCGTTGCGCCCGCTGCGGGTCTCCACGCGGACACTCGCCGGAAGTGGTGTCGTCCGGCCCGTCTCGAGGTCGAGGAGGAAGTCCACCGCGGGGAACGACCTATCGGGCCCGGGCGTCGATCGTGCGTGGGTCGCAGGCTGCTGTCGATCGTCGCCCCCTGCCACTTGGATCGCGACCACAGCCACGGCGACGCCGAGTGCCAGGCCAAAGGCCATGGCGCCGGGCTCACCGCGCACCCTCACGACACGTCCATGGTGCGGCCGCAACGACCCAGATCCAGGACTGCCCTGCACGCGATCGCCCTTCGCATCTTCGTCACCTCCATCGATCCCTTGCCGGCACCGCACTCCCCCATCCTGTCTGTGCAGCCATCCGGAACAACTTCCCCGATCGATCTCGGCCGATGGGGACGAGGCGTAGACGCCAATCGCAGCTCTGGGGATGGTGGGTGATACCGACCGCCGAATCCGTGCGCCGGTGGTAGCGCAGCTTGACTCGACCCTGCCACGGGAACCGTTCCCCTCGTTCGTACCTGAGACGGCTACCCGCACCGATCGCGGGGATGCGGTCGTACCTGCGGACCCGTTCACTGACATACCGGATGTGGACCCGATACCGCTGCGTCCCGGAGTGGCACGTTGCGCGCTCGATGACCCGATAGCGCCCATGGAACCCACCATCGATCGCGCCTGCTGGCTGGGCCGCTGCCGCCCAGAGTAGGACTGCCATGCACGCGATAGTCCTTCGCATCTTCGTCACCTCCATCGATCTCTTACCGGCACCGCACTCCCCATCCGTCTGTGCAGCCATCCGGAACAACTTCGCCGATCGATCCCGTCCCCGGGGCGCCTACCCCTTGCAGCCTTCTCCCCCCCGTGCCGCTGTGGCGTCGTCGTAACAGCGGTCGTCCATGCCGACGATCAGCGTGTGATCATCGAGCCAGGTCGGATGGTCCCCTTCGGCGACGTGCCATGCGGCACCAGTGGCGACGTCCGCGATCGACACGTCGTTCGAATGGAACTCCCAATAGGCGATCCATCTCCCATCGGGGGACCACCGCACGGTCGGGATCGAGTCCGCCCCTCCCTGGACCAGTACGCGCTCGTCGGTCCCATCGGCGTCGGCGAGGCAGATCCCTGCCGGCCCGAGCTCAGGCCAGGTGCCTCTGTCGCAGCTGTAGGCCCAGTGCAAGCCATCCGGCGACAGCACGGCGTCGTAGATGCCGTCCATCAGTCGCACGCTTGTGCCGCCGGCGACCGGAACGATCCGGGTCTCGACCTCCGTGACGTCGACGTCGTCGGTCTTCTCCCGATCGGCGTGGAACACGATGGAGAGTCCATCCGAGGTGAACGACGGCAGCCAGGCTCTCCACGGCCCGAAGTCGGGCGCCGCTGGATCCGGCTCCCGGGTTGCGAACGTGAGCTGCGTGGACGTGCCCGTCGCGAGATCCACCACGAAGACGTCTCGGAGGTCACCGTCGTGGACCCCGACGTAGGCGATCTTCGAGCCGTCGGGTGACCAGGCCGGCTCGTCCGCGTTCTCGACGTCGTGCGTCACCTGCACGACCTCGCTCCCGCCGAGGTCAGCGACGAAGATCTGATCCCCTTTGCCCTCACCTTCGGGGTGCTTTGTGAAGGCGACCCTCGACCCATCGGGTGAGGCCGCATACTCGCCGGCGCCGTTGCCGGCGATGCTCTGGGGGAGCGGTGTCATCTCCCCCGTGTCGAGCTCGATCAGGTAATCGGTCTCCGGGACGGGGTCGACCAGGTAATCGCCCTGCGGGACCTGGCCGGGGACGAGCACCGTGGGGTCTTCTTGGTTCTGGTGTTCGGGGTCGGCGCCCGGCCGGGTCGCGGGCGGCGCCGCCGATCGGTCGCTCGCGACCAGGACCACAGCCATCACGATCAGGATGCCGAACGCCGCCCCCACCACGAGCGCTCCGAGCTGCCGCTTCCTTCGAGCGCCGCGCTGACGTTCCTCTTGCTCTCGCCACGAGTCCAGATCGGGCTCGATCTGCTTCGTCGCCATATCGAAGACCTCCCTCAGCTCAGGCATGAGGGCCTCCCGTTCGGAGCGCGGCACGGCCCTGCGTCGCGAGCGCGCGGACGGTCGACGGGCGGATGCCCATGATCCGTGCGGCGTCCTCGGAGCCGTAGCCGTACATGTCGAGTAGGACGAGGGCGGTTCGTTGCCTCGGCGAGAGTCCGAGCAGCATCGAGCGAACGTCCTCCCGCAGGTCGATCTCGTCGTACGGGTCGATCGACGAGGGAGGAGCCACGAGCCTCCGCGCGGCCCGGCGTGCGGTGCGCGCTCGCATCCGGGACCCGTTCAGCGCCACGCGGAAGAGGTAGGCGCGCGGGTCGTCCATGGTCTCGACCCGACCCCATCGCTCCCACACCTTCAGGAAGGCGTCCTGCATGAGCTCGGCGGCATCCGCCCGGTTCCCGGTCACGAAGTAGAGGAGCTTGAGGAGCCCCCCATGCTCGTCGGCGAAGAATGCCGCGAAGTCGAGGGGTTCCCTCCTCGGGACCGTGAGCCGAACGACGTCGCCCTCTGCCTGCATCGCCCTGAGAGATGCCACCGGGGCCCCATCCGCTTAGGAGGAGGCAAGGATGCGCCTTCCGATCGGAGGGGTCGAGAGCGCCCAGGCTCACGTTCCGCGGAGCCGGGCGTAAGGTGACCGGGTGGGGGAGCACATCCCCTGGGCGGTCGAGACGTCCAGGGACGCGGAACGATGGCGGTTCTTCGGCAAGGGGTGGACCCTCCCAGGCGAGCCGCTCCTGCTCCACGCCGTTCCGCGGTACCTGCGCTACAAGCGCGCCGACGACAACGGCGCGACGTGGGGCGATCCGCTCGAGCGCGACGGCGACGAGCCCATGACCCTCCTCCGACCCGACCAGGGCGTGCGCGAGGACCTGTGGCCCGGCGCCGAGCACATCGGTCTGCCGATGGTGCTGCCGGGCGGCGAGAACGGACGCCTCGTCTCGTTCGAGCACGCCGAGGACGGCTCGAGCTGGCGGTACACGCTCGAGTTCCGCGGCTCGCGCGAGGATCGTTAGATCTCGAGCTCCACTCGCAGCTCCTCGGGTACGAGGTCGGCGAACCGCCACCCGTTCCACAGGTCTGACGTGATCTGCTCGGGCGAGGACGACACACCATGCCGTGCGAAGTGCTCGCACACCCTTGCCACGTCGCGCTGCAGCATCGCCTCGGCGTGACGGTTCTTCCGAGGATCGACGGCCTGAGGGAGGTCGATCACGACCGCCCGACCGTCCCACACGAGCACGTTGTAGGCGGACAGGTCGCCGTGGATCACGTTGCGGAACAGGAGCAGCTCGAGCGCACGCATGACCTGACGGAACAGGTCCTGAGCCTCTTCCCTGCTGGGTCGGACCGATCGCAGCTGCGGGGCAGGCCTGTCGGCGTCCCCCACGTACGTCATGAGGATCGCGTCCCCGGTCGCCGCGAGCGGCCTCGGCACGGGGGCGCCGGCGGCCGAGAGCGCCTTCAGCGTCTCCCACTCCCGGTCCACCCAGATGGCGCCCTGGACCTCGCGCCCGAAGCGCGTCTTCTTCTCGAGCGCCACGCGGATCCGGCGCTCCTTGATCCACTCGCCGTCGCGGTAGATCGACTCGTCGCGGAAGTCCCGCCGGTCGAGCGGGTGGTAGACCTTCAGCGCGAGCAGGTCCTCGCCGGTCGTCGAGCGGTTCGCCCGGCACAGGTGCACGGATGCCTCCTTGCCGGTCTTGATGATGCGGACGACGTCGGTCACGAGGCCCTCGCCCAGGAAGTGATCGAAGGACGTGGCCTCGGCCTCGTCGTCCATGAGGCGGTCGGTATCCAACTCGGATCCTTTCGGTCGGTGGGTGCGGCGCCCCTCCACGCGGGCGCCACAGGGTTCCGGGAACGCAGAACGCCGCCCCATCGGGGCGGCGTGGGCGTGTCGGGCCCGGTCCGGTGGCTGCCTAGGCAGCCGTCCCCGAGGGATGCGGCGTCACGGCGAGAGCACTCCCGGCCATGCGGACATCCCTCCTTTCGACTCGATCGTCCGATGTGGACCTCGGGCAGTGTAGCGCGGATCAGGACGGGACGAACCTGATCGCCCGGAGGTCGTGTCAGTGCCCCTCGCTAGGGTCGGCGCGTGGGCAAGGTGCGGACGATCCTGTCGTGCCGTGAGTGCGGGCAGCAGCTCGCGCGATGGGCGGGTCGCTGTCCGGGCTGCGGGGGATGGGGGACGATCGAGGAGCGGGCCGGCGGCACGGCCACGGCCCCGGCCGTCGTCCAGTCCCTGTCGCACGAGCAGGAGGACGAGCGACGCGTTCCCACCGGCATCGCCGGGGTCGACCGCGTGCTCGGTGGGGGGCTCATCCCCGCCGGCGTCGCCCTCCTGGCAGGTGAGCCCGGCATCGGCAAGTCGACCCTTCTCCTCCAGATGGTGGCGAACCTGTCGGCCGCCGGGCTCCCCTGCCTGCTCGCCTCGGGCGAGGAATCGCGCCGCCAGGTGTCGGCCCGAGCACGCCGGCTCGGGATCGACGGCTCCCGGGTGTCGTTCGTGCCTGGGCGGGATCTCCCGGCGCTGCTCGATGCCACCAGGTCCGGGCGGCCGTTCCTGCTCGCTGTCGACTCGATCCAGACCCTGCGCCAGCCCGACAGCGGGCAGGTGCCCGGCGGGCCGTCGCAGGTTCGTGCCTGCGCCGACGCCCTCGTCGGTCTCGCCAAGTCCGAGGGCGTCTGCGTCCTGCTGACCGGTCACGTGACCAAGGACGGCGACCTCGCCGGGCCCCGTACGCTCGAACATGCCGTGGACGTGGTCCTCTCGTTCGACGGCGACCCTCGGTCGGGGCTCCGGGTCCTCACCGGCGGGAAGAACCGGTTCGGCGCCGAGGGCGAGGTGGCGTGGTTCGAGATGACCGCCTCCGGCCTGCGCGAGATCGACCCGACCCAGATCCTCGCGCCGGGCGAGGGCGAGGCAGGGGCAGCGGTCGCGCTGCCGCTCGCCGGTCGCCGGGCGCTCGCCGTCGAGGTGCAGGCGCTCGTCTCGCCGACCGACGGCCCCGCCCGACGCCAGGTGAGCGGGCTCGACCCCCGGCGGTTCCAGCTGGTCGCCGCGGTGCTCGACCGCGCCGGGGTGCCGGTCGGACGGGCCGAGCTCTTCGGGGCCACTGCCGGGGGTGCGCGCATCGACGATCCCGCCGGCGACCTCGCCGTCGCCGCGGCGCTCGCCTCCGCGGCTTCGGGAGCGCCGTCGCCGCCCGCATCGGCGTTCGTCGGGGAGGTGGCACTGACCGGGCTCGTACGGCCGGCGCCGGCGATGGCGGCTCGGCTGTCCGCGGCCCGGGCGGCGGGGATCCGGACCGTCTTCGCGGCCGATGGGACCGCCGCCCCGGACGGCATCCGGCACGTCTCGGTGCGCCACCTGAAGGAGGCTGTGACCTGGGCCGCCGGCTCGGCTCGGCGGCCGGCAGCTGGCTGACCGACCTAGGCCACATAGAGGGCCCGAACAGCCGAAAGGGGCCTCTGACCTGCGGTTTTGATTTGCGGCGCAAGGGCCGCGCGTGCTACCCTGGGTACCGGTTCACCAGTCCAACCGACGACTCGAGGGGGTCCTGTGTTCCGTAAGGGCGACACGGTTGTGCATCCGGAGCATGGGGCCGCAGTCATCGAGGAGTTGTGTGTTCGGGAGTTCATGGGAGAGAAGCGGAAGTACCTGAAGCTCCGCGTCTCCTACGGTGACCTCACGTTGATGGTCCCGGTCGAGAGCACCGAGGAGGTCGGCCTCCGCTCCGTGGTCGGCAAGAACGAGGTCAAGAAGGTCCTCAACGTCCTCCGCGAGGACGAGACCAAGATGGCCGCCAACTGGAGCCGTCGCTTCAAGAACAACATCGAGAAGCTGCGCTCTGGCGACATCTACCAGGTGGCCGAGGTGGTCCGGAACCTGTCGATCCGCGAGCGCGAGCGGGGCCTGTCGGCCGGCGAGAAGCGCATGATCACCAAGGCGCGCCAGATCTTGATCTCCGAGCTCACCTTCGCGACCGGCAACGGCGAGGAGAAGGCCGAGGCCATGATCGACAAGGTCCTCGACGACTCCCACGGCGCCCGGGTACTCGCCGCCCAGGCTTAGGGCTCGCCCCACCTCGCGGAACCCACCCAGAACCCTGCTCGAGCGTGCCTGGAGCTGCCGCTTCGGGTCAAGTCAGGACCCCTTGGAGTCGAGGCATCTAAGGACATGCTCGCGCACGAGTCGCGCTCGTGGCGCGGAGCCTTCCGTGCTCGGGAGGTCTCCGAACGCCGGACGGTGTCCAGGGGCTGGCTGGTCGAGCTCGTCCGCCTGCTGTTCGTCGTCCTGTTCGCGGCCGCCGGTTACACGCTGGCCACCCGGCTCGGCAGCACCACCCCGTCGAGGACCGTGGTCGGTGTGGCGCTCGGCAGCGCGACGGGATTCGTCCTCGGAGGCGTGCTCGGTCGACAGACCTACGCGGCCGTGCGGTCGATGGAGCGTGACCTCCGCAAGGTCCCGGCCGCCGAGGTCGTCGCTGGCGCCGGAGGACTCATCGCGGGGCTGGCGGTGGCGGCCCTGCTCTCGGTCCCGATCTTCCGGCTGCCGCCGCTCGCCGCGTGGACGAGCGTGGCCTTCATGTATGCCACCCTCGGCTTCGTCGGCTACCGGGCCGGCCGGACCAAGCACGAGGACCTGTTCGCACTGATCGGCATGAAGCCTCGGACGGCGGGCACGAGCGGGAAAGTGTTCGTCGTGGATACGAGCGCGCTCATCGACGGGCGGATCCTCGATCTCGTGGCCACCGGGTTCCTCGCCGGCGACGTGCTGGTCCACTCGGCGGTGCTCCGCGAGCTGCAGGCGATCGCGGACAGCTCGGACCCGAAGCGCCGCGGTCGCGGCCGTCGCGGCCTGGACACGGTCGGGGAGCTGAAGCGGTCCCCCAGCATCGACCTCGACCTGATCGAGGAGGACGGGGTGTTCGACGTCGATGCCGCCCTCGTCCGCCTCGCGAAGGAGCGGGGGGCATCGCTGTTCACGACCGACCACAACCTGTCGAAGGTGGCTCAGGCGCTCGGCGTGTCCACGCCGAGCCTGAACGACCTCGCCGCGGCGTTCCGGCTCCCGGTCTCCGTCGGGGACGAGATGGAGGTGCTGCTCGTCAAGGAGGGACGCGAGGCGGGCCAGGCGGTCGGCTACCTCGACGACGGGACGATGGTCGTGGTCGAGTCCGGGCGCGAGGCGATCGGCTCGGGCGTGCCGGTGGTGGTGCGCAACGTGATCAAGACCACGACCGGCCGGATGGTCTTCGCGAACCTCCAGTAGGCTCGGCGCCGTGGACGGCGCCGTCGCGATCGTGCTCGCCGCGGGCAGCGGCGAACGCCTGGGTCTGGATCGGCCGAAGGCGTTCGTCGAGCTCGCCGGGCGTCCGATGCTCGTCCACGCCGTGGCCGCCGCCCTCGACTGCCCGGGCATCTCGGCGGTCGTCGTCGCAGCGCCGCCCGGTGCCGAGGATCTGGCCCATGCGATCGTCGAGCCGTTCGGGTCCCACGCGGTGGTGGAAGGGGGCTCGACGAGGCGTGCCTCCGTCCGTGCCGCGCTCGAGGCGGTGCCGGGTGACGTCGCCTTGGTCGTCGTCCACGACGCGGCCCGGCCCTTCGCGACCTCGGGGCTATTCGGACGGGTCCTCGAGCAGCTCGCTGGGGTCGACGGCGTGGTGCCCGTGGTGCCCGTGCCCGACACCGTGAAGCGGGTGGACAACGGCATGGTGGTGACGACCGAGCCGCGCGACGGCCTCGTGCTGGCCCAGACCCCACAGGCCTTCCTCGCGATCGCGTTGCGTGAGGCGCACGAGCGTGCGGAGCGCGACGACGTCGAGGTGACCGACGACGCGATGGCGCTCGAGCGCGCGGGGTTCCGCGTCCGGGCGATCGCGGGAGAGCCCGGCAACTTCAAGATCACGACCGCCGAGGACCTCGCGCGGGCCGAGGCGGTCGCGCTGGAGCTCGCCCGTGGCTGAGAGCCGGGTCGGTCAGGGCTTCGACGTCCACCGCTTCGCGGCGGGTCGTGAGCTGTGGCTCGGCGGGGTGCGGTTCGAGGGGGAGGGGCTCGCGGGGCACTCGGACGGCGACGCCGTGTGTCATGCGCTCGCGGACGCGCTGCTCGGGGCGGCCGGTCTCGGCGACATCGGGGAGCTGTTCCCCGACACCGATCCGCTGTTCGAGGGGATCGGAGGCCTCGACCTGCTCGGTCGGGTGGTGGAGCGGGTGCGAGGCGCCGGGCTCGAGCCTGCCTCAGCGGATCTCACGGTGATCGCCGAGCGTCCCGCGATCGCTCCCGCGCGAGACGAGATCCGAAGCGGGATCGCGCGTGTGCTGGGCGTGGCTCCCGACCGCGTCTCGGTGAAGGCCACGCGCCCGGAGGGCCTGGGACTGGTCGGCGACGGCGTTGGGTGTCTCGCGCTCGCCGTCCTGCGAGCGCCGTGACCGACGCTCCGTCCGCGCTGGTGACGGGCCGACGCACGGTACTCGAGGCCATCCGAGCCGGCATCGCGTCCGAGGTCCTCGTCGTGTCGAGCGCCCGGTCGACCGAGGGTCTGCGCGACGTCCTCGCGGCCGCCCGCGTGGCCGGGGCCCGCGTCCGCGAGGTCGATCGCGCCGAGCTCGATCGGATCGCTCCAGATCACCACGGTGTGATCGCGCGCGTCCGCCTGCCCGAGCCGATCGGCGAGCGCGACCTCGCGACCTGGCCCTTCGGGGGCGAGGACCTGGTCGTGGTGCTCGACGGGATCACGGACCCGCAGAACCTCGGAGCGGCGGCTCGCTCGGCGGAAGCGGCCGGCGCCGTGATGCTCGTGACCCGGACGCGGAGGGCCGCCGACGTCACACCCGCAGCGATCCGCGCCTCGGCCGGAGCGCTCCTGCATCTTCCGCACGCGCGCGTGGCGAACATCGTCCGGGCCTTGAAGCGTCTGCAGGAGAACGGGTTCACGGTCATCGGCCTGTCCGAGGACGCAGGTCGGACCGTGCACGAGGAGCCGTGTCCCGACGGACGCGTGGCGATCGTGCTCGGCGATGAGGGCGCGGGCCTCGGTCGGCTCACGAAGGAGACCTGCGACCTGCTCGTCCGCCTGCCGATGCGCGGGCGGGTCGCCTCGCTGAACGCCTCAGCGAGCCTCGCCGCGGCCCTGTACGCGTTCGTGCTTCCGTCCCGGGCGGGGAGCGGCGCGTAGACTCGCACGTGCGCCGGCGTAGCTCAGGGGCAGAGCAG
>DASSJM010000104.1:0-17501 GCA_035691205.1 Actinomycetota bacterium
CCTCGTCGAGACCCGCACCTTCAGCTCTGGCGTCGTCTACCTCCGCTACCGCGTGGTGAGATAGCCTCGCTGTCAGGCGAGCCGGGACCCGCGCAGGTAGGCATCGACGACGTCGCGCGAGAAGTCCGCATCGAGGACCCCGCCGAAGCCCGCCACCTGCGCCACTTGCCCCTCGCCGAGGAACCGATCGGCGATGCCGCGCTGATCGAGGACCTCGATCGTGCGTGACTGCAAGCCACCTGCGCGCGAGCCCGGCAAGTACTGATCGGGGCGCCGCTCGACGATCGCGACGTCGACGCCTGCCAGGGCCAGCTCGCCCGCGAGCATCAGCCCCGTCGGACCGGCCCCGACGATCACCACCGCGTGCTCGGTCATCGCCGACAGGCTAGCGCGCCACGCGGTAGCGGAGGTACACGAATCTCGAGTTGAAGGTGCGCGTCTCGACGAGTTCGAGATCCACCCGACGCTCGTTCCTCGGAAAGAACGGGATGCCGCCGCCGACCAGCAACGGGTAGACGATGACCTGAAATTCGTCGATCAGACCGAGCGCGGCCGCCTCGGCGGCGAGCGTCGCGCCGCCGATTGCAATGTCGCCTTCCCCCGGCTCGGCGCGCAACCGTTCGATCTCGTCCGCCACGCCGCCGGAGGCGAGGCGGGCGTTGCCCTCGACGGTCGACAGCGTGGTTGAGAACACCACCTTGGGGAGCGGGTTCCAGATCGCGGCCCACTCGAGCTCCGAGTCATCGAGCGACGGACCCTGGTCGGCGGTCTCCCAGTACAGCATCGTCTCGTACAGCCGTCGTCCCAACAGGTGGACGCCGACCCCTCGTATCTCGTCGATCCAGAAGCGAAAGACCTCGTCGGGCAACCCCCAGTCGAAGTCGCCGTCCGGCCCGGCGATGTAGCCGTCGAGTGAGACGCTCATCGAATAGGTCACGCTGCGCATCAGAAGTCCGCCTCGGTAACGGGTTCGACCGTACGACCGTGCGGCGGCACCTCCCGTGACCTGCTCGAACGCATCGCTCCGGGGGAGAGACTCGAACTCTCAACCTACGGATTAACAGTCCGCCGCTCTGCCGATTGAGCTACCCCGGATCGGGCGGAGGGAGTCTACCAACGAGCCTCCGACGGACTAGGCTTATCCGATGCGGTTCCGGACCGGGCTCGTGATCGGCGGGGTCATCGGCTACCTCGTCGCCCGCCGGCTCGGCGAACGCGACCCCGAGGACGCTCGGCCGCCCGGCATCCGCCTGGCGATGGCCAGGCACCCGTCGACATCCCGGCTCGCGAGCCATGGACGTCGCCTCGCCGAACGGGCCACCTGGAAGAGCGCCGAGGCGATCCAGCGGGCGCGCGCGAACGTGCAGCGGCGCATGGAGCCCGACGTCGACGACCTGCCGTTGAACTGAGCGCCCAAGCAGCGAGCGCGGAGGCGCGAGCGTAGCGCGTCTGGGACGACCTACTCGAGGTAGTCGCGGAGCTTCTGGCTGCGGCTCGGGTGCCGAAGCTTGGAGAGGGTCTTGCTCTCGATCTGACGGATCCGCTCACGCGTGACGCCGAACTCGCGACCGACCTCCTCGAGCGTGCGCGGGTGCCCGTCGAGCAGGCCGAACCGCAGCTGGATGACCTTCTTCTCGCGCTCGGACAGCGTGTGGAGCACGGACTCGAGCTGCTCCTGCAGCAGGATGAAGCTGGCGGCATCGACCGGCACGACGGCGTCCGAGTCCTCGATGAAGTCGCCGAGGTGGGAGTCCTCCTCCTCGCCGATCGGGGTCTCGAGGGACACCGGCTCCTGGGAGACCTTGAGGATCTCGCGCACCTTCTCCGGCCCGATGCCCATCTGGCGGCCGATCTCCTCCGGCGTGGGCTCGCGACCGAGGTCCTGGAGCAGCTGGCGCTGGATCCGCACCAGCTTGTTGATCGTCTCGACCATGTGCACGGGGATCCGGATCGTTCGCGCCTGGTCCGCGATCGCGCGGGTGATCGCCTGGCGGATCCACCACGTGGCGTAGGTCGAGAACTTGAAGCCCTTGGAGTACGCGAACTTCTCGACCGCGCGGATCAGGCCGAGGTTCCCCTCCTGGATCAGGTCCAGGAACAGCATCCCGCGGCCCACGTAGCGCTTGGCGATCGATACGACCAGTCGCAGGTTGGCTTCGATCAGCTTGCGCTTGGCGAGCTGGCCGTCGCGCTCGACCCGCCGCAGGAACTCACCCAGATCCTCCCGCGTCTTCGGCTTGTAGGACTTGGTGATCTGGTAGCGGCCGATCCCCTCGATCTTGCCGAACTTCTCGAGCTGGTGGTCCCGGATCGCCACGACCGACTCGGTCACCTGGCGCAGGCGCTTGTTGTCGACGCGGTCCTCCTCGTCGATCAGCTCGCGGAGCTCGGTGGCGAACTCCCCCGCCTCGATCCGCCGAGCGAGGTCCACCTCCTGGGCCGCGGTAAGGAGCGGGACCTTGCCGATCTCCTTCAGGTACATCCGGACCGGGTCGTTGGTCGGCGCCTTCAGGAGATCGACGTCGAGCTGGCGGACCGCGGTGGAGTCGGCCTCGTCGCCGGGGACCTCGATGACCTCGATGCCCTCGCCACGCAGGTGCTCCTCGACCTGGGTGAGGAACTCCTCGACCTGCTCGGGGGTGAAGTCATCGACGGGGACCGCGTCCAGCAGGTCCTCGGAGGTCACGAACCCCCGTTCCCGTCCGCGGGCGGTGATCTGTTCCTTCGCTTCCTCGAGCCCCAGGTCGCGGGCGACTTCGGTCAACGCTGCACTCCTACCGTTGGGGGGCCGGAACCGGGGAAGTGTACGGAAAAGGGAACGGCCGTGACCGGGTTCGGCCCCCCGGTCAGACGGGGACGTGACCGTGCTCCCGCAGCCGCCGCAGCTCGCCGTCGGTGGCGATCAGCCGCTGGAACAGCTCGTCGTAGCGCGGGTCGGTGGTCGGGTTCATCTTCTGCAGCTCCTGGCGGATCGTCGCGCTCCGGCGCTTGAGCGCGAACTCCTGCAGCCGCGAGAACACCTCGTCCGCGTAGCCGGGAACGAGATCTCCGTCGAGGGGCTCCAGCACGAGCCCGGACAGCGCCTTCACCACCTTCTCGTCGGTCGCGGCCGCGACCGCGGTGCCCACGTCGCCCTCGGCATCCAGGAGCATCGCGAGCTGCTCGCGGTTGCGGGCGGAGAGGAGGTGCTCGTCGGTGAGGAGCGGCCCGATCCGCCGGAACGCGTCGGCGTCGCGGGCGAGCAGCCGAAGCATCTCGCGCTCGACGCGCTCCTGTGCCGAGGCGCGCTTGACGGGCTCGCTCACCTCGACCGGCCGGCCCGTGAGCCGCTGCTCGAGCGCGAGGACGACCGAGCCCTCGGACACGCCCGCGAGCTCGGCGAGCAGGTGGGCGTACTCGCTGCGCCGGACGGGGTCGGTGAGGCTCTCGAGCAGGGGGACGGCCGCCGCGATGGCGCTCGTCTGGCCCTCGATCGTGGACAGGTCGTGCCGCCCCATGGTGCGCCGGACCACGTACTCGACCAGCGGGACCGCCGACGCGGCGAGCTCGCTCAGGGCCGGGCCGCCGTGTCGGGAGACGAAGTCGGCCGGGTCCAGCCCCTCGGGCAGGATCAGGACGACGGGCTGGATCGGGAAGCGCTCCAGGAACGCGAACGCGCGCTCGGCGGCGCGGGCGCCGGCCTCGTCCGAGTCGAACGCGAGCACCATGCGCTGCGCGAACCGCGACGCCAGGCGGAAGTGCCCCTCCCCCAGCGCCGTGCCGCAAGTCGCGACCGTGTTGGGCAGACCCGCACGAGACATCGCGATGACGTCGGTGTAGCCCTCCACGACGAAGACCTCGCCCGAGCGCGTCACGGCCGCCTTGGCGCGGTGCAGGTTGTACAGGACGTCGCCCTTGCGGTACACGGGCGTCTCCGGTGAGTTGAGGTACTTGGGGGCCTCGGCTGTCTTGAGCCCCTCCGCTGTCGGGCTACCGCTCCGCTGCTTGAGCCCGTCGTCGCGGGCGCCGGGCAGGATGCGCGCGCCGATGCCTACCGCGCGGCCGGACAGGTCGTGGACCGGGAACGTGATCCGCCCGCGGAACCGGTCCCGCACGGAGCCGTCGTCGCCGCGGAGCGCGAGCCCGGACTCGACGACGATCTCCGTGGACAGGGTCTTGGCCAGTCGCCGCAGCAGGAAGTCGGGGTACCCGGGCGCGTAGCCGACCTCGAACTCGACCCAGGTGTCGCGGTCCAGGCCGCGCTCGAGCAGGTAGCGCCGGGCGTCCTCGCCCTCGCGGCCCTCGAGCAGCATCCGGTGGTACAGCTCGAACGCGGACTCGTTGGCGCGGTGCAACGCGGCCCGCTTGCCCGCCGCCCGACGTTCGGCCGGCGTGTCGCCCTCGTACCGCAGGGTGACGCCCGCCTCCTTGGCCAGCCGCTCGACCGCCTCACCGAAGTCCAGGTGCTCCATCTCGCGCAGGAACGCGATCGAGTCGCCGCCCTTGCCGCAGCCGAAGCAGTAGAAGACGCCCTTGGATGGTGAGACCGAGAACGAGGGGCTCTTCTCGGTGTGGAACGGGCACAGGCCGCTGAACGAGTCGTGACCCGACTTCTTCAGGGTCAGGTACCCCGAGACGAGCTTGACGATGTCGGTACGCTCGCGGACCGCCGCGAGGTCCTCGTCCCTGATCCTGCCCGCCACGCCGGTCCTTCCCTCGCCTCGTCGAGCGACCCGATCGCGCTCGGCTACAGCAACCAGCCCTGGGGAAGGAAGAGCTGCTCGTACGTCCGGAGGGCGTACCGATCCGTCATGCCGGCGATGTAGTCGGCGACGCGGGTCGGCAGGTCCCCCGGGGCCCGATGGTACTCCTGCGGCACCTCCTCGGGATGGTCGAGGTAGTGGGCGAACAGCGTCCGGACGAGGGAGATCGCCTTGTCCTGCTCGCTCCGAGCCTCGTCCCGCAGGTAGACGCGTTCGAACATGAAGTCGCGCATGGCGTCCAGGGCCCGGAAGACCTCGTCGGACAGGCGTAGGTCCGGTCCGTCGCCGGTCCGCTCCACGAGGTCGGTCACGAGCCGGTCGATCCGCTCCGAGTGCGTGCGGCCGAGCACCTCGAGGACGTCGGCCGGGAGCTCGTCGGGCCGGAGCACCCCCGCGCGCACCGCGTCGTCGACGTCGTGGTTCACGTACGCGATCCGGTCCGCGAACCGAACCGCCTGCGCCTCGGGCGTGGCGGGCTGGGGCATCGACCAGGTGTGGTTCACGATGCCGTCGCGGACCTCCCAGGTCAGGTTCAGGCCGCGCCCGTCGTTCTCGAGGTGCTCCACGATCCGCAGGCTCTGCTCGTTGTGGCGGAACGGGCTGGACAGGAACGGGGTGAGGGCCTGCTCCCCCAGGTGCCCGAACGGCGTGTGCCCGAGGTCGTGGCCGAGCGCGATGGCCTCGGTGAGGTCCTCGTTCAGCCGGAGCGCCCGAGCGGCGGTCCGGGCGATCTGGCTGACCTCCAGCGTGTGCGTGAGCCGCACCCGGTAGTGGTCGCCCTCGGGCGCGAGGAACACCTGGGTCTTGTGCTTCAGTCGGCGGAACGACTTGCAGTGGACGATCCGGTCGCGGTCGCGCTGGAAGCACGTGCGGAGCGGATCGTGCGGCTCGTCGCGCTCACGTCCCTTGCTGTCCGAGGCGAGCGTGGCATGAGGTGCGAGGGTCGCTCGCTCGATCTCCTCGGTCCGCTCTCGGGGTGTCGGAGGCACGAGGCGATACTAGCGCCGGGCTCGGACGTCCCCGCGGCCCGAAGGCCGAGCCGCCGTCGGCGGCGTATACCCTCGTGACGGCACGAAGGGAGACGCGATGAGGCTCGGGATGCGGTCGCTGCTGGGGCTCGTGCTGGTATCGCTCCTCGTTGCGGCCTGCAGCGACTCGCACGAGGGCCACGACGTCGACGACGGAGGCGTCGCCGCCCAGACCGGGGCGGGGGCGACCGAGGGCGACACGCCGGGCGGGGGCGCCTTCTACCCGTCGACCGGCTCGACCGGTCCGACCGGGACCTCCGGCGCGACCGGGGCCGCGGAGGACGTGCAGGTGTCGCTGAACAACTTCCTGTTCGACCCCAACCCCGTCGAGGTCGCGAGCGGCGACGTGATCTCGGTGCGCAACGGGAACACGAGGACGCCCCACACCTTCACGGTGGTCGGGCAGGACGTGGATCTGGAGCTCGGGCCGCTCGAGACCGAGACCGTCGAGATCGCGCTCGACCCGGGGACCTACGAGCTGATCTGCCGGTTCCACGAGGCGCAGGACATGACGGCCAGCCTCGTCGTGACCTAGCGGACCGCTACCGCCCGAACGCCCGGTAGTACAGGTAGGCGAACGTCTCGCGCAGGTAACCGTCGAAGCGCGTCCCCTCCGTGCGGGCCGCCGAGTGCCAGGTGGCGGAGGCGTACGCCTCGATCCCCAGATCGGAGGCCATGCGCTTCACGCGCAGGTTGTGCCACGGATCCGAGACGAGGAACGCGCTGTGCAGATCCCGCGCCTGCATCCAGTCGGCGGCGGCCCGCAGGCTCTCCAGCGTGGTGGTGCCGACCGGAGAGGCGACGACCGCGTCCGAGGGCAGGCCCTCCGCGACCAGCCAGTCGCGACCGGCCTCGGCCTCGGTGGACGTATCCCCGGGCGCGGAGCCCCCCAGGACCACCACCGTGGTGGCTCGCCCCTCCCCGTACAGCATCGCGGCGTGCTCCAGGCGGCCCTCGAACACGGGCGAGGGCTCCCCGCCGTACTGGGCGGCGCCGAGCACCAAGATCACGTCCGCCTGCTGGACCCGGCTCGCGTCGTCCGTGTGCGCCGAACGCCAGACGGCGAGCGCGGTCAGGCCCAGGCCCAGGAGCACGACGAGCGCGAGGCCGGACAGGACGAACAGGACGGGATGACGGCGGAAGGCGTCCACGCTCGATCGATGCTAACAACGGTCGCTCCGAGGAACCCTCAGCGAACCCAGACCCACACGCTCGTCGAGGAGCCAGCGACGCGTGCCGTGGACAGGAACGACCCGCGGGCCCTCGTCGTGGCGTTGAACCCGTAGGAACCGGGCCTCGCGCTGGACGCGCGGTAGTGCCAGGCCGGCGTCCCGGCCGTCTGGCTCGGGCAGCACTCGTACGACCACGCCCCCGCCGGCAGCGTCCCCGTCGCCGGACGCTCGAACCCGCGGGCGCTCACCCACACGTCGAGCGGCCCGTACGCCCCGACCTCGACCGAGTGCCGGACCCGGTCCCCCAGGCCTGCCGGGTTCGGCGACGCCGAGATCCCGATCACCTTCGCGCCCGCCGGCGCGGCGCCGAGCGCCACGACGAGGACGAGCGCACCCACCAGCCGCCTCATGCCTCCTCCTTCCCGCGCCCGGGGGAGGCACGACGCGATCGTGTTGACCGGGATCGCTAGCCGGGACCGGCCGCGATGCCCGCCTCCTCGACGACGTCGAGGAACTCCTCTCGTTCGAACCCGTTGCCGAGGGCGACCCGCGGATCGCACGGGCCGCCCTCCTCCCACTCGACCACCCAGACGACGCCGGACCCCGATAGGCGCCCGACCAGCCCGGGAGCCAGCTCGACCTCGCCGGCCGCGGGCATCCCCTCCCCGAACTCACCGGGGATCCCGGCGAAGGCGTACAGCTCGCGCCCGAGCCCGTCCCGGAAGCCGAGCCGGACCCCGACGTGGTCGGCGTACCGCTCGCGGAACGCGGGCAGGGCCTGCCACCCGGTCGGCTCGATGGACACGTCGCAGACCGGGACCAGATCCGTCGGCCCCGTGCCCTGATCGGCCGGGGTCGCCGTGCCGCACGCGACGAACATCGCCGCCGCGAGCAGCGCCGCCACCCGTCTCACGGGAGCGACTCCTCGACCGGCCCGAGCAGCGGCCCGGACCCGTCGGGGGCGGTCTCCTGGCCGAGGCCCGCGTACACGCCGCCGAGGCTGCGCACGCGCTCAGGCAGGAGCGTCGCCGGGTGGCCGAACGCCTCGGCGAGCCCGACGAACTCCTCCGCGCCCGCCTGCGTCCGGAAGGCGCTCACGAGGGCGAAGTCGCCGGGGGATCCGGCGTCCCGGCGGAACCCCTGGAACTGCGCCACCGGCACGACGTAGTAGCCCTGGAGGTCGCCGAACGCCATCTGGTCGTTCGCCGCCTGAGCCTCGGCCCGGGTCGGGTAGATGCCGCCCACCACCACCAACAGGAGTTCGCCCGCCCCGGTATCCGCCGGCGCGTCGGGGCCGATCGGCTTGCCGTAGGGCTGGGGGTCGGGCGCGGTCAGGGCGGTCACCGCCATCGTCACCGAGGCGACCACGCCGAGCGTCACCCCGGCGAGAACGGCGTACGTGCGCTTCATCGGTTCCTCCTCTCCGGGGATCAGTAGCCGGTCACGTACTGGAAGTGCATGGGGTCGCAGAACGCGAGGCCCCAGTACCAGTTGTGGTTCTGCCAGATGTAGGCGTGCTTGCGGTTGACCGACGACGAGCACTTGCCCATGTACTCCTCGGCCGAGGAGACGTCGATCGCGACCCCGAACGCGTGGGTGCTGTACGTGCTGCCGTTCCGCTTGGTCCGGCACGCGTAGCCGTAGATCCCGTGCTCCACGTACCCCTGCAGGTGGTCGTTCTGGATGTGACCGTAGACGTCGTTGTCCAGGTTGGTCGAGGTCCCACCCTTGTTCGAGATCATCTCGGTCGGGTAGCCGCCGAGCTTCTTGTGGAACCGGAACGAGTACCAGTTGCCGGTGTCCGCGGCCCTCCACGACATCGAGATCGCGCTCGCCTGGCTGCTGCACGGCTGGCCGAACCGGTTGACGAGCTGCGTGTAGCCGTCAGGCCTGGACGGGTAGTTGTAGTGGCGGTCTCTCCACCCCTGCTGGCCCCAGTGGAAGGCCAAGGTCAGGGGAAGGACGATCCCCGTCGCGGCCAGGACCGCGACCGCTCCACGACGGGACCTCCGCCCGATGCGCACGCGCCACCTCCTCGCTCACGGGGGAGGTGGGAGAGGGTTCGCAGGATAGCGAACGCGTGTTCGATGCGCATCGCCAAGGCGGGGGACTCCGGCCCTTCGGCCGGGTGATTCGCGCGCTGGTGGCGCTCGCTACTTCGAGGCCACCTCGGCCGTGCCCACCGCCGCCTGACCGGCCGCGAGCCGCGCCGTCTCCACCCGGAACGGGGAGCAGGACACGTAGTCCAGGCCGACCTCGTGGCAGAACGCCACGCTCGCTGGGTCGCCGCCGTGCTCGCCGCAGATGCCGAGGTGGAGGGCGGGGTTGGCGGCCCTTCCCTCCTCGCATGCGATCGCCATCAGCCGCCCGATGCCCGGTCGGTCCACCGTGACGAACGGGTTGGCGGGCACGAGCTTGCGCTCCTCGTACATCCCGACGAACTTGCCGATGTCGTCGCGGCTGAAGCCGAACCCCATCTGGGTGAGGTCGTTGGTCCCGAACGAGAAGAAGTCCGCCACCTCGGCGATCTCGCCGGCCGTGACCGCCGCGCGCGGCACCTCGATCATCGTGCCGAACTCGAGGTGCTCCAGCTCCACGCCGGCCTCCGCGAGGACCTGTCGCGCCACCGGCTCGAGCTCGGCGCGCATCTGCTCGAGCTCGGGCTTGGTGGCGACGAGCGGGATCATGATCTCTACCTTGGGATCGCCGCCCTCCGCCTTCACCTGCGCCGCCGCCTCGCAGATCGCGCGGACCTGCATCGCGTACAGGCCGGGCTTCACGATCCCGAGGCGCACGCCGCGCAGCCCGAGCATCGGGTTCGCCTCGTGCATCTCGTTCACCTTGCGGAGCACGCGCTCCTGCTCCGCGACGTCGTCCCCCCGCTCCTTGCCGAGCGCGACCTCGACCGCCAGCTCCACCTGGTTCGGCAGGAACTCGTGCAGCGGCGGGTCGAGCAGGCGCACGGTGACCGGGAGTCCGCTCATCGCGCGGAAGATCCCCACGAAGTCCTCCCGCTGGAGCGGCAGCAGGACGTCGTAGGCGGCCTGCTCCTCCTCCTCGGTCTCGGCCAGGATCATCTGCTGGACCGCGGCCACGCGCTCGGACCCTAGGAACATGTGCTCGGTCCGGCACAGGCCGATGCCCTCGGCGCCGCGCTCGCGCGCGTTGGTGGATTGGTCCGGCGTGTCCGCGTTCGCCCGGACCCGCAGGCGCCGGCGCGCGTCCGCGTGCGCCATCAGGCGCTGGAACGCTCGCCAGATCTTCTCCTCGCGGGCGGCGGCGTCGCCGGAGCGCGCCTTCTCCAGCTCGGACTCCTCCAGCGGCAGTTCCCCGACGTAGACGTCGCCGGTGAACCCGTCGATCGTGATGACGTCGCCCTCGGCGACCGTGGTCCCGTTGGCTTCGAACCGCCCACCGGCCACGTCGAGCCTGATCGCGTCGGCGCCGCAGACGGCCGGGATCCCCTCGCCGCGGGCGACCACCGCCGCGTGGGAGTTCGTCCCGCCGGCGGAGGTCAGGATCCCCTGGGCGGCGATCATGCCGTGGTAGTCGTCCGGCGTGGTCTCGCGCCGGACGAGCACGACCCTCGCTCCGTCCTTCGCCCGCGCCTCGGCCTCGTCGGCGCTGAACACGACCTGGCCCGTCGCGGCGCCCGGCGAGGCGTTCAGACCCCTGGCGATCGGCACGGTCCCGTCCGACCTCACCCGGCGCTTGAACAGCTCCTCCAGCCGGTTGGCGTCCACCCGGAGCAGCGCCGTGTCCTCGTCGATCAGGCCCTCCTCGAGCATGTCGTACGCCATGATCCACTCGGCGAGCGCGGTCCGCTTGCCGATCCGCGTCTGCAGGATCCAGAGCTTGCCCTTCTCGATCGTGAACTCGATGTCGCACATGTCGCGGTAGTGGCGCTCGAGGGTGTCCATCACCTCGCGCAGCTCGCGGTAGGACTCCGGGTCCAGGCGCTCCAGCTCGGCGAGCGGGAGCGTGTTCCGGATCCCCGCCACGACGTCCTCGCCCTGAGCGTTGGACAGGTAGTCCCCGTAGGGCACGCGGTCGCCGTTCGCCGGGTCACGGGTGAACGCCACGCCGGTCCCCGAGTCGTCGCCCCGGTTGCCGAACACCATCGCGACGACGTTCACCGCGGTCCCCAGGTCGTCGGAGATCTTGTTCTGGCGGCGGTAGTCGCGGGCGCGCTTGCCGTTCCAGGACTCGAACACCGCCGCGATCGACAGGCGCAGCTGCTCCTTCGGGTCCTGCGGGAAGTCCTCGCCCGTGTGCTCGGCGTAGATCGCGCGGAAGCGCTCGATCAGCGCGGCCAGATCGTCCTGATCCAGGTCGGTGTCCTGGGCGCCCTCGAACTTCGCGCGCTTGGCCTCGTCCAGGGCGTGCTCGAACGCGTCGCCGGGCACGTCCATCACGATCTTGCCGAACATCTGGATGAACCGGCGATAGGCATCGAGCGCGAACCGGACGTCGCCCCCCGTCTGCTCGACCAGGCCCTTCACGGATCCGTCGTTCAGCCCGAGGTTCAGGACCGTGTCCATCATCCCGGGCATCGAGAACTTGGCGCCGCTGCGCACGGAGACGAGGAGCGGATCGGAGGGGTCCCCGAGGGTCTTGCCCATCGTCTCCTCGAGGCGGCGCAGGTGCTCCCCGGCCTCCTCGAGCATCTTCGGCGGCGCGCCGCCCTGCGCGAGGAACGTCAGGCACGCCTCGGTCGTGATCGTGAACCCGGGGGGCACCGGCAGCCCCATGTTGGTCATCTCGGCGAGGTTGGCCCCCTTCCCGCCGAGGAGGTCCTTCATCTCCTTGTTGCCTTCGCTGAAGTCGTAGACGTACTTGGTCATGGGCATGCCCTTCCGACGTGCGCGGATGCGGTCCCGCCCAGTCTACGGACCTGACCGGCGACCGCTACCCCGAGGCGGCGTTCAGGACCTCGAGCGTCGCGGCGTCGGAGGCGAAGCGCACGTCGACGCTCGAGCCGTCGGGGCCCACGACCACGCCGTGGTCATCGCCCTGCTCCAGCCAGGCGGTCATCGCCTCGGCGAACCCCGCGGCGTCGGCCTCCGAGTCCCAGAGCGTCGAGAGCACCACCGCGACCCGCTCACCATCGGTCCATGCGCGGTAGGTCCCGCCGTCCCAGCCGGCGGTCGCGTCCCTCGCCTCCGAACCGTCCAGGCGCAGGTCGAGCGCCAGCGCGAGCCACGCCTCTCCGATCGTCATGACGTCCAGGTCGTCCCACCCCTCCCCCAGCTCGCCGGAGAGGTCCGGCACGTCCACGGGCGTCGGGGCGTCGTTGGGATAGCGCTCCGGGTGGATGATCTGCTCGGTCGAGAGCGGGCGGTCCGTGAAGGCCGCGTCGATCGCGTCGACGCCGCCCCGCGAGGCGAGGGTGGTCATGAACTTGAGCCCCTCGTTGTAGGACCACTCCTGCAGCCGCAGGACGAACGGGGGGATGTCCCCCGTGGAGACGTCCTGCAGGGCCGCCTCGACGCCCACCTCGACCTGCTCCTCGGGCGTGAGGTAGGTCTGCGCCCACCGGATCATGAAGTACGTCGCGTTGCCCTCGACGACGGCGAGCGCGGCGGCGGTCTCCTCGTCCTGGCACCGGGAGGAGAGCACGTCGAGCTTCTCCAGGCCGAACCGCTGGTCGTCGATCGCGTGCGTCAGCTCGTGGGCGAGCGTGATCCGCTCGAGCGGCGAGGGATCCTCGGTCCCGATGAACTTCAACGTCCCCTTCAGCGTGTCGTAGTAGCCGATCACCTGGGTCGACCCGTACTCCTCGTAGACCTCGCGCAGGCTCGTGTCGTCGGGGATGACCCCGATCGTCTCCCACGCGAGGCTGCGACGCGCCATCTGCTCCTCGGGAAAGGCGATGTCCGCGTACTCCGTGAGGTCGCGGGCGATCTCGGACTGCGTGACGGCCTCGGCCACGACCGGCCTCGAGTAGTCGAATCCGCGGAGGCGCTCGACCTCGTCCATCACGCCGGCGATGACCGGGGGCGTCGGACCCTCGGCGGGCACGTCGGAGCCGGCGTCCACGTCGGGTTCGGGGACGGCGCACAGGCGGCGCGCGGCGGCCGCGGCCGACTCGGGGCCATCCTCGGCCGGCGCGACGGGCTCGGGCGAGGACGGGACCGGTGCCGAGCTGGACGGGGTGTCGGGCGAGGGCGTCGGCGAGCCGAGCTCATCGCCCGTGCAGGCGGCGCTCGCGATCGCGAGGGCGACGAGGGCGGCGACGATCCCGGGTCGGCGGCTCACGGGCGCCTCGGGACGAAGAGGCTGACGACCGCGACCGCGATCGCCCCGATGGAGAGCGACCCCGAGAGCCAGAGCAGCCCCATCGAGCGGAGCGAGCCGAGCGACGAAGCGGCGAGCGCGACCCCCGCCCCCAGCATCAGGCCGAAGGCCACCGCGTACAGGGTGGCCCAACCTCGGCGAACCGGTTCGTCGGCCACCGGGCGCTCCGTCGGGGCAGACGTCTCGTCTTCCACCACGCTCACGACAGGCGTTCGTCGAGGTAGGCGACCAGGTTCTCGATCGGGAGGCGGTCCTGAGCCATCGAGTCGCGCTCGCGCACGGTGACCTGGCGGTCCTCCAACGTGTCGAAGTCCACCGTCACGCAGAAGGGCGTTCCCACCTCGTCCTGCCGCCGGTAGCGGCGGCCGATCGAACCCGCGTCGTCGAAGTCACACATCCACGCCGGCTTGACCGCGTCGAACACCTGTCGCGCCGTCGGCGTGAGCTGCTCGTTGCGCGACAACGGCAGGACGGCGACCTTGGTGGGCGCCAGGTCGCGGTGCAGCGCGAGGTAGGTCCGCTTCTCCGTCCCGCCCTTGGCGGTGGGCGCCTCCTCCTCGCGGTAGGCGTCGAGCAGGAACGCCAGGAGCGCGCGGTCGACCCCAGCGGCCGGCTCGATCACGTACGGGTGGTAGCGCTCCTCCTTCTCCTGATCGAAGTACGTGAGGTCCTGCCCCGATGCCTTCTCGTGCTGCTTGAGGTCGAAGTCGGTGCGGTTCGCGATGCCCTCGAGCTCTCCCCAGTCCGTGAACGGATACCGGTACTCGATGTCCACCGTGCGCTTAGCGTAGTGCGAGAGCTCGTCGGCCTCGTGTTCGCGCAGACGCAGGTGTTCCTCGCGGATCCCGAGGCCGACGTACCAGGCGAACCGCTCGCCGATCCAGAACTCGTGCCACTCCTCGTCCGTCCCCGGCTCGACGAAGAACTCGAGCTCCATCTGCTCGAACTCGCGCATGCGGAAGATGAAGTTGCCCGGCGTGATCTCGTTGCGGAACGACTTGCCGACCTGCGCGATGCCGAACGGGAGCTTCTTGCGGGCCGCGGCCTGGATCGTGGCGAAGTCGACGAACATCCCCTGCGCGGTCTCGGGGCGCAGGTAGACGGCGTTCGACTCGTCCTGGACGGGGCCCATGTGCGTCTTGAACATCAGGTTGAAGTTCCGGGGATCCGTGAAGGCGTCGTGGCCGCAGTTCGGACAGGTCGGCCCCGCGTGCATGTCGATCGTCGTCCGGTCCTCCTCGTGCCCCGACTGTGGGGCGTGGAAGCCCTCGAGGTGGTCGGCGCGGAACCGCTGATGGCAGTTCAAGCACTCGACCAACGGATCGGTGAACACGTCGAGGTGGCCGCTCGCCTCCCACACCTTGGGCGACATGATCACGGCGGCGTCGAGCCCGACCACGTCGTCTCGGAGCTGAACCACCGAGCGCCACCAGGCGCCCCGGATGTTGCGCTTGAGCTCGACCCCGAGCGGACCGTAGTCCCAGGACGAGCGAAGGCCCCCGTAGATCTCGGACGACTGGAACGCGATGCCTCGGCGCTTGGCGAGGGAGGTGACGGCCTCCATGAGGTCGGCCATGCGGGCGGTCCTCCTTTCCCGGTCGCTGGATGCGGCCGCTGGCGTGACCGTCAGTGTACGGGGCGAGCCGACGCGCTCGGCTACCCGGACGGCGCGGCCCAGGGCCCGATGCCGCCGAGGCGCTCGACCGTCACGCGCGTGACGAACCCGGGCGGCGGGTCGGGCATCGGGGGGAACGTGACGTCGGGTCCGATGTACGTGTAGGCGAGCCGCTGCAGGAGCTCGGGTCCCCCGCCCTCGACGACCCGGGCGTTGCCGTAGATCACCAGGTACTCGCGCAGGCCGAAGTCGTTGGTGCGGTCGGTCTGGATCGAGATCGTGACGCGCGGGTCGCGGCGCAGGTTCCGGAGCTTGCGTTGGTCCGGCAGGGTCGCGAAGACGACCTCGTCGCCGTCCAGGCCGACCCACGCGAGCGTCGTCTGCGGTCGGCCGTCCGGGTCGATCGTCACGACGTGGGCGAGCGCGTCGCTCTCGATCAGGGCACGCGCCTCCTGGGGCAACCGCATGCTCAGTCCGACTCGTTCTCGGCGATCGCACCGAAGCGGCGCGAGCGCTTCTGGTAGTCGCGGATCGCCTCGTATAGATGCTCTCGGTCGAAGTCCGGCCAGTAGACGGGCGTGAAATACAGCTCCGTGTAGGCCGCCTGCCACAGCAGGAAGTTGCTGATCCGCTCCTCGCCGCTGGTGCGGATGATGAGGTCCGGATCGGGCATGTCCGGGTGGTACAGACGGCGCGAGATCGACTCGGGCGTGATCTTCTCGCCCTTCAGCCTGCCGGCGTCGTGGTCGGCCAGGAGCCGCTTCACGGCGTCGGCGACCTCGACCCGGCCGCCGTAGTTGAACGCGATCGTCAGCGTCATGCCCGTGTTGTGCCGGGTCAGCTCCTCGGAGATCTCCATCTCCCTCAGCACCGAGCGCGGGACCCGCCAGTCGCGCCGGCCCAGGAACCGCACCCGCACGTTCATCCGGTGCAGTTCGTCGCGCCGGCGTCGGAGCAGGCCGCGGTTGAAGCCCATCAGGTACCGGACCTCGGCCTTGGGCCGGTTCCAGTTCTCGGTGGAGAACGCGAACATCGTGAGCCAGCGCAGGCCGAGCGCGTCGGCGCCGACCACCGTGTCCCACATCGCCTCTTCGCCCGCGGCGTGCCCCTCCGTACGCGGCAGGCCGCGGAGCTTGGCCCACCGGCCGTTGCCGTCCATCACGATGCCGACGTGGGAAGGCAGGCGGTCGCGATCCAGGTCGTGCAGGTACGTGCTCACGTCGCCACCCCCCCCAAGCTCCTCGCCAGGATCGGCAGGCTCTTCATGCGGCGCTCCAGGTGGTACTCGGCGAACCCGAACAGCAGGCCACGCGATTCGCGCCTGACCGAGGTATCGGCTTCAGCATCGCCCGCCTCGAGCAGCCCGGTGCTGCCGAGCGTCGAGAGGAACGCGAGCGCCTCGGCCGAGGCGTAGCCGGCGTCGGGGTCGGCGTCGTCCGAGCAGACCGCCCCGCCCTGGCCGCTCGCGAACCGGGCGGCGTCGGGTCGTCCGCAGACCGCGCATGCGGACAGCGCGGGGTGGAACCCCGAGAGCGAGAGCAGCTTCAGCAGGAACGACTCGGCCACGGCGGCCGGGTCGGCCGGGCGGACGTCGAGCGCTCGGAGACCGGTGAGCAGGAGCATGAACAGGCGCACGTTGCGCTCGTGCTCCTCGGCGACCTTGTCCGTGGCCTCCAGCATCGTCTCCCCCGCGGCGAACAGCCCGAGGTCGCGGCGGAGCGCCATGAACGGGGAGATGATCTCGGCCTGGCTCACGGTGTCGAGCGCGCCCCTACCCCGGTAGACCATCAGCGACACGTGGGTGAACGGCTCGAGCCGGGCGCCGAAACGAGAGTGGGTCTTGCGGATGCCCTTGGCCACGGCCCGGACCTTGCCCGAGCCCTGGGTCATCACCGTGACGATCTTGTCGGCCTCGCCCAGCTTGTGCGAGCGCAGCACGACACCCTGTTCCTTGTAGAGGGGCACGCCGGAATCGTAGTACCCGCCCATGGCGGTTCCCGGCAGGCGATGTTGCGGAAGTGTGGAATCCGGGCGCGGAAGGGGCGGGCCCGCCGGACCCGCCCCCGAACGAGCACTCTCGAGCTAGCCGGCCGCCTCCATGTTCTTGGTGACGACCTCCATCGTCTGATTCAGCCGGTCGGTCGGGCTGAACTCGACTAGCGAGGTGCCGGCGAAGATCTCCGGCGTGTGGCCCGGCCCGACGAAGTACGCATCTCCGGCGACGAACTCCTGGTCGCCCTCGGCCGTGTGGTACACGATCTTGCCCTCGAACACGTACCCCCAGTGCTCGCACTGGCACTTGTCGTCGGGCAGGCCGACGAACAGCGGGGTCATGTCCGCGTCGGCCGTGTAGCTCTCGAACCCCACCGTCGTGCCGCCGAGCTCCGCGTAGTGGCCCTCGAAGCCCTCCGCCTCGACGTGCTCGGCGGCGCTGGCCCTGGACGCCTTCGCCATCTCCTCCTCCTCCTTCTGGTGAGCCATCCTAGGCCGAACGAACGCCGGCCCGATCCTCGGCCAAGCCCACCAGGTTCGCGAGACCTACGCGCACGTACGACGCGCTCATCCGCTGGGCGAGGCCCTTGAACAACGGCTTGATCCACCACGGCCGACGCGACAGGCGCATCACCCGCAGCGAGTAGCTGACCAC
>DASSJM010000105.1:0-2844 GCA_035691205.1 Actinomycetota bacterium
TGCTCGCGGCGCTCGCGGCGTTCGCGATCGTCGCGGCGGCGTGCGGCGGCGACGACGAAGGCGGCGAGCCGACCGCGGCGACGGGGGCGGCGACCGGGGCGACCGCCGAGACCGGCGCCGCGACGGGCGCGACCGGGGAGACCGAGCTCGGCGGGACGCTCGTGATCTCCAACTGGGACCTGTACATGCCCGTCGATGACCTGATCCCGGCCTTCGAGGCGGAGACCGGGGTCACCGTGGAGTACGCGCTGCACCAAACCAACGAGGACATCATGGGCAAGATCACGGCCCAGAACGGCGAGGGGTTCGACCTCGTGTTCGTCTCGGGGCCGTTCGTGCAGCCGCTCGTGGACCAGGGGTGGGCGGCCGAGATCGATCAGTCGAAGATCCCGAACCTCGCGAACCTGTATCCGGAGGCGACGCAGCTCCCGCACGACCCGGGCAACGTGCACTCGGTGCCGTACACGTGGGGGACCACCGGCATCTGCTACCGGACCGACCTCGTGTCCGAGACGCCGACGTCGTGGGAGATCTTCCGGAACCCGCCGGCCGAGCTCGAGGGCAAGATGACCATGCTCGGCACCGACCGGTGGCTCCTGCAGCCGGGGCTCCTGTCGAACGGCTACTCGGTGAACACGACCGACCCGGCCGAGATCGAGCAGGCGGTGGCGTGGACCGAGGAGGCGAAGGGGCATCTCCTCGGGTTCGACGACATCACCTTCTACTCGAAGCTCGTCTCGGGCGAGGCGCTGGCGGTCCACGCGTGGGATGGCTGGTGCGAGTACGGGCGCCTCGACGAGCCGAACATCGACTTCGTGATCCCCGACGAGGGCAGCGACCTGTGGGTGGACACCATGGTCGTCCTGGAGTCGAGCCAGAACAAGGACGCGGCGTACGCGTTCATCGACTTCATCCTGGAGGCGACCAGCGGCAAGGCGGTGTCCGAGTTCACCTTCTACAAGGTGCCGAACGCGCCGGGAGCCGAGTCCGTGGACCCGGCGGTCCTCGAGCAGTTCCCGACGCTGGCGATCCCGTCGGAGACGCTGTTCGCGCAGGAGCCGCAGGTCGACCTGGGCACGGACGGCATCACGCTGTGGACGGACGCGGCGACGCAGATCAAGGCGGGCTGACCTGAGCGCGCCGCAGGGCGCGACGGCGGGCGACGCGGCGCCGAGGCGGAAGCCTCGGCGCCGCCGCGTCTGGCTCCCCCGCCTGGCCACGCTCGGTCCGGGTGTCGGGTACTGGCTCGTCCTGTTCCTCGTCCCGGTCGGGCTGCTGCTCGCCTACTCGTTCTTCACGAGAGGACCCTTCGGCGGCGTCGTCTACGAGTTCACGACCGACAACTACACGCGCCTGGTCGACCCTCTGTACCTGCAGGTCCTGCTGACCTCGCTCCGGATCGCGGTGGTCGCGACGGCGATCGCGCTGCTGCTCGGGTACCCCGCCGCCTACTTCATCGCGACGGCGCCCCGCCGCCACCGTCTCGTGCTCCTGATGTTCGTGATCCTGCCGTTCTGGACGAGCTTCCTGATCCGGACGTACTCGTGGATGGTCCTGCTCAACCCCGTCGGCCTCATCAACAAGCTGCTCGGCGTGTTCGACATCGGGCCGCTGCCGCTCCTGTACAACGAGGGTTCGATCGTGGTGGGGCTGGTGTACGCGTACCTGCCGCTGATGATCCTGCCGATCTACTCGTCGATCGAACGGCTCGGCGACGGCCCGCGCGAGGCGGCGCAGGACCTGTATGCGCGCCCCTGGTCGATGTTCCGCCGAGTGTTGCTGCCGCTCACGCTGCCAGGCGTCGTCGCGGGCTGCATCTTCGTATTCGTGCCGAGCATGGGCAACTTCATCGTCCCCGACCTGCTGGGCGGTGGACAGGAGGTGATGGTCGGCAACCTGATCCAGCAGCAGTTCCTGTCGACGCGGGACTGGCCGTTCGGCGCGACGCTCGCGGTGGCGGTGATCGGCATCATGATGATCCTGCTCCTCGTCCAGGCCGCCGTCCTTCGCCGCGAGCAGGGGACCTCCGAGCGCTCGCCTACCGAGTCGCATACGGGTCGCCGCCGCGGCCGGGGCTGGCTCCGAGCCCACATGGGCGTGGTGTACGCGTTCCTGTACCTGCCGATCACGGTGCTGGTGGTGCTCTCGTTCAACGCCTCGAGCCTGCCCACCGTGTGGCGGGGCTTCTCGACCAAGTGGTACCGCGCGCTGCTCGACAACGAGCCCCTGATCGCGTCGGTCCGCACGACCCTCGTCGTGGCGATCCTCGTCACGGCGATCGCGACGGTGCTGGGGACCCTGCTCGCGCTCGGACTGCACCGGACGGTGCGGAGCCGGTTCCTGGACTCGGCCCTGTTCGTGCCGGCGGTGATCCCCGACATCGTGCTCGCGATCGGCCTGCTCTCGTTCTTCAACCTCGTGACGATGCCGCTCGGGGTCGGGACGATCGTGCTCTCGCACGTGGTGTTCGACATGATCTTCGTCGCGGCGATCGTGCGGACGCGCCTCGGGTACTTCGACGTGCGGATCGAGGAGGCCGCGTCCGACCTCTACGCGGGGCCGGTGTCCACCTTCTTCCGCGTGACGCTTCCCGTGATCGCGCCGGGCATCCTCGCTGGGGCGCTGATCGCCTTCACGCTCTCGGTGGACGAGTTCGTGATCGCGTTCTTCAACTCGGGTCCGACCTCGATCACCTTCCCGATCCGCGTCTACTCCATGATCCGCTTCGGCGTGACGCCCGAGATCAACGCGATCGCCGCGATCGTGCTGGTGGTGAGCCTGCTGCTGATCCTCGCCGCGCTCCGCCTGTCGCGCGGCCGGGGCGACCGCGTGGCGATCGGGCCG
>DASSJM010000106.1:0-8583 GCA_035691205.1 Actinomycetota bacterium
GTCGAGCGTCGGCGCGCACAGCTCGCCCCATCGCGACTCAGGGCCGGGCGGGTACAGGGGGTTCGTGCGACCCGGCTCGCACCGCAGGTAACGCTGGTCGTAGAAGACGTCGTAAACACCGTTGCGAGCCATCCCTTCGAACGGGTTCAACATGTACGCCTCCCAGCCCAGCACCTCCCGAAGGAACCGGTCGACCAGTTCGACCTGGTAGCCAGGTTCGTTGGCATACGTCTCGTCCCAGTCCTTGAAGATCTGCGCGTCGAGCTGCCAGGTGTAGTCGGGGTCGCCGGCGTCCGCGCGCTCCTGCGCCTGGCGGACTTCCTTCAGGCTCGACTGCGGCCACATGCCTCCCGAGAGCATCGGCCCGGGGCTCGGGACCTCCGCGCCCTCCCGCACCCACAGGCCGCCGAAGCCATCCGAGAGCCAGTCGTTCTGGGCATCGAGGACCAAGGTCCAGTCGCGGAGCTGCTCCTCCAGCGGCGGGCCGCTCACGGCCTCGGGCTCGCTCCCGTCGTCGCACATGTACACCGGCGAAGGGATGACGAGTCGCGCACCGCCCTCGATCCGTCCGGTGCCGATCATCGTGGACGGGCTGCCCGAGCACGCCGCGGCGACGTCGTCGGTCACCACGATCTCGACGGCGTCGTCGGCGAAGACCTCGACGGTCATCGTCTGCGTGCCGCCGTCGGCGTCGCTGGTGGAGACCCAGATGCCGGCGAACGAGCTCTGGGGATCGCTCGCGGGTGTGCCCTTGGATCCGAGGAGCCGAACGAACCCGACCGCCGCCAGCGCGAACACCGCGACGCCGAGGACGCCCGCCGCGACCCGCTGGTTGCGCTGCTTCCGGGCTCGGCGGAACTCCAACCGCTCGAACGACCCATCCGGGAGGCGGAACCGCTCGGCGGCGCGCTCGACGCTCTGCTGATCGATCACGACGATTCCTCCAAGCTGGCCCGTGCGCCGGCGCGCGCGCGAGTTGCATGCGCGCGGACCGTGGCGGCCTTGACGCCGAGGAGGCGACCCGCGTCCTCGGATGAGTAGCCGAACATCGTGGTCAGGACGATCGCGGCCCGCTCCGCGGGGCTGAGCGGCCGGAGGAGCCGAACGACCTCGTCCCGGTCCTCGACGGCTGCGAGGTCGTCGATTTCCGGCGCGAGAGCCATCCGCTTCCGGATCGCCAGGGACGCACGCCGGTACCGGCTGCGGAAGCCGTTCATCGCCGTTCGGAACAGGAAGCCCGTGGGGTCGTCCATGCCGCTCACGCGATCCCAGCGTTCCCAGAGCTTCAGGTACGCGTCCTGCATGATCTCCTCCGCCTCGTGGCGGTTCCCGGTCACGAGGCAGAGCCCCCCGAACAGCCGCTGGTGCGTCTGCTCGAAGAACGTCTCGAAGCTGGCGTGGGCCTCGGCCACCTCGTGCCCTTCGGTCCCGGCGGTCACCCGCCCGAGTGGGATCGCCATCGTGCCCCGTGAACGCTCGAGAGGCCAGTTCCGCTGTGGCGCGACCGAGAGATGTTCCTCGGTCTGCGACGACGGCCCGGCAGGTGCGGGGGACCCCGGCGGTCGTCCGCCGCCGCTCGGTCCGAGCGCAGGGCGTCGACCAGCGGACGGGCCAACCCGTGGGAGAACGCCAGGTGACCGTCGTGCGTCGCCGGTCAGCCGCCCGGGCGGAACTCGATGGAGTCGATGATCGGCTGGGCCTCTTCGATCACCTCGTCGAAGCGCGATTCGTGCGCCGTGACCGTGATCGCCAGGGTCTGCAGCGACATACCTTCGGGAAGGTCGACGAGGTACAGCCGCTGGCGTAGCCCTGGTTCCAGCGCGTAGATCCAGACACCATACGGGTCGGTGACACGCAGGCAAGAGAACGTGGCGCCAGGGGCACGAGCGACGTCGATCGACACGGCCTCGAGACCACCGACGCTCGCGGCCACTGGCGCAGCGGTCACGAAGTTGGGATCCGCGATGACCTGCTGCGCGAGTGTGGCGGCATCGGCCGGCCCCGTCCCCGGTGCACACTTCCGCTCGGCGACCGGGTCGCCGGCGACCGGGTCGCTGAAGTCGATGAAACGGAAGCTCTCGTCAATAGAGAGGTCAAGAGAACCCCACTCCCACCATGGGCCCGGGACCCACGCGACGATCTCGTCGTCGAAGAAGTAGTACGGCACGGGGACCGTCTGACCGTTCTCGGTCGTCGTGGGGCGCTCCATCGCCAACCCGCCCTCGATCCCCGCCGAGCGGCCACCGTCCCAATGCGAGTAGATCTCCTGCTCGACCACGGTTGCGCCGCCGTCCGCGAACAGCCGAACCGAGAAGGTGATATAGCCGCCGTAGGGCCAATCCGGCCCGTCCACGCGCTCGAACTCGAATCGCTCGTACGGGGCGCCGGTGGTGGTGGCGTAGAGGAGCGGAACCTCTCGCACTACGGGCCAATCGTCGTAGACGTCCACGTACCCCTCGGCGCCTCGTCCATCGATCCGTGCGGCGAGGAACTCCTCCAGCCGCGCCGTTGCCTGTGCCTCTGCAACCGCCGGGTCGGCTTGCGCGAACGTCGTCGGGCGCCAGTTGCTCACCACCCAGATCCCGCCCGGGCCCTGGCGGTCCGGCTGGACGAGGTCGAAGCTCACCGACTCGTAGGTCAGTTCGTCGATCGTCGGCGCGCACGACTCGCCCGCGTTTCGGGAGCCAGGCTGCGGCGGGTAGAGCGGGTTCGTGCGGCCCGGCGCACACCGCAGGAACCGCTGGTCGATGAGAGAGCCGTCTGCGCCACCGACGAAATGGTTCTGCATGTAGGCCTCCCAGCCCAACACCTCACGGAGGAACCGGTCGACAAGCTCGACCTGACCGTTGTAGAGGCGATCCCACGTGCCGGGGTAATCTTCGGCCGCGAGCCCGGGGTCGACCTGCCAGGTGTAGCGGGAGTCGCCGGCGTCCGCGCGCTCCTGGGCGGCCCGGATCCCGTCGAGCGTCGACTGCGGCCACATCTCGCCGGAGATCGCCGGCTCCGGGACCTCCGCACCCTCCCGCAGCCACAGGCCGCGGAAGCTGTCCGTGAGGGTCTCGGACTCGGCATCGAGGACGAAGGTGAGGTCGAGGAGTTGCTCCTCGAGCGGGGGGCCGCTCAGGGTCTCGGGCTCGCTCCCGTCGTCGCACGTGTACACCCGGGCGTTGATGACGAGCTGCGTGCCGTCCGCCTCGATCCCTCCGGTTCCCGTCATCGTGGAGGGGGTGCCGCCGCACACCGTGGCGACGTCGTCGAGCACCGTGATCTTGACGGCGCCGTCGTCCGAGACCTCGACGGTCATCGTCTGCGTGCCCCCGTCGGCGTCGCTGGTGGAGACCCAGGTGCCTGCGAACGGGCTCTGAGGATCGCTCGCGGGCGTGCCCTCGGATCCGAGGAGCCGGACGAACCCGATCGCGGCGAGGGCGAACACCGCGATGCCGAAGATGCCGGCCGCGACCCGCTGGTTCCGCTGCTTACGCTCGCGCTGACGGTGGAACCCGTCCAGGGTGAACGGGCGGAGCTCGATGCGCTCCATCTCGCGTTCCAGGAGCGAACGATCGTTAGGCATCGGCCACCTCCACCGATCCGTGCAGTGCCGTCCTGGCCTGGTGGGTCAGCGCCCACACGGTCGACGCCTTGATGCCGAGGAGCTGCCCCGCCTCCTCGCCCGAGTAGCCGAGGGCCTCGGTCAGGACCATGGCGGCGCGCTGCCGAGGGGTGAGCGCGCCGAGGGCTCGGGCGGCGGCGTCCCGGTCCTCCACCGACTTGAACACGTCCTGCTCGGGCCCGACCCCGACCGCCCGGCCGAGGGCCACCTTCGCGCGCCGGTACTGGTTGCGGAACAGGTTCAAGGCGGTCCGGTGCAGGTAGCCAGCCGGATCGTCCATCGCCCCCACCTTTCCCCAGCGCTCGAACACTCGGGTGAACGCCTCTTGGGCGAGGTCTTCCGCCTCGGCGGTGCTCCCGGTGATGACCGACAGGACGCGGAGCAGCCGGTCCTTCTGCCCCTCGAAGAACGATTCGAACGACAGGAGCTCCCCGTCCATCGCCTCGAGGGGTGCCTCCCGCATCGACCGAAGGTAAGCGGCCTCTCCCATCACGTCTACTCAACACGTGCCGAGGCTCGGACCTGTAGGGGGGATGGCGCCTCCCCGCGATCCGGGGCTCCCTGTGGAGCGCCGAAGGTGCGGGTGAACGTCCGCCGTCCCAGGGGTCGGCGCCGCTAGCCGCCGTGGAACTCGAACGAGTCCACGATCGGCTCCGCGGCCTCCACCACGTGCTCGAAGTTCGCCTCCGGAGCGCTGATCGCGATGGCCAGGATCCGTGCCGACATCCCTTCGGGGAGGTCGAGCAGGTACAGGCGCATCCGCTTTCCCCGATCGAGGTCGATGTCGGACAGCACCATCGGCGCCGGGACGGAGTCGCACACACTCGCTCCCGGGGCCGCGGCCACGTCTATCCGCAAGGCCGTGGTCCCGCCGACGACTACCGGCTCTGGGGCGCTTGCCTCGAGATCGGGGTCGGAGAGGATGCTCTCGGCCAGCGCCTCGGCGTCGGCGGGGGCCGGACCCTGCCGGCAGCCCGTCTCGACAGGCCGGGGATCGGCGTGCACCTGGAAGCGTTGCTCGTACTCGTTCTCGAGGAGGAGGGTCTCCATGAACGGACCGAAGTGCCAGCCGGCGAAGCTGTAGTCCCACGGACGGGCCGCGGCGAACGTCACTTCGCCGTCGAGGAACTCGAAGGGCTCGGCCAGGGCCCCCCCGTTCTCGGTTGTCAGGACCTCCGTGAACGGATCGAGGGCCTCGTAGACGATCACGAGCCGACCGTCCTCGTCGCGCTCGACGAGGAAGGACTGCTCTACCACGGTGCTTCCATCCGCCGCGAACAGCCGAACCTCGAACTCCCTCCACCCGCCGGGCCACACCGGACCCCGCACCAGCTCGAACTCGGATCGCTCGTACGGAGCGCCGGAGGTCGCGGCGTACAGCAGGTCGACCTGCGAGGCCGAGGGGGACAGATATCCCTCGGCGCCCTCACCGTCCACACGTGCCTGGAGGAAGGCGTCCACGAGCGCCGTCGCCTCGGCGTCGGAGGGTGGCACCACCTGCTGAACCTGGCGCCGGAAGACTGCGCCGTTGTCGTCGCGGTAGTTGGTGCCCGTAACCCGCGCATCGGACGGCTGGAGCAACGCCCACTTGGTCACCACCCAGATCGAGGAGGGGTCGTCGACGCGGACCGGTTCCGCGTTGATCATCACGGTCTCGTAGCGATACTCGTCGATCGTCGGGGCGCACCCCTTGCCCTCGGGGTCGTCGGGGTACAGGGGGTTCGTCTGGCCCGGCGCGCACCGCACGGCCAACATCTCCCAGAGCCCGTCCTGGGGGACCCCGGCGTACAGCCCGGGGAAGTCACTGACATCGAACTCCTCCCAACCGAGCTCCTCCTGAAGGAACCGGGTGACGAACTCCGTCTGGCGGGCATCGGTCAAGGCGCCGAGGCCGAGGAGCTGCCAGGTGTAGCGAGGGTCGCCGTCGTCGGCGCGCACCTGGGCCACCTGGGCCTCCTGGAGGCTCGACTGCGGCCACATGCCTCCCGAGATCGTCCTGGCCGCACCCTCCCGCTCCCATACCGCGTCGTCGACGCCGCCGGTGAGGCCGTCGGACCCGGGGTGGTGGACGAAGGTCAGTTTGGGGAAGGTCTCCTCGACGGAAGGCGAGAAGCGTTCGAGGTCGCTCCCGTCGTCGCACGTCAGCACCGGCGAGGGGATGACGAGCTCAGTGGATCCCTGGAACCGTCCGATCCCGGTGATGGTCAGCGGTGCGCCATGACACACATCCGCGGCCACGGTTCCTCCCACGAAGCCATCGTCGTGGACCACGATCCGGACGGCGCCCTCGTCGGAGACTCGGATGGTCATCGTCTGTGGGCCCCGGTAGTCGAAGCCGACCCAGGTGCCCTCGAACGGGCTGCGCGGGCCGCTCGCGGGTGTTCCCTCGGACCCGAGAAGTCGGGCGAACCCGATCGCCGCGAGGGCGAGGACCGCGACGCCGAGGACACCGGCGCGGATCCGGCGGTTGCGGTCACGCCGACGACGGCGGTCGTGCACCCGCTCGAAGAGGTCGGCAGGCGGTCCGTACCCAGAGGCTCGCCGCTCGAGGAGGTCGTGGAGCTCAGGCATCGTCGTCCTCCAGCATCCGTCGGAGGTCCGCCCGGGCGCGGGACAGCCGGGCTCGAACCGACCCGGGCTTGATCCGCAGCGCCGCGGCGGCCTCCTCATGGTCCATCCCCAGCCACTCGACCAGCACCACGGCCTCGCGCTGGCCGGTCGGCAGCGATGCGAGCGCCCTGGCGAGGAGGTCCCGGCTCTCAACCACCTCGGCCGGGTCCGGTGAGGGCGTGGGTTGGAGGAGGTGCCTCGCCCTGGTGGCCAGCCCACGCACGCGGCTCCGTTGCAGGTTCATCGCGGTCCGGAACAGGTACCCCTGCGGGGAGTCCATCTGCCGCACCCGGTCCCAGCGCTCGTACACGCGCACCATGGCCTCCTGGGTGAGCTCGTCGGCCTCTGCGGCGCTGCCGGTGAGGAGGTAGAGGGCCCGGCCCAGGCGAACGTGCTCCGCCTGGAAGAACTCCTCGAAGCTGAGGGCGGTCACCGCGGTGACCTCCGCCAGCGCCCCTGACCGTCCCATCGCTGAGGATTCCATCACGTCGGTGCATGAACGCGACCGGGGCCGATCTGTTGCGTTCGGCGAGGAAGTTCCCCCTGCCGTCGTCAGCGCGGATGGAACGCGATGGAGTCCACGATGGGCTCCGCGAACTCCAGCACGGCGTCGAAGCTGTCCTCGTCGGTGATCGTCGCGATCGCCAGGACCCGGGCCCCCGATCCTTCGGGAAGATCGAGCAGGTAGATACGCGCCAGGCCTACCGGCGCGAACGGAAGGGGCTCCAGGGGGGTCGCTGCCGAAAGACCGGGCATCTCCCACGCGCAGAGGCTCGCCCCCGGCACCAGCGACACGTCCATCCGCAGGGCCGGGATCCCCCCGATGGTCACCGCCACCGGAGCGTTGGCCTGGACGTCGGGGTTGGAGCGGAGGCTCCGGGCCAGGGCCTCGGCATCGGCGGGAGCCGGGAGCTGCTCGCAGTCCGGCCCGATCGGCCGCGGGTCGGCCATGAAGACGAGGACCCGTCGGCGCACGTCGTCGCCGGGGAGGCGGCCGGCGATGGCGAGCCGGTCCGGGTGCCCGTCCTGGCTCGGCTTGAACGGAGCGGCCGCGCGGAAGGTCACCAGGCCGTCGAGGAACCCGTACTCGACGGGAACGGCCTCGCCGTTCTCGATGGTCGGCTCGAAGTCGTACACGAGTCGCAGGCTTCCCGACCTGTCTCGTTCAAGCGAGAAGAGCTGCTCCACCATGGTCTTGCCCTTCTCCGCGGATAGCCTGACCTTGATCCGCATCGAGCCCTCGGGCCATGTCGGGCCCTGCACGATCTCGAACTCCGCTCGCTCATAGGGGACCCCCGTGCTCGTGGCGTACAGGAGCGGGATCTCCCGCTCGTCGGTGGACGCGTCGTCCTCGGCGAAGTCCACGAAGGCCTCGGCTCCCTCGCCATCGATCCGTGCCTGGAGGAAGGCCCCGAGGGATGCGTCGATCTCGGCGTCCGAAGGCGGCGCGCTCTGCTCGGCCGGGATCATCCTCCAGCCGGTCACCACCCAGATCCCCCGGAGGCCCTGGCGGTCGAGCTGGGCCACGTTGATCTGCACCGCCTCGTAGCGGAGATCGTCGAGCGTCGGGGCGCACCCGCCGCCCACGGGGTCATCGGGGTACAGCGGGTTCGTCCCACTGGGGGCACACCGGAGGTAGACGACGTCACCGGCATCGTTGCCGTAGGGATCGTCGGGATGGGCGAAGGCCTCATCCCAGAGGTAGTCCTCCCAGCCCAGCTCCTCCTCGAGGAACCGGGAGAAGATCACCGTGTTGCCGGGATGGTTCTGCCCGATCTGCCACGGCTCCGGATGGACCTGCCACGTGTAGGCGGGGTCGCCGGCGTCCGCGAGCTCCTGGGCCTGGCGGACCTCCTCCAGGCTCGTCTGTGGCCACACAGGTTCCAGGTCCTCGAGCCGCACGCCTGCATCCGCACCCGCCCGCACCCAGACGCCGAAGACGTCGTCCGAGAGCGTGTCGTTCTGGGGGTCGAGGACCAGGGTCCAGTCGCGGAGCTGCTTGGCGAGCGGCGGGCCGCTCGGGGTCTCGGGCTCGCTCCCGAGGTCGCACGTGTACGCGGGCGCCGGGACCACGAGCCGCGTGTCGCCCTCGACCCGACCGGTCCCCGTCATCGTGGCAGGGCTGCGGCACTCCTGGGCGAAGTCGTCGAGCACCGTGACCTCGACGGCGCCGTCGTCCGCGACGCGGACGATCATCGTCCGCGTGGGGTCCTCGTCGTCGGTGACCCAGGTGCCCGCGAACGGGCTCTGGGGATCGCTCGCGGGGGTGCCCTCGGAGCCGAGGAGCCGGACGAACCCGATCGCCGCGAGCGCGAACACCGCGACGCCGAGCACGCCGGCCGCGACCCGCTGGTTGCGGCGCT
>DASSJM010000107.1:0-29273 GCA_035691205.1 Actinomycetota bacterium
CCAAAGGCCCGCGTCTTGCCGTTAGACGACCCCGGACCGACCTCGGAACATCCTAAGCGGGGGCGGGCCCCGCCACGGGCGTTCCCCCGGTGGCCTCCGCAAGCTCGAGGGCGTGGTCGGCGTCTCGTGCCAGGCCGACCACCGACGAACCGCTCCCGCTCATGGTCGCCCCGCAGGCCCCGGCCTCCAGCGCTCGCGCCTTCGCCTCACCGATCTCCCGATGCCGAGCGACGACCGAGGCCTCGAGGTCGTTGAACAGCAGCGGCCCGAGGACGACCGGATCGCCGGCCGCCGCCGCCGCGAGCACGGGGCCGGGGTCCGGGCCGGTCCGCCCGCCGTCCTCGTCCCACCACCGGTACGCGTCCGGCGAACGCACCCCGAGGCCCGGAGACACCAGCACCCAGTGGTAGCTCGCGCAGGAGGCCGGCGCGAGGTGCTCGCCGCGGCCGGTCATCAGCATCGGAGCATCCGCCAGCATCGCCGGCACATCCGATCCGATCCGCTCTCCGATCCCGGCCATCGTGGCCAGATCGAGGCCGCAGCCCCAGAGATCGTTCAGCGCGAGGAGCGTCGCCGCGGCGTCGGCGCTCCCACCGCCGAGCCCGCCCGCGACGGGGATCCGCTTGTCGATACGGATCTGCGCGCCGTCCGCGTCCGGACACGCATCCGCGAGCGCGAGGGCGGCGACGAGCGCGAGGTTCAGCCCACCGGCGAGCGCCGGAGCGCCTTCCACCTCGACCCGCAGCGCGTCGGCGGGCTCCACGGTCACGACGTCCGCGAGCGTGATCGGCACGGCGAGGCTCTCGATCTCGTGGTACCCGTCCTCTCGCGCGCCCAGCACCCGGAGGAAGACGTTCAGCTTGGCGCGTGCCTCGCGGCGGACGGTGCGAGGACGAGCGATCACGGGCTCCACCCCTCGTCCAGGAGCGCCTCGGCGATGCGTGCGAACTCCGGGAGCCCGAGCCGCTCCGCGCGAACCCGCGGATCCAGGCCGCAGGCTTCCATCGTCCGAGCCGACGAGGCGGCGTCCAGTCCCAGACGGCGCAAGGCGTTGCCCATCGTCTTGCGACGCTCCGCGAACCCGCCGTCGATGACCGCGAACAGCGCGACCGGATCCACGTCCACCGGCGGGGCATGCGGGTCGAGCCGCACGAGCACCGAGTCGACCTTCGGTCGGGGCCAGAACACGTCGGCGGGGACGCGACGAACCGCGTGCGCGTCCGCCCGGTACGCGACGCGGACGCTCACCGCTCCGTACGCCTCCTCCCCCGGCGCCGCGACGAGCCGCTGCCCGACCTCCCGCTGCACCATCACGAGGTAGCGATCGATCGTCGGGACGGACGCGAGCAGGTCCAGCAGCAGCGGGACCGACACGTTGTAGGGGAGGTTGGAGACCATCCCCCACCCGAGGCCGGGAAGGAGCGCATCCCAGTCCGCCCGCATCGCGTCTTCGATCACGACCCGGACCCGGTCGCCGTACGGCGCGGTCACCTCCTCGAGCGCAGCGGCCAACGCTCGATCGATCTCGAGCGCGAGGACCTCGCACCCGGCCTGGGCGAGCGCGGTGGTCAGCGAGCCGAGCCCGGCGCCGACCTCGAGCACGCGCCCGCCCGGACCCACGCCGGCGTCGACCACGATCGCGCGGGCGAGGTTGGGGTCGACGAGGAAGTGCTGGCCGAGCGCCTTCGAGGGGCGGAAGCCGTGGCGCGCGGCGAGGTCGCGAAGCGCCGAGCGGCCCATGCCGCCCGGCCCGCCCTCACCAGGTGAGGCGGACCTGACAGACCCCCTGGCCGAGCGGGGCGATCCGGGCGAAGGCCTCCGAGGAGAGGTCGATGACGCGTCCACCGAACGGTCCCCGATCGTTGATCACCACCTGGACGGTCCTGCCGTTGGCGACGTTCGTGACGGTCACCACCGTACCGAAGGGAAGCCAGGGATGGGCGGCCGTGAGGCCACTGCCCGGCGCGAACGAGTACCAGCTCGCCTCGCCGACCTGCGTGCCGCTGGAGGGGTTCGGCCGTCCCACCACCCGACGCGCCGCGACCGCCTGGGTCAGCACCCGCCGCGACACGACCGTGTGGGCGACGACCTCGCCGTTCACGACCTTCACGCGCTGCGTCTCGAGCATCAGACCGTCGACGCCCGGCCGGATGACGCGCACCTGTCCCGCATCGAGCTCGTCCGAGAACTCGGTGACCGTCGTGTACGGGATGGGGACGCGGACCTCGCGCGTGCGGAACTGGACCTGGTCGAAGCGGACCGTCGCGCCGGGCCGCAGTGGGGAGCTGGGTGATGGAAGGACGCGGTCGTCCCGGTCGGGCTCGATCCCCATGGCCGAGAGGAGCTCGCGAACGGTGGCCGCGTTCGTGACGACGTCGTGGTCCTTCCCCTTCACCACGACGACGGCGGTCACCGCCTGCGTCGGCCCGACCTGGTCTCCCGCGGAGACCCAGTCTTCGACGGCGCGCGTCGCGAGCATCAAGTGCGGCGCGGCCGCCCCTTCCATCACCCAGACCCCCACCTCGGCGGGCTCGATCGCCACTCCGCTGAGCCAGTCGCGGTTGACCGACACGGTCATCCCATCCGAGAGCGGCGTCGCGGCCGGGGGGGTCACGAGGTCCCATCGCCCGAGCGAGATCCCCTCGGTCTGGAGCAGCGCGCCGACGCTGGCGGTCATCGTGCGGACGGCCTCGGGTCGCCCCTCGTCGACGATGAGCGTGATGGTCTTCTGAACCGCCACGTACCCGGCGCCCGCGGCCACGATCGCGCCCACGAGCACCGCGTTCCCCATCGCCTTGCGAGCCCGCAACCGCCGGACCCGCGTCGGCCGAACCCGCATACCTTCCTCCAGACCTGGAAGAAGGCCTCGGGGGGGAGCGGCGCGCGGCCGGACCGAAGCCTTCAGACTCGGACCGGCACCGTATCAAACCCTCAACCCTCACTGCAAACTTGAAACTGGGGCCCTCACCTGGGCTATCGGAGCCTCGGGAAGGCCCTCCTGGCGTTCGAGGCCGTGGCCTCGAGCACGGTCCGGACGTCGCCGCCTCGGGCGCTCGCGACCGCCTCCACGACGTCCATCACGTTGCCGGGCGAGTTGTCTCGACCGCGCAGCCGCTGCGGCGCGAGGAACGGGCTGTCGGTCTCGACGAGGATCGCCTCGAGTGGCACCGCGGCCGCCGCCTCGCGGAGGTGAGCGTTCTTCGGATAGGTCACGTTCCCGGCGAACGAGACGAACCAGCCGCGCTGGGATACCTCGACGGCGGTGTCCGCGTCCCCGCTGAAGCAGTGGAGCACCACGCGCTCCGCCGAACCCTCATCGAGCACTTGAAGGATCTCGGGCCACGCGTCGCGGACGTGGACGACGAGCGGCAGGTCTGCCTCCCGCGCCATGGAGACGTGGACACGGAGGACGCGCTCCTGATCCTCGCGGGGCGAGCGCATCCGGTAGAAGTCGAGCCCGCACTCGCCCACCCCCACCACGTGCGGGTTCCCGAGCAGCTCCTCGATCTCGGCGCCGGCTCGCTCGTCGAAGGTGCTCGCGTCGTGGGGGTGCATCCCCGCCGTCGCGAACACCCCCCGGAACGACTCGGCGAACTCCACCGAGCGCCGGCTCGTCTGCGGGTCGATCCCGACGCAGACGAGCGTGTCGACGCCGCTCCCGCGGGCGGCCTCGACCGCGGTCGCGGGGTCGTCGTCGAGCAGGAACAGATGGCAGTGGGTGTCCACCGCTCCGGACTGGACCCGAGGTTCAGGGTTGACGTCGCTCACGAGGGCGACACCATACGGATCCTCGACCTGGAGTCAAAACCGCGAGGTGACGGGCGCCGACTCGCCCCGGGAGCCCGCGAGCATCCGTCCAGCACAAGTCGAGGCGCCGGGTCGCACGTGAAACGGTCCGGCGCGAACCCTCGCTCAGGACTCGAGACGTGGGAACAGCGACTCGCCCTTGGCTGTCGCCGTCCCGGGGACGAGCCCCCCCCACCGAGCGGCCTCCGGCAGCCGCTGGCTCGAGAGCGGCTCGGGGATCCCGAGTTGGGTCCACAGGCGCTCCGCCGCCCCCGGCATGATCGGTGAGATCAGCACCGCGAGGATCCGGAGCGTCTCGGCGGAGGCGTACAGCACGCCGGCGAGCTCCTCAGCCCTTGCCGGGTCCTTCGCGAGCTTCCAGGGCTCCTTCTGGACCAGGTAGCCGTTGGCACGATCGACGACGTCCCACACGGCCGCGATCGCCTGCGTCGGGGCCACCTGGCTCAGGTGCTCCTCGTAGCGTCGGACCGCGTCGGCGATCACGTCGGGCAGGTCGGCCTGGGCCCCTTCGGACGCCGGGGCGGGCACCACCCCCCCGAAGGACGACCCCAGCATCGCGAGCACGCGGCTGGCGAGGTTGCCGAGCCCGTTCGCGAGGTCGGCGTTGTGACGGTCGACCATCGACTCCCACGAGAAGCTCCCGTCGGCGCCGAACGCGATCTCGCGTAGGAAGTAGTACCGGTACGAGTCGACGCCGAAGTGGTCCACGAGCTCGAACGGGTGGATGCCGGTGGCGTTGGTCTTGGACATCTTCTGGCCGCCGACCGTGATGAAGCCGTGGGCCCAGACCTGCGTCGGCGGCTCGACCCCGCCGGCCATGAGCATCGCCGGCCAGTAGACCGCGTGGAAGCGGACGATGTCCTTGCCGATCAGGTGGACGTTGGCGGGCCAGGTCCTCGCGAAGCGCTCGGGATCGGTGCCGTACCCGGCCGCCGTGATGTAGTTGGTCAGCGCGTCGAACCAGACGTAGCAGACGTGGTTCGGGTCCCAGGGAAGCGGGATGCCCCAGTCGAAGCTGGTCCGGCTGATCGAGAAGTCCTGGAGGCCACCCCGGATCAGCGACAGGACCTCGTTGCGGCGCGTCTCTGGCTCGACGGCGCCTGGGTTCCGCTCGTAGTGCTCGAGGAGCCGGTCCGCGTAAGCGGAAAGGCGGAAGAAGTAGTTCTCCTCCCGAAGGTGCTCGACCGGCCGACCGTGGATCGGGCAGTTGCCGTCGATCAGCTCGCCCTCCGTGTAGTAGGCCTCGCACGAGACGCAGTACAGGCCCTCGTACGTCCCCAGGTAGATGTCTTCCCGTCCGTTCTCGTGCACGGCGGTCAGCAACTGCTGCACGGCCTTCTCGTGCCGCGGCTCGGTCGTGCGGATGTAGTCGTCGTACCCGATCGCCAGGCGAGCCCACACCTCGCGCCACTGCGGCTCCATGCCGTCCACCCACGACTTCGGGTCGGCCCCGGCGGCCTCGGCCGCCCGCTGGAGCTTGAGGCCGTGCTCGTCGGTGCCGGTGAGTTGGAAGACCTCGTCGCCGCGCAGCCGGTGGTACCGGGCGATCGCATCCGCCGCCACGGACGTGTAGGCGTGGCCGATGTGTGGCACGTCGTTCGGGTAGTAGATCGGCGTCGTGATGTAGAAGAGGTCCCGGCCCATGGTCGGGCCATCCTACGAGAGCATCGGGGGAGGCCGGGCGGCCGCGTCCGCGCCCATCAGCGCCGGCGGACGAGGACCTCGTAGATCGCGTTCGCCGAACCACCGTGCTCGCGGGCGACGCTCGCCGCCGCCTCCCGCTTGCGCATCCCGTCCCGGACGAGCGCGCGGGCCTCCTCGACGAGACGGTCGAGGTCGACGGGTCCATGGCCGCGATCGCCCTCGACCACGACGACGACCTCGCCCCGCAGGCGCACGCCCGAGAGGAGCGCGAGCACCTCGGACACCCGGCCTCGGAGGACCTCCTCGTGGAGCTTCGTCAACTCGCGACACACGGCCACCCGCCGGTCGCCGAGCTCGGCCACGACGTCGGCCAGGAGCGTGGACAGGCGCAGCGGCGACTCGAACAGGACGACCGTTCGCGGATCACCGGCCAGCGCCCGCAGACGCTCGCGGCGCGTTGCGGCCTTTCGCGGCAGGAACCCCTCGAACACGAAACGCTCGCTCGGCAGCCCGGAGACCACGAGCGCGGCGGTCACGGCCGACGGCCCCGGGACGACCCGGACCTCGATGCCCTCCTCGGCGCATCCACGGACGAGCAGGTGGCCCGGATCGGACACGCCGGGCATCCCGGCGTCGGACACGAGCGCGACCTCCCGCCCCCCGTGGAGCTCGCCGAGGAGCTCCCGCGTGCGCTCGCGCTCGTTCCCCTCGAACAGCGAGCGCATCGGCTTCTCGATCCCCAGGTGCGCCAGGAGTCGCCCGGTCCGGCGCGTGTCCTCGGCCGCGACGAGGTCCACCGCGCGAAGCGTGGCGATCGCGCGCTCGGTGACGTCGCCGAGGTTCCCGATCGGCGTTCCGACGACGTACAGGCGACCGGCCATCATCGGGATGCTCCCACGCCCGCCTCCCTGATGGAGCGACGGCCGGAGCGATCGATCCCCCGCCGGTCGCCGCTACCCTGCTCCCGCGGCCGGCTCGAAGCTGCAGCTCGGGTACCGCCTGCGCGACCGCGTCGGCCGCTAGGGGGCGCGTCCCACCCGACGCCGATGCGGGCCGTACCATCGGGCGGTGCCCTCCGCCCTCGCGAAGCTCAACCGGCCGGTCGTGGCCGTCCTGGCCGTCGGCCTGATCGCCGGGGTCCTGCGCTTCACCAACCTCGGCTACCCGCAGCGATGGATGTTCGACGAGTACTACTACCCGAAGTCGGCCTGCATCTTCCTCGGCTACTCGAACGATCGCTGCATGATCTACAGCGCGAACGAGCGGTTGTGGCGCGAGCAGCAGAACGACACGGGCGCCTGGGTGCACCCACCCCTCGGCAAGTGGGCGATCGCGCTCGGCGAGCTCGCCGCGGGAACGGACTCGTACGGCTGGCGGGTGTCCTCCGCGGTCGCAGGGACCGCGACCGTGATGCTGCTCGCCGTGATCGTCCAGCTGCTGTTCGCGAGCCCGATCTGGACGTTCACCGGCGGCGTGCTCCTCGCGACCGAGAGCCTGAACTTCGTCCAGTCGCGGATGGCGATGCTGGACATCTTCGTCACGTTCTGGATGGTCCTCGGGTTCGTCTTCCTGCTCCTGGACCGGCGATGGATCCTGGCCCGCATGCCCCAGCCGCCACCGGCGCCGTGGGGCGGCGAACCCGCCGCCTCGGACCCGGTGCCCCTCGGGCGCGTCGACGCCCCCCTGTGGCGGCCCTGGAGGTTCGCCGCCGGCGTCGCACTCGGTGCGGGGGTGGCGACCAAGTGGTCCGCGATGACCGCCCTCGTCGCGGTGGTCATCCTGTCGGTCGCCTGGGATGTGGTGCGGCGCAAGCGTTCCGGGATGCGTCGACCCTACGTCGACACGATCGCATCCGAGGGGTTCGGGATCGTCCTCGCGCTCCTGCTCGTTCCGGCCGTCGTGTACGTCGCCTCCTACGCTGGCTGGTTCGTCCACTTCGGCCTCGACCTGCGGGGGTGGGCCAAGCTCCAGAGCTCGATGGCGAGCTGGCACGCCAACCTCGAGAAGATCGGCGCCGACGGGCAGCCGGTCCACGCGTACCTGTCCGACGCATGGTCGTGGCTCCTGTTGCGCCGGCCCGTCTACTACTACGGCAACTACTCGCAGGGGGGCATCCGCCAGGTGATCTACGCGAACGGCAACCCGGCCATCTTCTGGGGAAGCATCCTCGCGATCCCCTACGTCGCCTATCGCTGGTGGAGGGTCCGCGACTGGCGAGCCGGGTTCGTGATCGTCGCGATCGCCTGCCTGTACCTGCCGTGGTTCGTCGTAAACCGACCGCAGTTCCTCTTCTACGCGACGCCCATCACCCCGTTCCTGGTTCTGGCGTGCGTGTACGCGATCCGCGACCTGTCCGAGATGCGCGTCGCCGGGTCGCGCTCCCACCCGTACCTGCCGGTCGCAGTGGGCTTCGTCGTGCTGTCGGTGCTCGCCTTCGCGTGGTTCTGGCCGACCCTCACCGGGGCGCCGTTGACCGACGCCGGATTCAAGCTGCGGTACTGGTTCACCACGTGGATCTGAGTCGGGTCCCTGGTCGAGGACGCGGCGCGGCGGATAGCATCGCCCGCCGATGACCGCCGCCGAACTCGTCCGCCTCACGATGCGCGATGGGGTTCGGCTGTCCGCAACGCTGTACCCCCCGGACGGCAGGGGGCCGTGGCCGGCGCTCGTCGAAGCGCTCCCCTACCGCAAGGACGATCTCACGGCCGGGTACCGGCCCGAGTACCAACGGCTCGCGGCCGAGTTCGGCTACCTCGTGTGCCGCGTTGACGTGCGCGGGACCGGCTCGTCGGAGGGAACCCCCGTTGGCGAGTACACGCGAGCCGAGCTCGACGACCTCATCGAGGTGATCGGGTGGCTCGCCCAACAGTCATGGTCCAACGGCAACGTCGGGATGTACGGGACGTCGTGGTCGGGGTTCAACTCGTTGCAGGTCGCCATGCTCCGGCCGCCGGCGCTGAAGGCGATCTGCTCGATCTTCGCGTCGGATGACCGGTACGCCGACGACGTGCACTACTTCGGTGGCGCGAAGAAGCAGCTCGACCTCGTCGACTGGCCGGTGTACATGGAGGCCGAGAACCTGCTGCCGCCCGTACCGAGCGTGTACGGCGAGGGATGGCGCGAGCTGTGGGAGCGGCGCGTCGCCGAGTACGTGCCGTGGCACGTCGACTGGCTCGAGCACCAGACCTACGACGGGTTCTGGAAGCACGGCTCGCTCCGCGAGGACTACGGCGCGATCGAGGCGGCCACGATGCTCGTGACCGGCTGGGCGGACGGGTACACCAACATCGCGCTCCGCGGGATGGCCGCGCTCCGCTGCCCACGCCGGCTGCTGGCCGGGCCCTGGGCGCATGCCGACGTCGAGACCTCCCGGCCGGGGCCGAACATCGACCTGATCCCCGAGATGGTTCGGTGGTGGGATCGCTGGCTCAAGGGGATCGACAACGGCGTCGACCGCGAGCCGCCGATCACGGTGTTCGTCCGGCGTCCGACCCCGCCCGCCGCCGACCTCGCCGCGTACCGTGGTGAGTGGCGGTTCGAGCCCGGCTGGCCGCTCGAGCGCTCGCGCGAGGCCGTGTTCGAGCTCACCGCGGCGACCGCCGATCGATCCGGCGCCGGTCCCGACGAGTTGGAGGTCCGAGGCGACGTCGGGTGGACCGCCTGGATCAACTGCGCGGGGGGACCGCCGTGGGGCCAGCCGCAGGACCAGCGGCCCGACGAGGCGTTCTCGCTCGTGTACGACTGGGAACCGCTCGGCGAAGAGCTCGAGATCCTGGGTCATCCGCGGGTGCGCGCCACCGTGCGATCGTCGGCACCGGTCGCGTTCCTGTCGGCCAAGCTCTGCGACCTGCATCCGGACGGGACGTCCCAGCTGGTGACGCGGGGGCTCCTGAACCTCACGCACCGCACATCGCGCGAGACGCCGACCCCGCTGTCGCCGGGCGAGGCGTACGAGGTCGACGTCGAGATGGAGGTCACCTCCTGGGTGTTCGAGCCCGGGCACCGGATCCGCCTGGACCTCGCCGGGACCGACTGGCCCAACTGCTTCCCTCCGCCCGGACCCGTGACGCTCGCGGTCGATCGCCAGGGCACCACGCTCGTGCTCCCGGTCCTCGACGGCCACCCGCCGATCGCGGAGCGGCCGTCGCTCCCGCCGCCGCGGAGGACGCAGGCCGGTGGCGAGTCGGCTCGCGGCGAGGCCCTCGACGAGCTCGTCTGGACGATCGAGCACGACATCGCGGACGACGAGACCCGAGCCGTGGCTCGCTACGGCGGTTCGAGCGGCGCGGACGACGGGGTGCCGGCGATCGAGTGGCGTCACGGAGGCACGGTGGGCGTCTCGACCGAGGACCCCGCACGATCGTGGGTCGACGCGAGCGCCCGGTACACGATCGTCTACCCGGAGGCCACCGTGTCCGCCGAGGTCCGCAGCCGGATCGATACGGACGCGGACACGTACCACCTCCGTCTGGAGATCGATACCGCGGAGGACGGCGCGCCCCGCTGGTCGCGCCGGCTCGAGCGGCGCATCCAACGCAAGCTGCAATGACGCCCGAGGGGTTCGGCGACTACGAGACCGACGCGGCCATGCTCTCGATCGTGAGCGGCAGCACGCCCGCCGGCTCCGATGCGAACAACGCAGCGGTCGTCATCCGGATCGACACGTCCTGTCTGCCCGCCGCGAACACGATCTCGTCGCGCTCGACCACCGCCGGATCCACGTAGGCCGGCGCGGAGAGCAACGTCGACAGGGGCGGCAGCGCCCCCAGCTCGAAGTCGGGGAACCGCTCCTGGAGTTCGCGCTCGGTGGCGAGACGCGCCGCCGGAGCGCCGACCGCCTCCGCGGCCAGGACCATGTCGAGCTTCCTCGAGGCCGGGATCACCATCAGCGCCGCCGCGTCGCCCGCGACGATCACGATCGTCTTCGCGACGAGCCCCTCGGCGATGTGGAGCGCGTGGGCCTCGCCCGACGCCGTGGGCGTCTTGGGGTGCGGGATGACGGTGAAGGTGAGCCCCCGTCCCAGCAGGTGGTCCATGACGTATGCCATATCTGCCTCCCGGTCCGTTACGCCGAGCCTAGGACGGGCCCGGCTCGGACCGCAGGGGCGAAGGGCCCGTCGCGTCCGAGCGGGGTGGCGGTCAGGAGAAGGACGGCAGGGGCGGCTGCCCACCGATCATCCGGCCCCCGGCAGATGCTCCCGGAACAGCAGGTAGCCAACCCCGGCCGCCACGTCGAGCAGGAAGTGCGCGATCACGATCGGCCACGCGCGGCGGGTCCGCGTGAACACGAACCCGAACAGGACGCCCATCGCCGCGTTGCCGAGGAAGCCGCCCCATCCCTGATACAGGTGGTAGCTCCCGCGCAGCAGCGCACTCGCACCCACGGCCGCGACCTCGGTCAGCCCGAGCTGTCGGAGCCGCGTGACGAGGTAGGCGACCACCACGACCTCCTCGAGCAGTGCCGCCTCGGCCGCGTTCAGCAACAGGACCGGGACCGTCCACCAGTGCCCGAGCGGGGGGACCGGCACCACGAACCGGTTCACGCCGAGCGCGACCGCCCCCAGGTACACGCCGATCCCGGCGAGCCCGACCAGGACGAACAGCAGCGACCCGCGGGCCAGGTCCTGTCGCGGCCGGTCCCACGCCAGGCCGATGGCCCCCAGGCCCTCGCCGTTGCGGCGCACCAGGTAGACCACGAGCCACACCGGCGCCAGGCTGAACAGCGAGCTGAAGACCTGTCGGGCGAGCTGGGTGCTCTGCGAGACCGAGGCCACCGTGACCCCGCGCAGGGGCGCCTCGAGCAGGGACAGGATCGCGAAGACCGCGCTCGCGAGGAGCGATAGCGACAGGACGACGAGGGTCTCCTCCAGCAGCGTCCGCCGCGGCAGTGACGGCGTCGGCACGGCGAGCTCGCCTCGTCGCATGCCGGCAAGCCTACGTACGATGCGCCGCATGGGCACGGGCTTCCGCCTCGAGGCCGTGATCGCCGAGGGCCACGACGATGGCCGGATCCGCGAGCTGTCGGCGCACTTCACCGAGAGGCTGCACCTGCCCGCCAGGACCGCGGTCGATGGGTGCCGGCGCGACGATGGATGACCTCCGGCGAGGCCGTGCGGCTACCAGCCGCTCTGGCAGTCCTGGGCGGTCGCGGCGTCCGCCCGGCCGAACGTGACGACATCGAGGTTCGCGGCCGCGCACAGATAGCCGCCGTCACCCGCGATCGTGACCATCACCACGGCATCGGGCGCCACGCGGATCGTGACCGTGCCCGGCGCCGGGGAACCGGCGGTGAAACTGATCGAGGGGTCGTACCCGGCCGCCTCGGCGGGGCCGAACCCCGCGTACGTGCCGTTCTCCGCGTACCAGACCTGCGCCACGCGGATCGCGCCGTTCAGCAGGCTCTGGGCCTGCAGGTCGTTGGCGCGACCGAGCGCGCCGACGGGCTCGGTGACCGCGGTCTCACCCGTCGCACCGGCCACGGGCTCGGTGACCGCCGAGACGAGGTCGACCTGCTTGCGGGACAGGAAGACCATGGGCACGAGCCACACCAGCAGCGAGACGAGCCCGAGCGCCGCGAGCATCCGAGCTCCCGCATATCCGCGTTCCGAGCGCACGACGACCACCTCCGGGGGCCAACCCCGTCGGTGGTATCGGCCGCGCCCGAGGCGACCTGAAGCGACCGCGTACGGCGGCTCCGGCCCGGCGGCTACAGGGTCAGCACCGGGCAGGTGAGTGTCCGGGTGACGCCCTCGACGGACTGGATCGGCATCACGACCCCCTTCGCGAGCTCGTCGAGGTCGCTCGCCTCGCCGCGGGCGATGACGTCGTAGGGGCCGGTTACGGGATCGACGGTCACGATGCCCTTGACGCCGTTGATCGCCCGCGTGACGTCGCTCGCCCGACCCACCTCGGTCTGGATCAAGATGTACGCGCTGACCACGTCGTCCTCCTCCTCCGGGTCCGAACGCATCGTACGTCAAGCCTCGATCCGGGCGCCAACCCGAGGCGCATCGCTCAGAGCACCGGCTCCACGTCCGGCACCGGATGCGCCAGCGACGGGGCTGACAGCGCGCTCCAGGCGATGGCACCGCCGACCAGTGCGAGCACGGACGCGCCGAGGTAGAGGGTGACCGTACCGAACCGATCGAACACCCATCCACCCAGCCCCGCCCCGACGATCGGCGCGATCCCGAACCCGACGGTGCCCGCCAGCGACTGCCCGGTCGAATACAGGGTGCTCGGCAACATCCGTCCGATCGCCACGACCGCGCTCGTGAACAGCAGCGCGAACCCCGCCCCCTCGAAGACCGTGAGCATCGACACGATCGTGGGGCTCTCGACGAGTCCCCAGAGCAGGAACCCCGTGGCGTACACGACGCACCCTGCGACGTAGACGGGTCGAAGCCCGAGTCGCCTCGTGAACCGGGAGGACAGTCGCATCACCGGCACCTCGACGAGCCCGCCGAGGGCGGCGCCGAGGCCGACGAGGAGCGGACCGCCACCGCCCTGCGCGATCTTGAGGCCGATGAAGTTCCATGCGGCGTTGAACCCGGTCCATACGAACAGCATCGCCAGCAGGAACACCCAGAACCTCGGCGCCTCGCGGAACACGGCACCGACCGCACCGAGGCGGCCGTGTTCCGTCTTGTGCTCCGGGCGATCGGGGGTGAGCGCCGCGACGGACCAGGCGAACATCGTGAGGCTGCCGATCGCGTAGAACACCATCGACCACCGGATGCCCGCCTGCTCGAGCAGCACGCCGACGACCAGGCAGGTCGTCGCGTAGGACAGGCTCTCCCACCCGCGGATCCGGCCGTAGTCGCTCATGCGTTCGTCGCCGAGATGCTCGAGCGCGATCGCGTCGACGTTCGGGATCATCGTCGCGGCGACCCCGGCGAGCGCGAACGCCGCGACCACGACCGCCGCGTAGCCCTCGACGGCGAACAGCGCGAGCGCCGCCACCGCCCCTCCGAGCGTCCCGATCTGCAGCGCCCTCCGCCGTCCGATCGTGGTGTCCGCGAGGTGTCCCCACAGCGGGCTGAAGAGCAGGCGGGCCACCGCCATCCCGGCGATGACCACGCCGATCTGACCGGCCGTGAGGCCCTTGCCGTCCAGGAACAGGGACAGGAAGGGGAAGAAGGCCGCGACGACGATGCCGATCAGGATGAAGAGCACCTGGATGGCGACGGCGGGGCGGACCGCCTGTCGGGGGGCGGACATCGGCCCACCGTAGCAGTCGCACCTTCGCCGCCGGGACGTTCGGCCTGCATGAGGAAGGCCCCCGATGGCAGGATGGCAGCCGATGACCCTCGCGATCGAGGTCTCGGGACTCGTGCAGACGTTCGGCCCGCTGCGCGCGCTCGACGGTCTGGACCTGGAGGTGGCAGAGGGCGAGATGGTCGGCCTCGTCGGTCCCAACGGCGCGGGCAAGACCACGTTGATCCGCGTCCTCGCCGGCCTCCTTCGTCCCGACGCGGGAACCGCGCGCGTCCTGGGGCAGCACCCGGGGCGCGCCGTCTCGGCCTCGATCGGCTACATGACGCAGGCCCCAGCCCTGTACGAAGACCTCCCGGTCCGCGACAACCTCGTGTTCTTCGGGCGGCTGTTCGGGCTCGAGGCGGACGAAGCACGCGCGAGGGCCGAGGAGCTCGCGGAGCTCGTCGCGCTGGAGGGCAAGGAGCGCGCACCGGTGCGGACCCTCTCGGGTGGGATGCGCCAGCGGACCAACCTCGCGTGCGCGATGGTCCACCACCCGCGCCTGCTCCTCCTGGACGAGCCGACCGTCGGCGTCGACCCCGTCCTGCGGATCCGGCTCTGGGACCACTTCCGCTCCCTGAACGCCGAGGGGATCACGATCTTGATCACGACCCACGTGATGGATGAAGCGGAGCGCTGCTCCCGCGTGGCGTTCGTCTCCGACGGCCGGGCGATCGCGGAGGGGAGCCCCGCCGAGCTGCGGGCCCGCGCGGGGGCGACGGCCCTCGAGGATGCGTTCCTGACGCTGCGCGACGCCGTGGAGGGACCCTCGTGAGCGCACGACGCATCTTCGCGATCGCGGGACGGATCCTCCGCCAGTTCCGTCACGATCCACGGACGGTGGCGCTGATCCTCGTGGTCCCGATCCTGGTGATGGCGCTCGTCGGCTACCTGGTGGGTGACGCGGGCAAGGAGCCGCTGCCGGTCGCGTTCGTGAACGCCGATGCGCCCGTCGCGGAGGGGGCGCCGTCGATCGGGTCGACGCTCGGGGCCGCCCTCGCGCTCCAGACCGGGATCCAGGCCCAACCGATCCAGGACCCGCGAGAGGCAGAACGCCGCGTCCGCGATGGCGACGCGGCAGGCGCCATCCTGGTGCCGGACGGCACCAGCGCGGCGATCATCGCCGGAGAGCCCGCCCAGATCCGCGTGATCGTGGGCGGGATCGAGCCGGGGCTCGACGATCGGGTCGTTGGCGCGGTCCGGCTCGCGATGGCCGAGGTCGCCTCCGCAGCGGCGGCGGCCGGCGTCGCCACCCCACAGGTCTCGGTCGAGCGCGTGCCCGTCGCGGGAGGAACGGACCTGTCCACGCTCGACTACTACGCCCCGGCCCTGGTGGTGGTGTTCGGCTTCCTGTTCACGTTCATGCTGACGAGCGTCGCCTTCCTGCGGGAGCGCTCGAGCGGCACGCTCGAGCGGCTCATGGCCTCCCCGGCGAGCCGCCTCGACCTGCTGCTCGGCTACCTCCTGGGCTTCATCGGGTTCGCGATGGTCCAGGCCCTCGTGATCCTCGGGTACGCGGTGTGGATCCTGGGCGTGCACATCGCCGGCCCGCCGTGGCTCGTGCTGTTGACGCTCCTGATCCTGGTGGTCGGCGTCGTCAACCTCGGGATCGCGCTCTCGTTCTACGCGCGCAACGAGCTCCAGGCCGTGCAGTTCATCCCGCTGATCTTCGTGCCGCAGATCTTCCTCGGCGGGCTCTTCTGGCCCGTCCAGATGCTGTGGACGCCGCTACGGCTCCTCTCGCAGGTGTTCCCGGTGACCCATGCCGTCGTCACGCTGCGCGAGGTCATGGTCGGCGGGGCCAACGTGGCCGAGGTCGCGGAACGTCTGCTCGCCCTCGCGGCGTTCGCCGTCGCGATGCTGCTGCTCGGTCTGCTCGCGCTCCGCAGCCAGCGCGCCTAGAGCGCGAGGCGCAGACCGCGGACGACCAGCTCGCTCCCCTCGCGCAGCGGATGGCGCTCGCCCGTATCCACGAACCCGAGGTGCTGGTAGAAGGCGACGGCGCCGTCGTTGGTGTCGGTGACGCCGAGGACGACGGACGTCGCACCTGCCGACCCCGCCCAGCCGAGCACCGCCTGGACGAGATCCTTCCCCGCGCCCGCGCGGCGCCTCGCCGGCTCCACCCACATCGCGAACAGGTGGGCCTCGGGTTCGTCTCCCCTCCGCATACCGACCGCCATGCCGACCCAATCTCCGTCGATCTCCGCGATCGCCATCGCGTTCGTGGCGCCCTCCCGGCCGGTGACCATCGCGCGCCATCCGGCCTCGGTCGCCTCGCGCTCGCCCTCGAGCGTTGCGCTGAACGCGTCCGGCGCATCGGCCAGCGCCCGCAGCCGGAGGTCGCGCACGCGCTCCCACTCGTCGGGTGTCGCGAATCGCACCCGGACGCTCACGCCGGACGAACCTCGGCGCGCGCGGCGAGGTCCTTCGCCCGGGACGGGTCGAGCCGGCCCGCCCCGGGCGTCTCGGCGTTGGCGGTGGCCGCCCCGAGCGCGAGCCGGATCGCGGCCTCCCACCGATCACCGCGCTCGAGCGCGGTCACGAGGCCGCCGAGGAACGCGTCGCCGCTGCCGACCGGGTACGGCCCCCTCGCGTAGAGCCGCCCCTCCAACGTCGAGCCGTCGGGCATCGCGACGCTCGCCCCGTCGGCGCCGCGCGTCACGATCGCCACACCCCCCTCGTCGAGCCGTTCGCGGATCGCGGTCGCCGCCGCCACCGCCGCCTCGCGCGTGCGGATGTCGGTCGCCAGGAGCCATCCGGCCTCCTCCGCGTTCACCTTGACCACGTCCGGGTGCGCCGCGACGCCGTGCTCGAGTGCGATCTCGCGCGCGTCGAGCGCGATCCGCGCGCCGGCCTCGCGGCCGATCGCGGTGAGCCGCGCGTAGCCGTCGTCGGGCGCGCCTGGCGGCAGGTTCCCCGACATCGTGATCCACGCGGCGCCCGCCGCGATCCCGGTGACGACGGCCTCGAGCCGCTCCCACCCGTCGAGCCCCACGTCGGTGCCCCGCTCGTAGAACTCGGTGAGCCCGCCGGTCTCGGCGTCCGCGACCGACAGCGAGGAGCGGGTCTCGCCGTCCGCCCACGCGAAGGTCCCTCGGACGCCCTCGACCATGAGCGCCTCCTCGAGCCACTGCCCGGCGAACCCGGCGAGGATCCCCGTCGCGTGTACGTCGGCGCCGAGGGCGTGCGCCGCGCGGGCCACGTTCAGCCCCTTGCCGCCCGGCACCTGCACGAAGGCGTCCGGTCGGTGGATCTCCCCCGGACGGACCCGGTCGATCTCGAACAGCTTGTCGATCGAAGGGTTCGCCGCGACGCACACGATCACGCGGCTACAGTAGCGGCATGCCCCGCATCGTCCTCGTCGAGGGCGACCTGACCGAGCAGCACGTCGACGCGATCGTGAACGCGGCCAACTCCTCGCTGCTGGGAGGTGGCGGGGTCGACGGCGCGATCCACCGGCGGGGTGGACCCGAGATCCTGGCCGAGTGCCGGGAGATCCGCCGGACCCGATACCCCGAGGGACTCCCGACCGGCCGGGCGGTCGCGACCACGGCGGGCAAGCTGCCGGCGCGGTGGGTGATCCACACCGTCGGCCCCGTGTACTCGACCCGCGAGGACCGTTCGGCGCTGCTGGCCTCGTGCCACGCCGAGTCGCTCCGGGTCGCCCACGAGCTGGGTGCGAGGACCGTGGCCTTCCCCGCGATCTCGACGGGCGTCTACGGCTACCCGCTCGAGCTCGCCGCGCCGGTCGCGCTCGGCGCCGTGCTCGGGACCGACACGCGGGTCGAGGAGGTCCGGTTCGTGCTGTTCGGACGCGAGGCCCTCGAGGCGTACGAGCGCGCCCTCGGCGCCTGATCCGGGCGTTCCGCACCCCATTGGTAGGATTCGATGGATCCCATGAGCGACGTGACCACCGACCTCACCACCTCCCGGGGCCTCGCGGAGCACTTCGACGAGGTCCAGGTCGTCGATTGCCGCGAACCGTACGAGTGGCACGCGGGGCGGATCGAGGGCTCGATCCACCTGCCGCTGAATTCGATCCTGGCCGGCGCGACCGGGCAGCTCGATCCGTCGAAGACGACGGTCGTGGTGTGCCGGTCGGGCAACCGGAGCGAGCTTGCCACCCTGATGCTCCAGGCTCGAGGCTTCCGGGCGTTCAACCTCACGCGCGGGCTCGAGGAGTGGGCGGCCGAGGACCTGCCGCTCACCACCCCGGACGGCGACCCGGGGCACGTCGCCTGAGCGAGCACCCCCTGCGCTAGCCTGACGTCGCCCCATGGCCGACGTCGACGCCGCTCGCCGCGCGCTCGAGGAGGCCCTCGGCCCCGCCGAGGTCCTGTCCGATCCCCTGGCGCTCCGCCTGTACGCGCGCGACGCCTCGATGGTCGAGGGCGGGTGCGCGGTGGTCGCCTTCCCCCGGACGCTCGACGGCATCGTCGCCTGCGTGAGGATCGCCGCCGAGCACGGTCTGCCCATCGTTCCCCGAGGCTCCGGGACGGGCCTCGCCGGCGGGGCGGCCCCGATCGGCGACGCACTCGTCGTCGTCACCTCGAAGATGACGCGGATCCTGGAGATGAGGCCGGCCGATCGCCTGGCGTGGGTCGAGCCCGGCATCGCTAACCTCGACCTCGCGAACGCGCTCGCGCCGCACGGCTTCACGTACGCGCCCGATCCCTCCTCTCAGCAGACCTCGTCGATCGGAGGCAACGTCGCAACCAACGCCGGCGGGCCTCACTGCCTCGCCTACGGCGTGACCGCGAACCACGTCCTGGCCCTCGACGTCGTCCTCGCGGACGGCACGGTCGAGCGGATCGGCTCGGAGGGGCCCGGGGCCGCGGGCTACGACCTCCGCTCGGTCGTCGTGGGGAGCGAGGGGACCCTCGGGCTCGTCGCGGCGGTGTGCGTCCGCCTCACACCGCTCCCGCCGGTCGTGCGCACCATGCTGTTCGACTTCGAGACCGTCGCCGACTGCGCGGCGACCGTGGGCGCGATCATCGCGAGCGGCGTCGTCCCCGCCGCCGTCGAGATGATGGATCGCGGCATCGTCGTCGCGGCCGAGCGGTTCGCGCACGCCGGGTACCCGACCGACGCCGCCGCGATCCTCATCGTCGAGGTCGACGGCGCAACCGCGGCCGTCGAGGCCCAGGCGCGTGCCGTCGAGGGGGCGGCGCGCGCCAACCGCGCGCGGACCGTCCGCATCGCCGCCGACGAGGACGAGCGCGCGTTGATCTGGAAGGGGCGCAAGTCCGCGTTCGGCGCCGTCGCGCAGATCGCGCCCCACTACCACCTGCACGACTGCGTCGTGCCTCGGACCCGCCTCGTCGAGGTGCTCGCGGGCGTGTACGAGATCGCCGAGCGCCACGACCTCGTCGTCACCAACGTGCTCCACGCGGGGGACGGCAACCTGCACCCGCTCCTCTCGTTCGACCGGCGGATCCCCGGCACGCTCGAACGCGTCCTGCGCGCGAGCGAGGAGATCGTCCGCCTGTGCGTCGAGGCCGGCGGCGCGCTCTCCGGCGAGCACGGCATCGGCCTCGAGAAGCGCGACTTCATGCCGCTCGTGTTCACCGCCGACGACCTCACGGCGCAGGCGTGCGTCCGCCGGGCCTTCGACCCGGACGGCCGCATGAACCCGCGGAAGGTCCTGCCGGACGGGGCGCGATGCGGCGACTTCGCGTTGGCCCGCGGATCGGACGCCGCCGAGGCGGCGGGGAGCCTGCCGGAGGGCGCCTGGATCTGATCGGCCGCGCCGAGGACCTCCACCTCCGCCTTCGTGGATACTCCGAAGCGTGCGCGAGACGGCGGGCGACGGGGCCTGGTGGCGCGAGGGCCTGATCTACCAGATCTACGTCCGATCGTTCGCCGACTCCGACGGTGACGGCGTCGGGGACCTCCAGGGCATCGTCGAGCACCTGGAGCACCTCGAGTGGCTGGGCGTGGACGCGATCTGGCTGAGCCCGATCACGCCCTCGCCGAACGCGGATTGGGGCTACGACGTCTCCGACTTCACGGCGGTGGACCCCGAGCTCGGCGGTCTGGACGCCCTCGATCGGCTCGTCGACGGGGCATCCACCCGCGGGATCCGCGTGATCTTGGACCTCGTCCCGAACCACACGAGCGACCGGCACCCGTGGTTCGCCGACTCACGTTCCTCGAGGGACGCCGCGCACCGCGACTGGTACGTGTGGGCCGACCCTCGTCCCGACGGGACCCCGCCCAACAACTGGCGCTCGGTGTTCGGCGGGCCCGCCTGGACGCTCGACGAACGCACCGGCCAGTGCTACCTCCACAACTTCCTTCCCGAGCAACCGGACCTCAACTGGTGGAACGAGGACGTCCGCGATGCGTTCGACGACATCCTCCGGTTCTGGTTCGACCGAGGGATCGCCGGGTTCCGCATCGACGTGGCGCACGGGCTCGTCAAGGACCGAGACCTGAGGGACAACCCTCCGGTGGACGGTCACGACCATCCCCGCGTTCGGGCGCTCGGGCTCCGCCCCGTCTACAACATGAACCGTCCGGAGGTCCACGACATCTATCGAGGATGGCGATCGATCGCCGACGCCTACGAGCCGTCCCGCGTGCTGATCGGCGAGACGTGGCTCTTCGACCTCCCGACGCTGATGCGCTACTACGGCCCCGGGGTCGACGAGCTCCACCTCCCGATGAACTTCCCGTTCATGTTCTCGGCGTTCGGTCCCGAGATCCGCGACGTGGTCGAGTTGACCGAGGCGGCGCTGCCCACGGGCGCCTGGCCCGTCTGGTCGGCCTCGAACCACGACGTCGGCAGGTTCCCCACCCGATGGTGCGGCGGCGACGATCGGAAGATCCGGGCGGCGCTCCTGCTGCTGCTGACGCTGCGGGGGACGCCGATCCTCTACTACGGCGACGAGATCGGGATGCCGGACGTCGAGGTGCCGCGCGAGGCCGTGCGGGATCCGGTCGGCCTGCGGGGTTGGCCCGACGATCCCGGTCGGGACCCCGGACGGACCCCGATGCGGTGGAGCGACCGGCCCGGAGCCGGCTTCACGCACGGCGACGTTCGACCGTGGCTCCCGCTGGGCGGCGCGGCAGCCCGCAACGTCGCCGACCAGCGTTCGGACCCCGGCTCGGTCCTGAGCCTGTGCCGGGATCTGATCGCCCTCCGCCGAGCCACCCCCGAGCTCCGGTTCGGAGCCTACGAGGCCGTCGCGGCCCCTCCTGGCCCCTGGGTCTGGAGCCGCGGTCCGGAGACCACCGTGGCCCTCAACCTCTCCGACGACCTCGTCGAGGTGCCGACGGAGCCATCCACGATCCAGATCGGCACCGATCGGTCGCTGGATGGAGCGGAGGTGTCGGGCCCGTTGGCGCTGGGTCCGTGGCAAGGCGTGGTCCTCCGGAGCAACCGGTGATCACTCCGGCAGCCCGGGCCGCCCGCCCTCGGCGGCCCGCCGCTCCCGCCGGATCTCCAGCAGGTGATCGGCGACCCCGAGGCTGGTGAACGGGAGGACCGGCGCGAGGAACAGGGCCGCCTCGGGCACGACGCGGACCGTCACGAACGCCCACGCGGTGACGATGAGGATCGCCAGCGCGCGGGCCCTCCACGCTCGGTCGAGGTCCGAGCGCAGGGCGGCGATCCCGCCGGCCCCGATGCCCGCCACGAACCCGCTCACGGCATCGCTCGACAACGCGGAGACCGGGATGCCCACGGCCAAGGACAGCAGCATGGCCCGGACGGTCGCCCCCGGGGCGCGGGGGTGCTCGGAGAGGAAGGCGAGGGCGACGAACACGAACGGGACGAGCACGAGCCCGAACGCGATGAACGGGCCCGCGCCGGGCGCGTTCCTCCGGTCCGACGCCACGGACACCACCCCCACGAGCAGCGACCAGTACGCGGGCGCCAACACGAGCGTCGCCAGCATGATCGCCCTCCACTTGCGGCGCGGCGCGAGCGGCGCCAGGCCGGCGTCGGCAGCCCCCGGTCGCGGCGTCCGCGTCCTCATCCCTTGACGGCGCCGGCCGTCAGGCCGCGCACGAAGTACTTCTGTAGGGAGAAGAACACCAGGAGCGGCAGGGCCATGGAGATGAAGGCGGCGGCCGTGAGCAGGTGCCAGTTCTCCCCTCGTGCACCGACCAGCTCGCGGAGCGCCACGGTGAGCACCCGGTTCTGACCGGCCCCGCCGAGGAACACGTAGGCGACCAACAGGTCGTTCCATACCCACATGAACTGGAAGATCGTGAACGCCGCGAGCGCTGGCACCGAGAGCGGGACGATGAGCCGCCAGAAGATCGTGAAGTGGTCGGCGCCGTCGATCCTCGCAGACTCGATGATCGAGGATGGCAGCGACGCGATGTAGTTGTAGAGCAGGTACGTGGCGAGCGGGATCCCGAAGCCCGCGTGAGCGAGCCAGATACCGAGGAAGGAACGGTTCAGGTCGAGGTCCGGCACGATCTGGACACCGAAGACGACCATCCCCTGCGTGAACAGCCGCAAGATGGGGATCAACGCCATCTGGAGCGGGACGACCATCAGCCCCACGACCAGGACGAACATGAGGTACCTGCCCCGGAAGTCCATCCAGGCGAACGCATAGGCGGCGAACGACGCGATCGCGATCGGCATGACCGTCGCCGGGATCGCGACCGCCAGGCTGTTCATGAAGGCGTTACCGAACCCCTGTGCGTCGAAGGCCAGGCGGTAGTTCTCCAGGGTCCACTCCGCCGCCCGGAAGGGGTGGGCGAGCGCGGTCCACCAACCGGAGGACTCGACCAGGCTCTCCGGTCGGAACGACGTGACGAGGACCCCTACGGTCGGGATCAGCCAGAGCAAGACGACCACCAAGATCGTGATGCGGACGAACCACCCGCCCCTGCGGACGCCCGGCGCGTGCCCCCCTGAGGTCTCCGGGATCGGGATCGCCGGAACGCTCATCGGATCGCCTCCTGCTCACGGAACCGACGGACGTTCCAGATCATCACGGGGATCACCGCGATGAACAGGATCACGGCGATCGCGGCTCCTCGGCCGTTGTGATCCAGGAGGAAGAACCAGCGGATCATCCGCTCGGCGACGACGACCGTCCCGTTCACTTCGGAATTGGCCGGCTGAACGAAGACGATGTCGAACACCTTCATCGCGTTGATCACCATGTAGGTGGTCACGACCACGATCGTCGGCAGGATGTAGGGCACGATGATCCGGCGGAAGACCTGCCATTCGGAGGCACCGTCGATCCGCGCGGCCTCGATGATCTCGTCGGGGATCGCCTTGATCGCTGCGGACAGGACGACCATCGCGAACCCCGTCTGCATCCAGACCATGATCACCATGAGGAACAGGTTGTTCCACGGCTGGAGCTCGAGCCACTTGACGGGGTCTTGGCCGAGCCCGAGCACGATCCCGTTCAGCAGGCCGATGTTGCTGCCGAACCCCTGCGGGCGGTAGCTGTAGATCAGCTGCCACGTGATCGAGGCTCCCGCGAACGAGATCGCCATCGGCAAGAAGATGAGGGACTTCGCGACCGCCTCACCCCGGATGAGCCGGTCGGCGAGCGTGGCGAACGCCAGCCCGATGCTCACCGCGACGAGCGGTACGAGGATGAGCCACCCGGCCGTGTTCCGCATGGCCCGCAGCATGTTCGCGTCCGAGAAGACGAAACGGTAGTTGTCGAGCCCAACGAAGTCCCGCGAGATCCCGTCCTTGAAGCTGAGCAGGATCGTGTTGAAGACGGGGTAGACGAGGAACACGCCGAGGATCACCAGGGCCGGACCGACGAACACGTACGGGCGTGCGGTCTCACGGACCCGGTCGGGGAGGAGATCGACGATGTGGTTCATCGCCCAGAACAGGAAGAAGACACCGATCACCCCGATGGCGATCGCCACACCCACCAGGATCAGCCGGTTGGCGTTCGGCGAACGCAGGTAGTCGACCGCCAACCCGAACAGGATGACGCCTACGAGGGTGACCAGGGTGATCGCCGCGACTCGCAACCACGCGATACCCCGGTCAGCTGCGCCGCCCGGCTCACTCTCCGGCGCGCCTGCCTCCGGCCCGCTCAGCGGTCGGTCGGTCGTCCTCACGCGCCGTCATCCTCTCCCCGGCCCCGTCGCGGTGCAAGTGGGAAGGGAGCGGCCGCGTAGCGGCCGCTCCCTCGGTCGTGCAACGGGATCCGCACCGGATCCCGCCACCATCCTTCGGCTACTCGGCCGGCCAGCTTGCCTCGATGTCGTCGAGGACACCTTGCAGCGAGTCCGGCCCCTCCTGCATGTAGCGGACCATCCCCGTCCAGAAGCTTCCGGCGCCGACCTCACCAGGCATGAGGTCCGAGGCATCGAAGCGACCGGTGCCGCCCGCGAGGGCGTCGGTCAGGACCACCGACGCGTCGGCCAGGATCGCGTTCGCGTAGCACTCCGGGCCGACGTTGACGTTCGGCGAGATCCTCGACGACGCGGTCACGCCTCCCATGGCGCACTGGATCGTCTCGGCCATGAACTCGTCGAGGAAGTCCTTCACCTCCGCCCGGTTCCCTGCCGTGCCGATCACCGCCAGCTCACCGGCGAACAGCGTCCCCTCCTGGTCGATGGGCGGGAGCGGGAACCAGTCGTAGTCGACGCCCGCCTCGGTGCCCTCCGGGAAGAAGGCGTTGATGAAGCTCGCCTGCCGGTGGAGCCAGCACCCCGGCGGATCGTCGAACATCGGCAGGGGCGCGTCGCCGAAGGCGATCGACGGGGTGTCGGCGGCGCCGCCGAGGACGTATCCCTCGTGGAACAAGACGTCGCCGAAAACGGTCGCGGCGTTCGCGACCGCCGGGTCGTTGAACGGGATCTCGTGGTTGACCCACTGGTCGTAGACATCGCCCCCGGCGGTGCGAAGCATGATGTCTTCCATCCAGTCGGTCGCCGGCCACCCGGTTGCGGTTCCGGACTCGAAGCCCACGCACCAGGGCGTCCCGCCGTCGGCGACGATCTGGTCCGACAGCGCCATGAGCTCATCCCACGTCGTCGGGACCGTGTAGCCCGCGGCGTCGAAGTCGTCCTTCGGGTACCAGACCATGCTCTTCAGGTTGATGTTCGTCGGCAGGCCGTAGTGCTCGCCCTCGTACTCCCCCAGCGACAGGAAGTACGCGCCGAACAGCCCCTCGAGTTCCGCGATGTCGAAGCCGAGATCCTCGAGCGAGACCAGGTTCCCGGCGGCCGCGTTGCTCGCCACCGTCCCCGGCTGCGGCAGGAGCGCGATGTCAAGCGTCCCGCCCTCGGCCCGGATCGGGAACTGCTCCTCGAAGTCGGCCGACCCCTCGATCTCGACCGTGTAGTCCTTGTCGGCGAGGTTCTCGTCCATGATCTCCTGGATCGCCGGCGCCTCGGCCACCGGATCCATCGCGTTCAGGACGTTCACCGTCCCGGTGTCCTCCTCGTACGCCGGGCCTCCTCCTGTCTCGCCTCCACCGTCGCCTTCCTCGTCGCCCGCACACGCCGCAGCGATGAGCAGCAGCGCCGCAAGGGGCACGAGGAGCTTGAGTCGCCCTCTGAGTTGCCTCATGTGGGCTTTCCCCCTTTCTTCCTCCTCCGGTCCATTCTCCCCCATCCGTATCGTTTCGGGTCAACTCGACGCTGGGGGAGCGGGAGTCGAGTCCCGAGGCCCACGTCACGGCGGGCGCCCCTCCCCCCTCCCCACCGTGGATCGTCGGATGACCAGCTCCGTCGGCAGGATGACCCGCTGCGGGGCGCCGCCGGGGTGTCGGAGCAGATGCAGCAGCGTCCGCGCCGCCTCGGCCCCCTGCTCGTGCACCCCTTGCCGCACGGTCGTCAGCGGCGGGTCGAGGTGCGCGGCGAACTCCAGGTCGTCGAAGCCGGCGAGCGCGACGTCCTCCGGCACCGACAAGCCCTTCGCGCGGAGGCTCTCGAGCGCGCCGTCGGCCATCGCGTCGTTGCTGCAGAAGATCGCGTCGACGTCCTGCCCCAGCAGCTCCAGGACCCCGTCACGGCCCGAAGCCCGAGTGAAGTCGCCGTCGATCACCAGACCCTCGGTCGCGAGCCCGGCACGGGCCATGGCCTGCCGATACCCCGCGATCCGGTCCTCCCCCGCAACGGTTCCGCGCCGGCCGGTGATGTGACCGATACGACGTCGGCCGAGCTCGATCAGATGCGTCGTGACCAGGTCGGCGGCGGCGACGTTGTCGACGTCCACGTAGCTGGCGTTGCGGTCGGCCCGCCGATGTCCGATCAGGACGGTCGGCAACTCGGAGGCAAGGAGTCCGTCGACCAGCGTGTCGTCGAGCTGGTCCGCGGTCACGATGACGCCATCGAGCAGCCGCATCCACAGGACCTGGTCCAGGGTCTCTTCCTTCGAGCGGTTCCCGAGCCACAACATCACGCCGATCGCCTGCTCGGCCAGCGCGTCGGTCATGCCTTGCAGCAGGCTCGAGAAGTAGGGATCGTGGAACAGCAGATGCGGGGTGAGGTGCATCACGACCCCGACCACCCCGGACCGGCCCGAGGCGAGGGTCCGGGCGGCCGCGTTGGGCCGGAACTTCGTCTGCTCGAGGACCTCCAGGACCCGCTGCCGGGTCGCCTCGGAGACGGGTCCGCCGTTGATGACCCGTGACACGGTTGCCCGCGAGACGCCGCTGAGCTTCGCCAACTCGTCGAGGGTTCGAGCCAAACTCTCCCCCTTGGTTCCTTGGAAGCGCTCCCACAGCCTACGGCCGCCAGGCAGCACGTGTCAAAGGCCGAGGTGAGAGCGCTTCCAGGGCAGGGTTAGTCGGGCCGTCCGGTTCGGATCAGCTCCGCGAACCATCGAGCGCTCGCCTTGGGCGTTCGTGCCTGGGTCTGGAAGTCCACGTGCACGATGCCGAACCGCTTCTCGTACCCCTCTGCCCACTCGAAGTTGTCCAGCAGGGACCAGACGAGCAGCCCGCCGACCGGGACGCCCGCCTCGAGCGCGGCGCGGGCGGCGAGCACGTGGTCACGGAGGAACGCGACGCGGTCCGGGTCCGCCACCTGCCCGTTGGGATCGACGCCGTCCTCGAAGGCCGCGCCGTTCTCGGTGATCAGCACGCGCGTCGGCGCGTACTCGCGGTGGACCCGCAGCAGGATCTCGGTGAGGCCGCTCGCATCCACCGGCCATCCCATGGTGGTGACCTTCGTTCCGGGCGGCACCACGGACCACGCGTCGAGCGAGCCGGGCGCCTCGACGACGATGCCCTCCGAAGGTGCTCGCGACGAGATCGTCTGCGGCCGGTAATAGTTCAGGCCCAGGAAGTCCAGTGGCCCCGAGATCGTCCGGAGGTCGCCGTCCCGCACGAAGCCGAAGTCGCTCACCTCGCGGTAGTGCTCGACCAGCTCGGCCGGGTAGCCACGCCCGAACAACGGGTCCAGGAAGAACGCGTTCATGTGGAGGTCCGCGAGACGGGTGACGCGCACGTCGTCGGGGTCGGGCGTGAACGGGCGGTGCGGCTCGAGGTTGAGCGAGATCCCGACCTCGCCCGCCCCCGCGATCGCCTCCCGGGCCAGGCCGTGGGCGAGCAGCAGGTTGTGGGACGCCTCGAGGGCGAGGGCATCATCGGTGCGCCCGGGCGCGTGGATCCCGGTGCCGTACCCCAGCCACGCCACGACCCACGGTTCGCACACGGTGATCCAGAGCGGGACGTCGCCGCCGAGCGCGCCCGCGACGATGGCCGCGAACTCGGCGAAGCGCTCCGCCGTCTCCCGGTTGGGCCAACCGCCCTCGTCCTCGAGGGCCTGCGGCAGATCCCAGTGATACAGCGTCAGCACCGGGGCGATGCCGTGCGCGGTCAGCTCGTCCACGAGCCGTCGGTAGTGGTCGAGCCCCGCTTGGTTGGCCGGGCCGCGCCCCTCCGGCTGGATCCTCGGCCAGGCCACGGAGAACCGGTAGGCGCCGAGCCCGAGCTCGGCCATGAGCGCGACGTCCTCCGGATACCGGTCGTACTGGTCGCAGGCGACGTCACCCGTGTCGCCGTGCTTGATCCGACCGGGCGTCCGGCAGAAGGTGTCCCAGATCGAGGCGCCTCGGCCGCCCTCATCGGTCGCGCCCTCCACCTGATAGGCGGATGTCGCCGCCCCCCACAGGAACCCGTCCGGGAACACCGTCCCACCCTCCTCCCGAGGGCTCAGCGTCACTCCCCGTAGATGCCGAGCCTGGTCTCCGGGTCGAAGAAGTGCATCCGCGCCGTGTCAACCGCGAGCTCGAGCGTCTGCCGCTCCCGGGCGCCCGTGCGCGGATCAAGGCGCGCGACCCACGTGGACGCCCCGGCCTCCGCCCGCTTCTCGAGCTCGATCAGCGCCTCGCCGCCCGTGTCCCCCGCCAGCTCGCGCGTGTCCTCCGTGAGGACCGGAGGCGCGTCGATCGAGAAGTGCACCAGCACCTCGGCGCCGAGGGCCTCCCGCAGGCCGACCTCGGTCTTCAACCGGCGTTCCTCGGGGATGACCGGCATGATCGACGCGTCCTCGATGTTCTCGGGACGGATCCCCACGATCACGTTGCGGCCCTCGTAGCCTCGGACCGCCGGGCGTTCGGCGAAGACGTCGTCGGCTACCTCGAGCCTCGTGCTGCCGAACGAGACGAACAGACGCCCGTCCTCTCGGACCAGCTCGGCCTCCACCATGTTCATCGCCGGCGACCCGATGAACCCGGCGACGAACAGGTTGGCCGGGTGGTCGTAGAGGAACTGCGGACCATCGACCTGTTGGAGCTCGCCCTTCTTGATCACGGCGACCCGGTCCCCCATCGTCATCGCCTCGGTCTGGTCGTGGGTGACGTAGATCGTCGTAACCCCGAGGTCGTCCTGCAGGCGCGACACCTCGGCCCGCATCTGTACGCGGAGCTTCGCATCCAGGTTCGAGAGCGGTTCGTCCATCAGGAAGGCCTGGGGTTCGCGGACGATGGCGCGACCCATGGCCACCCGCTGTCGCTGCCCGCCCGACAGGGCCCTGGGCTTGCGCTCCAGGAACTCCTCCAAGCCGAGGATGTCGGCCGCCTGACGGACCCGCCGGTCGATCTCCGCCTTGGGGAGCTTGCGCAGCTTCAGCCCGAAGGCCATGTTGTCGTACACGCTCATGTGCGGGTAGAGCGCGTAGTTCTGGAACACCATCGCGATGTCCCGTTCCTTCGGGGGGACGGCGTTCACCACGCGCTCGCCGATCGTGATCGTGCCGCTGGTGACGCTCTCCAGGCCGGCGACCATCCGGAGCGCGGTCGTCTTCCCGCACCCCGATGGCCCGACCAGCACGACGAACTCGCCATCCTCGATCTCGAGGCTCAGGTCGGAGACAGCGGTCGTGCCGCCGGGGAACACCTTGGAGACGCCGTCGAACACGATCCCGGCCATGCTCTCCTCCTGCGGTCGGCCCGCCCCCATTCAACCGCAGGACCCCGCCCGGGTCGACCCGGTCGCTCGGGGTGCGGGACCTCGTTCGGCCGCAACCCGAGACTACGATGTCGCCGTGCCGGCCGCCGTGGACCTGATCCATCCGACGTCGAAGGCCGACGTCGTCGATGCGATCAGGGCGGCGAACGCCGACGGGCACCGGCTCCTGGTCGTCGGTGGGCGAGCGCACATCGATAA
>DASSJM010000108.1:0-5547 GCA_035691205.1 Actinomycetota bacterium
CGCACCTTGTTCTTCAGGCCCGACAGGTGCGCGACCTGGCCCTTGGCCCGCAGGCCGGCCACGACCGAGCGCAGCAGCTCGAAGGCCTCGGTCTCGCCGCCGTGGACCGGCAGGGAGACCTCGGGGTCGCCCTTGGCCGAGCCCTCGCCGAGCTCGATCACGCCCCTCTCGGCCAGGTAGGCGATCAGCTCGCCGAACGCGCGGAAGCCGTACTCGGCCTCGCTGAACGTGGGGTCCTTGCGAAGGAGCGCGCGCTTGATCGTCGAGGCGAGCACGGTGCCGCCGCCCGAGCGCTGCAGGCCCGAGACGGTCTGGGCCACGCGCACCGCGAGCTCGTCGACGTCGGCCGGGGCCTGCTCGGCGACCGGCTCGTCGACCTCGACCGGCTCCGCGGCCTTCTTCTTCGTCGTCGTTCGCCCGCCCCGCGATCCACCGCGGCGGCGGCCGGCGCCGGAGGGCACATCGACTCCCTCCAGCGTGTCGTAGAACAGGAACTCGTCGCACGCGGGCGGCAGCAGCGCCGAGGTCGACTCCTTGATCCCGACCCCGATCACCTTCTTGTTCAGCTCGCGGAGCTTGTGGACGAGCGGGGTGAGGTCGCTGTCGCCGGTGCAGATCACGAACGTCGTGACGTAGTCGCGCTCGAACGCCATCTCCATCGCGTCCACGGCCATCTTGATGTCGCCCGCGTTCTTGCGCGAGGCGCCCATGCGCTGTGGGATCTCGATCAGCTCGACCTGGCCGCGCGTGAGCATGCGGCGGTCCTCGTCGAACGCCGACCAGTCCGCGTACGCCTTGCGGGCGATCACCCGGCCCCGCTCGGCGAGCGCGTCGAGCACGGGCTTGAGGTCGAAAGCCAGGCCGCCGAGGGTGTCGCGCGCGCCGATGGCCAGGTTCTCGTAGTCCAGGAACAGCGCGATCCGTTCCTCGTCGGCCTCCACGGACCCCAGCCTAGTTGCCCCGGGGTCCCGCGACGAGCCTCCCGAGACCCTCGCTTCGGCCCGTGGTCCCTGCTACGGTCGGTCCTTCGGTCCTCCGCTCTCGGAAGGAGCACCCATGGCCAACAAGGACAAGGGGGGCTCGAAGAGCTCGAAGACGGCGGCCAGCAAGACGCTGAAGGAGAAGCGTCAGGCCAAGAAGGACAAGGCCGCCGGCCGCTCGGGCTCCTCGGGGGTCACCGCCGCGAAGTAGGCGGGGGCGGTCAGGGCCTCGGCCCACCCTCCCGCTCCGCCTCCACGAAGGTGATCGTGAACGGAGGCAGGCCCAGCGCCGCCCACACCTCGTACGCCCGATCCCGCAACATGGACTCGGCCGCCGCCCTCGCCGCCCGGTCGCTGTTCGCATCGACCGTCATCTGAACGAGGACGGCTCCTGCATCCCCACGATCCAGAACGGGCTGCGCCCCGTCCTCGGTGAGCCGTCGGGTCAGCTCGCGGGTCACCTCGTCGCCCAGGGGTCCGTCGTCATCACGAGCCAACTCGAGCCGGATCAGCCATCTCGTGATCATCGGGGGGAACCGTACGTCTTCCCGGTCGATCAGGCAGGCGCGGCACCTATCCTTGAGGTATGCCCACGTCGGTGCTCGTCCTCGGTGCCGGCTTCGGCGGGCTGGAGCTGTCCACCCGCCTGTCCGAGGAGCTGGGCGACCAGGTCGCGGTCACCCTCATCGACCGCTCGGATGCCTTCGTGTTCGGCTTCTCGAAGCTGGACGTGTTGTTCGGCAAGCAGCCGACCGAGGCCGTCCGCCTCCGCTACGAGGACATCACGACGCCCCACGTCCGGTTCCGGCAGGAGACGATCACCTCGATCGACCCCGAGGCCCGTCGCGTCGTGACCGACCTCGAGACGTACGAGGCGGACGTCCTGGTGGTGGCCCTGGGAGCCGACTACGACCTCGCGGCCACGCCGGGCCTGGCCGAGGCGGGCAACGAGTTCTACACGGTGGCGGGGGCCGAGGTCCTTCGCGACGTGCTCCCGTCCCTCCGGTCCGGCACGGCGATCGTCGGCGTGTGCGGGCCGTCGTTCAAGTGCCCGCCAGCGCCGAGCGAGGCGGCGATCCTGCTGGACGAGTACCTGCGCGAGCGCGGCGTCCGCGACGACGTCACGATCCAGGTGGTGATCCCGTTCGGCACACCGGTCCCCCCATCGCCCGATACCTCACAGGCGATCCTCGCGACGTTCGCCGAGCGCGACATCGTGTTCGTGGCCGACCATCGGGTCGCGTCGCTGGACCCGGCAACGCACGAGGCCGTGCTCGACGACGGCCGTCGGTTGCCCTACGACCTGTTCCTCGGGATCCCGGTCCACCGCGTGCCGGCGGTCGTCGAGGCATCGGGCATGGCCGAGAACGGCTGGATCCCGGTCGACCCCGCGACCCTGGCGACCCGGTTCGAGGGCGTGTACGCGGTGGGCGACGTGACGAGCGTGGGCACGCCCAAGGCCGGGGTGTTCGCCGAGGGCGCCGCGCGCGTGGTGGCCGACCACCTGATCGCGCGGATCCGCGGGGCGAGCGCGCCCGCCGACTTCGACGGCACGGGCACCTGCTACATGGAGTTCGGCGGCCACGAGGTTGCGCGCATCGACGTGGACTTCTTCTCGACCCCGGGACATCCGACCGGCACGTTCACCGCGCCCTCTCCCCAGACCGCCGCCGAGAAGGACGAGTTCGGGCGGAGCCGGCGAGCGCGCTGGTTCGGCCCCTGAGCCGAGCTCGGCCGGGTGGGCCCGGAGGAGACGCTCTTCCACATCGTGAGACCGATGTCCACGATGTAGGACGCCCTCGCTCATGAGGCGGGTCATCCGGCCGCTCGCGGTGCGACGATGACCCCGGCATGAGCCCTGCCCGCTCGCGGATCCTCGCCTGGTCGCTGTTCGCCGCCGTCGTGGTCAGCCTCGCGACCGCGGGCGTGCTCATGGGTCTCGGCTGGCGCACGCCGGACCCGCAGGGGGCGTTCGGGTTCCGGGGGTTCTCTGCCCTGTACGCGATCGCGTTCGCCACCGTCGGGCTGGTGATCGCGCTCCGGCGGCCCGAGCACCCGATCGGGTGGATGATGCTCGCCTCGGGCGGACTGCTGGGGGCGACGCAGCAGATCACCGATCAGTACGCGCGGTACACGCTCCTCGGGACGGGCACGCTGCCGGGTGGCGACGTGGCGGCCTGGCTCCAGGACTGGATCTGGCTCCCCGAGTTCGCGATGCTCGGCCTGGCGCTCCTGCTGATCCCCGACGGCCACCTGCCCTCGTCGAGGTGGAAGGTGGTCGCCTGGGGGCTCGTGCTCGCGACGGCGCTCGCGGCCGTGGCGCGTTCCCTGTCCCCGGGTCCCATCGAGTCCTTCCGCGAGGCCGTCAACCCGTTCGGCATCGAGTCGGGCAAGGACCCCTTCGAGGTCCTGTTCGCCGTCGCGATGGCCGTCGCGATGACGCTCGCGATCGCGACCGCGGCCTCCTTGTGGCTCCGGCGGCGCCGAGCGGTCGGCGAGGAGCGTGCGCAGGTCCGGCTTGTGGTGCTCGGCGCCGTCATCACCACGCTGACGTTCCTGGTCTACGGGATCGTCTACGGGCTCCTCAACACCGGGCCCCTGGTCGACCTGATGGAGGTCGCCTTCGTGGCCTCGGTGATCGTGTTCGCCATCTCGCTGGGGATCGCGATCCTTCGCTCGAGGCTGTTCGACATCGACGTGGTCGTGAGCAGGGCGGTCGTGTTCGGTCTGCTCGCCGCCTTCATCACGGTCGTGTACGTCGGGCTGGTCGTCGGGATCGGCGCGCTGGTCGAGAGCCGGGGTGACGCCCTGCTCTCGGCGATCGCGGCGGCGCTGGTGGCGGTCGCGTTCCAGCCGGTCCGGCGTTGGGCGCAGCGCCTGGCCAACCGACTCGTGTATGGCGAGCGAGCGACCCCTTACGAGGTGCTCTCCGAGTTCGGTCGACGCGTGTCCGAGGGGTACGAGGCCGAGGACGTCCTGGTGCGCATGGCTCGGATCCTGGGGGAGGGCACGGGCTCGGAGGCGGCCGTCTGGCTCTGCGTCGGGCGGCGGCTCGAGCCCGCGGCGCGGTGGCCGCCCGAGGGCGCCATGCCCGCTCCGGTCGAGCTCGACGGGGACGACGAGCTCCCGGTGCTCGCTGCGGCCTCGATCGCGGTTCCGGTCCGGCACGAGGGCGAGCTGCTCGGCGCGCTGTCGGTGACCAAGCCCCCGGCCGAGCCGCTCACCCCGACCGAGGAGCGGCTCGTGGACGACCTCGCGCACCAGGCCGGGCTGGTGCTGCGCAACGCCGCGCTGATCGCCGAGCTCCGCGCCTCGCGCCAGCGGCTGGTCGCGGCCCAGGACGAGGAGCGGCGCCGCCTGGAGCGCAACCTGCACGACGGCGCCCAGCAGCAGCTGGTAGCGCTCTCGGTCAAGCTCGGGCTGCTGAAGCGGGTCGCCGGCGACGTGGACCCGACGGCCGAGGCGCTGATCGACGACCTCCAGGCCGAGACCCAGGACGCGGTGGAGACCCTGCGTGACCTCGCGCGCGGGATCTACCCGCCCCTGCTCGCCGACCGAGGACTTCGGGCCGCGCTGGAGGCCCAGGCGCGCAAGGCCGCGCTCCCGGTCGAGATCTCGGCCGACGGGATCGGTCGCTACCCGCAGGAGGTCGAGGCCGCCGTCTACTTCTGCTGCCTGGAGGCGTTGCAGAACGTGGCGAAGCATGCGGGAGCCCGGCGGGCGGTGGTGCGGGTCGACGAGGCCGACGGGGTCCTGCGCTTCGCGGTCGCCGACGACGGCGTGGGGTTCGATGCCCGGGCCGCCGGCACCTCGAGCACCGGGCTCCAGGGCATCGAGGACCGGCTGTCGGCGCTCGGCGGTTCGCTCGAGGTCCGCACCGCACGTGGCGAGGGCACGACGCTCGTGGGACGCATCCCGCTGGCGGGCTGAGCCTCAGACCGGCATCCGCTGCACCCGACCCGGCTCCACCGACGACGCGTTCGCGAGCAGGTCGAGCAGCGTCACCGGCTGCAGGTCACGGGCCCTCAACCCCCGCAGGATCGCGGGCAACGCCGCCGCCGTCTGCGGGTTCACGTGCATCACGACGATCGAGCCGGCGTGGATCGGGCCCAGGACCCTCGAGGCGATCACGCCGGTGCCGGGCAGCTCCCAGTCGCGCGGGTCAACGCTCCAGAGCGCGATCCACGCGTACCCGGCCGAGCCGGCGGCGGCGCGGGCGCCGTCGTCGAGCGACCCGTAGGGCGGGCGGAACAGCGGCACCGCCATCGCGCCGGTCGTGCGCCACCACGCCGCCTCGTCGCGGCGCAGGCGGGAGCGGATCTGCTCGGCCGAGAGGTACCGCATGTCCGCGTGGTCCCACCCGTGGCTGCCGACGGCGTGGCCGTCGCGGACCGTGCGGCGGGCGAGCGCCGGGTTGGCCAGGACGCGCGGGCCGGGGCAGAAGAAGGTCGCGGCGGCCTCGGCGGCGTCGAGCGCCTGCAGGATCTTGCCCCACGCGCTGCCCGAGTTGCAGTCGTCGAAGGTCAGCGCCACGCGGCGGCCGGCGCCGCGGACCGAGGTCACGACC
>DASSJM010000109.1:0-15085 GCA_035691205.1 Actinomycetota bacterium
GACGTGATCCCAGCCCCCTCACCGCTCAGCACCTCGTCTGCCGGACAGTTGCCGGCCGGGATCCCCGAGCCTCCGTCGGAGCATACGAAGTGGATGGTGACAGGCCCCGGGTACCAGCCGTTCGGGTTCGGAGCGCTGGTCGCAGAGGCGACGATCGTCGGCGCGATCGTGTCGATCTTCACCACGCGCGTGGCCGGTGTGGGGCTGGTGTTCCCGGCCGAGTCGGTCGCGGTGCACGAGATCGTCGTCGCCCCCTCGGCCGAGACCGAGAAGCCGGCAGTCGCGAAAGGAGCGGTTCCCAGCCCGACGAAGTCGGTCGGCGCCGCGCCCGTGCAATCGATGGCCTGGATCGGGCTGGCACCGAGCAGGGTGTCGTCGGCTTCGACCTTCCCGCTGACCGGGGAAGTTCGGAACCATCCGTTGCTTCCGTCAGGCTCGCCGCCGTTCGGGTCGACGAGACTGACGCCCACCATCGGCGGGGCAGCGTCGTACGTGAACGCATCGCCGCTGAAGGTCAGATCCGTCGTGATCCCGCCCCGGAGGTGGAATCGGACGGTGCTTGGAAGCAGCTCCTTGGACTCCGTCGCGGTGGTCTGCTTGAACCACTTGGAATCGCCTACCGGCCCGCCGTAGGAGACCTGGCCGGGATAGGCGATCGTCACGGTGGTCGTCTCCCAGACGAGCGTGGTGTCCGCATCCGGGATGGTCAGGCTCAGCTTGGGTTGCGCCGTCCCCTGATAGCTCATCTCGAACGAGTAGACGCCCGGGAACAACTGCGCGGCGACCTCGCCGCTCGCGTTCGTCGGGTTGCCGGGGAAGTTCCACGTCCCATACGCGCCGCCGAGGCCGTACTTCCCCGTCCCACCCGCGAGTGGAGCGTCATCGGAGGTCTGGAGTTTCAGCGTCACCTGCCTCGTCTGGAAGGTGAACACGGGGTCGATCGCCACGTTCTTCGTGACGTGCGCGCTCGGTGTGTTGTTGTACGTGGTCCAGACCTCGACGTTCGTCGTCGTCGCCGGGAAGTCCCGGTTCAGGCACTGGTTCGCATCGAGCGTACCGGTGAAGTACGCCGTCGAACCGATCTTGTAGTACGTCGTGCCGGGGACGAGGTGAACGCCGTTGCTGTTCATGATGCAGACCGTGACCTTGATCTCGCCTGCAGCGCTTACTGAAGTGTCCGACCCGAGGCCGATGACCAGCCCGAAGGCCAGGATCGCCGCCGCGCCGAGCGCGAGCGGCCTGAAGGTGGGTGCTCTCACGTGCCTCACTCCTCTCGACTTCCTCCCCCGCCTCTCGTGATGGTGGACCCCAACTCGTCCTACTCCACCCGCCGTATGGGCCCCGGGCGCCGGGTCTTTCGGACCCGGGCCCAGGCTCGCTCCGGTTGACGAGGAGGCACCGCGGTCTGCGTCTCGGACCGGCCTCGTTCATCGACCTCGGGGCCGATAGGGCGAGGCTCCTCCGCGGGGGAGGAGCCTCGCCCTCGAGCGTCGGGTCTCCGGCGTTCGGCACAGCCGTATCGCCGGATCCGCCGCTAGTGGATGTGGTTCACGACGCCGCCCACGATCGTGTAGTAGGTCACGGGGTTGCCGTCGTTGAACGAGAAGTGCCAAGAGCCGGGGAGGAGCTCGACGTCTTGGACGAACGGCTGCCACGACCCCTGCGCGTACTGGGTCGCGGTGCCGCTATCCGAGTGCACCGCGCCGGTCTGGAAGACGACCGGGGTCGCGATGCTCTGCGTCAGCTCCTGCGCACCTGCGTGATACGTCATCTTGAACTTGTACGTGCCTGGGAACATCTCCCAGAACACGTTGCCGGAGCCGTCCGTGGTGCCGACGGGATCCCAGTAGCCACCGCCCTGGCTGACCGATCCACCCGCGAGGCCGGATCCGAGGTGGTCCTGCAGCGAGATCGTGGCCTGGACCGTCTGGAACGTGAAGACGGAGTGGGTGGGCTGGCTGAAGAGCTGGATCTGGCTACCTTGGTGGTAGGTCATCCGGACCTGGATGTTGCCCAAGGGTCCGTTGGCCAGCAGATAGGCGACCCCGTTCGCGTTGGTCGTGCCGAAGGGCAACCACGAGCCTCCTGGCGCGTAGTCCACCGCGCCGCCGGGGATCCCGGTCCCGCTGTGGTCCAGCAGGTGGGCGATGACCATGCTCTTGGCGAACGAGCAGCCGCCAAACGTGAGATCCACCGTGACCCCGGGCCCGGACGCCTCCCTGAAGTGGAACTTGTAGGTCCCTGGCAGGAGCTCCATCGAGGGCTTCGTGAACCAAGCGGAATCGCCCGCTGGCCCGCCGTAGGAGATCGCGCCGCTGTAGGAGAGCGTCACGTTGGTCGTCTGCCACGTGAGCAGGGTGTCGGCGTTCGGGATGACGACACTCAGCTTGGGGTCGGCGGTTCCCTTGTACTGCATCTCGAACGAGTAGGTGCCTGGGAACACCTGCGCTGCGGTCTCACCAGCAGCGCTCGTGCCGGTAACGCCGCCCGGGAACCACCACGTCGTGTAGGTCGCTCCGAGCCCGTAACGGGGCTTGCCGCCGTTCAGCGGCGTCCCGGAACAGGTCTCGAGCCGCAGGGTCAGCTTCCTCGTCTGGAACTGGTAGACGGAGTTGATTGAGGCGTCCTGCGTCACCGTCTGCGTGGTGTTGTTGAACCGCATCTCGTTGGTAACGGTCCCGGCCAGCCCGGGGATCGCGTAGGCCAGGATGCCCGGCGCCGATGGCTCGTTGCCGGTGCTGCCCGGCGCGTAGTACCACGACCCGTACTGGTATCGAGCCGTTCCGCCGTTGAGCGGAGCCCCCGTGCTGTCCACCAGGCGCAGAGCGATGAGGCTCCGCGTGAACGTCGCACCCGTCCCGGTCGCAACCGGCCACAGGAGGCCCATCCGCCCGGAGGCGCCTCCCGTCTGGTCCAGGCGGAAGCGAACCGGCGTGACTCCGTCCGATAGGAGCTCCATCGACGGCTTCGCGAACCACGCGCTGTCGCCGTTCGAACCCCCGAACGCGAGGTTCTTGCTGTACTGGAGTGTGACCCTGGTCGTGTAGAAATCGAACCTCAACGTGCTTCCGTCAGACGGCACGGTGCCGGTCTGGTGATGGCTATACGTGCCGTTCTTCGCGGCCCAGACCTCAACGGAGGTGCCGCCGGCCAGGGTCGATTCACGGCAACCGCTCAGACCGACGGGGCCGACGTAGTAGCTGGTACCGCCGATCTTGTACCAGGCCTGATCGCCACCCAGGACCACGTTCACCCCGGCGCTGTCGGTGACACAGACCGCGATCGTCCCGGTCGGCACCGCCGACGCCGGCGTCGCGAAGCCCATGGTGATGAGCACCATGGCTGCGACGAGTGTGCTGGTGCCGAAGACCGATCGTCTCCGGCTAGCCTTCCTTGTACCTCTCATCGCTGATCCCTACCTCTCTCCCGCGGTGGGATGAACGGCGAGCACGTCCGACCTCCACTTCACCTCCTGTCGGGCTGGGTGCGGTGCGGTGCCGGCCACATCCCTCATGGGACTCCGATCCCCTCCCAGCGGATCTCGGTCTCCTCGGGAGGGGGAGCGGGAATGGTCCCCCTCCGCTGGCCCATGACCCACCGAACGCCCGGGCCGGACCCGGTGCCAACGTGTAGGTCATTCGACGTACGATGATGGCTCCACACAGATGCCCCTCGTCAACGGATGCCCAGGTGAAGAGGGGCCATACGGCCTTCAGATATTTCGCTGAGCCACGCGGCCGGGTGACGCCCGGTCCGGGAGTTGGGAGCATCCGCCCGTGCCCGGGATCGACCTGCATACGCACTCGAACCGCTCCGACGGGACGTTCGAGCCCGCGGAGGTCGTCCGCCTGGCCGCCGAACGCGGACTCGACGTGGTCGCCCTGACGGACCACGACACGACGACGGGTCTGGAGGAGGCGGCCAGCACCGGGGCGGAGGTCGGCGTCGAGGTGGTGCCCGGCGTCGAGTTCTCGGCCGAGCACCAGCGCACGAGCGTCCACGTCCTGTGCTACTGGATGGACGTCGCCGACGCGGACCTGCAGGCCGAGCTCCAGCGGCTCCGCGACGATCGGTTCCGCCGGGGCGAGCTGATGGTCGAGCGGCTCCAGGAGCTCGGCTTCGACGTGTCGTTCGAGCGGGTCCGGCAGATCTCGGGTGGCGGCAACATCGTGCGACCGCACGTGGCCCAGGCGATGGTGGAGGCCGGCGTCGTCGCCACCGAGAAGGAGGCGTTCGATCTCTGGATCGCGGACGGCCGCCCGGCGCACGTGGCCAAGCACGCGCTCGACCCCGTCGACGCCGTCGCGCTGATCCGTTCGGCCGGTGGGGTCTGCGTCCTCGCCCACCCGGGCATGTGGGGCGACGGGTCCTCGGTGCCCGAGGAGCTCATCCGGGCGATGGCCGAGGCGGGGATGGCCGGGCTCGAGGTCGACCACCCCGATCACGACGACGAGCGCCGTGAGCACTACCGGGCGCTCGCGGTGAGGCTCGGACTCGTGCCGACCGGGGGTTCGGACTGCCACGGCACGCGGTACGAGCCCGTCCGCCTCGGCACCTCGCTCTGCCGACCCAAGTCGTTCGCGGCCCTCCGCGAGCTCGCGGGGCGCTGACCCGTCGGCCGTAGCATCTCCACATGGCTGGGAAGCGGGTCCTCGTGGTGGGGGCGGGGTTCGGCGGGCTCTACGCCGCGATGCAACTCCGGCCCGCCGTGGACGCGGGTCACCGCGTGACGGTGGTGAACCCCGAGAACTTCATGAAGTACCAGCCGTTCCTGCCCGAGGTGGCCTCGGGGACGATCGACCCTCGGGCGGTCGCCGTGCCGCTCCGTCGCGTGCTCCGCCATTGCGAGGTGGTGATCGGCGAGGTCGAGCGCCTGGACCACGACGGTCGGGAGGCACACGTGCGCCGCTCCGACGGACGAGCGGACGTCCTGCCCTATGACGTCGTGGTGCTCGCCCCGGGGTCACGCGCGCGGGTGCTCCCGATCCCCGGTCTCGCCGATCACGGCGTGGGGTTCAAGACCGTGCAGGAGGCGATCTGGCTCCGCAACCGCGTGCTGTCTCAGCTCGACGTCGCGGCTGGGACGCAGGACCCGGAGCGCCGGCGCGCGGCGCTCACGTTCGTGTTCGTGGGCGGGGGGTACGCGGGGGTCGAGGCCCTCGGGGAGCTGGAGGATCTCGCGCGGGCCGCCTCGAAGAGCTTCCCGGGGATGGGCATGTCGCAGATGCGGTGGGTGCTCGTCGAGGCGGCGGGGAAGATCCTGCCGGAGCTCGGCGAAGACCTCGCCGACTACGCGCTCGAGCGGCTGCGCGAGCGCCGGATCGAGGTCCTGCTGGAGACGCGCCTGGACGCCATCGAGGATGGCGTGGTCCGGCTCTCGGACGGGCAGGCGTTCGCGGCCGACACGGTGGTGTGGACCGCGGGCGTGAAACCCTCGCCCCTCGCGGCGGAGTCGGGCTTCCCCGTGGACGAGGCCGGGAGGGTTCGGGTGGACGCCGCGCTGCGGGTCGAGGGGGTGCCGGACGCGTGGGCGGCTGGAGACGCCGCCGCGGTGCCCGATCGCTTGACGGGCGGCATCATGCCGCCGACGGCGCAGCACGGGATGCGTCAGGGCAAGCGCCTGGGCCGCAACGTCCTCGCGGAGCTCGAGGGCCGTGCGCCCGAGCCGTTCGTGTACCGCAACATCGGCGGGGTCTGCTCGCTCGGCCGCTACAAGGGCGTCGCGCTGATCTGGGGCCTCCGACTCCGCGGGTTCCCCGCGTGGTTCGCGCACCGCACGTACCACCTGTACGCGATGCCGACGCTGACCCGGAAGGTCAAGATCGCGGCGGACTGGACGGTGGCCCTGCTGTTCCCTCGCGACCTCGCGCAGCTCGGGTCGCTCGAGCACCCGCTGGATCCGTTCCGGCGCGCCGCGGGCGGCGAGCCATAGCTGCCCGATCGGTCAGGTCGGTCGGTTGACCTCGGCGGCCGCTGACAGCGCCGTGTGGCTCCGCTCGAGGTCGGGGAGTTCGTGTCCCGATGTGAGCTCCTGCACGGCCCAGTTCGTGAGGTCCCGGATCGAGATGATCCCGACCAGTCGCTCCCCGTCCACCACGGGCAGGTGACGGATCTTCCGACCCGCCATGTGCTCGGCGGCCTCCCCGATGTCCGTCTTCGGCCCCACCGTGTCGAGGTCCGTGGTCATCCGCTCGGCCACGGTCGTCGTCTTGGGGTCGGCGCCGTCCGACACGAGGTTGACCAGGTCGCGCTCGGTCACGATGCCGGCGAGCGCCTCACCGTCGAGGACGACCACGGACGAGATGCCGTGCTCGTGCAACAGCGTCGCGACCTGCGCGAACGTGTCGGTCGGCGCGGCGGTCTTGACGTCGGGGTGCATGATGTCGCGGACCTGCATTCCGGACCTCCGGGTCGGGGAGCCTCCAGTGTATTGCCCCGCCGATCGGGCCGGCCAGCCGGGGTTCAGTGGTCGGAGCGGCCGCTGAAGTTGAACGAGGCGACCTTGAGCGCCGGCACGCGGGAGGCCGAGAAGAAGAACTCGCTCGCGAGCTCGGTGTCCCGACCGATCGCCTCGGCTCCCGTGAGCGCCTCGATGATCGACTGGGTGAACCGGAAGTTCTTGACCGGGTACGCGACCTCGCCGTCCTCGATCAGGAAGGTGCCGTCGCGCGTCATGCCGGTGATCGTCGACTCGACCGGGTGAACGATGTTGGAGTAGTGGAAGCGCGTGACGAGCAGGCCGCGCTGCGTCGAGGCGATCATCTCCTCCAGCGTGGCCTGGCCCGGCTCCATGAACAGGTTGAGGGGGAACGGCCCCTCGGGGTTCGGCGAGGGCAGCGCATGCCCCGTCGTGGTCGTCCCGGCCTGCTTCGCGGTTCGCATGTCGTACACGCCCCCGACGAACACGCCGTCGCGGATCAGGTCGACGCGCGAGCGGGGCACGCCCTCGAAGTCGAACGGCAGGCCGAGCGTACCGGGGGCCGTGGCGTCGTCGTAGATCGTCACGGCCTCATCGGCGACGCGCTCACCCTCCTTGCCGGAGAAGCAGGACCGCCCCTCCGCGAGCACCCGCCCGCCGAACCCGATCCATGCGAGGAACCCGACGAGCGTCGAGACCGCGCTCGGCTCCAGGACGACCGTGTACCGCCCGGGGTCCAGGTCCCGCGGGGACTTCGACGCGACGGCCTTGTCCGCTGCCCGCCCGCCGATCGCCACCGGGTCGAGGTCCGCCGAGCTCGTCGCGAACGCCTCGCTGAATCCGGCGCCGGCGTCCGCGGCGGTCACGACGGTGGTGAGCGAGGCCTGGGTCGAGGGCGCCCAGGCGAACTGCCCCTCGGTGTTGACCAGGGCGACCTCGCTGGCGAGCGTCTCGAACGCGCCCGCTGCGGTGGTTCCCTCCGGGCACCGAGCGACGAGCTCGGCGACGCCATCGGCACGCCGCTCGGGCGAGGTGGAGGCCGTGGCCTCGTCGAACATGTCGGTCCGCACGACCTCGGCGGGCGGTGCGAGACCGGGGAACAACGGATCGGGCGCGACGACGTTGGCCATCTCGAGGGCGTTCGAGGCTGCTCGCCGCGCGCCCTCGGGGGAGAAGTCGTTGGAGGCGGCGACGCCGATCCGCCCGCCCGCGATCACGCGGACCCGGAGGCCCGTGTCCTCGCGGTACGTGCTCTGGTGGATGGAGCTGGACGCGAACCGCGTGAGCCCGCCCCACTCGTGCATGAACAGGACCTCGACGCCGTCCGCCCCCGGGAGCTCGAGGGCGGCCGCCGCGACGCGGCGGACCTCGTCGGGGCCGATCAGGCCGGGCATCAGCCGCGCACCCCGAGCTGCACGCCACGGAACCGGGCGGGGGTCGCGCCGTGGCCGACCCGGGCGACCTGGCCGGGCTGGCCCTTCCCGCAGTTGGGCGTGCCCCACAGCGTCCAGTCCTCGCGGCCGCCGACGGCGTCGCAGGATCCCCAGAACTCCGTGGTGATCCCCGTGTAGTTGGGGTTCCGGTACATCTCGGTGAGACGCCCGTCCTTGATCCGCCACGCGATCTCGCAGCCGAACTGGAAGTTCACGCGGTGGTCGTCGATCGACCACGAGGTGTTCGTGGCCATGAAGACGCCGTCCTTCGTGTCGCCGATGATGTCGGCGAGCGAGCCCTCGCGCGGCTCGATCGAGATGTTCGTCATCCGGATCAGCGGGTAGTGCTGCCATCCGTCCGCACGCATCGCCCCGCTGCTGGGAAGCCCGAGGACGCTCGCGGTCTCGCGGCTGGAGATGAAGTTCTCGAACACGCCGTCGACGATGATCGGGACCGTCTGCGCGGGGACCCCTTCGTCGTCCCATCCGAACGATCCGAGGCCGCCGGGCAGCGTGGCGTCCGCGGTGATCGAGACGAGCGGGCTCGCGTACCGCAGCGAGCCGCGGTCCTCCGGTCGCACGAACGAGGAGCCCGCGTAGGCCTCCTCCATCCCGAGGACGCGGTCGAGCTCGACCGGGTGGCCGATCGACTCGTGGATCTGGAGCTCGACCTGGCCCGAGTCGAGCACGAGGGTGGTGACCTCGCTGGGGCACTCCTTGGCGGACAGGAGCTCGACGGCCTCGGTCGCCGTCCGCTCGGCCTCCTGGATGAGCCCGAGCTTGGTGATGTGCTCCCAGCCCGCGGCCGAGATGTGCCCGCGGAACGAGTTGGGGAACGAGCGCCGCTGGAGCTCACCCTCCCCGATCGCGGTGGCCTCGATGCCGGCACCGGAGTGCACGGAGGTCTGCTCGATCGCCGTGCCCTCGCTGGTGGCGAGGTACGTCCGCCGCTTGTGCAGGTCGATCCCTCCCTCGGCGAACGCGAGCCCCTGGACGGACTGCATCCGCCGCGTGGCCTCCATCAGGAGGGCCACCTTCTCCTCCAGCGACACGTTGAAGGGGTCCTCCTGCATCGGCGAGTGCCAGGAGCCCGTCACCGGCTCGACCTCGGCGAGCCTGACCGGCTCCATCGGCAGGCGGGAGGCGGCCCGCGCGATCTCCACGGCCAGGCGGGCGGTGCGGTCGATCTCCTCGGGCTCGGTCCGGGCCGTGGCCGCGAACCCCCAATAGCCGTCGACCAGGACCCGGATCCCGATGCCGTCCGAGGAGGACCGGTCGATGCCCTCCATCTGCTGGTTGCGAACGGTCAGGGACTCCGATTCCTCGGCGACGATGCGGCCGTCGGCGTAGTCGGCGCCGGCGGCCTTGGCCGCCTCAACGGCCTGTCTCGCGACGTCGAGCATCCCTAACCCTCTCCCCTCACGATCGCGGCCCGGTCCGGGCCGCCGGACAGCCTACCGGAGCATGGGGCCCTGGAGGCAGGGGCCGACCAGCCGCTGACGGCGATGGTCGCCGCCCTACGCTGAGGGCGGGAGGTGCGTCATGACGACGAGGACCCGTTTCGAGACGGACGAGGCGTTCTCGGCCGCCCAGGTGCTGGGGCTGGACTTCACGAAGGAGCCGTTCGACCTGGAGGAGCTCCGACGGGGGATGGACGTTGAGCTCGAGCACGGGCGGCGCGACCCGGCGACCGACGTCACCGAGGACGACCCCGTGATGACGGCGAAGATCGCGCTCGCCCACCTCCGCGAGATGCCCGACTACTACGAGCGTCTCGAGGAGATGGAGGCGGCCGCCGAGGCGGAGAGCTAGCGCGCTCCGGCGGGAGAGGCCTCCGGGCGAGCGGTAGCCTGCGGGCGTGAGCTCGTACCTGGTCTGGAGGCTGCTCCATTTCGTCGGGATCCTCGGGTTCGCCGCCGGGCACGGGGTGTCGGCGGCGGTGACGCTGCGGCTGGGACGTGAGCGCGAGCCCGCCCGGCTGCAGGCACTCCTGGACCTCTCGCGCAGCACCCGCGCGATCTCGGACGGCTCGCTCCTGCTGATCGTCGTGAGCGGCGTCGCGAACTGGTTCCTCGTCGACTACCCGTCGGGTACGGGGTGGCTGTGGGCCTCGGTCGCGGTGCTCGTCGTGCTCGCGATCGGGGGCGTCGCCCTCGCCGTCCCGCACTTCCGGCGCATCCGCCGCGCCCTCGCCGAGGGCGACGCGGCCGTGCTCGACACGCTGCTGGCCTCGAGCCTGCCATGGGTGGTCTTCGCGCTCGAGACGGGAGGGACCCTGGTGATCGTGTGGCTCATGGTCTACAAGCCGTTCTGAGATGCTGCGGCTCGGCCCGGAGGAGGAGGACACATGCCGATCGTGAAGCTCGCCGACGCGCCCGAGTTCGACCTCGGCGGCGCCCGTGTCCGGGGCCTCGCCTCGCCCACCCGGGGGGCGCAGGAGACGATGTGCTACCGGACCATGTTCCCGCCGGGGCAACGCCTCCCGCAGCACACGCACGATCACGAGGAGGTCTTCCACGTCCTCTCGGGACGACTGACCGCTTGGCTCGACGGTTCGGAGACCGTCGTCGAGGAGGGCGACACGGTGATGATCCCCGCGGGGGTCTCGCACTACTCGTACACGGTCGAGGACCAGGCGGAGGTCCTGTCGATGATGCCGGTCGGCACCGTGATGATCCGGCCCGACGGCGAGGTGGTCCCGCCGCCCTGGGGTCGCTGATGGCGACCTACGTCTCGAACGTCACGCTGTTCGACGGGCGCTCGGTCAGGGCGAAGGCCGGCGTCCTGATCTCGGATGGAGCGGTGGGGTGGGTGGGCGCACACACACGCGCCCCGAAGACAGCCCGATCGGCAACCGAGGTCGACGGCCGAGGCAAGACGCTCACGCCCGGGCTGATCGACTGCCACGTCCACCTGTGCTTCGACGGGAGCGCGGACTTCGCGGCCGAGGCTCGCGAGCTCACCAGCGACGCGGTTGCCACGGTCAAGGCGGCGCGGAACGCGGCGCGGACGCTCGCGTACGGGGTGACGACGGTGCGCGACCTCGGCGGACGCGGCGACGCCGCGATCGCGGTCGCCCGCGGGGTCGAGCGGGGGACCTTGACCGGCCCCAGGATCCTGGCGGCCGGGCGGGCGCTGACGATCACGGGCGGCCACGGCCACAGCGTCGCCTTCGCGCGGGAGGTGGACGGCCCCGATCGCGTTCGAAGGGCCGTTCGCGAGGAGATCCGGGCGGGCGCGACCGCGATCAAGCTCATCGCGACCGGCGGGGTGCTGACGCCCGGGATCACGGCGGACTTCACGGCGTTCACCCCGGAGGAGCTCGAGGCCGCCGTGGACGAGGCCGGGAAGTGGGAGCGCGTCGTCGCGGCCCACGCGATCGGCCCGACGGGCATCGTGCAGGCGGTGCGGGCGGGCGTGGACTCGATCGAGCACGGCTCGATGATGGATGCGGTCGGCGCGCGCCTCATGAAGGAGCGCGGGACGTTCTTCGTCCCCACGATCTCGGCGATCCGAGGGATGGTCGAGCATCCCGACGAGGTCCCCGCGTACGCGGTCGAGAAGGCGACCTCGCTCGCCGATACGGCGCGGGAGGCCTTCCGGCGTGCCGTGCGGACCGGCGTTCGGATCGCCTGCGGCACCGACGCGGGCACCCCGTTCAACCCCCACGGCAACGCCACCGAGGAGCTCGTGCGGATGGTCGAGTGGGGGATGACGCCGCTGCGGGCGATGCGCTCGGCGACCTCGGACGCGGCCGAGCTCCTTCGGCTCCCGGGCGTCGGCGTCGTGGCCGAGGGCGCGGCTGCCGACCTCGTCCTGTACGACGCCAACCCGATGGACGCGATCGACGCGGTGCGCAAGCCGGCGGCCGTGTGGCGCGCCGGTGAGCTGGTGGCCGGGTCCGCCTCCTAGGCGGCGGACTCGCTCGCCGTGGGGAACGCGTACTCCTGCTCGACCGAATCGCACGGGTTCCCCCGCCCGAAGTGCACGCGCATCTCGATCATGTCCGAGATCCACCAGAAGCAGGTCGCCGAACGCGTCGGCCAGCGCTCGGGGTGCCGGCACAAGGCATCGGGGGCGGTCTCGTGGTCCGAGAGGAACGCACGCATCGTCGCGACCGTGATGGTCCCCGGCTCCGCGGAGGCCAGGAGCTCGGCCGCGCGCCCATAGCGCGTGGAGGAGTGCGGCGCGTAGTCCGGGTCGCCCTCGTACCGGAGCATCCGCTCGCAGACGTAGTGGTTGGTGTGCACGAGGTGCCCGCGCTCGTCGACCGAGGTCAGCTCCGCGTCGGTGGCCGAGCCCTCGACGTTCACCACCTCGCCGCTCGAGGACACCAGCACCTGGTTGTAGCTGGACGCGCGGTCGTGGCGGAGCGCCTCGCCGACGGCCATCTCCATCGTCGGCTGCCGCAGCATCGAGCGGTACTGGATGGCTCGGGGGATGCCGACCCGCTCATCCAGCGGCGCGAGCTCGTTCCCAGCCATCGTGATCCCGGCATCGTTCCACCCGCACGAGAGCCACAGGTCGTTGCCGAGCGACATCACGGTCGGCTCGCCGGGGATCGACCACTCGACCGCGACGAGCCCCTCCTGGAACGCTCGGTCCATGTCGTTGTTGTGCGCCGCCAGCACCTTGCCATCCGCGGTGGCCGGTGGGACGGCCACCAGGTCCGTGCACCGGCCCTGGAGCCGCCGCGCGTACGGCTCGTACCAGATCTCTTCGACCATGCTCGCGAACAGCGCGAGCGGGTCGACCTCCGCCGCTTCGGCGGCGCCCTCGAGCTCGTCGACGAACCACGGGTAGGCGGCCCCGGTCACCTCGAGGTATCCCCGGGCGAGGGCGAGCTGCTCGGCCCGAGAGCGGCCGAGGGGGATCTTCTCTTCGGCGAACGCCGCCGCCCTGCGGATCGTCGAGGCCCGGGCCAGGCCGATCTGCTCGCCCACCTCGCGATGGGTCCCGTGGACCCTGAGCACCGGGATGAGCGGGGGAGCCATCACGACCATCCTAGCGAGCCGCCGCCCGCTCCCCGGGCCCCCTCTGGCGCGCGCCTCCGACGGCGGTTCGACTCGCCGAGGGGGGGTCGTTCGCCCTTCGCCGCCGGGCCCTCCGTGCGGCATACCTGAGGTAGCGAACGAGCGCGCCAGGGAGGTGTTCGAGGTGATCGAGCAGGGTGAAGGGGCGAGTCTGTTGGTGCATCCGGCTCCCGGAGATCATCCCGAGGACGTCCAGAAGGCGATCGACGTCCTGACGGACAGCAAGAGCGACTTCGAGGCGAAGGTCTTCGCCGCGGACCGGCTCGGCCGTTCGGAGGGCGGGGAGCACATCGTGGGCACGCTGCTGGGTGCTCTGCATGACCCGTACGCGCAGGTGAGGGGCGCGGCCGCGTTCGCGCTCGGTCGCCTGGGCGATCTCCACGCCGTCGGCCCGCTCGTCTCCACGCTCCAGGACCCATCCGACGAGGTGCGCTGCCGCGCGGCGGTGGCCCTCGGGCTGATCGGCAGCGTGTCCGTGCTGCGCTCGACGGAGGAAGCCGTCGAGCCCGAGGACGTGACGATCCGCTGGGCCGCGATCCAGGCGCTGGGCAACCTCGGGCGGCCGGCGGTCGACTGCCTGGCCAAGGCGCTGAAGCAGGGCCCGAAGCGCGAGCGCGCCAGGGTCGTGGTGGCGCTCGGCGAGACCCGCGACGTGACCGCCGTCGGGCCGCTGGCCGAGGTGCTGAACGACCAGGACCCGGAGATCCGCGCGCGGGCGCGGGAGGCACTGGAGAAGATCCGCGAGACCCAGGTCTTCTGACCGGCGCACGCGAGCCGCGAACCGCACACCGCAGAGCAGGCACGCCCGCAGGGGTGTCAGACCCCCTCCCTAGTCTCGGATGGACCGGGGAGAGGGGTGTGGGATGACGCAGCTCGGATACGCGCTGCTCGGCTTGGCGCTCGGCGCCGCGCTCGGGGGCGCAGCGGTGCTGGCATGGCGGAGGTCCTCGAGCGGCCCGTCGCGACTCGAGGCACGGCTGGAGGTGCAGGCGGCAGAGCTCCGGCGCCTCGCGGACGCCGCGGCCGTCCGGGACGGATCCTCGGAGCAGGTGCGGTCGGAGCTCGCCGGCGCTCGCCGCGCGCTCGAGGCGCTCTCGGTTCGCGAGGAGGAGCGCCGCGAACGTGAGCGCGAGCACGGCGAGGTGGTGCGACGGCTCTCGACCGTGCTGGCCGGCGGCGCCTCCAAGGGACGTGCCGGCGAGAACGTCCTGCGCGAGCACCTCGCCGAGCTGCCGCCGGGCATGCTCGTCAGCGACTTCCGCGTGAACGGACGGGTGGTCGAGTTCGGCCTGCTGTTGCCGGACGGGCGGCGCCTTCCCGTTGACTCCAAGTGGTCGGCGCTCGCCGAGCTCGAGGCGCTCGAGGCCGCCGACGACCCCGTGCAGCGAGAGGTGCTCGCCCGCGACGTCGAGAGACTGGTCGCCCAGCGCGCGCGAGAGGTGGCCCAGTACCTGGATCCCGCGCTCACGGCGCCCGTCGCGGTGGCGGCGGTCCCCGACGCCGTGTACGCGGTGCTGCGCCGCGCACACGCGGACGCGTTCGCCAAGGGCGTGGTGATCGTCCCGTACTCCAGCGCGCTGCCGGTGCTCCTGTTCCTCTACAGCATCGCCAACCGGTTCGGCGACGCCGGCGACGCTCAGGCGTGCCTGGCCGAGGTCGCCACCCTGCTCGACGCGATCGAGGGCGTACTCGAGAACAAGATCGCGCGCGCCGGCACGATGGTGGCCAACGGCGCCGACGAGGTCCGCTCGGCCCTCGGGAAGGCGCGCGCGTCGGTCGCTCGCGGGCGGAGCGGCCCGGGGGCGCTCGAAGGGGCAGCGGCGGTCCTCGACCCGGCCGATGGGGTCCTCCGAGCGGTCACCTGAGGCCAGTCCCTTCCGGCCGCACGGCGCGGTTGGCAGAATCATGCATCTCATGCATGATTATCCGATGAGCGAAGGCCTGCGGGTCGCGGTGATCGGAGCCTCTGGGTACTCGGGCGGCGAGCTCGTGCGCCTGCTCCTGGGCCATCCCGGTGTCTCGCTCGAGGCCGTCGGTGGCGCGTCCTCCGCGGGCTCGACCCTCGCCGATGTCCACCCGCACCTCGCCGGGACGGCGGTCGCCGACCTGGTGATCGCCCCGGTCGCCGACGTGGGTAGGACGGACGTGGTCTTCCTGGCCCTGCCTCACGGCCGGAGTGCCGAGCTCGCGCCGAGCCTCCT
>DASSJM010000110.1:0-2003 GCA_035691205.1 Actinomycetota bacterium
ACGGTGATCGGGGGGGTGATGCTCTCGAGGTCGCCCCACATCCCCCGCTGCATCAGCGCGTGGATGTTGGGCGTCTCGGCTTCGAAGTCGCGGAACAGGAGCTGGGGGGTACCGCAGTCCAGCCCGATGACCGCGACCCGGGGTGTGTCGGTCATGACGAAGCCCTTCGGGTCGGTCGTGGAACGGAGCCCCCTCGGGGGCTCCGGAGGACCTCATGCTACCAACGGCCGCGAGCCCACGACCTGCGATGATGGGCGGCCGTGAGGCTCCTCCAGCGCGTGCTGCTCCTGATGGCCCTCGTCTGGGCGATCTGCGGCGTCGCGATCGCCGCGGCGCCCAGCCTCGTCCTGGTGACCCTGTTCGACCTGCCCGAACCGCCGGACTTCGGGTACGCGCGGGTGGCCGGCGTGCTGTCGTTCTCGCTGGCGCTGCTGATGGTGCTCGTGTCCCGGCGGCTCTCCGAGCTGTGGTGGTTCGCCTGGGCCTTCGTGGTCGCCGCGGCGGGCACGGCGGTCGTGGCCGCCCTGAACGCGCTCTTCGGGCTCCCGGAGGGGACCTCGCCGACGCTGTGGTGGCTGTTCGCGGCCGTGAGCGCCGCGTTCACGGGCGGGCTGCTCGCCGGCTTGGCGAAGACCGGCACGGAGCGCCCGCCGATCTGAGCCCCGCGCATGCAGATGGGGGCCGGTCGCCCGGCCCCCATCCGTGATCCTCGGTCCCTCGGGACCTCAGTGCATGTGGCCGTGTCCTGCCGCGGCCGCCGGCTCTTCCTCCTCCGGCTTCTCCACCACGGCGCTCTCGACCGTAAGGACGATCGCCGCGATGGAGGCCGCGTTCTGCAGCGCCGAGCGCGTGACCTTGGCCGGGTCGAGGATGCCCGCCTTGAACATGTCGACCCATTCGCCGGTCGCCGCGTTGTAGCCGCGGGCGTCGCCCTCCTCACGGATCCGCTCGACGACGACGGCGCCCTCGACGCCGGCGTTGTCGGCGATCAGCCGAGCCGGCTCGACCAGGGAGTCGCGGACGATCTTGGCTCCCGTGGCCTCGTCGCCGGTGAGATCGATCTTGTCGAGCGCGGCCTCGGCGCGGATCAGCGTGACGCCGCCGCCGGGAACGATGCCCTCCTCGATCGCCGCACGCGTGGCCGACAGGGCGTCCTCGATGCGGTGCTTCTTCTCCTTCAGCTCGACCTCGGTGGCGGCGCCGACCTTCACGACCGCGACGCCGCCCGCGAGCTTGGCCAGGCGCTCCTGGAGCTTCTCGCGATCCCAATCCGAGTCGGTCTTCTCGATCTCGGCCTTGATCTGCGCGATGCGCCCCTTGACCTCGTCCTCGTCTCCTGCGCCCTCGACGATCGTGGTGTCGTCCTTGGTGACGACGACCTTGCGGGCCGTGCCCATGAGGTCGAGGCCGACGTTCTCGAGCTTCAGGCCCACCTCCTCGCTGATCACCTGTCCGCCCGTGAGGGTGGCGATGTCCTGGAGCATGGCCTTGCGGCGGTCGCCGAACCCGGGCGCCTTCACGGCGACCGCGTTGAACGTGCCGCGGATCTTGTTGACGACGAGCGTGGCGAGCGCCTCGCCCTCGATGTCCTCCGCGATGATCAGGAGCGGCTTGCCCGCCTGCAGGACCTTCTCCAGCAGCGGCAGCATGTCCTGCACGGAGCCGATCTTCTTGTTCACCACCGCGATGTAGGGCTCCTCGAGCACCGACTCCATGCGCTCCTGGTCGGTGACGAAGTACGGCGAGATGTAGCCCTTGTCGAACTGCATGCCCTCGACGAACTCGAGCTCCATGCCGAACGTGTTGGACTCCTCCACCGTCACCACGCCGTCCTTGCCGACCTTGTCCAGCGCCTCGGCGAGCACGTCGCCGATCGACGTGTCGGCCGCCGAGATGGCGGCGACGTTGGCGATGTCGTCGCGGGACTCGATGTCCTTGGCCTGGTCCCGGATCGCGTCCACCGCCACCGCGACCGCCTTCTCGATGCCGCGCTTGAGCGCCAT
>DASSJM010000111.1:0-2826 GCA_035691205.1 Actinomycetota bacterium
GGTCGAAGGCGTGAGCGTGGCGACCGGCTCGTCGGGCTGGACCACGCCCGCGACGAACAGGCCGGCATAGGACAGCGCGAGCCCGAGCCAGAGCATCCGCCAGCCGCCTACGAGCGCGGCGCCCGCGGTCCCGGCCCGTTCCCGATCTCGATGGGCCTCCAACCACTCCCAGAGGCCGCCGGCGCCGCCCGCGGCAGCGGCGAGCACGAGCGGGAACACCAGCGCTTCCAGGCGAGCGAGGGAGACCCGAAGCTCCCCTTCGACCAGCCGCCCGAGCGCGAACGGTTCGTCGATCGCGATCAGGAGGGCGGCCACGAACACGGGCAGGGCGTAGGAAGGCGCGACCGCTGCCCCGCGAAGGACGTGCTCGCGCAGCGAGCCGCCCCGCGCCCGCGCGAGTCCTCGGCCGGCGCGGAACAGCAGCCATCCGGCGAGCACCGTGACCGACAGGAGCGCGACCCCGATCTCCACGAAGGACGAGCTCTCGGTCGGGAGATCCGAGCCCGGGAGGACACCGCCCGTGAGCTCGCCGATGTCGAACCGCCCCTCGATGCGGATCGGCACGTGGTGGAACGCGCCGAGGTACAGGACGCCGATCCGCAGCGCCACCCCCAACCCGTAGGCCGGCCCCCCGAGGACCCAGACCGCGAGCGAGGCGACGACGCCCACGCCGGCGACCACGCCCCACGCCGACAGGCCGGCGCGCGTGGCATCGGACCAGAGCGGTGCGGGCGCCGGTCGGTCGCCCGCGCCGGTCACGGCGATGACGTCCGCCGGCAGGTCACGGGAGCGCGGCCCGGACGAGCTCGGCGACCTCGGCGGGGGTCCGGCCCACCTTGACCCCGGCCCCCTCGAGCGCCTCGGCCTTGGCCTGCGCCGTCCCGCTCGAGCCCGTGATGATCGCCCCCGCATGACCCATGCGCTTGCCCGGCGGCGCCGTGAACCCCGCGATGTAGGCGACGACGGGCTTGGTCACCCAGTCGTCGATGAAGGCCGCCGCGCGCTCCTCGTCGTCACCGCCGATCTCGCCGATCATCACGACGAGGTCGGTATCGGGATCGGCTTCGAAGCGCTCGAGCGACTCGATGAAGCCGAGGCCGTGGACCGGATCCCCGCCCATCCCGACGCACGTCGACTGCCCGACCTCGCGCTGCGTGAGCTCATGCACGATCTGGTAGGTGAGCGTCCCGCTGCGAGACACGAGGCCGACCCGGCCAGGAGCGCAGATCTCGCCCGGGATGATGCCGACGTTGCACCGCCCCGGACTGATCACGCCCGGGCAGTTGGGACCGACGAGCGCGACGCTCGTCCCACGCAGGTACGAGGTCACCTGCGCCATGTCACGGACCGGGATGCCCTCGGTGATGCAGACGACCAGGTCGACCTCGGCGTCCGCGGCCTCGTAGATCGCCTCGGCCGCGAAGCGCGCCGGCACGTAGATCAGGGAGGTGTTCGCGCCGGTCTCGGCGACCGCGTCGTCCACGGACTCGAAGACGGGGATCCCGTCGACGTCCTGTCCTCCCTTGCCGGGCGTCACGCCCGCAACGATCTGCGTGCCGTACGCGCGGTTGCGGAGCGAGTGGAAGGTTCCCTCCGAGCCGGTGAGGCCGGCCACCACGACCTTCGTCCGCTCGTCGACCAGGATCGCCACCGCTACATCGCCTTCCCGTGGGCGAGGTCGGCGGCCCGCTGCGCCGCCTCGAGCATCGTGGCGGCGGACACGATGTGCGGGTTCGCGGGCTCGGCCAGGATCCGTCGGCCCTCCTCCGCATTGGTCCCATCCAGCCGCACGACGATCGGGACCTCCGGCGTGATGCGCGTGAGGGCCTCGAGCACGCCCTTCGCGACCAGATCGCACCGCGTGATCCCTCCGAAGATGTTGATCAGCACGCTCTTCACGTTGGGGTCAGACAGGATCACCTCGAGCGAGGTCGCGATCAGGTCGGCGCGGGCGCCTCCGCCGACGTCGAGGAAGTTCGCCGCCCCCGCGCCCGCCTGCTGCACGACGTCCAGCGTGGACATCACCAGCCCCGCGCCGTTCCCGATGATCCCGACCTCGCCGTCGAGCTTCACGTACTGCAGGCTCATGTCCCTCGCGCGCTTCTCGACCGGGTCGATCGGGAAGGAGTCCTTCAGCGCCGCGACCTCGGGCTGGCGGAACAGCGCGTTGTCATCGACGGTGACCTTCGCGTCGAGGGCCATGATCGTGCCGTCGGTGAGCTCCACGAACGGGTTGACCTCGACGAGGGTCGCATCGGTCTCGGCGAGCACCGAGTACATCTTCCGGAGCAGGTCGGCCGAGCCCTCACGGGCCTCAACCGGCAGGTGCCCGACGAGCCGGCGCGCCTGGTAGGTGCGAAGGCCGAGCAGGGCGTCGACGTGGAAGCGTCGGATCGCCTCCGGGTTCGTCCGGGCGGTCTCCTCGATGTCCACGCCACCCTCGTTCGAGACCATCGCGAGGTACTTGCCCACGCTGCGGTCCATCGAGATCGCCGCGTAGTACTGGGCCGCGATGTCCACGAGGCGCTCGACCAGCACGCGCGTGACCTTCGTGCCCTTGAAGCCCTCGTCGAGCATGCGACGGGCCTCGTCGGCGGCCTCCTGCGGCGAGTGCACGAGCGCGACGCCCCCGCCCTTGCCGCGGCCACCGGCCTGGACCTGCACCTTCACGGCGACGTGGCCGCCCAGGCGTTCGGCGGCCTCGGCGGCCTGGTGGGGTGTGCTGGCGACCTCGCGTTCGGCGAGCGCGATGCCGTGCTTCGCGAACAGGTCCTTGCCCTGATGCTCGTACAGGTCCACTCAGACCGCCTCGGGCAGGCGCTCGCG
>DASSJM010000112.1:0-11841 GCA_035691205.1 Actinomycetota bacterium
CGAGGAGAAGATCACGGAGGTCGAGGGCAAGTCCAAGACCTCGTTGGACGATCTGCTGAGCCAGCCGAAGCCCAAGCCCGAGTGGCCCTCCTGAGGTCCGCGCTCCTCGGGAACGATCGCCGGCTGGCCGCATACTGACCCGATGGCCGGACCGCTCCGCGTGACGCGCTCGGTCGTGATCCCCGAGCGGGAGCTCCGGTGGCGGTTCAGCCGCTCGTCGGGGCCGGGCGGACAGTCGGTGAACACGGCCGACTCGCGGGTGGAGCTCAGTCTCGACCTCAGCACGACGACGGCGCTCGGGCCAGTGCAGCGGGCGAGGGCGCTGGATCGGCTCGGCGATCGGCTGGTCGACGGCGTGCTCACGGTCGCGGCCTCGGAGCACCGGTCGCAGCTCCAGAACCGCGAGGCCGCGCTCGAGCGGCTCGCCGGGATCCTCGCTGCCGCGATCGCGCCGCCGCCGCGCCCGCGGCGACCGACGCGGCCGAGCCGCGGGTCCGTCGAGCGTCGGCTGGCCGACAAGAAGCGCCGTGCCAAGACGAAGCGACTGCGCCGAGCCGACGAGGACTGATCTCGGGAGGCCCGCCGAGGTCCCGGAATGTGAGAAGCCGCCGGAACCCGAAGGTCCCAGCGGCCTCTCACGGCGAACCTTACGGGACCGCTCGTGCGCCTGTCAAATCGAGACCGCCGGCCCGACCCGCGTCGGCCGCGGACCACACGTACATGGCCCCGGCGACGACGGGCGCCGAGCTGATCACGTACAGGACGACGTTGCCCTCGCTCCCCGCGATGGTCGCGACCGCCGCGGGCACGATCCCCAGGACGAGCAGCAGGATGCCGGCCGCCCGGGTCCGCTTCAGCCCGAGCAGGGCGATCGCGGCGCTGAGGGCGAACAGCCCTATGTCCCGGACCGGGCCGTTGCGGTCCTCGAACGCCCGCCACCAGTCCGGGTCCGCCGCGAACCAGACGCCCACGCCGATCGCACCGGCGATCAGGACCGCGAACACCCACACGGCCCAGTCGGGCCGGAACCAGGCGAGCGAGCCGAGCGCCCCCAGCGGGATCACCCACAGGGCGACGAGCCCCACCGCCTCCCAGCCACCGGGGTCGTGGAAGGTCTCCGCGACGAGGAAGGCCCCGATGAACAGGGTGCCGAGCGCCATGGCGGCGAAGCCGGCACGGCGCAGGATCACGGACCGCCGCGCGGGATCCTTCTCCCGGAGCAGCAGCACGAACACGATCACGAGGATCGCGAGCAGCGGGAGGTACATGGCCAGCCTCCTGGGCGCGTGGGCGCCTTCCACCGGCATCGGACCACGCGTGGCCGGCGCGTGGCGGGGCCGATGGTCCCGCCGGCTGGGACCGAGCGTCGGCGCAGGGGCTCAGCTACACACGGAACCGCTGGCCGCACGTCGTGCACTTGAACGACGGCCTCGCGGCGGGTCCGGCATGCGTGTAGGGCTGGGTCTTCGTCGAGCCACAGAACGGGCACGGCGGCCGTGGCGCGACGGCCCGGGGCGCATCGCGCGTTACCCACGCGTCCTCGATGGTGACGGAGGCACCCGCCGCCTCCAGCATCGCCCGGACCGCGTCGGCCTTGTCGAGCGAGACCCTCGCGAGGGCGACGTAGGGGAGGGTGATGCCGGCGAGGTCGACCGGCTCCTTCGAGATCAGGTCGAGCGCCTCGGCGACCTCGTCCTCGCGCCCCTCCGACCATCCGGTCACCAGGACCGTGGCCCCGAGGATCTCGTCGCTGCGACGCGCTCGATCGCTCATCGGGTCCCCATCACACCCGACGGTACACGCCCTAGCGGGGGGCCTGCTTCTCCGCCTCCCGCGAGCGGCGGTGTCGGCGCTCGGCCTCGGCGGCGTCGCCCCGCGCCTCGGACACGACCGCGAGCGCCCGCCAGACCCAGCTCTGCATCTGGCGCTCGCCGAGCTCCTCGGAGATGCGGATCGCGGCGCGCAGGTCCTCCTCGGCCTCATCCAGCCGGCCGAGCTCACGCTTGGTGATCCCGCGCTCGGCGATCGCGTCGGCGAGCTCCCACCGGGAGCCGAGGTCCTCGAAGATCGGGATCGCGCCGTCGAGGGCCGCGAGCGCCTCCTCGAGCCGGGCCGCGCCGTCCGCCTTGCCCATGTCCTCCAGGATCCGGCCCCGCTGCACCGCGGTGATCGCCATGCTGAACGGGTCGCCGATCCGCTCGGCGATCGAGCTCGCCTCCTCGCTGATCGCGAGCGCCTCCTCGAGCACGCGTCGGCCGGTGGGGCTGGGGTCGTAGGGGCCACCCGTCTTGTTGATCGACAGCGAGTTGAGCGCTCGGACGCGCGCCCATCCGTCGTCGGGGTCCGCGACCTCGAGCGCGCGGCGCCAGATCACCTCGGCCTCCTCGGGGCGGTCGCGCGTCCACGGCACCCAGCCGGCGAACAGCAGCGTGCGGGCGATCGACCATGGGTCGTCGAGCTCCTCGGCCTGCGCGAGCGACTCGTCCAGCAGCACCTCCGCCTTGTCCAGGTCCGCCTCGACGTTGATCGCGATGTCGCCCAGGAACCGCAGCGCGAGCGCGAGGGTGAAGGCGTCCCCGACCGCGCGGCCGAGGTCCACCGCCCGGCCGAGCACCTCGGTCGCGGCCGGGTACTCGCCGAGCCAGTAGCGGGCCTCGCCGATGCCCGCCAACGCTCGGGCCTCGCGGACGCCCCAGCGTTCCTCCGGGCCGGCCAGTCCGAGCGCGCGCTCGTACCGGTCGATCGCCGTCCGGTTCTCCATCCGCCGCCGCGCGCGGTTGCCGGCCCCGAGCAGCGCGTCGGCGGCGCGATCGGCCACCGTGCGATCGGCGTGGTCCAGGTCCAGCGAGGCGAGGGCCGCGAGCTCGAGGTGGTCGGCGGCCCACGTGGGGTGGCCGTCGGCGAGCAGCCGGTCGGCGATCAACTGGTGCAGCCGCACGCGCTCGCGCTTGGGCAGGCCCGCGTAGGCGACGTCCTTCAACGTGGTGTGCCGCACGCGCCAGCGGGCGTCGGGGCCGCCGTCGTGCTCGCGGACGAGGATCTCGGCCTCCTCCAGCTGATCGAGCTCCGTCTCGGTGACCTCCGGATCGATCGTCCGCAGCTCGTCCAGGTCGAACGAGACGAAGAAGGTGGACGCGCGGCGGGTGAGCTCGCGCAGGCGGGGCGGTTGGTGGTCGATCCGCGCTGAAACGACCGCCTGGACCGTGGGCGGCAGGCTCGCGTGGATCCCGGACGACCCGGGCAGCAGCATGCCGGTCGTCTCGATGATGAAGAACGGGTTGCCGCCCGCGCGCCGGGCGATCTCGTCGGCCTCGGCGTCGTCGATGCGCCGGCCCGCCGCCTGGCGCGCGAGCTCGACCGACTCCCGGATCGAGAGCGGCTCGAGGCGGAGCCGCACGGCGTTGGCCGAGCTCGTGCCCCACGACGGCCGCTCCTCCAGGAGGTCGGGACGGGCGAGGGCGAGGATCAGCGTTCGGCGGGGGCCGTCGCGTCCCGGAGAGCCGAGCCGTTCGATCAGCCCCAGCATCGGCGGCGTGAGCGTGTGCACGTCCTCGAAGACGAGCACCGCGGGACCCTCGCTCGACAACCCGTCGACGAGCGACTCGAACCCGCGCCGCACGTCCTGCACGAACGAGGACTCGTCGCGGCGCTCGGCCATGCCGAACAGGAGCGAGAGCCGCTCGACGGTGCGGTCCAGGTCCGGTCCCGGCGTCCAGCGCTCGGCGAGCTCGCGGAGCCGTCGCTTGGTCTTGGCGGGCGGCTCGTCCTCGTCGAGCCCGGCGAGCTCGGCGACGATCGTCGCGGCGGGCGCGAACGTGGCGGTGTCCGTGAACGGCAAGGTGTGGCCCGTCAGCACGGGGACGTCGTCGCCGAGGGCCGCGATCAGCTCGTCCGCCAGGCGCGACTTGCCGATGCCCGACTCGCCGATCACGGTGACCAGCACCGGCCGGCCGGTCTGGCCCGCGCGGGCCAGGCTCTCGCGCAGGATCGCCAGCTCGCTCGAGCGCCCGACGAACGGGATCGTGCGACGGGCCGAGCGCGGCGTGAGGCCCTCCACGGGGAAGCACGGGAGCTCCGTGTCGAAGCCCTTCGCGGCGACGGCCCGCTGGTCCCCGTACGAGACCGCGGTCGCCGTCAGGGCCACCGTGGTCACCCCCGCGAGGACCTCGCCGGGCTCGGCCGCCGCCTGCAGGCGTGCGGCGGCGTTGACGACCGGCCCCGTCACGAGGAGCTGCCCGGCGGGCCCGAGGCCGGTCGCCGCCTCGCCGGACTCGATGCCGATCCGGACCTCGAGTGGCTGGGGGAGGCCCAGGAGCTCGCTCATGCGCTCGGTCCGGGCGCGGATCGCGAGGCCGGCGCGGACGGCGCGGACCGCATCGTCCTCGTGCACGTGGGGCAGGCCGAACACCGCCATGACGGCGTCGCCGATGAACTTCTCCGGCCGGCCGCGGAGCGTCTGGAGCTCCTCGGAGGCGGCGTCGAAGAACCGGCCGAGGACCTCGCGGGCGCGCTCGGCGTCCAGGCGCTGGGCGAGGCCCGTGGAGTCGACGAGGTCCGCGAACAGGACCGTGACCATCTTCCGCTCCTCAGTGCCGAGCGGGGTGCCGACGACCGCCCCGCAGTTGGGGCAGAACCGAGCGCCCTCGGGGAGCGGGCTGCCGCAGACCTGGCACGTCATGGGGAGCAGCATAGGGGCGGCCCACGACGCCGCCCCGACCGCGGATGGTCCCCGTCGGTGCCGAGGGCTAGGCTGCAGGTATGCGAGGCGATCGGGTCGAGATCGTCGTGGACTCGGGCTCGGGGACCCTGAAGTACGAGATCGAGGCCACCAAGGCCGGCCGCCGCGTCGAGGTCTCCACCTCGCGCGGCGTGATCGAGGTCACCGAGGTCACGCGGAGCGGCACGGCCGTGCGCTCGGGGCGCTTCATGGCCGATCGCGTGGTCGCGCTCGTCGAGCACCCCGCCCCCGAGGTCCCGGCGCGTGGCCGCCGCGCCCCGAGGAACCAGGGCAACCTCCAGTTCTAGACCGGCTCGAACCCGGGTGTGATCACGTTCACAGCGCCGACCGGATCGTGCGTGCACGCTTCGGGCCGTGATCCGGTCGGCGAAGGTATCCTTACTTCCTCAAGGAGGTAAGGAGAGCCGGATGCAGCTCGGAGCCACGCTGACGAGCAAGGGTCAGCTCACCATCCCGAAGCAGGTCCGTGACGCTCTGGACCTTCGTGTCGGCGACCGCGTGTACTTCACCGTCCACGAGGCCGCCGCCCTCATCTCGAAGATCCCGGACTTCCTGGACCTGGCGGGGAGCGTGCCCGTGCCCACCGAGGCGCGCGGCAAGACCTGGAAGGAGATCCGGGAGGAGACGCGGCGTCGGGTCGCGGGCGCGAAGGCGGAGCGATCGAAGCGCTCGTAGACACCAACATCCTGGTCCGCCACCTGACGGGGGACCCGCCGTCGCAGGCGCGGAGGGCCACCGCGTTCCTCGCTGCCGGTCACGTCCTGATCCTCGCCGACGTGATCCTGGCCGAGCTCGTGTACGTCCTGTCGTCCTACTACGGTCGGCCGCGGGCCGAGGTCGCACACGCAGCTCGCTCGCTCCTCGCCTTCCCCTCGATCGCGACGCGCGATCCCCAGCTCCTGCTCCGGGCCCTCGAGCTGTTCGAGACGAACCGTCTGGACTTCCACGACGCCTACCTCGCCGCGGCAGCGGAGCGCACCGGGGTACGGCGGGTCGTCACGTTCGACCGGGACCTGGGGTCCGTCCCCACGATCGAGCGCATCGAGCCGTAGGTCGCGGGCTATCCTTGAACGATGGCGACGTACGAGTACATCTGCCTGTCCTGCGAGCGCCCGTTCGAGCAGCGTCGCTCGATGACCTCCTCGGTCCAGACCGAGCTCGCGTGCCCCTCCTGCGCGAGCGACCGGGTCCGGCGGCGGTTCTCGTTCATGGCGCCCACGTCATGGGCGGGTCCGGCCGCCGGCGGCGGAGGGTGCGCGTGTGGGGGCGCCTGCGCCTGCGGCGGCCACTGAGGTCCGCGGCCTGACCGGCGCGATGCGGGTCGCCGCCCGCCCGCTCCTGGCAGCCCTGCTCCTGCTCGTCGCCTCGTGCACGTCGAGCCCGGTCGAGCCCACCCCGTCGCCCTCCGCCGAGCCACCGGGCGCGACGACCGGCCCGACCGGCTCGACGACCGGCCCGACGAGCCCCGAGCCGAGCCCGACGCCGAGCGAGCCGCTGCCCGCCGCCGAGCTGCGGGCGCCGGCCGGCGGCTCCGTCCTCGTGCGCGGCCGCTACCCGCGCGTCGAGTCCTCATGCGTCCGGCCCGTCCGGCCCCGGCTCGACGCACGCTACCCGGGCACGCTCCTGGTCGAGCGCTCGGACGACGGCACGCTCGCGCTCATGGTGGCCCTCTCATTCCGCGAATACCTCGAGGGCATCGCCGAGGTGCCCGCCTCGTGGCCGACGGCCGCGCTCGAGGCGCAGGCGATCGCGGCGCGGACCTACGCGCTCGCCACGACCGGGTGGGACGGGGAGGAGGGCGAGACGCTCCGCGAGCCGATCTGCTCGACGAGCGCCTGCCAGGTGTACGGGGGCCTGCCGCTGTCGCCCTCGCCGCTGGACCGCCGGTGGGACCGAGCCGTGCGACGCACGTCCGGGCGGGTCCTGCTGTTCGAGGGCCGGCCCGCCGAGACGCTCTACTTCTCGACCTCGAACGGGCAGACGTACGGCAACGACGAGGTGTTCGGCAGCGCGCCGCTGCCGTACCTGCGGCCCGTGGTCGAGCGTGACGACGGCGCCTCGTCGGTCTCGCGCTGGCGGGTGCGGATCCCGTACCAGGATCTGTCGGCGTTCCTGACCGCGGCGGGAGAATGGGACGGCGAGCCGATCGCGGCGGTGTTCCTGGACGGCGGCGAGGTCGCGATCCGGGGGATCGACGGGTCGGCGACGATGGCGCTCTCGACGTTCCGCGATTCGGTGAACGCGTGGGCGCCTTGCCTTCAGCCCGGTCGGTACCCAACGGGCGCGCTGCCCACGACGATCCCCTCGCGCTGGCTCTCGCTCTCGAGCCGCGAGGACGCGGTGGTGGTGACCGGCCGCGGGTGGGGCCACGGCGTCGGGATGGTGCAGTGGGGTGCGTACGGGAAGGCGCGCCGAGGCCTGTCGGCCGAGGAGATCCTCGCCTTCTACTACGGGGGTCTGCGTCCCCAGCCGTACCCCGAGCCCGGGCTGATCCACGTGCAGATCGCCGAGGGGCTCACGTCTCTCCGGCTGGAGCCGTCGAGGGCTGGCGCGCGGCTGAACGGGGAGCGGCTCGAGCCCGGTCCGGTGCTCGTCGTCGGTGGCGAGGAGCTGTTCGTCCGGACGCCGTAGGCGGGCGCGTCGGCGCGGGGAGGTACCGTCGCGTCGATGACCTCGATCGCGACGCTCGGAGCGGTATCGGATAGGATATGGAGCGTGAGCAAACTCCAGATCCGCTCCGTCGAGCCTCCGTTGGACTCCGCGGACGCGGCATCGGCCGCGGTCGACGTCTTGAAGGCGATGGAGGCGATGGGCCTGCTCCGCACCGACGTCGACGAGCTGACGCTCGACGTCGTGCGCTCGGCGGCCACGCACGCTGCCGAGGCCGGGATCGGCGAGTCGGCCGCCGCATCGCTCCGCTCCGGCGCCGGGCCCAAGGAGGTCGCGGCCGCGCTCCGCGAGCTCCACCTGGCGCTCCAGGGCTCGCCTGCGCCCCCGTTCGAGTGGCCGGCGATGCTCGAGCTGTTCGGCGCCGATCGTCTCGTTGCGCTCGTGGGGGTCTCGGTGGCGAGCCTGCGGCGCTACGCCGTGGGGTCGCGACCCACGCCCGACGTGGTGGCCGCCCGACTCCACGTGGTCGCGCGGATCGTGGCCGAGCTGCGCGGCGCGTACTCGGAGGTCGGCGTGCGGCGGTGGTTCGAGCGGCCGCGGTCGGCGCTCGCTGGCCGGAGCCCGGACGCCGTGCTCCGCGGCGAGTGGGACCCCGACGGTCGCGACGCCGAACGGGTCCTGGAGCTCGCGCGCTCGCTGACCTCGTCGCCCGCGACGTGATCGTCTACCGCCACACCGACCCTCGATTCCCGTTCCTGTGGGAGAGCGCGGGCCAGCCCGCGAGCCGGTGGACCGCGGCCGGGGATGGACCCGTGAACACGTTCGCCGACACCCCCGAGGGCGCGTGGGCCGAGCTCCTGCGGCACGAGGAGATCGCCGAGCCGGCCGACGTGCTCGAGGTCCGGCGTTCGCTGTGGGCGGTGGAGGTCGGCGAGCTCCCGAAGGCGCGTCCAACGCTCCCGCGCGCGACGCTGGTCGGTGGCTCGAGGAGCTACCCGGCATGCCGGCGCGAGGCCGCCCGGTTGCGTTCGCGTGGCGTCGACGGCCTCGTGGCGCCCTCGGCCGCGCTCGTCGACGGCGGGGCGCACGGCTGGCGCGTCGATGGGGGCGTGCGGCCCGGGCCTGCGTGTGACGGCCGGGTGCTGGTGCTGTTCGGGGCTCGGCCGGACCTGGTCGGCTGGGAGGCCACGCACGAGGGACGGCCCTCGGTCGAGCTGCTCGATCGCGTCCGCCCGCTGGGACGGCGACATTGACTTAGTTAACCTCGATGGACTAACGTTCGGCGCGTGGCGACGGCGGAGGAGATCTCGCACCTCGAGACGGTGAACGTCCACGTGGCCAAGACCCACCTGTCGAGGCTGCTCGAGCGCGTCGAGCATGGGGAGGAGATCGTCATCGCCCGGGCGGGCAAGCCGATCGCCCGCCTCGTCCCGCTCGAGCCGCCCGAACCCCGCCGGCTCCGTGGTCGGTACCGAGGGCAGATCTGGATGTCGGACGACTTCGACGAGCCGCTGCCCTGGCAGGTCTTCCCCGGCTTCCCGCTCCGATGAGGGTGCTCCTCGACGGCCATGCCCTCCTGTGGGCGGAGGTCGACGACGACCGGCTACCCGGCGCCGTGCGGGATCTCGTCGACGACCCCCGGACGCGGCTGGTCCTGTCCGTCGCGACGACCTGGGAGCTGATGGTGAAGAGCCTTACCGGTCGGCTCACCCTCCCCGACTCGCCCGCCGCGTACTTCGACGGCTTGGTCCGGGACGCGCGGTTCGAGCTCCTGCCGGTCGAGCAGCGGCACGTCGCCGCGCTGCCCGAGCTGCCGCAGATCCACGACGATCCGTTCGACCGGATGCTGGTCGCGCAGGCGCTGGTCGAGGACCTCGACCTCGTCACCGGCGACGAGCGGATCCGCCGCTACCCGATCCGGACGATCTGGTAGTCCGCGCTGCTACCGTCGGGACCATGAGGACGAAGCGGCTCGGACGCGACGGCCCCGGGATCTCGGTGATCGGCTTCGGGGCGTGGGAGGCGGGCAAGAGCGCCGAGTGGGGCGAGCCGCCCCCCGACGACCAGATCCGCGCGGCGATCGCCTCGGTGTTCGACACCGGCATCGACTGGATCGACACGGCCGAGGTCTACGGCGACGGCACGTCCGAGCGGTTCGTCGGCGAGGTGATCGCCGGCCGCCGCGACCAGGTGGCCATCGCGACGAAGGTCGGCCCGAAGCCCGAGGGCTCGGGCTTCCGACCCGAGCAGGTCGCGAAGGCGTGCCGCGCGAGCCTGGAGCGCCTCGGCACCGACCACGTCGACGTCTACCAGCTGCACTGGCCGGACCCGACCGGCGTCCCGATCGAGGAGACCTGGGGTGCGATGGCGCGCCTCGTGGAGGAGGGCCTGGTCCGCGCGATCGGGGTCTCGAACTTCGACCGCGACCTGATCGAGCGCTGCATGGCGGTGCGCCACGTGGACTCGCTCCAGCAGGAGTTCTCGATGCTCACGCGCGCCGACCGGGAGCTGATCCGCTGGTGCGGTGAGCAGGGCATCGGCGTCCTGTCCTACGGCCCGCTCGCGTACGGCCTGCTCGCGGGCGCGATCTCGATGGAGACCACGTTCGCGAGGGGCGATCACCGCGGGTACGGGGAGTCGTGGAGCGCGCTCTTCGAGCCCGAGCAGCGCCGGCGCGCGCTCGCCGTGGTCGACGACCTCCGGCCGATCGCCGAGCGGCTGGGGTGCTCGCTCCCGCAGCTCGCGCTCGCGTGGAACGTGCACCAGCCCGGCGTGACCGCCGCGATCGCGGGCAGCCGCGACGCCGCACACGTCCGGACCAACGCCGAAGCCGGCGACGTCGCGCTGGATGAGGCCACGCTCGCCGAGATCGAGGCCCTGCTCGCGCTCGGTCCGGTCTAGGGACTCACTCGGGCCACAGGCGGCGGGCCCGATCCGCGAGATCGCGCTGGAGCGCGCGCAGGTCCGCCCCCAGCAGCTCGCCCTCCATCACCACCGGCTCTCCGCTGACGAGCACGTGGCGCGCTCGCCGGTCGGGCCCGAGGACGAACCCGGCGGGGAGATCGTGCACGTCGGCGAGGTCGTCGCCCGGCCACACGACCACGTCGCCTCGAGCGCCGGGCTCGAGCCGCCCGATGTCGTCCCGTCCCAGGCACCGCGCGCCGCCGAGCGTGCCCAGGCGCAGCGCATCGGCGGGCATGAACGCGTCGGCACGGCCGGCCCGCTGGCGCGCCGTGTACAGGGCCTGTCGGAGCTCGGGCTGCAGCCCGCCGACCTCGTTGGACGCCGGCCCGTCCACGCCGAGCCCGACCGGCGCGCCCGCGGCCTCGAGGTCGACCACCCGGCACATCCCCGCGCCGAGCCGGGCGTTGCTCGACGGGCAGTGCGCGACCCCGACGCCGGCCGAGCCCAGCCGAGCGACCTCGGCGTCGTCGAAGTGGATCCCGTGCGCCACCCACACGTCGCCGGCGATCCACCCCAGGTCGTCGAGCAGGTCCACCGGGCGCTTGCCGAAGCGCGCGAGCACGTCCTGCTCCTCCTCGAGGGTCTCGGCCAGGTGCGTGTGCAGCCGGAGCCCGTGGCGGCGCGCGAGCTCGGCGGATCCGCGCATCAGCTCGGGGCTCACGCTGAACGGGCTGCAGGGCGCCACGACCACCGTGACCCGTTCGCCGTCGTGGTGGCGCGCGATCACGGACTCGGTCGAGGACAGGATCGCGTCGACGTCCTCGACGACGTGGTCCGGCGGCAGCCCGCCGCGGGACTCGCCGAGGTCCATCGAGCCGCGCGACAGGTGCAGGCGGACCCCGACGGTCGCCGCCGCGTCGACGATCGCGTCGAAGACCGAGTCGTCGCCGCGCGGGACGAGGTAGTGGTGGTCGGCCGCCGTCGTGCAGCCGGTGAGCGCGAGCTCGGCGAGCCCGACGAGCGCCGCGGCGCGCACGTCCTCGACGTCGAGCCGGCCCCACACGGGGTAGAGCTCCACGAGCCAGCCGAACAGGTCGCAGCCGACGCACCGGCCCCGGGTGATCCACTGGTACAGGTGGTGGTGCGTGTTGATGAGCCCGGCGGTCACCAGGTCGCCGTCGCACCGGATCACCTGGTCGCCTGGCTCCTCGGGCACGGCGCCGACCGTCTCGATCAGGCCGTCGCGGATCGCAACGTCGCCCGGCGACCGCGCGCCCCGGAGCACCGTCCTCATCCCCGCTAGCGTATGCACCTTCCCGGGTGCCAGCACGTCCCCGGGGTGTCACGATGGGCGCCGTGCACGGAGCCGACCTGCTGGTCCGCGGCCGCCGCGTGCTCACGCCCGAGGGCGTCCGCGAGGCAAGCGTCCACGTTCGCGACGGCCGGATCGAACGCCTGGCCGGCTACGACGACGCCCCCGATGGGCGCGAGCTCGTGGACGCGGGCGACCTCGTCGTCCTGCCCGGCCTGGTCGACACGCACGTGCACGTGAACGACCCGGGTCGGACCGAGTGGGAGGGGTTCGCGAC
>DASSJM010000113.1:0-16902 GCA_035691205.1 Actinomycetota bacterium
CGCAAGCTCGCCGCGCACCTGCTCGAGGTGTCCGAGGAGGACATCGAGTTCGAGGAGGGCCGGTACTTCGTGAAGGGCGCCCCGGAGAATGCGAAGACGATCGGTGAGGTCGCGTTCGCCGCCTACACGAACTTCCCCGACGGGATGGAGTCGGGCCTGGAGGACCGGGCCTACTACGACCCGCCGAACCTAACGTTCCCGTTCGGGACGTACGCGGTGGTGGTCGAGGTCGACGAGGAGACGGGCGTGTGGAAGGTGGATCGCATGGTCGCCGTCGATGACTGCGGCGTGCGGATCAACCCGATGATCGTCGAGGGTCAGATCCACGGTGGGCTGACGGAGGGCTTCGCGATCGCGGCGATGGAGCAGATCACGTTCGACGACGACGGGAACTGCATCGGCGCCAACTTCACCGACTACCTCATCCCGACCGCCTGGGAGACGCCGAAGTTCGAGCTCGGCGAGACCGTGACGCCCTCGCCGCATCACCCGATCGGCGCCAAGGGCGTCGGCGAGTCGGCGACGGTGGGCTCGCCCGCGGCGTTCGTGAACGCGGTGATCGACGCGCTGTGGCATCTCGGGGTCCGCAACATCGACATGCCGCTCACCTCCGCGAAGGTCTGGGAGGCGATCCAGGCGGCGAAGGCGGCGGGCGGGGGTTCGGCCTGAGGCCCGAGGTCCTCGAGCTCGCGAACGAGCTGTCCCGGCGAGGCGAGCCGTTCGTGCTCGCGACCGTGGTCTGGCGTCGGGCGCCCTCCTCGGGCAAGATTGGCTCGACGGCGGTCGTTACGCCCGACCGCCGGGTGCGCGGCTGGCTCGGCGGCGCGTGCGCCGAGCCCACCGTGATCCGCGAGGCGCTGAAGGCGCTCGAGGAGGGGACGCCGCGCCTGCTGTTCCTCGGCCCGCCCGAGGAGCTCACGGCGCGCGGCCGCGACGGGGTGGTCACCGTCCCGATCGCGTGTCAGAGCGAGGGAGCCCTGGAGGTGTACGTGGAACCGGTCCTGCCCCAGCCGCAGCTCGTCGTGATCGGCCGCTCGCCGGCCGTGGCGACCCTCGCCCGCATGGCCGGCGCGCTCGGGTGGCGCACGGTCGTGGTGGACGAGGGCGGGATGGCCGAGGACTACCCGGACGCCGGCCGGGTCCTCACCACCTTGGACCTGGCCGAGGCGCACGTGGACGAGCGCTCGTTCGTGGTCGTGGCCACCCAAGGGCACTACGACGAGGACGCGCTCGAACGCGCGATCGCCACGCGGGCCGCCTACGTCGGCCTGGTCGCGTCCGCGCGGCGCGCCCAGGCGGTGCTCGGGTACCTGCGCGACCGGGGCGTGAGGGAGGATGCGCTCTCCCGGGTCCACGCACCCGCGGGCCTGGACCTCGGCAAGATCTCGCACGAGGAGATCGCGGTCGCGATCTTGGCGGAGCTCGTCCGCGAGCGCGCCGCCGGCGATCTGCCGAGCGCGCCGCCGGCCGAGGCGCCCGCCGCGCACGAGGAGATCGACCCCGTGTGCGGCATGACCGTCGACGTCGCCTCGGCGCGCTACCGTTCGGTGCACGAGGGCACCACGTACTACTTCTGCTCGGCGGGATGCCTGAAGCGGTTCGAGGAGGACCCGGCTCCGTTCCTGGCCGCGCGCGCCTGAGCCCGACCCGCCGTACCATCGGACCGTGAGCGAGCTCACCGACGTCCTGCAGGCGATCGAGTCGCTCTCGGCGCGCGGCGAGAAGCTCGCGCTCGCGACGATCGTCGCGGTCCGAGGCTCGACCTACCGGCGACCGGGTGCGCGGCTGCTCGTGCCCGAGGAGGGCGAGCTCGTCGGCAACATCTCGGGCGGGTGCCTGGAGAACGACGTCGCCGACGTGGCGAAGATCGTCATGCACGAGGGCATGGCGCGGATCGTGTCCTTCGACCTCACGGCGGACGACGACGCCGTATGGGGGTGGGGCCTCGGTTGCAACGGCGCCTTCGAGCTGTTCGTGGAGCCCGCGGACAAGGCCGCCGAGGTCGCCGGTGCCCTGCGGATGGCGCTGGAGGAGGAGCACCCGATCTGCATGGTGACCGTGCTCGAGTCGACCGTCGACGGGGTCGAGCAGGGCGACCGGATGCTCGTGCGGCCCGACGGTTCGACCCAGGGATCCCTCGGCGACGCCGGCGTCGACGCCACGGCCCGCGAGTCCGGCCAACGGCTCCTCGCCGAGGAGCGCAGCGAGATCCGCGAGCTCGCCGGGGGCGTCCGCGCGTTCGTCGAGGTCCTCGAGCCACCGCTCCGGCTCCTCGTCTGCGGCGCCGGCCACGACGCGGCGCCCCTCGTCCGGCAGGCCGCCGCGCTCGGCTGGAGCCCCATCGTCGTGGACGACCGGCCCGAGTTCCTGAACCGCGAGCGGTTCCCCGAGGCGGTCGGCTTCGTCACGGTGGAGCGTCCCGACAAGATGGCCGAGGTCGCTCCCGTCGACGAGCGCACCCACGTCGTCGTGATGACCCACAACTTCCTGCGGGACAAGGAGTACGTGCGCTCCCTGCTCGGCTCCCCCGCGAGGTTCGTCGAGCTGCTCGGCCCGCGCGTGCGCACCGAGCGTCTGTTCGCCGAGCTTCGCGAGGAGGGCCTCGACCTGTCCGAGGAGACCCTCGCGAGGTTCCGCACCCCCGCCGGCCTGGACCTCGGCGCCGAGGGGCCCGAGGAGATCGCCGCCGCCATCTGCGCCGAGATCGTGGCGGTCAGGCGAGGACGTGGTGCCGGGTTCCTGAAGGATCGTCCGGGCCCGATCCACGAGCGTCACGCCCCCGCCGGTCCGGCCTCCTAGTACCAGTCCTGGGGCGGGCCCTTGTACTCCTGGATGTCGTTGCCCCCGTCCACGACGAGCGTCTGGCCGGTCACGTAGCTCGCGCCCTCCGACGCGAGGAACGCGATCGCCTCGGCGACCTCGTCGGGCGTGCCGCTTCGACCCGCGGGGGTATGCGCCCCCGCCACCACCTCCTCCGCGAGCTGCGAGCCGGTGGCGATCCAGCCCGGCTGTACGGAGTTGCACGTCACGTTGGACCGGGCCGTCTCGATCGCGATCGTGCGCATGAGACCGTCCATGGCGGCCTTCGCGGCCGCGTACCCCGCGCCCTCAGGGTTGCTCGTGAGCGGGCCGGTGACCGATGAGACCATCACGATGCGCCCGTAGCCGCGCTCGAGCATGCCGAGGAGCACGGCCCTGGTCACGTGGAAGGCCGTCATGAGGTTGAGCGCGAGGTCGCGCTCGAACACCGAGGCGTCGAGGTCGACGAGGCGCGCACCGACGTCCGGGACCCCCGTCTGCACCATCCCGGCGTTGTTCACCAGCACGTCGATGCGCCCGAACCGCTCGAGCACGCCCTGGACCATCGACCGCGCCCGATCTTCGTCGGTGAGGTCCGCCACGAACCCCGCGGCCTCGGCGGGCGCGAGCTCGGCGGCCCGCTGCACGATCCGCTCGGTGGTCGAGGCGACCGCCACCGCCGCCCCCTCCCGGGCGAGCAGCCTGGCAGTGGCGAACCCGATCCCGCTCTCGCTCCCGGCCCCCGTCACGAGGGCGACCCGACCGTCGAACCGCGTCACGGCTCGACGGTACCGCGTTCCTGCAGGCGCGGTACGCTCGGGCGTCCCGACGGATCGGAGCGAGCGTGGAGATCGAGAACGAGTTCGTCATCAAGGCACCCACCGACCGCCTGTGGGCGTACCTCCTCGACGTCGAACGCATCGCGCCGTGCATGCCCGGAGCGGAGCTCACCGAGACCGTCGACGAACGGACCTGGAAGGGGAAGGTCAACATGAAGCTCGGCCCCGTGTCCCTCTCGTTCGCCGGCACCGTGGCGATGGAGGAACGGGACGACGAGGCCCATCGCGTGATGCTGCACGCCAAGGGGATGGAGCAGAAGGGCAAGGGTGCGGCGAACGCGGTCGTCACCAGCTGGCTCGAGCCGGGCGACGACGCGACCACCGTGAAGATGCGGGCGGAGATCCACCTGACGGGCTCGGTGGCACAGCTCTCCCGCGGCCTGCTCCCCGAGGTCAGCAAGCGGCTGACGCAGCAGTTCGCGGACTGTCTGCAGCAGACGATGGAGGCCGAGGAGGCGCCGGCCGCAGCGGCCGCTGCCCGGGGCCTCGAGGAGGCCGCCCCGGCCACGCCGCCGGTCCGCGCCAAGCCGATCTCGGGCATCCGGCTGGGACTCGTCGCCATCTGGGCGGCCATCAAGGGCTTCTTCCGACGGCTGTTCGGCGGGCGCGCGGAGTCGTGATCTCCGCGATCGTCCTCGCCGCGGGCGAGGGGACGCGGTTCGGAGGCACCAAACAGCTCGAGGTCGTGCGCGGGGCACCCCTGGTGCAGCACGCGATCGACGCCGCGTCCAGCGCGGGCATCGGCGAGATCGTCCTCGTCCTCGGCCACGACGCGGACCGGGTTCGGGCGGCCCTGGACCTGCCGGCGATCGCCCGCATCATCGTCAACGAGCGCTACCGCGAGGGCCAGTCGACCTCGCTCATCGCCGGGCTCGGCGCCCTCGACGACGGGAGCGATGCCGCCATCGTGCTCCTCGCCGACCAACCCGGGATCTCGCCCGAGCACATCCGGGCGCTCATCGAGGCGTTCATGCCGGCGGCGCCGACGGCGGTCCGGCTGCGGTTCCGCGACGGTCCCGGGCCGGCGCTGATCCCTCGGGGGATCTGGGCCAGGGTCCGGGCGCTGGAGGGCGACACCGGTGCCCGCGCTCTGTTCGATGCGCATCCGGAGCTCGTCGAGGAGATCACCCTCGACGAGGACGCGCCGGTCGACGTGGACCGCCGCGCGGATCTGGGCCGAGCCTGAGATGCGGAGGAGCCCCGGCCGAGAGGCGGGGCTCCTCATCCACGGCTAGGTCGGGAGGGGCTAGCCGTAGAAGATGACCGTCACCCAGAAGTTCCCGTCTGACTTCACGACCCCGATCGCGGCGTTCTCGAAGTCCTGCTCGAGGATGTTCCGGCGGTGCGGCTTCGACGCCATGAACGCCGCCTCCAGGTCGGCGAGGGACGATCCGACGCCCACGTTCTCGCCGCCGAGCGACCAATCCACGTCGTCCAGCACGTCCGCGAGGTCCTCGGAATGGAACAGGTACCCGGCCCGCGCCATCTCGCGCGAGTGGCGGATGGCGTAGCGGGAGAGCTTCGCGTCCAGGTCGAGGCCATCGCGGTTCCGGTCCGCCCGATCCTCGTTGGTGAGCCGGAGCATCTGCGAGCGATCCGCCTTCGCGCCCGCCTCGGCCTGGTCGGTCGCGATCCCCGACCACATGAGCGAGGCGAGCAGCAGGAAGGCGACCGCGATCCCTCGCCGTCTCGGGGTGACTCGGGTCGTCACGCCGCCTCCACTCATCAGGGTCCCGGCGAACCGGGCTCCGGGTGGAGACCCGGTCCTTCGGTAGCCCGGCTGCCCTCGCCCTTCCGGCGGTGGGGCCCGGGGCTTTGCGTCCCGCCGTTCCCGGCGGTTTGCCATTTGTCGGGACCGAACCCTTCGAGATGGGTATCGGCCGGAACGGCCGCGGACCTTAGCCCGCGGGGATATCGGGACCCGGCGCCGGATGGTCAGTACGGACCAGACACCGGCGGCGCCCGACGCCCTCTCAGCAGGAAGGGGACAGGCGCCGATGCCGGAGCGACGGGAGGATCTCGCGGACCCGCCCCGTCTCGGCGAGGTCCAGATCCGCGAACGTGACCCCGACCTCGTCGGGCGCCACGGCGAGCAGGCGTCCCCACGGGTCGGCGACCAGGCTGCGGCCGAAGTTCCGGCGCTCGCGGCCGCGCGGCCCCCAGGTCCCCCACTGCGCGGCCGCGATCACGAAGACCTGATCCTCGATCGCGCGGGCCCGAAGGAGCACCTCCCAGTGATCGACGCCGGTCTCGTAGCGGAAGGCCGCGGGCACGAATACGATCGTCGCGCCCTGGACGGCGAGGGTGCGGTACAGCTCGGGGAACCGCACGTCGTAGCAGATCGAGAGGCCGACGCGTCCGAACTCGGTCTCGGCGGTCACCACCGACTCCCCCGGCGCGAACAGGAACGACTCGCGGCTGGGGACCGCGCCCGGCGGGTCGGCGTCGAACAGGTGGATCTTGCGGTACGTCGCGACCAGGGACCCCTCGCGGTCGAACAGCACGCTCGTGTTGAACACGCGGTCGCCGTCCAGCTCGAGCAGGCTTCCCCCGTGGACCCACATCCGGTGGCGACGCGCGACCTGCGCCAGCCGCTCGACGCGGTGCCCGTCGAGCGGCTCGGCGGCCTCGCGCATCTGGGACGCCGAGCCCTGCCGGGGCCAGACCTCGGGGAGCGCCGCGAGATCCGCGCCACCGGCCGCGGCGCGGTCGAGCAGACCGAACGCCTGCTGCTCGTTGGCGACGACGTCCTCGCCGGTGTTCGTCTGGCACAGGGCGACCCGCATGTCCGCCGATGCTACCCGGGCGCCGGCACCACCCGAACCGTGGTGCCTGCACCGCTGGCGACGGGCGCCGGAGGTCCTACGCTGGGGCCGTGAGACGGATCGCGCTCGCCCTGGCCGTGCTCGCGGCGCTCGGGTTCGCATGCGACCCCGAGCAGGACGCCGCGGCCCCGCGCGCGACCAGCGGACCCTCGCAGGCCGACGGGCTCAAGCACATCGTGTTCGACACCGACCTGGCGTTCGACGACATCATGGCGCTCCTGTACCTGCTGCAGCGCGACGACGTCGCGATCGACGCCGTGACGATCACCGGCACCGGCGAGGCGCATTGCGACCCGGGCGTGAGCAATGCCCTCCGGCTGCTCGCGCTCGGCGGGGAGACCGACGTGCCGGTTGCGTGCGGCCGCGAGACCCCGCTCCAGGGGACGAACGCGTTCCCCGACGAATGGCGGACCGCCGTCGACGACCTGTCGATGCTGGACCTACCGGAGGTGGATGCGACCGCCGACCCCCGCGGCGCGACGGACCTCCTGCTGGACACGCTCGACGGCGACGCCACCCTGATCACGCTCGGGCCCCTGACGAACGTCGCCGAGGCGCTGCGAGCCGACCCGGCACTGGCGGAGCGGGTCCCCGAGTTCGTCGCGATGGCCGGGGCGATCGACACGGTCGGGAACACGCCGAACGGTGTGGCCGAGTACAACGTATGGGTGGACCCACTCGCCGCGAGGGAAGTGATCGCGGAGATGGACGTCAGCCTCGTGCCTCTCGACGCGACCGAGGACGTGCCGTTCACATCGTTCTTCGTGGACGCCCTCGACGAGCACCTGACCACGCCCGAGGCGGAGGCGGTGCGGGCGATCATCGCCTCCAACGAACCGATCTTCACCCAGGGTGGGTACCAGTTCTGGGACACCCTGGCCACGGCGCTGGTGTTCCGGCCCGAGCTCGCCACGTGGGACGAGGCCCGCGTCCTGGTCACGGCCTCGCTCGACGCCGGCGCGGGGTGGATCGACCGGTGGGATGAGGGGGCGACGGTCCGCTTCGCGAACGCGGTCCCCGATCCCCTCGCCTTCGAGAGCGAGTACCTCTCGGTCCTGACCGGCGAGGACGTCACGGCGGTCCGACCCGAGCCCACGATCACGATCGTGTTCGACGGCGAGCGGTGCACGGTGGAGCCCTCGCCGGTGGGCTCTGGCGAACAGGTGCTCGACTACGTCGGCCCCCCGGGGGAGACGGACAACGCCTTCCTGATCGGGCTGGACGGCGCGACGTACGCCGAGATCCGACGGTTCCTGGGGCCGGACGGCTCCATCGTCCCTCCCGCGGAAGGTCCCCCCGAAGGCGTGCGGGAAGTGGCGTTCGTGCAGGGCCTCACGAAGGCCGAGGTCCCCGACCTGACCCTTGTGGCCGTCTGCTTCGAGCCGACGGCGCAGGGCTCGGCCCGCGCCTGGCTCTCACGTCCGCTCCAGGTCGAGCCCTGACCGGCCCCAGGACCGGGACCTACTCGGATAGCAGGATCTCGGCGTCGATCTCGAGGCGGACCTTCCTGCCCACGAGCACGCCCCCGGTCTCGACGGCCATGTTCCAGGTCATGTCCCAGTCCTCGCGGTCGATCTCGGTTCTCGCGGAGAAGAAGGCCACGGTGCCCTGGTCGTCGGCGGTCGGACCGAAGCCGCCGAACTCTGCATCGAGGACGACCTCGTTGGTCACGTCCTTGATCGTGAGGTCCCCGACCAGCTCGAACCGGTTCCCGCCCGTCGGTCGGACCGCCGTGCTCCGGAACGTGAGCGTGGGGTACTCGTCAGCCTCCAGGAAGTCGCCGCTCCTCAGGTGGTTGTCCCGGTAGTCCTGGTTCGTCTGGATGCTCGAGGATGTGATCTCGATCTCGACGCTCGAGTCCTCGGGGCGCTCGGCGATCTGGACCCGACCGTCGAACTCGGTGAAGCGACCACGCACCTTCGACAGCATGTGTCGGGCCACGAACTCAAGGCTCGTGTGCCCCTTGTCGAACGTCCACGTTCCGGCGGGCGGCAGCTCGACGCCCTCGACGGTCCTCGCGTCCATGGTCTGGGACATGATGCCTCCTCCTCGATCCCGTGGGGAACCGGTCTGGACCCCGTTACATCGACTAACCCCCTGGGAGCGACATCTATTCCGTAAGCTACTACCAACCTGGAAGCAGATGAGGTAAGCTGGCGCGGCGATGGAGGAGATCGAAGGTCCGGTCTGCGAGCACTTCCAGCGCGCCGCCGAGATCCTCGGCCGGCGCTGGAACCCGCAGGTCGTCCGGGTGCTCCTCGGGGGGCCGAGCCGGTTCGGTCAGATCCGCGACGCGATCCCCGGCATCTCCGACCACCTGCTCTCCGAACGGTTGAAGCAGCTCGAGTCCCGGGGCATCGTGCGCCGGACGGTCATCGACGACCGCCCGGTTCGGATCGAGTACTCCCTCACCGAGGCCGGATCGGATCTCCGCGGAGCCATCGACGCGCTCGGCGGCTGGGCGGAGCGATGGTCGAAGGTCGATGATGCGTCGGCTCAGTCGCGCTCGGTCGTGGGCGGTCGCTCCAGGTAGCGCTCGTCCGGCGGCGCGAACCCGAACCGCTCGTACAGGCCGTGACCGTCGCGGGTGTGGAGCATCCACCGGAGCCCCGCGTGCGGCCCGTCCTCCACCGTGAACCGGACGAGCTCGGTGCCGAGGCCTCGGCCTCGATGCTCGGCCAGGACGTAGACGTCGGCCAGGTAGGCCACGCGTCCGTCCGCCCAGCAGCGCGCGAACCCGACCTGGCGTCCGCCGTGGTACAGACCCGCGATGCGCGAGGCCTCGCGCACCTGGCGCTCCACGTCCGCGCGCGAGCGCTCGCGTCCCCAGTACGCCTCGGTCGACAGGAACGCCCAGACCGCATCCATGTCCACGCGGCCGGGGTCGTCGTCGAGCTCGAACCCGCCCGGCAGATCGCGCCTCATGCCGGCGTCTCGCCCTCGGGGGCGAGCGAGCTGCCCGCCTCGTCCTCGAGGAGCGTGACGAGGGCGGCGTAATCGAGGTCGCCGCGCCCGGCCGGGAGCATCGCCTCCAGCCGGTCGGCGACGGCGCGGAAGGCCGGGATCGGTGCGCCGAGCTCCGCAGCCGCCCGCACGACGATCCGCCCGTCCTTGGCCATCAAGGCCGAGCGGAAGCCCGGCGCGAAGTCGCCGTCGAGCATCCGGCGACCATGCAGCTCGAGCACCTTGGACCCGGCGAACCCACCGAGCAGCGCCTCCCGCACCTTGACCGGATCGACCCCCGCCTTGGCGGCGAGCACCAGGGCCTCGGCCACCGCCTCGACGGCGGAGGCCACGACGAGCTGGTTGCACGCCTTCGTCACCTGCCCGGCGCCGGACGGGCCCACGTGCACGATCGTCCCTCCCATCGCCCGCAGCAGCGGGAGCGCCCGGTCGAAGACCTCCTCGGGACCCCCGACCATGATCGACAGTGTCCCGTCGGTCGCACCGACCTCGCCGCCGGAGACGGGGGCATCGAGCATCGAGACCCCCAGCCCGGCGAGGCGCTCCGCGTAGCCGCGAGTGGCGATCGGGTCGATCGTGCTCATGTCGATCAGGAGCGAGCCCTCCGATGCCCCCGAGGCGATCCCGTCGTCGCCGAACAGCACCGCCTCGACGTCGGGCGTGTCGGGCAGCATCGTGACGACGACGTCGCTCGCGGCCGCGACCTCGGCGGGGCTCGACGCGCGCGCGGCACCAGCGCCGACCAGCTCGTCGACCGGGGGCGCGGAACGCGAGTGGACGGTCAGGGGGAAGCCCGCCCCGAGCAGGTTGCGCGCCATCGGCTTGCCCATCAGGCCGAGCCCGACGAAGCCGACCCGCTCGGTCACGCGACGGTCAGCCGGTGACGGCCGGGTCCGCGTGCGTGGTGAGCGCCCCGTCGATGATCGCGAAGCCCTCGCCCAGCTGCTCCTCGGTGATCGGCAGTGGTGGATTGGTCATGATGCCGTTGAAGCGCAGCATCGTGAACAGACCCTTCTCGTTCAGGTACGCGCCGATCGCCTTCATCTCGTTGCTCACGCCGTTGAACGGCGCCATCGGCTCCATCGTTGCTCGGTTGCGAACGAGCTCGACGATCCCGAACAGGCCGATGCTCCGCACCAGCCCCACGCTGGGGTGCTTGTCCTTCAGATCGGCGTGATGGCGCGCCATCACCTCGCCCATCTTCCGGGTGTGCTCGAGGAGGCCATCCTCCTCGTACACCCGGATCGTGGCGAGCGCGGCCGCCAGCGCAAGGGGATGCGAGTTGTACGTGAGCCCGCCCCAGAAGACGTGCTCGTCGAAGTACGAGTAGACGTTGGGGCGAAGGCCCACCGCCCCGAGCGGCACGTAGCTCGACGTGAGGCCCTTGGCCATCGTGATGATGTCGGGGACGACGCCCCAGTGGTTCACGGCGAACCACTCCCCCGTCCTGCCGAACCCGGACATCACCTCGTCGGCGATCATCAAGATGCCGTGGCGGTCGCAGAGCTCGCGGACGCCCTGCAGGTAGCCGTCGGGCGGGACGAGGATGCCGTTGGTGCCGGTGACGGGCTCGAGGATGAACGCCGCGATCGTCTCGGGGCCCTCGAGCATGATCGTCTCCTCGAGGTAGGCGAGCGCCGTCTCCGCATCGTCGGTCCCCCGCTGGGTCCCGTGGTACGGGTCCAGGACGTGGACCACACCCGGCATGCCCGGCTCGTTGCCCCATCGGCGCGGATCGCCCGTGAGGGTGATCGTCGCGTACGTGGCGCCGTGGTAGCTGCGATAGCGCGCGAGGATCTTGTGGCGCCCGGTCACGGCCTTCGCGATCCGGATCGCGTTCTCGTTGGCCTCGGCACCGCCGAGCGTGAAGAACACCTTGTCCATGTCGCCGGGCAGCAGCTCGGCCATCTTCTGGCCCAGGAGCGCGCGGACCTCGGTCGCCGCGAACGGCGTGATGTAGGGGAGGCTCCGAGCCTGCTCGGCGATCGCCTCGGCCACACGCGCGTCGGCGTGCCCGATGTTCACCCCCATCAGCTGGCTGTTGAAGTCCAGGTACCGCTTGCCGTCCACCGTGAAGAACTCGCAGCCCTTCGCGCTCGCGACGGCGAGCGGCGTGGTGGTCCCCTGCTGCTGCCAGTCGTACAGGGTGTGCCTGAGGCTCAGCTCGACGATCTGCTCCGCGGACAGCTCCGCCATCGCGACCCCTCCTTGGTCAGGCACGCAGTCTAGCCCGACGGCCCACGGGGCCCCCATGACTTGCCTCGGGGCGACCCGGTACCATCGCCGGAACGACCGAGCCCTGAGGGGGACCACATGGACCGCATCGGCCACTACATCGGCGGCAAGCACGTCTTCGGTGACTCGGGTCGCTCCGGACCGGTGTTCAACCCCGCGACCGGCGAGCAGACGCACGAGGTCGACTTCGCCTCCGCCGACGACGTCGACCGCGCGGTCGACGCCGCTCGGGAGGCCTTCCCCGAGTGGCGCGCGACCAGCCTGTCGCGCCGCGCCGAGATGATGTTCCGCCTCCGCGAGCTGTTGGACCAGCACAAGGCCGACATCGCGAAGGTCCTCACCGCCCAGCACGGCAAGGTGTTCACGGACGCGCTCGGAGAGGTCGGGCGCGCCCTGGAGAACGTCGAGTACGCGTGCGGGATCCCGAGCCTGCTGAAGGGAGGCTTCAGCGAGCAGGTCTCCACCGGCTACGACGTCTACTCGATCCGCCAGCCGCTCGGGGTGGTCGCCGGGCTGACGCCGTTCAACTTCCCGTCGATGGTCCCGATGTGGATGGCGGCCAACGCCATGGCCTGCGGCAACACCTTCGTCCTCAAGCCGTCGGAGAAGGATCCGGGCCCCTCGCTCCTCCTGGCCGACCTGGTCGCCGAGGCCGGCTTCCCCGAGGGCGTGTTCAACGTGGTGCAGGGCGACAAGGTCGCGGTGGACCGGATCCTCGAGCACCCCGACATCCAGGCGGTCAGCTTCGTCGGCTCGACCCCGGTGGCGAAGTACATCTACGAGACCGGGACCGCGCACCACAAGCGGGTCCAGGCGCTGGCCGGGGCGAAGAACCACATGGTGGTGCTGCCCGATGCCGACCTGGACCTGACCGCCGACGCCGCCGTCTCGGCGGGCTACGGCTCGGCGGGCGAGCGGTGCATGGCGATCGCCACGGTCGTCGCCGTCGGCGGGGTCGCGGACGAGCTGATCGAAGCGATCGAGGCGCGGATCCCCAAGGTCAAGGTCGGCGACGGCATGGACCCGGACTCCGAGATGGGGCCGCTGATCACGCTCGCGCATCGGGACAAGGTGGCCTCGTACATGGACAGCGGCGCGGCCCAGGGCGCGACCGTCCGCGTGGACGGACGAGAGCACGAGCTCTGGGGCACGGGGTTCTTCTTCGGCCCCGCCCTGATCGACCACGTCACGACCGAGATGGACTGCTACCGCGACGAGATCTTCGGACCGGTCCTCACCGTCGTGCGCGTCGATACGTACGACGACGCCATGGGCCTGATCGACCGCAACCCGTGGGGCAACGGGTCCGCGATCTTCACCCGCGACGGCGGCGCCGCCCGGCAGTTCCAGTTCGACGTGAGCACCGGGATGGTCGGCATCAACGTGCCGATCCCCGTGCCGGTCGCCTGGTTCTCGTTCGGCGGGTGGAAGGACTCGCTGTTCGGGGACAACCACATGTACGGGCCCGAGGGCGTCCAGTTCTTCACGAAGGGCAAGGTCGTCACCGCCCGCTGGCCCGACCCTTCGACGAGCAAGGTTGACCTGGGCTTCCCCCGGACACGTTAGCCTCGGTCGCCCAGCGCCACCACGCCTGCGGGCGGCCGCAGGCAGTGGTCCAGGTGCATCGACTGGTTGTACGAGCCCACGTTCAGCACGGCCACGATGTCGCCCTCGGCGAGCTCGGGGAGCTCGACCTCCTCGCCCCAGTGGTCGGGCCCCTCGTTGATGTTGCCCGCGACCGTGTAGCCGCGCGACGGCGCGCCACCCGCACACCGCACGATCGGGAAGCTCGAGCCGTAGATGAACCGCTCGGGCGCGACGTTGTACCCGGCGTCTACCCCCGCGAACCACACACCGTCACGCTCCTCGACCGTCACGACCTCGGCGAGCAGCACGCCCATCTCCTTGCATAGGTGGTCGCCCGGCTCGACGGAGATCGTGACGCCGAGCGGGCCGAGGTGGCGGGACAGCAGCGCCGCGAAGGCGTCCACGTCGAGCGGCTCGTCCCCCTCGACCTGCGGGACGCCGAGGCCGCCGCCGACGTTCACCTCCGCCAGCCGGTGACCCGCCTCACGGACGCGCTCGGCCATCGCCGCCACGCGTTCGAGGGCGACGCCGAACCGAGGGAGGTCCTCCGTCAGGAACCCGTCGCCCGTGTGCACGTGGACCGTGTCGATCCGCAGGTCGTGCTCGGCGGCGATCGCGAGCGCCTCGTCCAGCTGCTCGGGGAAGATCCCGAACTTCGTCGGCCTGGCGCCCGCGTAGAGCGACTCGTGGGCGGCGGCTCCAGCCTCGGCGCTCCGGGTCGCGCCGGCGCGGGGGTTCACGCGGATCCCGACCGTGGAGCCGGGCGCCCGCCGTCCCCACCTGCGGAGCTGCGACAGCAGGTCCAGGTTCACGTGCACGCCGGTGGCGAGGAGGACGTCCAGGTCGCGCTCGGAGACGTTCGTGCCGGTGTAGCTGACCTCCTCGGCCTCCCAGCCGTGCTCGAGGACCAGGCGAACCTCCTGCGGCGAGCACGCGTCGATCCCCACCGTGCCGAGCGCCCGGACGAACCGCAGGACGGCCGGGTCGCGTTGCGCCTTGATCGCCAGGCGGAGCACGAAGGGGACGCCGATCGCCTCGAATGCGCCCTCGAGCGCCCGCGCCTGCTCCTCGATCCGGGCCAGGTCGTAGACGAACAGCGGGGTCCCGTGCTCGCGTGCTTGAGCCTCGGCGTCGCGGCCGGCGACGTGCAGTCGGCCTTGAAGCATCTCGAGCCCCGGTCGCTCCCACCACGCTCTGCCCATGTCGGAGGCCGATGCTAGCGTTCGGGCCATGCCGAAGCGCTGTGAGTGGGCGCCGTCCGGGATCGCCAACTACCTCGCCTACCACGACGAGGAGTGGGGCGTGCCCTCGCACGACGACGTCCACCTGTTCGAGATGCTCACGCTCGAAGGTGCTCAGGCCGGGCTCTCGTGGTCCACGATCCTGAACAAGCGCGAGGGGTACCGGCGGGCGTTCGCTGACTTCGACGCCGCGAAGGTGGCCCGGTTCACGCCGTCGAAGGTCGAACGCCTCCTGCAGGATCCCGGCATCGTGCGGAACCGGCTCAAGGTCGAGTCCACGGTCAACAACGCCAAGCGCGTGCTCGAGGTCCGACGGGAGCTGGGCTCGCTCGACGCCTACCTGTGGTCGTTCGTCGGCGGCCGCCCCAAGATCAACCGATGGCGGCGGATGTCCGATCTGCCCGCCGAGACCGAGGAGTCCCGCGCGATGAGCAAGGATCTGAAGCGACGCGGGTTCCGGTTCGTGGGGCCAACGGTCTGCTACGCGTTCATGCAGGCGACCGGCATGGTGAACGACCACGAAACATCGTGTTTCCGGTATGCGGAGCTCACGTAACCCGCACCCTCTCGCTCGCTCCCACGCCCGATCGAGTCTCGTCCTTGATCGATCCCGCTTGCGGCTTGCCCAGCGAAGGGGTCGGGAACGGCACGCTGGGCCTAGGAGACGCTCAACCCTCGACGCGCCAGGCGTCCTCGCTGTCGTCGACCACTCTGCGGCCGTGGCGCTCAGTGATGGTCCGCCGGAGCAGTGGGCTCATGGTCTTGAACCCGTTGGCGAATCGACTTTCGCCCGCGGCCGTCTCGACGACCAGGATGTCCCGGACCGTGAGCTTCGTGACGTGTGAGACGCGGGTGATGTCGGTCAGCGGGAGGTCGATCATCGGGGGATGCTCCTTCCGCAGCTTCTCCAACTGCTCGGCCAGTTTCCCGGCAAGCGCCCCGCCTGCGTCGGCCGCGAGGCTCGGGTTGAACCGCTGGTCGTTGAAGAACAACCGGTCGTTGGTCAGGTGGACAACGCCCCGCTTGTTCTTCAGAGCCCCGCCCGCCATGAGGACGGTGGCTTCGTCGTGCAGTTGGACCTCGGGGGTCCCTGGTAGGAACGCGTCATCATCCATGGCGGCCGATGGTATCGCAGTCTACGGGGCCGAGCCCCCGCCGCACGGCGATCCGGCGGCCTAGGGACTTCGCCGATCCCCCCACCAACGGCGAGTCCGGCACGACCCAGGGACGGACGGCTAGACTCCCGCGCGCATGGAGACGTTCGACGTCGCGGTGATCGGCGCGGGGGTGCACGGCGCGGCCGCGGCCTTCCACCTAGCAGCCCGGGGGATCCACGCGGTCGTGCTCGACCCGCGAGGCCCCGCGGGCGGACCGACCGGTCGCTCCAGCGCGATCTGCCGCGCCTACTACACCAACGCGTTCCTCGCTGGGGTCGCGGCCGAGGCGATCGCGATGTTCCGCGATTTCGCGGAGCACACGGGACGAGGATCGGGCTTCCGCGAGACCGGGCTGCTCGTGCTGCACCCGGCCGAGGACGAGGCCGTCGTGCGGGCGACCGTGCCCCGCCTGAACGAACAGGGCATCCCCACGGACCTACTCGAGCCGGCGGAGGTGCTGGCAGAGTGGCCGGCCTTCGACCTCGAGGGCATCGCGATCGCCGCGCTCGAGCGGGACGCCGGCTATGCCGACCCGGTGCTCACGACGCAGGGGCTCCTCGACCACGCCCGCGAGCAAGGGACGGAGATCTGGCTCGGCCATGGAGTGACGACCATCGAGCGCGAGGGCACGGGGTGGGGTCTGACGATCGATGACGGCACGCGCGTCGGGGCCGGCCGAGTCCTGATCGCCGCTGGGCCCTGGACGAAACCGCTTGCCACGCAGGTGGGCGCCGACCTGCCCCTCACGGTGGAGCGCCACATCGTGGCCACGTTCGCCTGGGGCGACGACGACCTGCGGGTGCCCGCGCACGGCGACCTGCCCAACGGCTACTACTTCCGCCCCGAGGGCGACGAGCTCTTCCTGATGGGGCCCCTCCACCCGGAGCCGACCGTGGACCCGGACGACTTCGACGAGCGGCTGGGCGAGGAGGAGTCGCACGCGCTCGGCTCGGCCGCGGTGCGCCGCGTCCCGGGGCTCGAGCGGGCGACGGCGAGAGGCGGGTGGGCGAGCCTGTACGACGTGAGCCCCGACTGGCAGCCGGTGATCGGTGAGATCGCCGACGGGGTGTTCGTTGACGCCGGCACGAGCGGCCACGGGTTCAAGCTCGCTCCCGCGCTCGGCCGCCACCTCGCCGACCTTGTGACGGACGCGGACGTGGATCCCGGCCTCGAGCAGTTCCACCCCCGGCGGTTCGAGGAGCAGCACGCGCTCGATGCCGGGTTCGGCGAGGCGCGGATCCTCGGCTGAGGATCA
>DASSJM010000114.1:0-101814 GCA_035691205.1 Actinomycetota bacterium
CCTCGCCGATGTCCACCCGCACCTCGCCGGGACGGCGGTCGCCGACCTGGTGATCGCCCCGGTCGCCGACGTGGGTAGGACGGACGTGGTCTTCCTGGCCCTGCCTCACGGCCGGAGTGCCGAGCTCGCGCCGAGCCTCCTGGACGGTGGGGCGCGTGTGATCGACCTCGCGGGCGACTTCCGACTCCCCGCCTCCGCGTACCCACACTGGTACGGGTTCGACCATCCCTCACCCGCCTGGCTCGACAAGGCGGTGTACGGGCTGCCCGAGCTCTTCCGCGACCAGATCCGGGGAGCCGACCTCGTGGCCAACCCCGGGTGCTACCCGACGCCGCTCGCCCTCGGCCTCGCCCCGCTCCTGTCCGCCGGGCTCGTCGAGGCCGGTCCGATCCTCGTGGACGGCAAGACCGGTCTCTCGGGAGCCGGGCGAGTGGCCACGGAGGCCATGTCCTACGCGGTCACCGAGGAGAGCGTGCGGCCCTACCGCTTCCCGGCACATCAGCACACGCCCGAGATGGAGCGCGTCCTCGAGCTCGCGACCGGCACGACGCCGAGCGTCTCGTTCGTCCCGCACCTGGTCCCCTCGGTCCGCGGCGTCCTCGTGACGTGCTACGTGCACGCGACGGCGGAGGCGACGACCGAGGCCCTCACCGATGCGCTCCTCGGCGCGTATGCGGCGGAGCCCTTCGTCCGGGTTCTCCCGCCGGGCGGCATGGTCGACACGAAGCGGACCCGCGGTGCGAACGTGGTCGAGCTCCAGGCCGTCGTCGATGCTCGGACGGGGACGGCGGTGATCGCCGGTGCGCTCGACAACCTCGTGAAGGGGGCCGCCGGCCAGGCGATCCAGAACCTCAACCTCATGGCCGGCCTTGAAGAGACGACCGGGCTGCCCCGGGCGGCGCTGTACCCGTGAGCGTGACGTTCCCACTCGGGTTCCGCGCCGCCGGCATCGAGGCGGGTCTGAAGCCCTCGGGGAACCCCGATCTCGCCCTGCTCGTCGCGGACGGGCCGGCGACCGCGGCCGGGCTGTTCACGACGAACGCGTTCGCGGCGTGGCCGGTGCTCCTGTGCCGCGAGCGCCTCGCCGACGGCTCGGCCCGCGCGGTCCTCGTGAACAGCGGCCAGGCGAACGCCGGGACCGGTCCCGAGGGCGAGGCGGACGCCGTCGCGGCGACCGGGGCGCTCGCGGAGCTCCTCGCGCTCGACGAGCACGAGGTGCTCTCGTGCTCGACGGGGGTGATCGGGGAGCGCATCCACATGGATCACCTCCTCGCCGGGCTGCCCGAGCTCGTCGGCGGACTCTCCATCGACGGAGGCGATGCGTTCGCCCGCGCGATCATGACGACGGACACCGTCGACAAACAGGCGCAGGCGGAACGGGCCGGGTACCGGGTCGGGGGCGCGGCCAAGGGCGTGGGGATGATCTCGCCCGACCTGGCCACGATGCTCGTCTTCCTCACCACGGACGCGCCGGTGCCGCCGGCGGCGCTCCACGAGCTCGCGCTATCCACGTTGGAGGAGCCCTTCGAGTCGTTGACCGTCGACGCCAGCAGCAGCACCAACGACACGGTCCTGCTCCTGTCGAGCGGCGCGGCCGGCGGCGACCCGGTCACGCCGGGTTCGTCGGCGTGGTCGGACCTGTGCGCCGCCGTCACCGAGGTGACGGAGTCGCTGGTGTCGCAGCTCGCCCACGACGCCGAGGGCGTCACGCACGTCCTGCTGATCGACGTCGAGGGCGCACCGACCACCGCGGATGCCCGGGTCGTCGCGAAGGCGGTCGCCGACTCACCGCTCGTGAAGACGGCGGCGTTCGGCGGGGACCCGAACCCCGGCCGGATCCTGCAGGCCATCGGTTCCTCGGGCGCGACGTTCGTGCCCGGAGACGTCAGGGCCTGGATCGGCGATGTCCTCGTGATCGATGGCGGGCACATCGCGAGGCCCTACTTCGACGGCGACGGTGAGGCCGCGCGGACCGCCATGAAGGAGTCCGACATCCGGGTCCGCGTCTCGCTCGGCGACGGCCGCGGTCGGAGCCGCGCCGTCGGCTGCGACCTGTCCTACGAGTACGTCCGCATCAACGGGGAGTACACGACGTGAGCCCGGCCGAGCTCCCGCCGCAGGTCCGCGACCGGACCGTCGCGAAGGCCCGAACGCTGATCGAGGCCCTGCCGTTCATGCAGGAGCATCACGACAAGGTGATCGTGGTCAAGGTGGGCGGCGCCGCGATGGAGCGCGCGCCGCTCTCGAGCGCGTTCGCCGAGGACGTCTCGCTGCTGCAGCACGCGGGCATCCATCCGGTCGTCGTGCACGGGGGCGGGCCGCAGGTGAGCGAGGTCTCCGAGCGCCTGGGCCTCGAACCTCGTTTCGTCGATGGGGTCCGCGTGACCGACGAGGCCACCCTCGAGGTGGCAACGATGGTCCTGGCCGGGAGCCTTAACACGCAGATCGTGTCGAAGCTCGTGGCCGGCGACGTGCCTGCGGTCGGCCTGTCCGGGGTCGACGGAGGCCTCACGCTCGCCGAGCGTCGCGCCGAGCCGGATCTCGGTCTGGTCGGCGAGATCGTCCGGGTGGACGGCGAGCTACTGCGGACCCTGATCTCGAAGGGCTTCGTCCCCGTGATCGCATCGATCGCCGCGGGCCTGGACGGCGCGACGTACAACGTGAACGCCGACGTGATGGCCGCCGAGCTCGCGGTGGGACTGTCGGCCGAGAAGCTCGTCTACATGAACGACGTGCCCGGCGTCATCGGACCCGGCGGCGAGCTGCTCGCCGAGCTCGGTGTCGAGGAGGTGCTCGACCTGCTCGACCACCCGGACGCCGTGGGCGGCGGGATGATCCCCAAGCTCGAGAGCGCGGTGCGAGCGCTCAAGGCCGGGGTCCCGCGCGTCCACCTACTCGACGGGCGGGTGGAGCACGCCCTCGTGCTCGAGCTGTTCACACCCGAGGGCGTGGGGACCATGATCGCGCTCGGCGATCCCGGGCTGGCGAACGCCGAGGGTCGAGCGATCGTCCCGCCGCCGGGAGCCGCGCAGTGAACCGCAACGGGGGCGCGGCCAAGTCGCGGCGCCAGCAGGCGATCTTGGCGCTCGTCGGGCGCGAGCGCCTGGGCAGCCAGGAGGAGATCCGCGTGCGACTGGCGTCGCTCGGCCTGGAGGCAACGCAGTCCACGATCAGTCGCGACATCGAGGACCTCGGCCTCGCCCGGATCCACGACACGGACGGGACCCGATACGTCGTCCCGGGACGGTCGGGGGTCACGCCGTCCGCCACCCTGCTTCGACATGCGCTGGCCGAGTTCGCGCTTTCGTTCGCGCGCGGCGCGGGGGAGATCCTCGTGATCCGCACCCCGCCCGGCGCCGCGAACGCTCTCGGCGAGGCGCTCGACCGTTCGAACCTGTCCGACGTCGCGGGCACCATCGCCGGCGACGACACGATCCTGGTCGTCCCGCGAGAGGGCTCCACCGCTCGCTCGGTCGAACGGATCCTGAGTGAACTGATGGAGGCCTGATGGAACGCGCGGTGCTCGCCTACTCGGGTGGACTCGACACCTCGGTCACGATCCGCTGGCTCGCCGAGCACGGGTACGAGGTCCACGCCGTGGCCGTGGACGTCGGCCAGCAGGAGGACTTCGAGCAGATCCGGCGACGCGGGGAGCTCGCCGGCGCCGCCACCGTGCGGGTGGTCGACGCCGTGGACCGCTTCGCCGCCGAGTTCCTCGTGCCCGCGATCAAGGCCAACGGGCTGTACGAGGGGAAGTACCCGATGGTGAGCAGCCTCGCCCGCCCGCTGATCGCCGCCGAGGTGATCGGGGCGGCGCGCGAGCTCGGAGCGGGCGTCGTCGCGCACGGGTGCACCGGCAAGGGCAACGACCAGGTGCGCTTCGAGGTGTCCTTCGGAGTCCTGGCGCCCGATCTGCGCGTCCTCGCGCCGGTCCGCGACCCCGGGATCCCGCGCGAGAAGGCGATCGCGCTCGCGGGGGAGTGGGGCATCCCGATCTCGACCGTGGCGACCGCGTACTCGATCGACGAGAACCTGTGGGGCCGCACCGCCGAGTGCGGGCCGCTCGAGGACCCATGGGTCGCGGCGCCCGAGGACGCGTTCGAGCGCACGGCATCGCCGGAGGATCGCCCGGTGGGGCCCTCGGAGGTCGTCGTCGCGTTCGAGCGGGGCGTGCCCGTGGCGCTCGACGGGACGACGAGGACGCTCCCGGACCTGATCCGGACGGTCGACGCGCTCGGCGGCCGGTACGGGTTCGGGCGGGTCGACATGCTCGAGAACCGTCGGGTGGGCATCAAGAGCCGAGAGCTGTACGAGGTGCCCGGCGCGCTCGCCCTCATCGCGGCGCACCGCGCGCTGGAGGATCTGACCCTCGAGCGCGAGGTCGCGCACCACAAGCCCGGCCTCGAGCAGCGCTGGAGCGAGCTCGTGTACGACGGCCTGTGGTTCAGCCCGCTCCGGCAGGCGATCGATGCGTACGTGGACGCCACGCAGGAACACGTGACGGGAGAGGTGCGGCTGGAGTTCTCGCCCGGAGCGTGCACCGTCGTCGGCCGTCGTTCCGAGCACGCCCTGTACGACCTGTCGCTCGCGACGTACGGGAGCGAGGACGCGTTCGACCAGCGTCACGCGGAGGGGTTCGTGAAGCTCTGGGGCCTCCCGCTCAAGGTGTGGTCGACCCGGCAGGGAGGGCTCGAGCAGCGGGGCGATGGCCCGAGGGGGGAGGGATCCCGCTCGTGAGCGAGGGGCCGCTGTGGTCGGGGCGATTCGCGAAGCCCCCGGCGCCCGAGGCGGAGACGCTCGGTCGCTCGCTCGGCGTCGACGTGCGCCTCGCGCCGCAGGACGTCGAGGCCTCGGTCGCGCACGTCCGCGCCCTCGAGGACGCGGGTCTCGTCACCATCGACGAGGCCGGCCAGCTCGAGAAGGCGCTCCGCGAGGTAGGGGCCGAGATCGCGGCGGGAACGTTCGCCTTCCACCCCGCCGACGAGGACGTGCACTCCGCGGTCGAGCGCGGGGTGACCGAGCGGCTCGGGGACCTCGGCGCCAAGCTCCACGCCGGGCGCTCGCGCAACGACCTCGTGATGACCGACCTCCGCCTGTGGCTCATCGCGGCCGCGGCCCGGATCGACGAAGGGGTCGTGCGGCTCTCGAGAGCGCTCGCCCGCCACGCGCGCGCGCACGCGGAGACCGTGATGCCCGGGACGACCCATGCCCGGTTCGCGCAGCCCGTGACGCTCGGTCACCACCTGCTCGCGCACGCGTGGGCGTTGCTCCGAGACCGAGAGCGCCTCGTGCAGTGGTCGGTACGCGCGAGCGTCTCGCCGCTCGGCGCCGGCGCCCTCGGCACCTCGACGCTCGGCCTCGACCCCGCGCGAACGGCCGAGCGGCTCGGGCTGGCCCGCGCGTTCGAGAACTCGATCGACGCGGTCTCCGACCGCGACACGGTGCAGGAGTTCCTCGCCGTGCTCGCGATCTGCGCCACGCACCTGTCGCGGCTGGCCGCCGACGTCGCGCGGTTCACGGACGAGGCGCTGGGCTGGGCGAGCCTCGACGAGGCCTACGCGACGGGATCGAGCATGATGCCCAACAAGCGCAACCCGGACGTCGCCGAGCTCGCGCGCGCGAAGGCGGGCAGGGTCGTCGGGGATCTCGTGACCCTCAGCGCGACGCTGCAGGGGCTGCCGCTCGGGTACCACCGAGACCTGCAGGAAGACAAACAGCCGGCGTTCGACGCGGCCGACACGCTCGAGGCCGTCCTCGCCGCGCTCGCCGGCTGCGTGGAGACGCTGACGTTCCGTCCCGAGGCGATGCGCCAGGCCGCGCTCGCCGAAGGGCTGTACGCGACCGATCTTGCCGAGGCGCTCGTCCGTACCGGTGTGCCCTTCCGCGAGGCGCACCGGCGCGTGGGCGAGCTGCTCCGGCGGCTCGAGGCCGAGGCGCGCACCGTTCGAACCCTCTCTCCGGACGAGTGGACCGACCTCGGACTCCCGGACGGCGCGGTCCTGCTGGACGCGGACCGCGCCGTCCGTGCCCGCTCGACACCCGGCGGCCCCTCGCCGCAGAGCGTTCGGGCGCAGGCCGACGCGATCGAGCACGCCCTGGAGGGGACCGGCCGCTAGCCTAGGGCCGTCCATCGACCCGAGGAGACGACCGTGTCCTTCGACCCGAGCATCCGCGTCATCAAGGCCGGCGAGCACGACGACCTCGCCTGGGAGCAGATCCCGACCGAGCCCCGCGATCCGAACCCGCCGGGGGAGGAGGTCGTGAGCTTCCGAGCCGGCGATGCGATGTTCAGCTTCGGCCTGTGGCGCCGGGCCCCCGAGACCGGCCCGATGGAGCCGCCCTACCACGAGGTCGCGGTGATCATCGAGGGCGAGGTCGAGGTGACCGAGGGAGACGGCACCGTCCACCGCGTGGGACCCGGCGACGTGCTGATCACGCCCAAGGGTTCGAAGGCGACATGGAAGGCCCTCTCGCCGGTGAAGAAGTTCTGGGCGATCTACAAGGAGCCTTGAGCGATCGGCTTCTCGTAGACGTCGTAGCCGCGGACGGCCCGCATCCCCACCTTCTGGTACAGGGCCATCGCGCCCGTCGGGTTCTCGAAGTCAACGTTGAGCATCGCGTGAGGGAGTCGGCGTTCGGAGAACGTCGCGAACGCTCGCCGGAGCATCGCCGTCGCGATCCCTCGACCCCGCCATGCCCTCCGGACGCCGAGCTCGCCGATCCACCCTCGGTCGCCCTCCGCGATCGCGTTCAGCGCACCCACCGCCTGGTCGCCCTCGGTGGCGAGGAGCCAGAGGGAGGGGTCGAACCCCGGGACCTCCACCTCGAGCGAGCGCCACTCGTCGTAGGGGATCACCCGGTACCCCCACTCGTCGGCGAACGTCTCGACGAAGATGGCGTGCGCGAGCGGCAGGTCGCGTTCGGGCTCGATCGCACGGATGTCGATGCCCTCCGGTGGTCGCCCCGGATCGCGCGGGCCGTCGAGGTCGATCTGCATGTGCCGGAAGCTTCGGACGAAGCTGAATCCGCGGGCGCGGAGCATCGCGCGTCCCGCTTCGTCGACGTCGTTGATCGCGTGGTGGAACGTCGCGCCTGCGACGGCGCCCAGCCGCTGGACCGCTCGGGCCTCGAGCCGGTCGAGCAGGAACGACCCGATGCCCAGTCCCCGATGGTCGGGGTGCACCGCGCCCCAGGACTTCAGCCGAGTCTCTCCGTCGGGCAGCACGTTGGCCACGCCCACGACCGCCCCGGCGGTCTCGAGGACGACCCAGGCGTCGACGGCCGGATCGAACCCCGGCGTCGACCACTGGGCCCGCACGAAGTCCTCGTCGTAGACGGAGCCGCCGGTGTCGCGCAGGTCGTCGGCGAGCAGCACCCGGGCGACGGCCGGGACGTCGCCGTCGGTCGCGGGCCGGATCGCATACCCCTCGGGAAGGCTCACGCCGGCAGGGTAGCGGCTCGGGTTGACGGGACCCCACGACCCAGGGTATATAGTACGGCTCGTACTAGTTCTAGTGAGACTAGGGACCGCACGATGGTTGAGAACCTCGCCAACGCCCCTGATACCGCCTACGGCGTGCTCGGGATGCTCACGTTCGGGGAGATGTCGGGGTACGACCTGATGAAGGCGATCGAGGGGTCCATCGGGTTCTTCTGGGCGCCGGCGAAGAGCCAGCTCTACGCCGAGCTGCGGCGGCTCGTCTCGCTCGGGTGGGCGACCGAGCGCGAGGTCGAGCAGGCCGACCGCCCCGACAAGCGGGTCTACACGATCACACCCGAGGGTGAGGAGGCGCTCCGGTCCTGGGTGCAGACGCCGCCGGCCGAGTTCGATCCGATCAAGAGCCCGTTCCTCCTCCGGTTGTTCTTCGCGCACCTCGGTCAGCGAGACGCGATCGGGACGCTCGTGGCCGAGCACCGCCGGCAGGCGGAGGAGCTGCTGGAGGCCTTCGAGCGGATCGAGCCGGTCCTGCGCGAGCAGGGCGGGCCGCTCCCCCCGTACCTGACGCTCACGTACGGCATGACCTATGCGCGGGGTGTCGTCGAGTGGTGCGACGACGCGCTCGCGCGTCTGCAGGGCGACGCGATGGCTCCAACTCGGAGGGGAGGGAAGGGATGACCCCGGAACGGATCACGGGCGAGGTCGCCGTCGAGGTGCACGACCTCGTGAAGGAGTTCCCCGCACCGGACGGTGGCACGCTCACGGCGGTCGACCACGTGTCGTTCGAGGTCCATCGCGGCGAGGTGTTCGGCTTCCTCGGACCGAACGGTGCCGGCAAGACCACGACGCTCGAGATCGTCGAGGGGCTCACCCCGCCGACGTCGGGGCGCACGAGCGTCCTGGGGCTCGACTCGGTCACCGACCGGGACGCGATGAAGAACCGGATCGGTGTGCAGCTGCAGTCGAGCGCGTACTTCCAGTACCTGACGCTCGAGGAGATCCTCGAGCTGTTCGGCTCGTTCTACGAGCGGGCGGTCGAGCCCGAGGTCCTCCTCGAGAAGGTAGGCCTCCAGGACAAGTCCGGGTCGCTCGTCGGCCATCTCTCGGGCGGGCAGGCGCAGCGGTTCTCGATCGTCGCCGCGATGGTGAACGACCCCGACGTCCTGTTCCTCGACGAGCCCACGACCGGCCTGGACCCGCAGGCTCGCCGGAACCTGTGGGACCTGATCGAGCACATCAACCACGCCGAGGGCAAGACGATCGTGATGACGACCCATTACATGGAGGAGGCCCAGGTCCTCTGCGACCGGGTCGCGATCATCGACCTGGGCAAGATCCAGGCGCTCGACACGCCGCTCGGCCTGATCCACCAGCTCCCCGCCGCCTACCGGATCCAGTTCGCCACCGCGTCGGACCTGAACGCGAACGACCTGAAGGCCCTGCCGGGGGTCCAGGGCGTGACGCCGGTGCTGCTCGGAGGCTTCAACTATGAGCTGGCCGTCGCACGGGCCCGGGACACGCTCCCGGCGTTCCTGGACTGGACGAAGGCGAACGACGTCGGGATCGAGGACGTGCAGGTCATCCCGGCCACGCTGGAAGACGTCTTCCTGTCCCTCACGGGACGGAGCCTGAGGGAGTGAGGACATGAGGAAGCTCTTCGGTGCCAGCGCGAAGATGATCTATCGGGACAAGCAGGCCCTGTTCTGGGCGCTCGCCTTCCCGGTGATCTTCGCGGTGGTGTTCGGGTTGTTCGACTTCGAGCAGACGCCCGAGGTGAAGATCGATCTCGTCGGCGAGACGGCGTCACCGGTGTTCGGGGCGATGGAACAGGGGCTCGGCAGCATCGAGACGTTCGTCGTCACGGAGCGCGCCGACCTGGACGCCTCGGCCGCGCGCCTGGACGACGGCGATACCGACGTCGTGATCGCGGTGCAGGGGACGGGGGTCGACGTGCTCTACGACGAGACCAACTTCCAGACGAACCAGTTCGCGATCACCGCGATCGAGCGGATCGTCGACCGGGTGAACCTCGAGGCCGCCGGGGTCTCGGAGCCGATGGTGTCCATGGACGCGCGTGGCGTCGCGTCGTCGGACGTCTCCTACTACGACTTCCTGCTGCCCGGTCTCGTCGCGATGGGCGTGATGAACGCGTCGATCATCGGGATGGCCGTCGCGATCTCGCGCTTCCGCGAGCAGAGGATCCTCCGCCGCATCCTCGCGACACCCCTCGCGCCGATCCGGTTCCTCTCGTCGCAGGTCGGGGCCCGCCTCGTGCTCTCGATCATCCAGTCGGCGCTGATCCTGGCCGTCGGCATCTTCCTGTTCGGGGCGGAGCTCCACGGACAGTTGATCTGGCTCTTCGTCCTGGTGACCTTCGCGAACCTGATCTTCCTGAACCTGGGGTTCGCCGCGGCCGGACGTGCCAAGAACCCCGACGCCGCCCAGGGGATCGCGAACGCCATCGCGCTGCCGATGATGTTCCTGTCGGGCACGTTCTTCCCCACGGACACGCTCCCCGTGGTCGTCCAGTGGATCGTGAAGTTCCTGCCCCTCACCCCGCTGCTCGAGGCGATCCGCGCCGTGTCGGTCGAAGGCGATCCGATCACCTCGGTGGGACCGCAGATCCTCGCGCTCACGATCTGGGTCGCGGTGTCCTTCGTCCTAGCCAACCGGCTGTTCAGGTTCGAGGAGGTCTAGCGGAGCGCCGAGGTAGGCTGCCTCGATGCGCTTCGCGAGCGCGCTCGTCATCTTCGCGCACCCCGACGACGCCGAGTTCATGTGCGGCGGGACCGTGGCCGCCTGGGCTCGCGAGGGCACGCAGGTCCACTACTGCGTCCTGACGGACGGGTCGGCGGGCTCGAACGACCCGGCGATGACGCGCGAGGTCCTCGCGCCGATCCGCGAAGAAGAGCAGCGCGCCGCGGCCGAGGTCCTCGGGGTGAAGGGCCTGTCGTTCCTCGGGGTCCGCGATGGGGAGCTCGAGGTGACCCTCGAGACGCGCCGGGCGGTCGCCCGGGTGGTTCGCACCGTGCGCCCCGAGGTGATCGTCGCCCCGGACCCCTCGCGCTTGTGGTCCGCCAAGGGCTACATCAACCACTGGGACCACAAGCAGGCCGGCACGCTCGCGCTCTGTACGGTGATGCCCGACGCCCCGAGCCGTCCCATGTTCCCCGAGCTGCTCGACGAGGGCCTGGAGCCGTTCGAGGTCCCCTACCTTTGGCTCGTGGCGGAGGAGGCCGATACTTTCGTTGACATCTCGGAGACGCTCGACACCAAGTTGGAGGCCCTGCGCAGGCACGTCTCGCAGGGTGCGGGAGACTCGGAGGAGTGGGTGCGCGAGCGTGCGCGGCAGGTGGGCGAGGCCGGGGGCCTCGAGTACGCCGAGGGTTTCAAGACGTTCACGCTCCGCGACGAGGAGCAGGAGTGATGGAAGAGCCGCTGGACGACGACGAGCGCGAACCCGGCCTGGAGCCGGGCGAGGTCGAGAACGTCCGCGCCGACCTCGAGGACCTCGCGGGGATGCGCCGGGTCTTCCAGATCCAGGGCGTGAAGGGCGTCGTGATCGCCTGTCCGGACTGCGGGGAGAACCACTTCTACGAGTGGGAGCTGCTCGCCGAGAACCTCGAGCACATGCTGCAGACCGGTGAGCCGAGGATGCACGAGCCCGCGTTCGAGGTCCGCGAGGACGAGTACATCCAGTGGGACTACGGCAAGGGGTACATCGATGCCCTCGCCGACACGGGACTCGAGCCCGGCGCCAAGGTGGAGGTCACGCGTTGCCCCTGGTGCGAGACACCGGCGGAGCATCACTTCCGGTTCTGCCCCCGCTGCGGGCGCTCGCTCGCCGCCGTCCGGATCTACAAGGAGCTCACCGATCGCGGCCTGGACGAACGGGAGGTGCGTGCCCTCCTGGTCCGCGCCGGCTTCGAGCCCTTCTGAGCCCCGTTTGCTCCGCCAGCGAGCGAGGCGGAAGATAGGTGGCCGTCGACCCGAGGGAGGCCACTGATGGCCAAGTACATGATCCAGGCCTCGTACACGCAGGCGGGTGTCCAGGGGCTGATGAAGGAGGGCGCCGCCAGCCGCGTGGACCACATCGGGCAGCTGGCGTCCGGGCTCGGCGGCAGCCTCGAGGCGTTCTACTGGGCGTTCGGGGCCACCGACGTGGTGGCCATCGTCGACCTTCCGGATCACCAGACCGCCGCGGGGATGGCGATGGCCGTCGCGGCCGGCGGTGCGGTGTCCATCCAGACGACCGTGCTGCTCACGGCGGCGGACGTCGACGCCGGGATCGGCAAGTCCGTGCCCTACCGCCCACCGGGCACCTAGAGCGTCAGCGCCCGCGCGGCCGCTCGAGGATGCAGTCCTCGGGCGCCTTGTCCTCGCGCAGGCCTTTGAAGGAGGGCGCGCGCATCTTCTTCGTGCTCTTCGTGATCTCCAGGTACTCGACCTCGCAGACGAGGACGGGATCGACGAACGTCGCCCCCTTCACCGCGGCAAGTGCTGGGTCCTCCCCGGCGGGCTCGGTCCGGACGATCGGCGCGAGACGCTCGAGCAGAACCTCGAGCGTCTTCTGCGTGAACCCCGTTCCGACCTGACCGATCCACAGGAGCCGGCCCTCGTCGTAGGCACCGACGAGCAGCGCGCCGAACGTGCCCGCTCGGCCGCCCTGTCCTGGCGTCCAGCCCAGGATGACGCAGTCCTGGGTGTTGGTGAGCTTGATCTTGCGCCAGTCCGGCGATCGCCGGCCTGGCTGGTAGCGCGAGCCGAGCTTCTTCGCGACCACGCCCTCCAGGCCGAGCTCGCGCGCCGCTTCGACGAACCGCTTGCCCTCGCCCTCGACGTGCGTGATCACCTGGAGGCGCTGATCGGTCTCGACGATCGTCGCGAGCAGCTCGCGCCGCTCCTCGAGCCGGAGGCCGGTCAGGTCCTGCCCGTCGAGCCACAGCAGGTCGAACGCGACCAACGCCACGGGTATCTTCTGCGCGATCCGCTTGATCTCGCGTTCGTTCGACAGGTTCATCCGCTGCTGCAACGCCTCGAAGGAGTTCCTGCCCTCCTCATCGAAGGCGACGATCTCGGCATCCAGTACCGCGTTCACCTGGTTCACCAACTCGTGGACCATGTGGAGTTCCGGGTACTTGTCGGAGACGTCGCGTCCGTTGCGGGTGATCAGCCGCGTCCGGTCGGTCGCCATCGGCGTGATCGAGCGGATCCCGTCGAACTTGGGCTCGAACCACCAGTCGCCGCCGTCGAACGGCTTCCACCCTCCCTCGGCGAGCATCGGTGGCATCGGCGGGGGCGAGGCGACCAGTGGGCCGCCCTGCGCAGACCCGAGGAACGCGAGCCAGTCCGTGCGGGTCTTCACGAAGTGGAACTCGAGGCCCGGGTACCGGCGGCCGTGGAGGCGGAAGGTCACCTTCGAATCGCTCCACTCGAGCGGCTCGTACCATCCGTCGTCGAAGATCCGAACCTCGCCGGCGCCGTAGTGTCCCTCGGGGATCGTGCCCTCGAACGCGCCGTACTCGAGGGGGTGGTCCTCGGTCCGGACCGCGAGGCGCTTGTCGCCACGCTCGGTGGGGAGCCCTCGGGGGACCGCCCACGAGGGGAGCGCGCCGTCGCGCTCGAGCCTAACGTCGTAGTGCAGGCGCGTCGCACGGTGCTTGTGGATCACGAACGAGTTGCCCTGACCCTGTGCGCCGCCGGGAGCCGGCTCGGTCGTACCCTCGGGTCCGAACGCGCGCTTGCGCAGGTACTCGGCCAGGTCGGGGTCGCGCGAGGCCGCGATCACCTCCTCGGACGAGCGCGAGATCGAGATCTCCTTCGGCGCGGGCAGGCCAACGGCCTCGAGCGCCGGCGCGAGGTCCTGCGGTTCGGTCCGGACCGCGTCGAACAGGTCGCCGAGTCGCTCGAACCGCGCCCAGACGTTGTCGATACGGAAGTCCCGCGGGGCGATCTCCGTCTCGACCTCGTCCCACGCGAGCGGCGTCGAAACGGTCGCTCCGGGCTCGGGCCGCATCGAGTAGGCCGCGGCGATGTTCGCGCCGCTGCGGTTCATGTTGTGGTCGATGAACACCTTGCCCGTGCGGTTCTCGATCTTCCAGGCCATCGTGACGTGTTCGCGGTCGGCGGCCTCGATCACGCGGCCGAGCGTCCCGACGAAGTCGCGCACCTGCTGGTAGGACCAGCCACGCTCGACCGGCACGTAGATCTGGATGCCGGTCGCGCCGCTCGTCTTCGGGTAGCTCGACAGACCGAGCGCATCCAGGGCGGCCTTCACGTGGAGCGCGACCGTCCGCACGGCCTCGAACGGCGCCTCCATCGGGTCGAGGTCGAAGAACAGGTAATCGGGCGTCTCGACCGAGCCGCAGCGGGAGTGGAGCGGGTGCATCTCGATGCAGCCCAGGTTCGCGACGTAGAGCAGCGACGGCAGGTCGTTCACCACCAGGTACCCGATCACGCCGCCCTTGGCGTCCTCGCTCTGGACGGGGCATCGCGGGATCCACTCGGGGGTGTGCGAGGGAGCGGTCTTCTCGTAGAAGAAGGGACCGGCGATGCCATCGGGCATCCGCTTCATGGTGAGCGGGCGCTCGGCCAGGTGCGGGAGGATCAGGGGGGCGACGTTCAGGTAGTACGCGACCAGGTCGCCCTTCGTGTAGCCCTCGTCCGGCCAGAACACCTTGTCGAGGTTCGACAGCCGGAGCTCTCGACCCTCGACCTCGAGCCACCAGGCGTCGCCGCGCTTCTCCGCCTCGAGCGGCCTGGGGAGGTCGACGGTGAAGGGTCGGCCGCTGGCGTTCTTCCGACGTGCCGGCATCGCGCCAGCGTAGCGGTCAGTCCCCGCTCAGCACTGCCTCGCGCCGGCGAGGATCGGAACCTCCACGTTCTCGGTGAAGAACGCCTGGGCGATCTGTTCGATCCCCGGGATCGGCGCCTGCACGTCGACGTCGACCGAGGTCGCGAGGAAGGTGGGAGCCTCGGGCGTGCCGGCGATCACCAGCTCGATGGTGTCCGTGAACGCGACGGTCCCGAGGCCGGGGACGTCGAACTCGTCGCTGATCACCAAGGTGCCGTCGCCGCCCTCCATGTCGAACGTGGTGTCGATGTCGAAATCGATCGGGGGCGTCCCGCCCTGGACGGTGTAGGTCCAGGTCCCCTCGACCCCGTCGCACGAGTACAGGGCGGACCGCAGGCCGGCGGCCGACTGCGCCTGGGTGTCGACCGACACGGCCCCGCCGAACCCTCCGCCGCCCGTGGCCGCGGTGGGTCCCGTGGGCAGGGTCCCGGTCGCCCCGGTGCCCCCCGTGGAGCCCGTTCCCCCGGTCACCGCCGTCGTCCCCGTGGCGCCATCGCCGTCCACGCCGGAGACCTCCGTCGACCCGCCCGAGCACGCGGCGAGCAGGAGCGCAGCGACGAGCACGATGAGCGCGACGGGCCGGGTCCTCATGCTGGGTTGGTAGCACCGGCCGGCCCAGCGGTCAACCTCCGGGGCGGTGTCCGCGAGGCGCGCTAGGATGCCAGCTTCCCTGCTCGCAGGGCATCCGCCGTCCCGAGGAGAGCGCCATGCCACCCAGAGCGATGTGGAAGGGGGCCATCTCGTTCGGCCTCGTCACGATCCCGGTCGCCGTGTACCCCGCGACCGAGGAGAAGTCCCTCAGGTTCAACCAGCTCCACGATGAGGACATGGGTCGGATCCGCATGAAACGGGTCTGCTCGGTCGACGGCGAGGAGGTCGACTTCGAGCACATCGTGAAGGGCTACGAGGTCGAGAAGGACCGCTACATCGTGATCACCGACGAAGACCTGGACGCGGTGCCGGTCGAGTCCAGCCGGGCCATCGACATCCAGCAGTTCGTCGACCTCGAGGAGATCGACCCGATCCTGTTCAAGAAGTCCTACTACCTCGTCCCCGACGAGACGGGCGCCAAGGCGTACGCGCTGCTCCGCAAGGCGCTCTCCGAGGAAGGCAAGGTCGGGATCGCCAAGGTGAGCTTCCGCGAGAAGGAGCACTTGGCCGCGCTGCGGTTCAAGGACGACGTGTTCGTCCTGGAGACCATGTACTGGCCCGACGAGGTTCGAGCGGCCGAGTTCGACACGCTCGGCGCGGAGGAGAAGGTCCGCGCCAACGAGGTCGAGATGGCCAAGTCGCTGATCGAGAGCCTGACGGAGCCGTGGAACCCGGCGACGTTCAGCGACGCCTACCGCGAGGCTCTGCTGGACATCGTCGAGAAGAAGCTCGCCGGCGTCCCGATCGAGGCGCCGACCGAGGAGGCCCCCGCGAGGGTGGTCGACCTGATGGCGGCGCTGAAGGCCTCGGTCGCCGCCGCCAAGGAGCGCACGCCCGCGGCGTCCGGGGGCACCAAGCGCTCGACCGCCAGGAAGAAGTCGACCGCGAAGAAGCCCGCTGCCGCCAAGAAGTCACCCGCAACGCGCAAGAAGGCCGCGGCGGGCTAGCCGCGTGAAGCTCGTCGTCGCGATCGTCAAGCCGCACCGCCTGGACGAGGTGAAGGAGTCGCTGCGCGACGCGGGCGTCAACGGCCTCACCACGACCGACGTCGAGGGGTTCGGTCGTCAGCGCGGCCACACCGAGGTCTACCGCGGCGCCGAGTACCAGGTGGACTTCGTGCCCAAGGTGAAGGTCGAGGTGCTCTGCGACGACGACCAGGTCCAGGGGGTTGTGGACGCGGTCACGAAGGCGGCGCGGACGGGCAAGATCGGCGACGGCAAGATCTGGGTGGTCCCGATCGAGCAGGTCGTGCGGATCCGCACCGGCGAGATGGGCCCCGACGCCCTCTGACATGGCCGAGCGCCCGGCGCCGGTCGCCCGGTTGCTCGACGAGCTGCACGCCCTCGATCGCGCGTACTCCCCTGGACACCATGGTCGCTGGTCGGCCGCACGACGCTCCGCACTCGTCGACGCCTGTCTCGTCGAGCTGTTCGGGACGGCGGACCCGCCCGAGGGGGCGGCGCTCGTGGCGCTCGGCGGCTACGGGCGTGAGGAGCTCCTGCCGGCGTCGGACATCGACCTGCTGATCCTGCACGATCAGTCGGACGCGGACCGGGTCGCGGCCCTCGTTGGTCGTCTGCTCTACCCGCTGTGGGACGCCGGGCTCTCGGTGGGACACGGCGTCCGAACGGCCGACGAGAGCTTGGACCTCGCGGCCGACCGGCTGGACGCCACGACGGCGATGCTCGACGGGCGATGGCTGGCCGGAGACCGGGGCGCCTGGGAGCGGCTGCGCGGCGCGCTCGGCGAGCGGGTCCGGGAAGATCCTCGGGCGTTCGCCGAGCGCCTCAGCGCGGACGCCGAGGGTCGTCGGGAGCGGTTCGGAGCGTCCTCCTCCTTGCTCGAACCCGACCTGAAGGAGGGAGCGGGCGGGCTCCGCGACATCCACGTGCTCGCCTGGCTCGCCGCGGCGCTCGGCCGGACCCTGGAGGACGCGGGGCTCGTCCGGGAAGCGGAGCGACAGGCGGTGGACGCGGCGGCCGCGTTCCTGGTGCGGGTCCGAAGCGCGCTGCACCTGCAGACCGGGCGAGCGACCGACCGCCTACTGCTCGAGCAGCAGCCGCAGGTCGCGAGCGAGATGGGCTTCGTCGACGAGCCCGGGCTGCTCGCCGTGGACGGGCTGATGCGTCAGGTGTTCGGGCACGCGCATCAGGTGGAGCACGTCCGTTCGGCCGCCCTCGACCGGTACCTGCGCGGAGCCGCCGACGCACCGGCGCTCGATCCCACGCCGGCCGGGGTCCTTCGGGCGCTCGCGTCGGTGGCGACCACCGGCGGCGCGCCGCCTGCGGTGGCGCTGGATGCCATCGACGCCGCCTCGGTCGCCTCACCCGTCGAGTGGACCGAGGACGTCCGGGTCACCTTCTTCGAGCTCCTGCGGACCGGCGACGTCCGGCCGTTCCAGACCCTGGATCGGCTGGGACTCCTGGAGGCGTACATCCCGGCCTGGACGAACGTCCGGGCCCGGCCCCAGCGCGATCCCTACCACCGCTACCCGGTCGACGTGCACCTGCTCCAGGCCTTCGCGGGGATGGCCCGGCTGCTGCGGGACCCGGGCGAGGACCGGGTGGCCACCCGGGCCGTCGAGGCGGTGAGGAACCGCGAGGCCCTCCTGCTCGGTGCCCTGCTGCACGACATCGGGAAGACGGGCGAGGGAGACCACGTCCCCGCGGGAGCGAGGATCGCGAGCGAGGTCGTGGTCCGGATGGGCGTCGCGCGGGAGACCGCGGACCTCGTGCTGTTCATGGTCACCGAGCACCTGCTCCTCTCGGACACCGCGACCCGGCGGGACCTGCAGGACGACGACCTGATCCACGACGTCGCGGCGCGGATCGGCGACCAGGAGCGACTCGCGTCGCTCTACCTGTTGACCGTCGCCGACGCCGCCGCGACCGGACCGCTCGCCTGGACCCCCTGGCGCGCCACGCTCGTGCGCGAGCTCGTCGCGAAGGTCCAGCGGGTCCTCGAACGTGGGGACGTCGGGACGGGCACCGCCGAGCGTCTGGCCGAGGCCGTGGACGCGATCCACCGGGCGCTGGGTCACGAGGAGCCTGCCGCGGTGGACCGCTTCATCCTCCGGATGCCCCGCGGGTACGTGCTCTCGGCCTCACCGGAGCGCGTGGCCCGCGAGTACCCCCTGATCGCGCCGCCGCTCGGCGCGTCCGAGGTGCGGACCGTATCCGAGCCCGGCGCGCGCCCGGACACCTATGAGCTCACGGTCGTGGCCACGGACCGCCCCGGCCTCTTGTCGATGATCGCCGGCGCCGTCTCGCTGGCCAACCTGTCGATCCTGTCGGCACAGGTGTTCACGACCGAGGACGACGTCGCGGTGGACCGGTTCGAGGTCGAAGGCGCGCACGAGCCGTCGGTGGGGGAGGAGCGGTGGCGCGCCTTCCGTTCCACGCTCCGCAGGGCGATCGAGGGCAGGCTGACGCTCGAGCATCGGGTCGAGGAGAAACGTCGGCACTACCCGGCCGCGCGCAGGAGCGTCCCGGTCCGGGTGAGCGTCGACCACGAGGCCTCCGACTTCTTCACCGTGATCGAGGTGGGCGCCGCGGACCGGGTCGGACTGCTCTTCGACATCACGCGGACGCTCGCAGAGCTCGGGCTCGACGTGCACCTGGCGAAGGTGGCCACCTACGGGGCCCGGGTGGTCGATGCCTTCTACGTCCGGGACGAGCTCGGACGCAAGCTCGAGGACCCGGGGCGTGTCGCGGAGCTCGAGCACACGCTCCGCGCGCGCCTCGCGGGGTAGCGCCGAGGCAGGGGGCGCTGTCCGGCCGAGGTCCTAACCGGGTGATCTGCTCAGAGCATCGCGCGGAGGCGATCGGCCATGCGGGGTGAGGCACCCTCGTCCTCGTGCTTGAAGTAGCAGTAGACGTCGTTGCCCGCATCCAGCACCGGGCGGATCCGCTCGGCCCATCCGCCGAGCTCGTCGTCCGTGTACCCGCTCTTGCGCAACCGGAGGAACCCGAACGGCTCCCACGAGAGGTCTCCCGGTCCGGGGTCGTTCTCGTCGGTCTCGGCGACGCACCATGCGACCCCCTGGTCGTGCAGGAGCTCCCGGGCCTCCACCCACGAGGGGTGGCGGAACTCCATCGCCGTCCTGGGTGTCGGGGGCAGGTAGCCCACGAAGGACTCGATGAGCGCTCGGTCGTACACGAGGTTCGGTGGGCACTGGTACAGGATCGCGCCGAGGCGCTCGCCGAGCGCACGGGCCGCGTCGAGGAAGGCGCGCACGTCCTCGTCCACGTCGGCCAGTCGCTTGAAGTGCGTGATCCGTTGATTCGCTTTCAGCGTGAACCGGAAGGACTCGGGGGTGAGGTCGCGCCAGGCCGTGAGCGACTTCTCGGTCGGGAAGCGGCGGAACGTGTAGTTGATCTCGACCGAGGGGAACCGGCTCGCGTAGTACGGGAGCATCTCGCGGTTCTTCAGGCCCTCGGGGTAGAAGACGTCGTGCTTCCACTGGTCGTAGGAGAAGCCTGAGGTTCCGAGGTAGAGCGTCCCGCCCATCTGGCAGGATTCTTCCATGACCACGCCGGAACAACGCGGGACGCTCGGGGGAAGCCGAAGTGCGGCCTCGGCGATCTGGATCGCGCCACCCGGGGCCTTGGCATGGCTCATCGTCGCCCATGGGGCAGGAGCGGGGATGGAGCACCCGTTCCTGGTCGGGTTCGGCCGGGCGATGGCCGAGCACGGCGTGGCGACCGCGCGGTTCAACTTCCACTACATGAACGCCGGCCGGCGCTCGCCCGACCCCGAGCCGGCCCTGCGGGCGGCGTGGGAGGAGGCGTTCGGCGGCGTGCGCTCGATGGCGGCCGGCCTGCCGGTGCTTGTCGGCGGGAAGTCGCTCGGAGGACGGATCGCCTCGATGTGCGTGGCCGACGGCATGCCGGCGGATGGACTGGTCTTCCTCGGGTACCCGCTGCACCCGCCGGGCAAGCCCGAGCGGATCCGCGACGAGCACCTGTACCGCATCGAGGTCCCGATGCTGTTCCTCGAGGGGACGCGCGACCCGTTCGCTCAGCAGGCGCTCCTCGCCGCCGTGTTGGACAAGCTCGGGGCGCGCGCGGAGCTGCACGCCGTGGAGGGCGGCGACCACTCGTTCAACGTCCGGGGCTCGAAGAGGGATCCCCGTGAGGTCGGCGCGTCGCTCGCCGAGGTCGTGGGTCCGTTCGTCCGTCGGGTCGCGGGGGCGCGCTGATGCCGAGGAAGAACCGACGGGCAGAGGAGGAGGGGCCGGCGCCGCTCCGTATGCCGCAGAGCGCGGCGCCGATCTCCGCGCTGGTCCCCGGGTTCGACGTCCGGCGGGTGAGCGGCGACAAGGCCTACGTGTGCCCGGGGTGCGACCTCGAGATCCGCCCCTCGACGTGGCACTACGTCGTCGTCCCCGAGGACGCGCCCGACGATCGCCGCCACTGGCATCAGCGCTGTTGGGAGATCGAGCTCAATCGGACCCGAGGGCGTCGGCGCAACCCCTGAAACTGGCTCCCGCGAGGGCTAGCATCGCCTCGTGCAGGCCGACCGCGAACGGGCGCCCACCTGCGTCCCCGACACGGAGTCCAAGCGGCTGCCGTGCGACGCCTGCGGTCATCCGATGGAGCCCGAGCACGCGCACTACCGCTGCCCCGCCTGCGGCTACATCCTTCCCTGCTGCGGCTGGTAGGTGGCGCGTCGCTATCATCGCGCTCGTGCCCCGACCGACGACCCGCGCCACGATGCGTCCCGAGCATGATGTCTGGGTGGGTCGGGTGGGCCCGCGCGAGGTGCGCTCCAAGACGCGACAGGGCTGCCTCGCGGCCCTGCGGCGGATCGCCGGCGAGGGCCTGCTCGCCGTCGAGGTGACCCCCGATCTGGTGGGCGTGAGCGAGGCGGCCCGGATCTTGGGATGGGACCGGCGGCGCGTCGCCACCTACGTCTCCCGGGGAGCCTTCCCCGAGCCCGTGGCGGTCCTTGCCTCGGGCCGGATCTGGCGCCGCGAGGACATCGAGGCCTTCGGAGCCGACCGGGCCCGGCGCAAGGGCAGGCGGATCCGCCGATGAGCGACCGCGTCCTGTACCTGATCCGACACGGTCGCCCCGACTACGCCAACGACGACTTCGCGGACACGCCCCGCGGCCACCAGTACGACCCTCCCCTCTCGGAGGAGGGGCTGCAGCAGTCCGAGGCGCTCGCCCGTCGGCTCCTGCTGGTGGAGCCTCCTGCGGCGGTGCTCACCTCGCCGCTTCGCCGCGCCCGCGAGACGGCCCTCGCGTACGCGGAGAAGGCGGGGATCGCCCTGGTCGAGGACATGGACCTGGCCGAGGCGTTCATCGGTGACTGGGAGAACCGCTCCTTCGAGGAGATCATCGAGTCCGACGGGTCGCTGCTCCACCGGTTCCGCAACCACGAGGCGTTCTGGCGGCATGCTCCGGGTGCCGAGGACCTGGATGCCTTCCGGGAACGGGTGACGCATGGGATCGAGCGGGCGCTCACGACGCATGCCGAGGGCAACGTCTACGTCTTCTGCCACGGCGGCGTGGTGAACGCCTACGTCGCGCCCCTGTTCGGTCTCGAGCAGGAGATGTTCTTCCTTCCCGAGAACACCTCCGTGAACGTCCTCGGGATCGACGGCGACCGGCGCGTCGTTCGGTTCCTGAACGACGTGCGTCACCTGACGGACCCGCAGCTGTTCGGGGCGGGCTGAGGCGAGGACGGTTCGCGTCCCGCGGCCTAGACTGCCGGGACCAACGACCCAGGAGGCAGATGTGCCCGTCGAGTTCCTTTCGCAGGAGTGGGCCGACGAATTGGAGCGGCGCCTGAACGAGGACGACGCGTTCCGTCAGGCATCCGCGAGCGCTCAGGCGACGATCCAGAACGTGATCAACACCACCGACGGTCCCAAGCGGTACTGGATGCGGATCGAGGACGGCTCGGTCGAGATGGGGGCCGGAGACGCCGAGAACGCCGATGCGACGATCGAGCAGGACTACGAGACCGCGGTGGCCCTCGCCAAGAGCGAGCTCAATGCGGTGACGGCCTTCATGACCGGCAAGATCCGGATCAACGGCAGCATGATGCTGCTCATGCAGCTCCAGGGTCCCCTGTCCGAGCTCGCGAAGGTGATGCAGGAGATCGACGTCGACTACTGAGACCGTTCGGGCAGGACCGTGAAGGTCGCGGACGCCCGGGCGAGCAGGGTCCCCTCGCTATCCACCACATCGGCCTCCGCGTAACCGAACCGGGTGCCGCGCTTCACCACCGTGCCTCGGGCGGTGACCGTGCCGGCGCGGGCGGTAGCGAGGAAGGCGACCGAGAGCGAACTGGTGACGTGGGTCGTGCCGGGCTCGAGGACGGTCCGGTAGGCCAGGCCGGTGGCGGTGTCGGCCAGGGTGGCGATCATCCCCCCGTGCAGGGTCCCGACGAGGTTCAGGTGCCGCGGCTCGAGCTCGAGCGAGACGTCGACCCTGCCCTCAGCCACCCGGTCCAGGCGCAGGCCCAGGAACGCGGTGTGGAACTCGGAGCGCTCGAACCGCTCCCGCACCTCTTCGACGCGATCCGCGAACCTCACCGGGTCTGGCTCAACCCCCTTCGTCCGTGTGTACCGTACCTGTGTACGGAAGCTCGATACGGCGTTCGCAGGGGGTCGTTTGACGGGCCCGACCCGCGAACGGGAGAATCCGACCGGCCCCACTCCGGTGGGGTGGTCTAGGAACGGAGGGAGGAGAAGGCATGCGCTCTTGGCGAGCGAGACTCCTGATCCTCGTCGCCATCTTGTCGATCGTCGCCGCGGCATGCGGCGGAGACGATGAGGGCGGGGAGACCGGAGCCACTGGCGGCGAGACCGCCGCGACCGGCGCGACCGCGACCGGCGCGACCGGCGAGACCGCCGCGGCCGAATGCAACCCTGATCTCACGGTCGGCATCGCGTTCGACGTCGGCGGACTGGGCGACAAGTCGTTCAACGACGCCGCGAATGCGGGTCTGCAGCAGGCGATCGCGGACGGCCTGGTCTGTGAAGAGAACGTCGAGGTGAACGAGGCCAACTCGACCGGGTCCGACCGGGACCAGAACGTCCAGGCGCTCGCGGATGCGGGGTTCAACCTCGTCGTCGGCGTGGGCTTCGCGTTCTCGCCCGGGATGAACACGATCGCGCCCGACTACCCGGACACGAGCTTCATGATCATCGACGGGTACGCGACCTGCGGCACGGCGTGTGGTCTGACCAACGACGCCGACGCGATCCCGAACGTGGCCGACTACACGTTCAAGGAGCATGAAGGCTCCTTCCTGATCGGCGCCGCCGCGGCTCTGAAGTGCGGCTGCGACACGATCGGGTTCCTCGGTGGCCAGACCGGCCCGCTGATCGAGAAGTTCCAGGCCGGGTACGAGGCCGGAGCGGCCGCGATCAACCCCGACATCACCGTGCTCGTGGAGTACATCGGTGACGACGTCTCGGCGTTCAACGACCCGGTGAAGGGCGAGGCCCTCTCCACGGCGATGTACGACGACGGCGCCGAGATCGTGTACCACGCGGCCGGCGCGTCCGGTGCGGGCCTGTTCAACGCGGCCGTCCAGGCCGGCAAGTTCGCGATCGGGGTCGACTCCGACCAGTACCTGACCGCGAGCGCCGAGCAGCAGCCGCTGATCCTGACCTCGATGCTGAAGCGCGTCGACGTGGGCGTCTACAACGCGATCGAGGCGGTCGGGGCCGGCACCTTCGGCGGGAGCTTCGTGTTCGGGATGGCCGAGGACGGCGTCGACTACGCGACCTCGAACCCCGACGAGCTCACGAGCGACATCACGGCACAGCTCGACGAGTTCAAGCAGCAGATCATCGACGGCACGATCGTCGTGCCTGACGTTCCCGCCTGATCGACGGTCGGACGGCGGAACCGTGAGCAGCGGCGACGGGGCGGGGGGCGCGAGCTCCCCGCCCCTCGTCGTGCTCGAGGCCATCACCAAGCGATTCCCGGGCGTCCTGGCCAACGACGCCGTGGACCTGGAGCTGCGGCCGGGCGAGGTCCACGCGCTGATCGGCGAGAACGGCGCCGGCAAGTCGACGCTGATGCGGGTCCTCTACGGGATGTATCCGGCCGAGGAGGGCCGCATCTTCGTCCGGGGCGAGGAGGTGAAGATCGTCTCGCCGCGCGACGCCATCGCCCTCGGCATCGGGATGGTCCACCAGCACTTCGTGCTGGTTGACCCGTTCACGGTGACGGAGAACATCATCCTCGGCGATGAACAGGAGGCCGTGCTCGACATGTCCGCGGCCGAGGGGCGGGTCGCCGAGCTCGCGGACTCCTACGGGTTCCAGATCGATCCCGGCCGGCCGGTCGAGGAGCTCTCGGTCGGCGAGGAGCAACGGGTCGAGATCCTCAAGGCGCTCTATCGGGGGGTCGAGATCCTCATCCTCGATGAGCCCACCGCGGTCCTGACCCCGGGGGAGACGAAGGACCTGTTCGGCAACCTGCGCAAGCTGCGGGAGGCGGGCAAGTCGATCGTCTTCATCAGCCACAAGCTGGACGAGGTGCTCGAGATCGCCGACCGGATCACCGTGCTCCGCCGGGGCCAGGTCGTGGGCGAGACCCGCCCTGCCGAGACGTCCAAGCCCAGGCTCGCCGAGATGATGGTCGGACGACCCGTCCTGTTCCGCCTGGAGAAGCCCGAGCACGAAGTCGGCGGAACCGTCCTCCGGGTGACGGACCTCGCTGGCGAGGGCAAGCTGAACGGCGTGAGCCTCGAGGTGCGTGGGGGAGAGATCCTCGGGGTCGCCGGGGTCGAGGGCAACGGCCAGCGCGAGCTGGCCGAGTCCCTGATCGGGCTCCGCAAGCCGGCGTCGGGGACGGTCGCGCTCGACGGGAAGGAGATCACGGGTCACTCCGTCGAAGACGTCCGCAACGCGGGCGTCGCCTACATCCCCGAGGATCGGCACGAGGGCGGCCTGGTCCTCGACATGACGATCTGGGAGAACGCCGTGCTGGGCCGCCACGACGACGCGGAGTTCTCGGGCGGGTTGGGCGTCCTGTTCATCCGGAAGATCAAGGAGCTGGCGCAGCGACTCGTGGAGACGTTCGACGTCCGTACGCGGAGCATCGAGGTGACCGCGTCCACGCTCTCGGGAGGCAACCAGCAGAAGCTGATCCTGGCCCGTGAGCTGGAGACCGATCCGAAGTTGCTCATCGCGGCGCAGCCGACCCGCGGGCTCGACGTGGGCGCCATCGAGTTCGTCTGGAAGGAGATCCTCGAGCAGAAGGCTGCCGGCCGGGCGGTGCTGCTGATCTCCGCCGAGCTCGACGAGATCTACGCGCTCTCGGACCGGATCGTGACCCTGTACGAGGGACGGATCACCGGCGAGTTCCCACCAGACGCAGCCCCCGAGGACGTCGGCGTCGGCATGCTGGGCGGAGCCAAGCGGGAGGTGGGGTAGGTGGCGGTCGAGGGCACCGTCGCCCCCGTGCCGGCAACCCGGGTCCGTTCGGACCGGCTCGAACGCATCGTCGGACAGGGGCTGGCGCTGCTGTTGTCGATGCTGATCGCGCTCGGGTTGGGCTCGATCTTGATCGTCGGGTTCGGCGAGAATCCCGCCGAGGTCTACTCCAAGATCTTCAAGGGGTCGCTCGGCACCGCGGACGGGCTCGGCTACGTCTTCGCGATCGCCACGCCGCTCATCTTCTCGGCGCTCGCGGTCGCCGTGTGCTTCAAGGGCGGCATGTTCAACATCGGCGTCGAGGGCCAGTACATCGTGGGCATGGTGACCGCGGCGTGGGCGGCCCTCTCGCTCGACTTCCTGCCCGCGGTCCTGCTGGTGCCCGCCATCATGATCGCGGCGTTGCTGGGAGGGATGGCCTGGGCGGCCATCGCGGGCGTCCTGAAGGTCAAGACCGGGGCCCACGAGGTCGTGACGACGATCATGCTGAACCAGATCGCGATCAGCCTCCTCGCGTGGGCCATCAACTACCCGCTCAAGTTCAAGGAGGCGCCTCCGGGGCAGAACGTCGACCTGCGCACCGACCTGTTCCCGGACGAGGCGTTCGTCGGAGACATCGGACAGTACTTCGGGGTCACGCCCGGCGCGCACCTCTCGTGGCTATTGTTCGTCGCCATCGCCGCCGCGATCATCGTGTGGTTCCTCCTGCGACGGACGCGCCTGGGGTACGAGGCGCGCGCCGTCGGCTCCTCGCCTGGCACGGCCCGTGCGGGCGGGATCTCGATCGGCGGGACGCAACTGCGGCTGTTCCTGATCTCGGGGGCGCTCGCGGGGATGGTCGGCATGCAGCAGCTCATCGCGGACAAGGGGTACTTGGGGGCGGCCTACGTCACCTACCTCGGCTTCACCGGCATCGCGGTCGCGTTCCTGGGCCAGAACAACCCGATCGGCATCATCTTCGCCGCGATCTTGTGGGGGATCCTGTCCCGCGGCGAGGTGGCGCTCCAGATCGGCAGCGAGGTGCCGCGAGAGTTCGTCATCATCCTGCAGGGCATCCTCATCTTGTCGGTCGTCATCACGTATCAGGTCGCCAAGCGACGGCTCCTCGCACGCCAGCTCCAGCGCGCGGGCGCGGCCGGTGCCCTCGAGGATTCGGCGGCGTTGGACGAGTCGCCCGGACCGTCGGGACCGGAGGACGCCGGGGCGGAGGCCTTCGCTCCCTCCGACCGGAGGGAGGGCTGATGCCGTTCACCGACATCGCCGTGGCGATCCAGATCTCGTTCACCTACTTCACGATCATCTACCTGACGGGCCTCGGCGGGCTGTTCAGCGAGCGTTCGGGCATCGTGAACATCGGCCTGGAAGGCCTGATGATCATCGGGACGGTCACCGGCGCGTTCGGGGCGCGCTACTTCACCGACACGCTCGAATTGGGCCAGCCGTGGGGGCCGCTCCTCGGTCTCCTGTTCGGCGCGCTGTGCGGGTTGCTGTTCGCCGGGGTCCACGCCGTCGCCACGGTATCGTTCCGGGTGGATCACATCGTGTCGGGTGTGGTGATCAACCTCGTGGCGCTGGGACTGGCACGGTTCCTGTCGCAGGCGTTCTTCGGGCAGTCCACGCAGTCGGACCCGGGAGGCCCGCACCTGGCGTCGATGAACGTGCCGCTGCTCTCCTCGTTACCCGGCGGGTTGGGTCGTGCGTTCTCGGACCTCTCGCCGTTCGTGCTGGTCGCGGCGGTCATGGTGCTCCCGGTCTGGTACGCGCTGAACCGGCTGCGCTGGGGGCTGCGACTGCGCTCGTGCGGCGAGAACCCCGAGGCGTCCCGGTCGCTGGGCATCCGCGTGAGCCTGTACCGGTACCAGGGTGTGCTGATCTCCGGGGCCTTCGCGGGGGCATCCGGCGCATTCCTCGCCTCCGAGGTGATCGGCAACTGGCGCGAGGGGCAGACGCTCGGCCTTGGGTTCATCTCGCTCGCCGCCTTGATCATCTCGAACTGGAACCCGATCCGCCTGATGTTCTTCGCGTGGCTGTTCGGGTTCGCGACGGCGATCCCGCTCCGCCTGAACGACGCGCCGGTGATCAACCTGCTCCCGCCCCAGTTCATCCGCATGATCCCCTACGTCGTCACGATCGTGGCGATCGCGGGGTTCGTCGGGAAGGTGCGTCCCCCGGCGGCGGCCGGCAAGGCGTACGAGGGCGGCGGCAGCCTGTAGCTACTCGGTCCCGAACAGCCGGTCGCCGAAGTCCCCGAGCCCCGGCAGGATGTACCCGTGCTCGTTCAACTGCCGGTCGATCGCGGCCGTGAAGATCGGCACGTCCGGGTGGTCGGCCTGCATCCGCTCGATGCCCTCGGGCGCGGAGACCACGCACACGAACCTGATCGAGGCGGGGTCGCCCTCCTTCACCGCCGCGGTGGCCGCCGAGCCGGAGCCGCCGGTCGCGAGCATCGGATCCAGGACGAGGACGTGGCGCCCGCGCACGTTGGGGAGCTTGCGGTAGTACGACTGGGGCTGCAGCGAGGCCTCGTCCCGCTCCAGCCCGATGTAGCCGACCGCGACCTCGGGGAACAGCTCGGTCACCGCCTCGAGCATCCCGAGGCCGGCGCGCAGGATCGGCACGGCGACCAGGTCGCCGAGGACGCGCCCGGTGGTGTCCTCCAGCGGTGTCCGGACCGGGACCTCCTCGGTGGGCAGCTCGCGGATCGCCTCGAGCGCGAGGGCGAGGGCGAGCCGCTTGGCCAAGGTGCGGAAGACCGGCGGGGGGGTGTCCTGCGCCCGCAGCTGGGCGAGCAGGTGGCCGGCGAGCGGATGATCGACCACGGTGACCGTCACGCGCGCATCCTAGTGCGTCGGGGACCGGGCTCGCCCGACCGCTCGCTTGTTGGGCGCCCACCGCCGCCTGGTTGCCAGACCCCGGCCGGGCTGTCACCATGGCGAACCTGATGACGACGTTCTTCGGTAGCTGGTTCTTCTACGGCGGGCGGTGCCCGGCGTAGTCGCCTGAGCCGACGGAACAGGGGACCCCGGGCCGGAAGCCCGGGGTTTTCGTCTCTCCGGGCCGGATCGCCAGGCAGGGACGAGGAGGGATCGCATGGTCGTGGTGATGGAGCGAGAGGCCACCGAGGCCGACATCGAGGCGGTCGCCGAGCGCGTCCGCGCGACGGGCGGCGAGGCGTTCGTCTCCCGGGGGACCGTCCACACGATCATCGGGCTGGTCGGCGACAGCGAGCGGTTCGAGGCGATCGACTGGCGCCAGCTGCCGGGTGTCGACCACGTCATCCATGTGGGCAAGCCCTACAAGATGGTCGCTCGCGACCTGCACGCCGAGTCCACCGCAGTCAACGTCGGGCGGACGCCGGTGGGCCGCGGCACGTTCACGATCATCGCGGGGCCCTGTGCGGTGGAGGGCGACGAGCAGGCCCTCGTCTCGACCCAGGCCGCCAAGGCGGCCGGGGCCACGATCCTGCGCGGCGACGTCTACAAGCCCAGGACCTCCCCCTACTCGTTCCAGGGCCTCGGGGAGCGCGGCCTCGAGATCCTGCAGGAGTGTCGCCGGCAGACCGGTCTGCCGATCGTGGTCGAGGTGGTGGACGTCTCTCACGTTGCCCACGTCGCGGAGGTCGCCGACTGCATCCGAGTGGGCACGCGGAACGCTCAGAACTTCGAGCTCCTGAAGGAGGTCGGTCTGACGCGCAAGCCGGTCATGCTCAAGCGCGGGCTCGCGATGACGATCGACGAGTGGCTCCAGGCGGCCGAGTACGTGGCCCAGCGCGGCAACTCGGAGATCATCCTGTGCGAGCGCGGGATCCGGACCTTCGAGCCGTCCACGCGCAACACCCTCGACCTCGCCGGGATGGCGGTCGCGCAGGCCGAGTCCCATCTGCCGGTGATCGTGGATCCCTCGCACGCGGTCGGCAAGCGTCACCTCGTCGCGCCGATGGCGCGCGCCGCGGTCGCCGCTGGCGCCGATGCCGTCATGATCGATGTCCACCCCGATCCGGAGAGCGCGCTGTGCGACGGCCCCCAGGCGCTCACGCCGGGCGAGATGGCCGATCTCGGCAAGGACCTGGAGCGGCTGGCCGACCTGATGGGACGCCCGTTCAACCGACCCGAGTAGTCGAGGGCGTCAGGCGGGAACGACCGGCGTGAGTTCGGCGATGTCGCAGGTGCCGCGCCAGCGATCGATCGATTCCTTCGGGGAGCCCACGCGGCTCCGGCGCCGGTCGGCGAGGGCCTTCGCGGCCTCCTCCCACTCAACACCGTCCAGGACGCGGAACGACGCCGGGAACTCGTCGAGCGCGGTCTCTCGCAGCTTGCGCCGGGTGACGACCACCAGCTCCCGGGCACCGGGGACGCCGGGGACCGTCTGCTCCTGTGGGCCCGGCTCGCGCTGGGAGAGCACGTAGATCCGACCGTTGCGGTACGCGAACCACGACGGGATGAGCTTCCTCGTGTCGCCGGCCTCCACGCCCACCCAGATGACGTCGGACTTCCGCAGGCCGTCCTCGACCTCCTTCGGCAGCTTGGCGGGGGCCGCCTGCACGTGGACGGGAACCTCGATCTCGCCGACGATCTCGCCGTCCAGGATGAACGACACGAGGTAGGTCCCGGCCTCGTCCAGGAAGGCGTCGTCGATCGCGTCCGTCTCGACCGTCAGATCCATGCTGCCGATCATCCGGCGGGCGAGGGGCCCCCATCGGTGCACGAGCCGACCCGACGGACCGTAGAAGTGAACCTCCTCGTTCACCATGCCCGTGCCGACCTTCCAAGCCCGCATCATCACGAACGGCAGGGCCGTCCCCTTGGGACCGAGCAGGTAGACGCCGGCGGGGGCGCGCTCGCCCTCCGCGTCCCAGACACGCTGGTCGACCACGTTCGCGAACACCAGCTCGCCGACGCTCATCGCGGCAGGAGGATACCCGAGGGTGCGGCGCTCCGCGTCTGGTTCAGGTGCTCCGGGCGAGCCACAGCATGGGCTCGTCGAGCTCCGGGAGCGAGGGCAGCGCCTCGGCCGAGTCCCACATCCGGGCGAGCGTAGGCTCGTCCGTCGCCTCGGCGACGGCGTCGCAGAACGCCCGGCCCGATCGGTACTGCTCGCGCTTGACCTCGATGCCGAGGAGCCGTTCCAGGACCGGATCGACCTGCTCGGACTCGCGGTAGCGGCGCATCGCCTCCTCGATCCGGGCGTAGGAGGGGAGCATCTTCGCGCCCAGCGCGTGCATGACGTGGTCGCCGTAGCCCTCGGCGGCGGCCATGAACGCTTGGATCCGTCCGAGCTTGAGTCGCTGCTCGTCGTCCAGCACCGGCCCGAACATCCCACGGTCGGCCTCGAAGACCTCGCGCATCGCCTCCGGGTTCGCCGGATCGAGGGACGCGAGCCGGTCGCGCAGGTCCTCGACGTCGAGCCGCATCGTCGAGGTGAAGTCATCGAGCAGCTCGCGGAAACGCCCCAGTGCCCACGGACGGGCGAACTCGAACCGGTGGGTGACCTCGTGGATCGCGATCCACGTCCGGAACTCGGTGGGATCGAGGCTCCAGTTCCTCTCGAACCCCGCGATGTTCGGCACGACGAACAGGAGGGCGGAGCCTCCCGGACGCGGGATCGCGATGTCGTACTGGCCGAGCACCTGCTGCCCGAGCGTTCCGAGCACCGTTCCGACCTGGGTCCCGAGCAGCAGAGGGGACAGCTGCGTCAGGAGCTGCTCGAGCCCTCCGGTCTCCGCGCCCTCGGGGAGGAGCTCCCGCTGGGCGCGACCGACGGCCTCACCCAGCTTGGCCGCGGCGGGCTCCATGACCACCCGCAGCCCGTCCAGGTTGCGTTCGACCCACTGGGTGCGCCGGACCGCCTCGACCTTGGGGAGGTCGCCCGGCGGCTCGAGCCCCGTGAATCCCGCCACCTGGAGCTCGGCCAGGCGGACGGCGTCCTCGAACCCTCCGAGATCCTCCGGCACGGGATGAGGGTCATCGCCGGACGACGAGGCGGTCGCGATGCCGACCTGCCGCGCGAGCTCCCAGTTGACCGGGCCGCTCGAGGACAGGAGCACGCGCTGGATCTCGCGGAACAGCGGGACGTCGTTCCAGATGTCCCCCGCTCCGAACGAACCGCCCGCCGGCGACTGATCGCCCATCCAGCCATCCTACGGCCGTCGGTAGGATGAGCTGCGTGCGGGACGGGCTGCTCGTTCGGGTGACGGACGAGGCGATCGGCGCGGACGAGGCGGTCGCCTTCGTCGGCGACCCCGCGGCGGGGGGCACGTGCGTCTTCGTCGGGACCGTTCGCGACCGATCGGACGCGGGCGAGGTGACGGGGCTGACCTACGAGGCGTGGGAGGAGCTCGCGGTGCGGCGTCTGGGGGAGCTGGGGGACGAGCTCTTCGCCACGTGGCCGCTCCGGAAGGTCGCGCTCCTGCATCGGACCGGCGAGCTCGGGATCGGCGAGGTCTCGGTCGTGGTCGCGTGCTCGGCCCCGCATCGGGCCGAAGCGTTCGAGGCGTGTCGCCACGGGATCGAGCGGCTGAAGCAGGACGTGCCGATCTGGAAGAAGGAGGCGCTCGTCTCCGGCGATGCGCACTGGGTGATGGGGTCGTAGATGGCCGGCCGTGACCTCGCGATCGACCTCGGGACCGCCAACACCCTCGTCTACCGCGACGGCGAGGGGATCGTGTTCAACGAGCCGACCGTGGTCGCGATGAACGCCGCGAGCGGCAGGATCGAAGCGATGGGGGACGAGGCGTGGCAGATGATCGGCGGGCGCTCCGGCAACGTCATCGCCGTCCGTCCGCTGCGCCACGGGGTGATGACCGAGTTCGACATCACGCAGCGGATGGTCCAGGTCGTCCTGCAGCGCGTCGGTGTGCCGCGCTTTCCGAAGCCTCGCGTGATCGTGTGCATCTCGAGCGAGTCATCGGAGGTCGAGCGCCGCGCCGTCGAGGAGGCGGTTCGGTTCGCGGGAGGCAAGGGGGTCGTCCTCGTTGAGGAGCCCCTGGCGGCCGCGATCGGCGCGCGCCTGCCGATCCACGAGCCGGTCGGCAACCTCATCGTCGACATCGGCGGTGGGACGACCGAGATGGCCGTGGTCTCGATGGGTGGGGTCGTCTCCGGCGTCTCGATCCGGACCGGCGGGTTCGACCTGGATGCCGCGATCGCCGAGCACGTTCGGACCGAGTACGGGGTGCTGATCGGTGAGAAGGCGGCCGAGCAGATCAAGATGGCGATCGGCTCGGCGTTCCCCGTCCCGCAGAGCAAGGTCGCGGTGGTGGTCGGCCGCGAGCTCTCGAGCGGAGCGCCGGGCGAGATCCGCGTCGGCGAGGACGAGATCCGTCAGGCGATGTCCGAACCGGTCCGTCGGATCGTAGAGGCCGCCCGTCGCACCCTCGCCGAGGCGCCGCCCGAGCTCACCCACGACGTGCTCGAGGCGGGCATGTTCCTGACCGGTGGTGGCGGGCTCCTTCGGGGCATGGACCTGCTCCTGTCCCAGGAGTGCGAGGTACCGGTCCATCTCACCGACCATCCGCTCGAGACCGTGGTGCTCGGCGCCGGCTCGATGCTCGAGCACCTGGACGACTACCGCTCCTCGTTCCAGCTGGTGCGACGGCGCTGACGAGATGTGGCGGGCTCGCGAGGCCCCCGGCGTCTAGGAACCCAGGAACGACTCGATCAGCAGGTTGACCAGGCGCCCGCCGAGGTAGATCGCGAGGGCCAGCACCGCGGCCCCGAGGGCGACGAGCACGATCGTCCCGATGAAGCCCAGCATACGGTCGGCCATCGACGGTCCCTCCGTCGAAACGCGCAGGTACGAGTACCCGGGACCCGCGGACGGAGCCGTGCCCTCGGCCGGGTTCGTCTCCGGGTCGTCGCCGAAGCCGAGCGCCGGCGCTTCGCGTTCGGCACGAACGGTCGCGGAGTAGACGCCGAACCCGACGAGCAGGGACAGGCCGAGGACGAGGAGGTACGGCACGAGCTGAGCGTATCCCCGGATGCCGCGTTTGCGAAGCCCCGCCCGTACCATCGGTCCGTGACCCGCTGGCGTCGGTACCTGTGGTTCGTGCCGCTCGGAGCGCTCCTCGGCCTCGCCGTGACGGTGTACCTGCCGTGGTACTCGATCGGACCCGGGCCGGCGCGAGCGGTGCAGCCGCTCATCCGCTTCGAGGATCGGACGCGCTACGAGTCCGAGGGTCGGCTGGTCCTCACCGCGGTGCGGTACGCGCAGCTCACGGGTCTCGGGATCCTCCTCGCGTGGATCGACCCGGACCGACGGGTCGTCCCCCGCGAGGACCTGTTCGCGCCGGGCGAGGATCGGCAGGAGGAGCGCGAGCGGGCCATCTCGCAGATGGACACGAGCAAGCTCAACGCGACCTCCGTGGTGCTACGGGAACTCACGGGGTACCCCCGCGAGCATGGCGACGGCGTGCTCATCCAGGGCGTGGTCGATGGGTGCGCGGCCGACGGTGAGCTGTACCCCGGCGACCGGATCCTGTCGATCGATGGGGTGGAGGTCGACGCGGTCCGTCAGGCGAGCCGCGCGATCCAGGGTGCGCCCTCGGGAGCCACGTTGACGTTCGAGCTCTCGGTCGACGGGGAGCCCGAGACCGCGAACCTCGTGCGTGAGCCGTGTGGGGGGAGCGAGGACCCGCTCGTCGGCGTTTCGATGATCAACAGCTTCCCGTTCGAGGTCTCGATCGCGAGCGGCGAGATCGGCGGGTCCTCCGCGGGGCTGATGTGGGCGCTCGGCCTGTACGACCTCCTCACGCCCGGCGACCTCACCGACGGCCGCACGGTCGCCGGGACCGGCGAGATCGCACCCGACGGGACGGTGATCCCGATCTCCGCGATCGGCGAGAAGCTCGCGGCCGCCGCCGACGCCGGCGCGAGCGTCTTCCTGGTGCCCGAGGGCAACATGGACGAGGCGGTCGCATCGGGCGACCGGGGTCTGGAGCTCGTCCGGGTCGGCAGCTTCGACGACGCGGTCGCGTACCTCGAGGGGGGCGCCGCGTAGGTCCGTGCCTTGCAGGGCCCGGTGATAGGCTGGCCGCTCCCGAGCCCGAACGGATCCTCGAACCCACATGGTCGTACGCGTGTCCTCGCCGGCTCCGATCTCCGGCCGCCGCCGGGTGCTGATCGTCGTGGCCGCGGTCCTGGCCGGACTGCTGCTCGCGTTCACCGCGCTCTCGGGCTTCTTCGTCGACGTGCTGTGGTTCCGCGAGGTGGGCCTGTCCGACGTCTTCTGGACGGTGCTCCGGACCCGCGTGATGCTCGGGCTGGCGTTCGGCCTCGTGTTCTTCGCCGGGCTGTGGGTCAACCTGTGGATCGCCCGCCGGGTCACCCCCCGGTATCCCGCCCTGACGCCGGAGCAGGAGATCATCGAGCGCTATCGGATGCAGTTCGAGCCGTACGCCCGGTGGGTGATCCCCCTGTTCGCGCTCGTCATCGCGTTCTTCGTGGGGCTGGGGGTCAGCAGCCAGTGGCAGGCGTTCCTGCTGTGGCGGAACGGGTCCGACCTCGCGTTCGGCTCGCCCGAGCCCCTGTTCGGGCGCGATCCGGCGTTCTACGTGTTCAGCCTCCCGTGGCTCGAGTTCGTGCAGGGGTGGCTGTTCTCGGCGCTCGTGGGCATCACGATGCTCACGGCGCTCGCGCACTACCTGTGGGGCGGGATCCGGCCCCAGGCCCCGCTGCTCGGCGAGAAGGTCTCGCCCCAGGTCAAGGCCCACCTGTCGGTACTCCTCGGCCTGATCTTCTTGGTGAAGGCGTGGGGGTACTACCTCGGGGAGTTCGACCTGCTGAACTCGGCGCGCGGGGTCGTCTCCGGCGCCTCGTACACGGACGTGAACGCGCAGCTCCCCGCGCTCCGGATCCTGGTGGTCATCGCGGTCGTGTGCGCGGTGCTGTTCCTCGTGAACATCCGGCTGCGGGGGTGGGCGCTTCCTGTGATCGCGGTCGGCTTGCTGGCACTCGTCTCGATCATCGCCGGCGCGGCGTACCCGGCCTTCGTCCAGCGGTTCCGGGTGGCGCCTCAGGAGCTCCAGCGCGAGCTGCCCTACATCGAGGACAACATCGAGGCCACGAGGAGAGCCTTCGGCCTGGACGCGATCACCTCGCAGCAGCGAGCGGTCGGGGACGCCGTCACGGCAGCCGACATCCGCGATGACGAGGCAACCATTTCCAACATCCGACTGTGGCGCCCGAGCGTGCTGGTCACCAACTACCAATCCCTGCAGCGGATCCGTCAGTACTACGAGTTCAGGGACATCGACGTCGACCGCTACGAGCTCAACGGTGAGCGCCGGGTGTTGATGGTGGGTGCGCGCGAGATCAGTCAGGCCGGGATCTCCGAGGGAGGCAGGACCTGGCAGAACACCCACCTCGTGTACACCCACGGGTTCGGGACGGTGGCCTCGCAGGTCAACACCGCCACCACCGAGGGGCAGCCGGTGTTCACGGTGCGCGACATCCCCCCGGTGGGTTCGCCGGCCCAGGAGGGCAACGGGCGGCGCATCTACTACGGGGAGGGTGGTCCCGGAGACGCCGGGTTCCTCGTGGTCAGGTCCGGCGCCCAGGAGCTGGACTACCAGGGGACGGCGGAAGACGATCAGGAGCAGGTCTCCTTCCGGTACGACGGGCAGGGCGGCATCCCGATGGGCGGCCTGTTCCAGAAGGCCCTGTTCGCGTGGCGCTTCCGCGACGTGAACCTGCTGATCAGCGATCTCGTCACGAGCGACAGCAGGATCATGCTGTACCGAGACATCCACGAGCGCGTGCCGAAGGCGGCGCCGTTCCTGCGGTTCGACTCGGACCCGTACGCGGCGATCGTCGACGGCCGGACGGTGTGGATCTGGGACGCCTACACGACGACCAACCAGTACCCGTACTCGCAACCCCTGGCGCTGGACGAGGCGGCGTCCCCGCCCGCCGACGAGGCCGCGCCTCGACTGGTGGGCGAGGCGAACTACATCCGCAACTCTGTGAAGGTCGTCGTGGACGCGTTCGACGGGACGATGACGTACTACGTCGTCGACCCGGAGGATCCGATCGTGATGGCGTGGGCCTCCGCGTTCCCGGACCTGTTCACGCCGGCCTCGGAGGCGCCGACCGAGCTCGCCGAGCACTTCCGCTACCCCGAGAACCTGTTCCAGATCCAGGCCGTCCAGTTCACGAACTATCACGTGACCGACCCGGACGTGTTCTACGGCAAGCAGGACTTCTGGGCCCTCCCGACGGACCCGACGGTCTCGAACGGCGACTCATCGTTCCTGATGCGGCCCTACTACGTGCTGATGCGTATCCCCGGCGAGACCGATGAGACCTTCGCCCTGATCCTGCCGTTCACGCCCCAGGGGCGCCAGAACATGGTGGCGTGGATGGCCGCGAAGTCCGACCCGGGCGACGACTACGGCGAGATCCAGAGTTTCGAGTTCCCATCGGGCCTGAACGTCGACGGACCGACGCAGGTGTTCGCGCGCATCAACCAGGACGCCCGGTTCTCGGCCGAACGGACGCTGCTCAGCCAGGGCGGGTCGGACGTCGTCTTCGGCGACCTGCTGGTGATCCCGGTGCAGGACTCGCTGCTCTACGTGCAGCCCGTGTACGTCGTGTCCAGCCAGGCCAATGCGCTCCCCGAGCTCAAACGCGTCGTCATCGTCAACGGCGCCCAGATCGGGATCGGCGACACGTTGGCGGAGGCGCTCACGGACTCGATCGGCGAGGTGGTCCCGCCCGAGGACGGCGAGGAGCCGCCCCCCGAGGGCACGATCGAGGAGCAGGTGCAGGCCCTGCTGGACGAGGCCACGTTGCACTTCGCGGCCGCCGACGACGCGCTCCGCGCCGGGGATCTGGCCACCTACCAGGCCGAGATCGCCGCCGCCCAGGCCGCGACGGCCGAGGCGCAGGCGCTGCTCGCGGAGCTGCTCGGCGTGGAGGTCGCGCCCTCTCCGTCAGCCTCCCCCGAGCCGAGTCCTTCGGCCTAGTCGTCCCCGACCGCTCCGCGCCTAGCCTTCCGGTCGGAACGGAGGGAGCGCACCCTCCGCCCGGGGCAGGAAGGAGCGGGCCATGGCCGAGGTCGCCCCGAACATGACCGACTACGAGGCCGTCCGGTCGTCGTTCCGCCTCGAGGTGCCCGAGCGTTTCAACTACGCGCGAGATGTCGTCGATGCCCGCGCCTCGCGCGAGCCCGACCGGCTGGCGCTCCTCGCGGTCGACCCCTCCGGCGCCAACCCTCGGCGACTCACGTTCGGCGACCTGTCCCGCGCCTCGAACCGAGCGGCCAACTTCCTCGCCGCGCACGGGGTCGGGCGCGGCGACCGCGTCCTCGTCGTGCTGCCACGGATCCCCGAGTGGCACATCGTGCTGCTCGGCTGCATGAAGCTCGGAGCCGTCCCGGTGCCCGGGACGACCCTGCTCACCGGCAGGGACATGGCGTACCGGATCGCGCGCGCCGAGGCGGTGGCCGCCATCGTCGACCCCGAGGGTGTCCCGAAGCTCGACGAGGTCGGCGACGCCTGTCCGACGCTCCGCACCTGGATCAGCGTCGGCGGGCGACCGGCACCGCCCTGGCTCGACCTCGCCGAGGGCCTCGAGCTCGCGAGCGATGCCGCTCCGTCGGTCGTGCCCACGCTCGCCCACGATCCGCTCGTCCTGTACTTCACCTCCGGCACGACCGGGCACCCGAAGATGGTCCTGCACACGCAGGCCTCGTACGGCATCGGGCACGAGATCACCGCCCGGTTCTGGCAGGACCTGCACCCGGGCGACCTGCACTGGACGTTCTCGGACATGGGGTGGGCGAAGGCGGCGTGGGGCAAGCTGTTCGGGCAGTGGCGGATGGGGGCGCCGGTGTTCCTGTGGGACGTTCGCGGCAGACCCGACTTCGAGCTCGCGTTGCGGCTCATCGGCCGGTACGGCGTCACCACGTTCTGCGCGCCGCCCACGGTGTTCCGCTCCGCCGTGCTCCTCGACCTGCACGGGATCGACTGGGGGCCGCTGCGGCACGTCGTCTCGGCCGGCGAGCCGCTGAACCCCGAGGTGATCCGGCACTGGCGCGAGGGCACGGGCCGCCAGGTCTTCGATGGCTACGGGCAGACCGAGACGGTCAACCTCGTCGCCAACTACCGCTGCCTGCCGGTCCGAGAGGGGTCCATGGGGAAGCCGACGCCGGGGTTCGACGTCCGCATCGTCGACCTCGACGGCAACCTGCTCGGCCCCGGCGAGACCGGGCACATCGGCGTCCGGGTTCGGCCCGTGCGCCCGGTCGGGCTGTTCAAGGAGTACTGGGGCGATCCCGTGGCCACGTCCAACGCGATGTGCGGCGACTTCTACGACACGGGCGATACCGCCCGGATGGACGAGGAGGGCTACGTGTGGTTCGTCGGGCGGGCCGACGACGTCATCACCTCGAGCGCGTACCGGATCGGTCCGTTCGAGGTGGAGTCGGCACTCGTCGAGCACCGTGCCGTGGCCGAGGCCGCCGTCGTCGGCAAGCCCGACCCGATGCGCGGCGAGATCGTGAAGGCCTTCGTCGCCCTCAAGCCCGGTTACGACCCGAGCGACGATCTCGTGCGGGACATCCAGTCATTCGTGAAGCGCATCACCGCCCCCTACAAGTACCCGCGAGAGATCGAGTTCGTCGACGAGCTCCCAAAGACGGTGAGCGGCAAGATCCGCCGCGTGGAGCTCCGGAAACGCGAGATCGATCGCGCCGAGGCCGACACGCAAGCACGCGCCGTGGGCTGACATCGGCGGGAACCACTCCCCGGGCCAGGTCGTCCTACCCCGGTCATCGACCGGAAGGAGCATCCTTCGATGCGACGCCTCCGCCTGCTGGTGCCGATCACCGTGGTCATCCTGGTCCTGCTCGTCGCATCGCCCGCGCTCGCCTGCGGCGGCCTGATCGCGCACAACGGCTCGGTCCAGCTCGTCCGGACGACCACGCTCGCGGCGTACCACGAGGGGATCGAGCACTACGTGACGTCGTTCGAGTTCGCGGGCGACGGCGAGTTCGGGTCGATCGTTCCTCTGCCCGGGATCCCGACGAAGGTCATCCGCGGCGGCGACTGGACCCTGCAGCGGCTCGCGCTCGAGACCCAGCCACAGCCGGAGGAGTCCCTCGCCTTCGCGGCGGACGCGGCCGCTGGCGAGAGCGCCCGCGTGATCCTCGAGACCCAGATCGACGCGCTCGACGTGGTCGTCCTCGAGGGCGGGGCGACCGCCGTCGGGAACTGGGCGCGCGAGCACGGGTTCCTGCTGCCGCCCGACGCTCCCGAGGTACTCGAGTTCTACGCGAGGCGCAGCCCGATCTTCATGGCCGTGCGCTACGACGGTTCCCGCGCGGCAGACCAGGGCCTGGCGGCCGGCGACGGCACGCCCGTGCACGTCGTGATCCCGACGACCAACCCGTGGGTCCCCCTTCGGATCCTGGCCCTCGGCGCCCCCGCCGAGGCCCCCGTGGAGGCGGATGTCTACCTGCTCACCGACGCTGAGCCCGCCACGCTCCCCGTACCGATCGGGGCGGAGGAGGCCGTCGCGCTCGGGCCCGAGGTCCGACCGGGTCTCGTGCTGGAGCGGAGCGAGTCGGCATCGAGCACCCTGCTCGCCGATCTCCGGTCGGACCAGGGCATGCGCTGGCTCCCGGGCGACGGCGTCTGGCTCACGTACCTCCGGGTCGACGCCCGTGCCGGAGACCTCACGTACGACCTCGCGGTCGACGCGAGCGGTGCCGGTCGGCCCGCGCCGATCGCCGCCGGCCTGGATCCGGTGGCCGCGGGCGCGGACGGGCTCGGGCTCGCGCCCTGGGTCGCACTCGCCCTGATCGCGGCGCTCGTGCTCGTGAGTGGGGTCGAGCGTCGACGCTCCCGTCACCCGGCGTTCTGATGCTCGCCTCCCGGGCGATCGCGATCCTGGTCGTCGCGGCCCTGGGTGCTGCGTGCACGACGGTGGCTGCCGACCCCGCCGGCCCGCGCACGGTCGAGATCCGCATGCGCCACTCGGGGTTCGAGCCCTCGACGATCCAAGCCGAGGCGGGGGAGACCCTGCGGTTCGTGATCGTGAACGCGGACCCGATCGACCACGAGTTCATCGTCGGCGACGACGCGGTGCAGGACCTGCACGAGCGCGGCACGGAGTCGTTCCACCCGCCCCGACCCGGGGAGGTCACGGTCCTCGCCGGACAGATCGTTCGGACCACCTATGCGTTCGGGGGCGAGGACCTGCTCTTCGGCTGCCACGTGCCCGGTCACTACGCCTACGGCATGAGCGGCGTGATCCTCGTCGGGTAGCGAGGTTTGGCGCTCGGCGGGCTCGTCGCTATCATCGGGCTGCGGGGTGGAGCAGTCCGGTAGCTCGCTGGGCTCATAACCCAGAGGTCACGGGTTCAAATCCCGTCCCCGCGACGAAAGGATCCGCATTCAGAGAGGGTGTCGGCCTAGCCGGCACCCTCTCCTTTAGGGCCGATTCCCCCAGATCTCCCCCGCGCGCGTCGAAGATCGTTTCGCCTCCCGTTTCGTCGCGGCCGGAGCGACAGCTCACGACACGCTAGTTTGGGCATCCCAAGGCAGGGGAGGGCCCCATGGGCGAAGTAGTCATGTACGGCTCGGTGTCGGTGGACGGCTTCATCGCGGACGAGAACGACCAGCCCGGACCCCTGTTCGACTGGTTGTCCAGCGGTGACGTGCCGTTGGACGAGAGCGGCGAGTTGACGGTGTCGCAGTCGTCCTACGACTACACCCGGCCGTACTGGGACCAGATCGGGGCGACCGTCGTCGGCCGCCACGTCTTCGACATGACGGACGGTTGGGACGGGAAGCCTCCGGGCGGGGTCGACCACGTGGTCGTCGTGACGCACCGGCCGGAGCCCGAGGGCTGGGACCCCGAGGCGCCGTTTCGTTTCGTCGATGGCGTCGAGGCAGCCGTGGCCAAGGCGCAGGAGCTTGCGGGTGACCACATGGTCGAGGTCGCTGCTGGCGACGTCGGTGGCCAGGTGCTTGCCGCGGGCCTGATCGACGAGGTGCGCATGGACGTCGTACCCGTCGTGTTCGGTTCCGGCAAGCGCTACTTCGGGTCGGCCCACGGGCAGCACCTGTTGGAGGATCCTGACGTGGTGATCCAGGGCAACCGGGTGCTTCACCTGCGCTATCGGGTGCGCCGTTGACCGATCTGGGCGGGTACGCGAAGAAGTCCCGTGGGGGCCTGCGCCGATCCTGCCGGGCGCCGAGAGGCGCCTTCGTCGCTCCTAGACCTCGTGCTCGGCCGGTCGGGCTCGGTCGTCCGCGTGCACCACGAGCCAGGGGATCGCTGCGTACGGGATCGGGGTCAGGAACAGGGGCCAGGTGGAGTCGACCGCGCTGGCAAGCGCGATCAGGCCGAAGCCGATCAGGAACAGCACGATCATCGCCGCGAACCTGCGCCGGTCGTCCACGCCGTCCATCCTAGCGGGCCCGCTCGTCGAGGCGTTCACGGCCGGCCATCGGTCGGGGAGACCCGCTGCCGCCGAGACCGCCGCATCGATCGGGATGGGTCTTCGAGACGAACGGGGGCGGCGAGCGGAGCGGTCGGCTTCCGCTCGCGCCCGCCGAGGCGATCGCGGTAGGATCGCGTGCCCGAGGGGGGCAGGCTCCGTCGGGACGAGGAGGATCGATCTCGTGGCCCAGCCGAACATCGCCAACAACCTCGCCAACGTGCCCATCTTCTCCGGGTGCTCCAAGCGCGAGCTCGCGATCATCGCTCGTGCCTCCAAGGAGGTCGTGCACAAGGAAGGCACCGTGATCGCCCGAGAGGGCGAGCGGGGGATCGGCCTGTTCCTGATCCTGGAGGGACGGTGCGCGGTGACGATCGGAGGCAAGACGAAAGCCAGGCTCGGCCCCGGCGACTTCTTCGGTGAGGTCGCGCTGCTCGACGGCGGCCCACGGACCGCGACCGTCACGGCGACCTCCGCGGTCAAGCTCGTCGGCATCACGGGCTGGGTGTTCCGCGGGCTGCTGATGGAGCACCCCTCGATCGCGCTGAAGACGCTGGAGGCGGTGGCCGGACGGCTGCGGTCGGTGTCCAAGGAGCCCGTCTAGCGCTCGGCGGCCGCGTGCCGTTCGTCTCCACGCCCGACGGCGCCACGATCCACTTCGAGCTCGCCGGCGACCCGCGTCGCCCGGCGGTCGTCCTGCTCGAAGGCATGGGCGGCGACATCCCGGGCTGGCGCCGGAACATCCCCCACCTGGCGACCGAGCTCCTCGTGGTCGCCTACGACCATCGCGGCAACGGCCTTTCGGAGGCTCCCGACCGGCCGACCACGATGGCCACCTACGTGGACGACTGCCTCGCCGTCCTCGACGAGCTGGCGATCGCGAGGGCACACGTCTACGGGCAGTCCTTCGGCGGGATGGTCGCCCAGGAGCTCGTCCTCACCCATCCCGAACGCGTTCGCTCCGCCATCCTGGCCTGCACGCATCCGGGGGCGGGCCACCTGGTGCCGTCGACCGGCCGAGCCCCGAAGGACCGGCCGTGGCTGCAGCTCTACGCCCCCGCGTTCGCGGAAGCCCACCCCGAGCACGTCGAGGAGGACCTGCGGGTCGGCCGCGAACAGCCGCAGCATCCGGAGGGGCAACGTCGACAATGGGAGGCGATGCAGACGTGGGATGCGTTCGACCGGCTCCCGACGATGCGGGTCCCGACCCTCGTCGTCCACGGGTCCGAGGACGGCGTGATCGACGTCGAGAACGCTCGCGTGCTCGCCTCGAGGATCCCCGGCGCCGAGCTGGCGATCCTCGAGGGCGCGGGCCACGTGTACCACTCGGAGCAGGCCGAGGTCGCGGACGAGCTGGTCCTCGACTTCGTGCGGAGGCATCGTGGCGACTGAGGTCCCGGAAGCGGTCCATGCGCTCGTCGCCGAGCGCCAGGAGGCGCGAGCCGCGAAGGACTTCGCCCGTGCCGACTCGCTCCGCGACGCGATCGCGGCCCTCGGGTTCTCGGTGATCGACGGCCCAACCGGGACGACCCTCGCGCCGATCGCCGCCCCGGCGCCGATGCGGGTGCGGGCCGGCGAGGTGCAGAGCGTGCTCGACGAGCCGCCCAGCTGCGACGTCTCCGTGCACTGGGTCGTCGAGGGATGGCCGGAGGACGTGGTGCGAGCGCTCGCCGGGTTCCGGGCGCACGAGGGCGGACGCGAGGTGCAGTACGTCGTCGCCGACGTCACCGCGACGGATCACGCGACCTACGGCGAAGGCGTCGAGGTCCTGCCGCTCGAGCGGGAGACCGGATGGGGTGCCGCGAGGAACGCCGGGCTGAAGCGGTCACGCGGGAACCTCGTCCTGGTGATGGACGGCTCCGTCGAGCCCACCGGCGATGTGATCGGCCCGCTCGAACACGCACTGATGGACCCGACGATCGGCGTGTGCGGCCCCTGGGGGATCTCGACGCCGGACCTGCACGAGTTCCACGACAGCGAGGGGCCGGAGGTGGACGCGATCGAGGGGTACCTGATGGCGTTCCGTCGCGACGTGATCCGCGACGTCGGTCTGTTCGACGAGAAGTTCCGCTGGTACCGGACCGCGGACATCGAGTGTTCGTTCCGCGTCAAGGACGCGGGGCTCCGCGCGGTGATCGTCGACGCGCCGGCGATCAAGCATCAGCACCGGATGTACCACTCGACGCCGCCGGCCGAGCGCGACCGCGTGTCCAAGCGCAACTACTACCGGTTCCTCGAGCGGTTCCGAGGCCGGTTCGACCTGCTCGTGGATCCCGCTCCGCGGGACTAGTGAGCCTCGGCCCCCGCCTCGGCCTCGGGTTCGGCGGCCGGGGGCTCCGGAGGCGGCGCGGGTGCCTGCCGGCCGTTCGCGCGCTTCGATGCGATCTCCTGCGCCGAGGGCAGGGGCCTCGAGCCCTCGAAGTACGCCTGGAGGTCGGGGCCGTCGATCACCTCGGTCACCTGCAGCAGGTCGGACAGCCGGGTCAGGTAGTCGCGGTGCTCGGTCAGGACCTGCGTCGCCCGCTCGTGCGCCTCGTTCACCAACCGCGAGATCTCCTCGTCGACCAGGGCGGCGAGGTCGTCCGAGAGCTCGGGCGAGGCCCCCGGGTAGAAGAGCCGGGCCTCGGGGCTCCGGAACCCGTTCCCACCGAAGGACAGCGGGCCGACCTTCGGGCTCATGCCGTACTCGGTGACCATCGCGCGCGCGATCTCGGTGGCGCGCTCGAGGTCGTTCTGCGCTCCGGTCGAGACGACCATCTCGTACACCAGCTCCTCGGCGGTCCGTCCCCCGAGCAGGATCGCGAGCCGGTCCTTCAGCTCGGGCTCGGTGAGGAGGTAGCGATCCTCGAGGGGTCGCTGCATCGTCATGCCGAGCGCCGCGGCCCCGCGCGGGATGATCGAGACCCGGTGGACGGGATCGGCGGTCGGCGAGGATAGGGCGACGAGCGCGTGGCCCATCTCGTGGACGGCGACGCGCTCCTTCTCCTTGTCCGACATCACGCGGCTCTTGCGCTCGAGGCCCGCCACCGTGCGGTCGATCGCCTCCTCGAGCTCGGTCATCTCGACCGAATCCTTCTCCTTGCGCGCGGCGAGCAGGGCGGCCTCGTTGACGACGTTCGCCAGGTCCGCGCCGGTGAAGCCCGGGGTCCGAGCCGCGAGGATCCGGAGCTCCACGTTCTCGTCGATGGCGACGCCGCGCGTGTGCACGCGCAGGATCTCTTCGCGGCCCTTGAGGTCCGGCCGATCCACCACCACCTGACGGTCGAACCTCCCGGGCCGCACCAACGCGGGGTCGAGGACGTCGGGGCGGTTCGTGGCGGCCATGATGATGACGCCCTTACTGGCGTCGAACCCGTCCATCTCGACCAGGAGCTGGTTCAGGGTCTGCTCGCGCTCGTCGTGGGCTCCGAACCCAGCGCCCATCGCCCCGCCGCGGCCCTTGCCGATCGTGTCGATCTCGTCGAGGAACACCAGCGCCGGCGCCTTCTCCTTCGCCTGCTGGAAGAGCTCTCGGACGCGAGCCGCGCCCAGACCGACGAACATCTCGACGAACTCCGAGCCCGACATGAAGAAGAACGGCACGTTCGCCTCGCCGGCGACGGCGCGGGCGAGCAGGGTCTTGCCGCAGCCGGGCGGGCCGAGGAGGAGGACGCCCTTGGGGATGCGGCCGCCGAGGCGCTGGTACTTCTTCGGGTTCATGAGGAAGTCCACGATCTCGCGGAGCTCATCCTTGGCCTCGTCGACGCCGGCGACGTCGCTGAAGGTCGTCTTCATCTCCTTGCGGTCGTAGATCCGCACCTTGTTCTTCCCGAGGTTCAGTGCCGCTCCGGCCTGTGCCCCGCTCATGCGCCGCATCAGGAAGAACCACAACGCGCCGAAGAGCAGGAGGGGCACGATCCAGCCGAGCAGGAAGCTCTGGAGCCCGCTCGGCGTGACGCCCGTGTAGCTGATCCCCTCCGCGTTCAAGAGCTCGGTGAGCTGTGACGTCCCCTGCAGGATCGGCGGGATCGTCGTGGTGAAGCTGATCTCGCCGGTGGAGTCCTGGTAGCGCCCGGAGACCGACGTCGCCGAGATCTCGAGCGTGCCGATGATCTCGCCCCGCTCCACCCGCTCGAGGAACTCCGAGTAGTCGATCGTGTTCGGGCGAGGCGCGGCGACGTAGTTGAACAGGATCAGGACGCCGAGGAACGCGAGGATCCAGATCCACGGAGACGTGCGCATCCTGCGAGGCTCCCCGGGGGCTCCGCCTCCTCCGAGGTCGAACCCCTGCCAGCGCCCCTTGCGGCCCTCGTCGTTCGCCATGACACCTCATCTTCCCATCCCCGTTCGACGTGCGACAGGACCGCCCGCATGGCTTCGCGGGTGGGGACCGCGGTGGATGGGGGATACTGGCGGTCCCGGCATCCGGGTGCCGGAGGGAGGCTCGGGTCGAGATGGAGCGGAGAGGCCGAGATGGCGCGTAGGGCCGCGGCACCGCCCGAGGATCCTGCGCTCCGCGAGCGGTTCGAGCGCGAGGTGCTCCCGCTGCTCCCCAACCTGTACGGGGGCGCCCTGCGCCTCACGCGGAACCAGCAGGAGGCCGAGGACCTCGTCCAGGAGACCTACCTGCGCGCCTTCCGCGGCTTCGCCGGTTTCCAGGAGGGGACCAACCTTCGCGCCTGGATGTACCGGATCTTGACGAACACCTTCATCAATGCCTACCGGAAGAAGCAGCGCGAGCCCGTCACCGTCGCGGACGACGACATCGAGGACTGGTACCTGTACGACCGGCTCGGGGGGTCCACGGTGGAGGCCTCCGCCGAATCCGCGGTGCTCGAGCAGCTGCCCGACGAGGACGTGCAGCGGGCGCTCGAGGCGCTGCCGGAGGGCTTCCGCATGGCGGTGCTGCTCGCCGACGTCGAGGGCTTCAGCTACAAGGAGATCGCCGAGATCATGGACGTGCCGATCGGCACGGTGATGTCCCGGCTGCATCGGGGAAGGAAAGCCCTGCAGAAGGCGTTGTGGGAGACGGTACGGGAGCGAGGCCTTGTCACCGACTGACTGCGAACACGTCCTGCGACAGATCGAGCTCTACCTCGACGGGGAGCTGGTCGGGTTCGAGCGCGTCGAGATCGAGCGGCATCTCGGCGGTTGTCACCCGTGCGGGGGCCATGCGGACTTCCAGCGCAGGCTGAAGGAGATGCTCCGCGCGAAGTGCGGGTGCGACCACGTCCCGGACGAGCTCGTCGCCCAGATCCGCGCGCTCCTGGATCCGCCGCACGCCCTTCCGTAGGCCTCCGGGCGAACCGGCGTGCGCCCGAGGTCGAATCAACGGCATGGCCAAAGGCACCCGGCCGGGACACCTGCCCCCACCCTCGCGCGTCGAGGCAGCGGGCCGCGTCTGCGCTCACCCGGGCTGCCGAACGAGGCTCTCGGTCTACAACTCCGGCTCGCACTGTTGGCAGCACGCCGACATCGTCTTCCCGAATCTGCGAGGCAAGCGCCGGCGGCCGGGCGGTCCGTAGCGCGACCTCTATCGGCAGGACCGGGCGTGGGCCGGGGTTCGTCTCGTGTCGCCCCCGAGCGACTTCTCGTCCGCATCGCGTCTCGCTAGGATGCTCGGGTCACCGAGCCCGAGGAGCCGTGGTGGAACCGATCGCCCATGAGGACGTGATCCCGCAGCTGGCGGAACACCTACGCCCGATCTTCGAGTCGAGCCCGGACGGCGTCTACATCTGGTTGGACGAGACGCACTGGACCTGCAACGAGACGCTCGCCTCGATGTTCGGCTACACGGTGGAGGAGCTCGAGAACAGCCCGAACATGCTGCAGCGGCTGGTCCACGACGACGATCAGGGCGTCGTCTCGTGGAACTACTGGAACCGGGTCCAGGAGCTCGCCTTCCCGGTCACCTTCCGGTTCCGCGGCCGGCGCAAGGATGGGAGCGTATTCAACGCCGAGACGGACATGATCCCGTTCACCTATGGGGGGCACACGGTGGCCTACCACTTCATGCGGCGTGTCGGGAACTGAGCCGCAGGCAACGACAGGGGGTGCGATGGACGAACTGGGGACGATCCTGGGTGTGTGGGCGCACCCGGACGACGAGGCCTACCTCACTGCGGGGCTGATGGCACGCGCCGTGCGAAACGGCTCCCGCGTGGTGTGCGTGACCGCCACGCGCGGCGAGGGCGGCTCGATGGACGAGGAGGCCTGGCCGCCGGAGGAGATGGGGGAGGTCCGCACCGCCGAGCTCGAACGATGCCTGCAGATCCTCGGGGTCCAGGAGCACCACTGGCTCGACCTGCCGGACATCGACATGGACACCGGTCTCCCCGAGGAGGGATACGCCCGCGTGCGAGAGCTGGTCGCCGACGTCCAGCCGGACACGATCCTCACGTTCGGGCCCGACGGGATGACCGATCACGCGGCCCACAAGGACGTCTCGCGATGGGCGACGCTGGCCAACCGTGAGGTCGGCAAGCCCGGGTCGCGCGTGCTGTACGCCACCGCGACGCCGGAGTGGGCCGAGGAGTTCCTCCCCGTCTGGGAGCCCTTCAACGTGTTCCGTCCGGGGACGCCGCCGATCACACCGAAGGAGGAGCTCGCGATCGACTTCATGCTGCCGGACGATCTCAACGAGCTTAAGGTGCAGGCCATCAACGCCCACGTGAGCCAGGTGGAGTCGATCGTCCAGGCGGTCGGAGCCGAGAGCTGGTGGCGCCAGATGGCCTGGGAGGGCTTCCGACTCGGCGAGGCCAAGCCATGAACGGCGTCACGATGGCGCTGCTCGGCGCCGGCGAGTTCGAGCCGTGGTCCGAGCCGGTGGAGCGGTGGGCGCTCGGGCGATCGAGGAACCCGCAGGGCCCGGTGTGCATCGCGCCGACCGCGGCGGCGCACGAAGGGGACGAGTCGTTCGATGCCTGGGCGAGCAAGGGGCGCGAGCACTACGCGTCGATCGGCGTGCCGGCGGAGGTCCTGCCGCTCAAGACCCGCGAGGACGCGTACCGCGACGAGGTCGTGCGCCGCCTCGACGATGCTTCGATGGTGTTCTTCTCGGGGGGGAACCCGGCCCGTCTGACCGAGAAGTTGAACGACACCCCGTTCTGGGGGGCGCTGATGGACGCGATGCGCGACGGGCTCCCGTACGTGGGCTGCAGCGCAGGCGTCGCCTGCCTCACCGAGGTGACCTTCGACTCGGACGCGGACGACTTCGATTCGGTCTGGGCCCCCGGGATCGGGTACGTGCGGAACACCCTCTTCGGTCCGCACTGGGACATCGTCGACACGTGGATCCCGGGCGCGACGGACTTCATCGTCGGCTCCGTTGGGCCCGGCCAGGCCTTCGTCGGGCTCGACGAGGACACGGCGATGGTGGGAGACGGCCGGTCCTGGGAGGTGCTCGGCCGGGCGAAGATCCACGCGATGCGTGACGGGGAGTGGACCCGATACGCGCACGGTGAAGCGTTCGAGCTCCATCTGCCTCTCGCCGACGAGGACGAGGTCGCCGTCGGGTAGCATCGGCGGGGTGACCCCCGCCACGGTGAGCCGCGACGCCCCGATCGAACAGCGCGCCCCTCGGATCGTCAGCACGCTCTCGAAGGCGTACCCGGATGCGCGTGTCGCCCTGCGGTTCTCCAACCCGCTGGAGATGCTCGTCGCCACGATCCTGTCGGCCCAGTGCACCGACGAGAAGGTGAACGAGGTCACGGCGACGTTGTTCCGGAAGTACCGGACGCCCCAGGACTACCTCCGGGTCCCCGAGGACGAGCTGAAGGCGGATATCAAGCCCACGGGGTTCTTCAACCAGAAGACGCTCTCGATCCGCGCCGCCTGTCAGCGGATCGTCGAGGCCTACGACGGACAGGTGCCGTCGACGATGGATGACCTCGTCACGCTCCGTGGGGTGGCGCGGAAGACCGCGAACATCGTGCTCGGCAACGCCTTCGGGATCGTGGAGGGCATCGCCGTCGACACGCACGTGAAGCGGCTCGCGAACCGTCTGGGGTTCAGCGCCGAGTCCGACCCCGACAGGATCGAGCAGGACCTGATGCGCCTGATCCCTCGGAAGCGATGGTTCGACTTCACCTACGTGCTGATCGATCACGGCCGCGCCGTGTGTGTGGCGCGGAAACCTCGATGCGCGGGATGTCCCGTGAACCACCTGTGTCCCTCGAGCGAGGTCTGATCTCGCCGTGACGGGGAGCGACCGTGCGCTGCCAGGCGACGCCTTCCCGGCGATCGTCGCGCACCGCGGCGCGCCGCTCAGCCACCCCGAGAACACGCTCCCGTCCTTCGACGCCGCCATCGGGTTCGGCGCGCCGATCGTCGAGCTCGACGTTCGCCTCTCGGCCGACGGCGTGGCTGTCGTGATGCACGACCCGACGGTCGACCGGACGACCGATGGGTCCGGTGCGGTCCACGAGCTCACCTCGGCCCAACTCGCCCGGCTGAACGCCGGCTCCACGGACGCCCCTGCCTCCGTCCCGACGCTCGCCGAGGTGCTCGACCTCGTGAGCGGCCGAGCGGCGGTGGCGCTCGAGATCAAGAACCTCCCCGGTGAGCCCGGGTACGAGCCGATCCACCAAGGCGCCGTGGAGACCGCCCTGGCAGAGCTCGAGCGGACCGCCTTCCACGGGCCGGTCCTCGTGATCTCGTTCAACCCGGCGTGCGTCGCCGCGTGCAGGGAGATCGCGCCGGAGGTCCCGACGGGCTTCCTGACGACCCAGCTCGTCGATCCCCGCGAGGCGCTCTCGTACGCGGTCTCGGCGGGGCACGAGATGCTGCTCCCGGGTACGCGGGCGCTCGATCCCGTGGGTGAGGCGTTCGTGGCCGAGGCCCACGCGGCGGGGCTTCGGGTGGGGACGTGGACCGCCGACGAGCCGGACGAGGTCGCGCGGATGCTCGACTGGGGTGTCGACGCGGTCGCCTCCAACGACCCCGCGATGGCGCTCGCGATCCTCGACGCTCGGCGCGCCTGAGCCGTGTTCCGACGGCGGCGGCTCCCCGAGCACCTCCAACGAGCGTTCGGGGCGTTCGAGGCGATCGTGCCGCCGCTCGAGCGGGCCAAGGCCGCGCTGACCGAGTCGGTCCCCGGAACGCGTCTGCCCGGCCGGCCGCTCGCCGAGACCCTGCTGGAGTTCGAGGAGGGCCTGCGCGAGGTGCAGGACGGGATGGACGGCTGGCGCGCCCCCGACGTCGAGGAGGAATGGCTCGCCGCCTCATCGGGCCTGGGTCAGGCGCGCCGGCTCGCGGAGCAGATCCGGGTCGAGGCGCCCGATCCCGGCGGCTTCGAGGGCCTGATCGGGTTGATCGGTGACCTGCTCGGCCCGCTCGAGGCGTTCGCCCACGCCGAGGAGCGCTTCAAGAGGCTGCGAACGTGAGGGACGACACCCTCGGCACCCTGACGGCGGAGATCGTGGCTTGCCGCCGATGCCCGCGCCTGGTGAAGTGGCGCGAGCGGGTCGCGCGCGAGAAGGTAGCACGCTTCGCCGATCAGGAGTACTGGGGCAGACCCGTGCCGGGGCTCGGCGACCCCCGTGCGCGGATCCTGGTGGTCGGTCTGGCGCCGGCGGCACACGGCGGCAACCGGACGGGCCGGATCTTCACCGGCGATCGCTCGGGGGACTTCCTGTTCGGGAGCCTGCATCGATGCGGGCTCGCCAACCAACCGGACTCCGTCTCTCGCGACGACGGGCTGCGCCTGCTCGGCACGTACGTCGCCGCCGTCAACCGCTGCGCGCCACCGAAGAACCGACCGAGCCCTGCGGAGCGTGATCGCTGCCTGCCCTTCCTCGAACGCGAGGTGAGCGCGCTCGGACGGCTCCGTGCGATCGTGGGGCTGGGGGAGCTCGCCTGGGTCGGCACGCTGCGCGCGCTCGGGGCCCTCGGCCACGTCGTGCGGCCGCGTCCGCGGTTCTCGCACGGTGCGGAGGTAGAGCTCGGACCGTACACGCTGCTCGGCGCCTATCACCCGAGCCAGCAGAACACCTTCACCGGCAAGCTGACGGAGGAGATGCTCGACGCGGTGTTCCGGCGCGCCATCGAGGTGGCGGGCTGATCAACCGTCCTGGGGCGGAAGGTCCTCGGGTTCCGTGGGGAAGCTGGTGGTGCCCGCCCGCGGGTCGTACCCGCCCGCCGCCTTGTCCCGCCGAACCTTGCTGGGGTCGAGCTTGCGGTACACGGGCAGGCGGTTGACCTCGAGGAGCAGGAGCACGATCACACAAGACGCGATGGAGGCCAGGTAGGCGCCCGCCCCCGCGAGGATGCCCACCGCGGCCGCGGCCCACGAGGACGCCGCCGTGGTCAGGCCGAGGACCTGGGCGGCGCCCCGCTCTCGGAAGATCAGGCCGGCGCCGAGGAACCCGACCCCGGTGATCACGCCCGCGATGACCTTCTCGGCCGACAAGGGGAAAGCGAGGACACCGAGCCCCGTCACCCCTGCCGCTCCCAGGGCCAGCAGGCCGAAGGTCCGCTCGCCCGCGGGCTTGCCTCGGAGCTCCCGCTCGAAGCCGATCAGGAACCCGAGGAAGGTCCCGAGCGCGACGCGTCCGATCAAGATCAGCTCGGTCCTGAGCTCCATACCGGAAGCCTAGACGGATGCGGCACGAGGCACCCCATCCGAGGCCGCCCGTATCCTGGAGGACATGCGCGGACACGGGCGCTTCATGCCGGTCGGGACGGAGGAAGAGGAGCGTCCGATCCGCGCGGCGACGGTCCGCCGGGTCATCGCCACGTTCCGCCCGTACCGGGCACGGGTCTGGTGGGTCGCCGTCGCGATCGTGGTCACCTCGGGGCTCGGGGTGGTGAACCCGCTCCTGATCAAGTGGATCTTCGATCAAGGGCTGTTCGGCAACCCGCCGGGATCGTGTGGCGGGCTTCCGTGCCCGCAGCTGTCGACCGTGTACGTCGGCGTCGCCCTCATGGTGATCATCCCGATCGTCACGGGGGTGATCGGCATCGGGCAGACCTACCTCGCCAACTGGGTCGGGCTGCGCGTGATGCAGGACCTCCGGAACTCGCTGTACTCCCACCTGCAGTTCATGTCGCTCCGGTTCTTCACGAGCACGCGCACGGGCGAGATCCAATCGAGGCTGGCCAACGACGTCGGAGGCGTCCAGGCCGTGGTCACCGACACCATGTCGAGCATCCTGTCCAACGTCGTCGTGATCGTGAGCACGCTCATCGCGATGCTCCTGCTCTCGTGGCAGCTCACGGTCCTGTCGCTGTTCCTCATGCCCTTCTTCCTGTGGCTCACGGTGAAGGTCGGCCGGGCGCGCCGCGAGGTCGCCTCGAGCACGGCGAAGACCTACGCCGACCTGACGGCGGTGACCGAGGAGACGCTGTCGGTCTCCGGCATCCTGCTCTCGAAGTCGTTCGGCCGGCAGCGCTACGAGATCGACCGCTTCCGGGAGGAGAACGAGCGCCTGACCGGGCTCCAGGTCCGCCAGACGATGATCGGCCGGTCGTTCTTCGCGGTCGTCGGCACCTTCTTCTCGATCACGCCCGCCCTCGTGTACCTCGTGGCCGCCTGGGTGTTGGATGCCAACCCGCAGGACGCACAGATCACGGCCGGCACCATCGTGGCGTTCACGACGCTCCAGTCGCGGCTGTTCTTCCCGATCGGGTCGATGCTCCAGGTCTCGACCGAGATCCACTCGTCGATGGCCCTCTTCGATCGGATCTTCGAGTACCTCGACCTGGATCACGAGGTCGGCGATCCGGCGGAGCCCGTCCCGCTCCCCGCGGGAGGCGTGCGGGGGAGCGTCGAGCTCGAGCACGTGTGGTTCCACTACGAGGCGCCGGCCGAGGGGCTCGAGCCGGCATCCGTCGATGCGTCGCCGCTATCGGACGGCCCCGCACGCCCGTGGACGATCCAGGACGTGTCGCTTCGGATCGAACCGGGCCAGCTCGCCGCGCTCGTGGGTCCATCGGGAGCCGGCAAGACGACGATCACGTACCTGGTGCCGAGGCTCTACGACGTCCAACGCGGACGGGTCCGGATCGACGGTGTGGACGTGCGGGACCTGGCGCTCGAGACGATCGGCGAGGCGATCGGGGTGGTGACGCAGGAGACCTACCTGTTCCACACGACGATCCGGCGGAACCTGCTCTACGGCAGGCCGGACGCGACGCAGGAGGACCTCGAGAGCGCGGCGCGCGCGGCCAACATCCACGACCGGATCGTGGAGCTCCCGGAGGGCTATGACACCGTTGTCGGCGAGCGCGGCTACAAGCTCTCGGGTGGGGAGAAGCAGCGGCTCGCGATCGCGCGGGTGGTCCTGAAGGATCCTCGGATCCTGATCCTGGACGAGGCGACGTCTTCCCTCGACACGACGTCGGAGCGCCTGGTCCAGGCCGCGCTCGAGCCCCTCATGCAAGGTCGGACCACGATCGCGATCGCCCACCGCCTGTCCACGATCCTGCAGGCCGACGTGATCTTCGTCGTGGACCGCGGCCGGGTCGTGGAGCTCGGGACCCACGCGGAGCTGCTGGGACGCGGGGGGCTGTACGCGCGCCTGTACGAGCAGCAGTTCCGCAGCGGTCTCGTGGAGGCCGTCACCGAGGACGGCGTGATCCTGTCCTCGGGCGAGGTCGTCCGGACCGCCAGCGGGTAGTCGCCGTCGCCCTCGATGGCGGCGCGCCGCGGCCGGGCTCAGGCCGGAGGGATCGATCGGCGGTAGGTGAGGAGCACGAACCCGTCGGGGAAGACGCGGTCCTCCAGGCGCTCGAACCCGAGCGCGTCGTACATCGCCTGCGCCGCCTTCATCCGTTGCGTCGTGTGGAGCGTGACGTAGGTCCGGCCGGCCTCGCGGGCCACCTGGAGACAGGCGTCGATCAGGGAGCGTGCGATGCCGCGACCCCGCGCATCCGGATGGACGCCGAGCATCCGGATGTGCGCCTCCTCCGGGTGCAGCGGCGGGTCGTCGTCGTCGATCCGCCCGTCGAGCTCGACGGTGGCGCTGCCGAGGATGTCCCCGTCCTGGACCGCGACGAGCACCTCCGTCGAGCGGGCTCGACCCTCCACGTCGGCGATGTGCTGGAGGTACTCCTCCCAATCGTGGTCGCCGGGCCGAACGAACTCGCGATAGGCGAGCGCCGTCACCCGGCCGGTCTCCTCGTGCTCGCCCTCACGAACGGGTCGGACCTCGATCGCCATACCGCGAGGCTACCTGGCGGATGCGGTCAATGAGGTTGACGACGGTGTCCCGCCGGGCGAGCATCGGCACCGTGGGTGAGCCCGATCTGTCCCGTCTGTTGCTGGAGGCCTCGCGGACGCTCGGCGCCGAGGTGGTGGCGGGCCTCGACGAACGTGGCTTCCCCGACGCGCGCCCCGGTCACGCCGCCGTCTTCATGCACATCGACCGGCGATGGGGGACCCGCCTCACCGATCTGGCTCGACGCGCGCGCATGACCAAGCAGGGGATGATGCTGCTGGTCGACGACCTCGAGCAGCGGGGCTACGTGCGACGCGTGCCCGATCCGGAGGACGCCCGCGCCAAGGTCGTGAGGCTGACCGCGCGCGGGAGGAGGTTCGTGGCCGAGGCACGCCGCTCCGTCGCCGCGGTCGAGGCCCGGGCGCGCCGCGAGCTCGGGGATCGTCGGTACGAGGTCCTGCGCGATTCGCTCGAGCAGCTGATCGGCGTGGGCGGAGAGATCGCGCCCGAGTGACGCTCATCGAGCGGGATGGTGTGACGATCCGACTCGAGGTGCTGACCGACCCCGGTGCGGTCGCCGTGCGCGGGGCCGCCGCCGTGGCGGATGCCGCCCGGGAGGCGATCGGTGCACGGGGGGGGTTCGCGTTCGCCGTGAGCGGCGGCCGGACCCCTTGGGCGATGTTCGAGATCCTGACCGGCGAGGACCTCCCGTGGGACGACGTCGCGATCTGGCAGGTGGACGAGCGCATCGCCCCGGACGGGGACCCGGATCGGAACCTGACCGGCCTCGCTCCGCTGCTGCCTCCGGCAGCGGCGTTCCATCCGATGCCGGTGGCCGATCCCGACCCGGAGGCGGCGGCCTCGCGGTATGCCGCGTCGTTGCCACCGGTGTTCGACCTCGTCCATCTCGGGATGGGTGACGATGGGCATACCGCCTCGCTCGTGCCCGGCGACCCGGTGTTGACGCTGCGCGATCGAGACGTCGCTCTCACCGGCGAGTACCGGGGTCGCCGGCGGATGACCCTCACCTTCCCCCCGCTCGCTCGGGCCCGACGCGTGTTGTGGCTCGTGGCGGGCCCGGACAAGGCGGCGGTGCTGCCGCTCCTCCTGCGGGGCGATCCGGCGATCCCGGCCGGTCGGGTTGGGGCCGTGGACCAGCTGGTGCTGGCCGACGCGGCCTCGGCGGCGGGGCTCGATCCCTAGCTCACGCTCACATCGAGGAGCTTGCCGACGAAGTAGGTGATCGCGGCCGCAGCCGCACCCAATCCGAGCATCCGCAGCCCCGACAGCACGAACGAGCGGCCGGTGAGGGACGACATCGCCGCGCCGACCGCGAACAGCGCGATCCCCGACAACACGGCGGAGGCCACCACCGCGGGCGTGCCGGTCGTCACGAGGAACGGGAGCAGCGGCACGAGCGCGCCGACGGCGAACATCGCGAACGACGCCCCAGCGGCCGCGAGTGGCGACCCGAGTCCCTCCTGCGGGTCCAGGCCGAGCTCCTCCCTGGCGTGGGTGTCGAGCGCGACCTCCGGATCTCGCATCAGCTCGGTGGCGAGGCGCTCGGCCAGGTCACCCGGGAGGCCCTTGCGGACGTAGAGCTCGGCGAGCTCGGCGCGCTCGGCCTCGGGATCCGAGCCGATCTCGTGGGCCTCGAGGTGGATCAGCCGCTCGAACACCTCGCGCTGGACCTTGACCGAGATGTACTCGCCCGACGCCATCGAGAAGGCCCCGGCCAGCAGCCCCGCGACGCCCGCAAGGATCACCACGTCGTTGTCGACGCCCGCCCCCGCGACCCCGAAGATGAGCGAGAGGTTGGAGACGAGGCCGTCGTTCACGCCGAAGATCGCGGCGCGGAGCGCTCCGGACTTGCCGCCCGCGCGCTGCTCGGCGACGATCGGCCCGGGGTGGGGGACGATGTGCCACTGCCGTCCCCGGAGCCGCCGGACCATCGAGGCGAGCAGCACGGCCCGCCGCTTGGTCGCGCGGTCGCGGTCAGACAGTCGATCGGGTGGGGTCATCGGCTCGCCGTCCGCCGGCATCCGCAGCTCCTGTCGCTCGGGCCGTTCGAGCGGTACCGCCGGGATGATAGTGCGGTGTGAGCGGCGTGCCCGACGCTCTCGTTCAGGCTCCGAAGCGGGCGGCGAGGAACCGCTCGATCGGGATCGGGGCCGGGCGCGCCATGGCCAGATCGGCCACGATCCGACCGATGAGCGGCGCGAACTTGAACCCGCGACCGTTACACGGGGACGCGATCACGACGGGTCCACGCCGGTCGAGCAGGAACCGGCCGTCCGGGGTCTCCGTCAGCATCAGGGCTTCGCTGCGGCCGGCCCGCACCTCGCCGAGGCGATCACCCGCGTACGCGATCGTCGCCTCGACGAGGGAAGCGTGGGGCTCGAACGGGTGCGCCTCGGGGTCGACGGGCGGGCCCGAGAGATCCGCCCCCACCTTGACGGATCCGGGCTCCTCCGGGTCGGGCACGACGTAGGCGTCGGGCGGGGACGCGACGCTCCGGTCGATCAACGTCGGCAGCGGCGAGGGGTCGGCCTGCTCGAAGTAGGTCACCTGCGTGAGCCGTGGAGTCAGCGGCATCTGGAGCTCGGCCTGCTCGAGCAGTCCTCCGACCCACGGCCCCGCGGCGATCACGACGATCGGCGCGCGGAAGACCTCGTCGAGCGTTCCCACCTCCGCGCCCAGTCCGGTCGCCACCACCCGCTCCACCGGGGACCATTCCAGGACGGTGGCGCCGGCCGCGACCGCCAGGCGCGCCTGGGCTCGGACGACGCGCTCGGCCATCAGCACGCCTCCCTCGTCCTGCCAGAGCACGTCGGTCCCAGGCGCGAACGTGATCGCCGGCCACCGCTCCCCGACCTCGGCGGCGGCGATCGGCGCGGCGCGCTCGCCCGCGGCCTCGAGCGCCAGCGTCCACTCGCGCGCGATGGGTCCCGCGAACAACCCGCCGGTGGGGTGCAGCAGCGTCTCCCTCGCCTCGTCCTCGAGCTCGCGCCACAGCTCGAGGGCGACCCGGGCCATCCGGACGTCCTCCGGTTCGGGGTGCGCCAGGCGGAAGATGCGGGTCGGGCCGGCCGAGCTTCCGAACGCGTTGCCGATCTCGAAGCGCTCCAGCACGAGGGTCTCGCGCCCGCGCGCGGCGAGCCATCGCGCAGCGGACGTCCCCATGACGCCGCCGCCGACCACGATCGCATCGACGTCGCGCATCCGGTCGACGCTACCTCGGGCTCAGTCGCCGCCGCGACGGCGCCAGGCCGAGAACCTGGACGCGCTCGCGCCGTCGTCCTCCGCCTCGTCCTCCGCCTCGTCCTGGGCGAGGTCCTCGATCGGCGCCTCGTCCTGTCGGGTGAGCTCGGTCTCCACGACCTCGTGCCGGGTCAGGTACGTGGACACGGTCGCCTGGATGACGGCGGCCGCGGGCAGGGCCATGAAGGCACCGATCAGGCCGCTGATCGATCCACCCGCGATGGCGGCACCGAACGCGACCGCCGGGTGCAGCTGCATCGTTCGCGCGGTGATCCTCGGGGACAGGAGGTAGTTCTCGATCTGCTGGTAGACGACCACGAAGATGAGGAAGAACAGCGCCGCCCAGGGATCCTCGAGCAGCGCGACGAGCAGGGGGATCGCCGCCGCGATGTACGTGCCGACGACCGGGATGAACTGCGACACGAACCCCTGCCACAGGGCGAGCGGGAGCGCGAACGGCACGCCGAGCGCCTGGAGCACGATGAACGAGAACAACGCGTTGATCACGGCGAGGAGCAGCCGCGAGTAGAGGTAGCCACCGGTCTTGTCGATCGCGATGTCCCATGCCGCGAGGATCTCGTGTTGTCGCCGCGGCGGCAGGAGCGAGCACACCGCTCGCCGGAACCGCGGCCCGTCCGCCACCAGGTAGAAGGTGAACAGACCGATCGTGAGCACCTGGAAGATGAGGCCGAGCAGCAGGGCGCCGGCCGACGCCACGTTGGTGGCGAGCTGGCTGATGTCGGCCTCGGCGCCGGCGATCTGATCCAGGAGCTCCGCGCTGGTGAGCTCGATGTCGAACCATCGCTCCGTGTAGACGCTCCCCTGTCGGAGCCAGCCCGGCACCCGTCGGATCAGCTCCTGCACCTGGTCGATCACGAGGGGGACCATGAGCGCCACCATCAGGAGCCCCACCAGGGCGAGCGCCAACAGCACGATCGCCGCCGCCGTGCCGCGACGCCATCCGCGGCTGACGAGCCAGTTGGCGGCCGGCTCGAGCGCGAAGGACAGGAACAGGGCTGCGACCAGCCACAGGAGCAGGGACTTCAGCTGTCGGAAGACGCTGAAGGCCGCGTAGGCCGCGAAGACGACGAGGACGACGGTGATCAGGAGACGGGGGATCCAGGGCGGGAGGTGACCGTTGCCGCCCGCCGCGTCCGGCGGGGGGGTCGTGGCGGAGCCGGCGACGGTCGGGCCATCCACGCCGGCGCTGGGGTCCATCCGCGCAGCGTAAAGGCGGGGGTCGAGCCGCGCCAGCATCGCGGCTCGCCGGAGGGCGGCCCCGCTACGATGATGCGATGCCGCGAGAGGCCCAGGGCAAGACGGGCAGGCCGACCGAGACGCGCAACAAGCCTCAGCGGCCGCGCGACCACCTCGGACGCCCGCAGCCGTGGGACGCGGAGAACACGCTCGAGCTCGAGGACTACGACGCGCTGTCCCTCGAGGAGAACCATCGCCTCGGCAGGGAGCATCTCAACGCCGGTCGCTACTTCCCGGCGCACGAGGCGTGGGAGACCGCCTGGAAGCAGGCCCGCGACACGGACGACGCGGAGTTCTTCAAGGGCCTGTCTCAGCTCGGGGCGGGATACGTCCACCTCCTCCGCGGCAACGCACATGGGGCCGTGAGGCTCCTCCGCCGAGGGGCCGGACGGATCGCGACCTACCCTCCGGGCCATCGCGGCGTGGACACGGCGGGAGCCGCCGAGGCGGCCGAACGGCTGGCCGATGCGGTCGAGCGCGGGGACGTGCTCCCCGGGGAGCACGCGGGGTTCACGCGACCGGTCGTATGAGGGCGCAACCGCGCTCGGTTGACTATCCGGTCCCGGAGCGGGCACGATGGGTAGCGATGAGCGAGGCGGAGGTCGCCAACACCCTGGAGTGGAAGGGGCGCACGGGTCCGTTCACCGTGTCCTTGGGCGACGGCGTCTTCCACCCGACGCACACCAGCCGGACGCTGGCCGAGGCCCTCGAGATCGAGCCGGGCGACACGGTGATCGACGTCGGCTGCGGCAGCGGGGTGCTCTCGTTCGTCGCCGCCCGGCTGGGCGCCGGCCGCGTGATCGGCACCGATCTGTCCGCCGAAGCCATCGAGGTGGCCAAGGAGAACGCCGTGAGCCTCGGCCTCCAGGATCGCGTCGAGTTCAGGGTTGGCAACCTCCTGGATCCGGTGCGCGGCGAGAGGGCGAACGTGATCATCGGCGACGTGTCCGGGATCCCCGACGAGATCGGTCGCCTCGCCGGCTGGTTCCCCGACGGTCACGCGGGCGGACCCACCGGCGCGGAGCTGCCCGCGGCGATGCTGGAGAGCATCCGCGAGAACGAGTGCCTCGCGGCCGGTGGTCGTCTCTACCTCCCGACCGGCACCATCCAGGCCGAGAACAAGATCCTCGAGGTCGCTCGCCGCATCTTCGGGCAGGCGAACCTGCAGTCGCTGCTCTCGCGTGAGTTCCCGCTCCCCGACGTGGTCGCGAGGTCCAAGGCGGTCGCCGAGATGATGCGCGAGGGCATCCTCGACCTCCGCTCGCGCGGCAGCCGGCTCCTGTGGCGCCTGCAGATCTGGCGCTGCGAGATGCCCGCGGACGGCGAGCTCTCGCCCGTCGTCTCCGTCTAGCTAGTCCCCCGCCCGTTCGTCCGGTCGGACGCCGACCACCGATCGGACCCAATAGCCCGCCTCCCGGAGCCGCTCCCCGCCGCCGCGATCGATCGCGAGCACGATGACGCCGATCGTGCACCCGGCGGACTCGAGGACCTTCGCGGCGCTCCTGACCTGGCGACCCGTGGTCGAGACGTCCTCGATCAACGCCACCTGGGCGCCGCTGGGAACGTCGCCTTCCAGCTGCGACATCGTCCCGTACGGCTTCGGCTCCTTGCGGACGACGGCGATCGGCAGGCCGGCCTCGAGCGCGACGGCCGCGACGAGGAGCGTGGCGGCCCCTTCGGGGGCTGCGAGCAGGGTGATGCCGTCCGGGAGCAGGCCCGCGACCGCGTGCGCGGTCTCCTTCAGTAGATCCGGGTCGGTGAGGAACCGGAACTTGTCGAAGTAGACGCTCGAGCGCCGACCCGAGGAGAGCAGGAAGTCCCCGTGCAGCTCGGAGGCCGCGAGGAGACGTGCCGCGAGGTCGTCGGGCATCGCGCGTAGCATAGGTCGTCGATGGGCGAGGGGATGAGCCTGTACGGGTCGCTCGCGCGGCCCCTCCTGTTCGCTCTCCCGCCGGAGGCCGCCCATCGCCTGGCCCACGGCCTGCTGGCGCTCCCGTTCCCGTGGGAGCGTCTCGGCGGGGCCCGCCGCGATCCCTCGCTCGAGGTCAGCATGGCCGGCATCCGGCTCGCAAACCCGATCGGCCTGGCCGCCGGCTTCGACAAGACCGGGCGCCACGTTGACGCGCTCGGGCGTCTGGGGTTCGGCTACGTGGTCACGGGCACGTTCACGAGGCGTCCGCGACGCGGCAACCCGAAACCGCGGATCGTCCGGTACCGGGACCGCGCCGCGCTGGCGAACTCGATGGGCCTTCCGAACCCCGGCGCCGAGCGGGCGGCGGACACGCTCCGACGGATCGCCCGGACCGGCCCGAGGATCGCGAGCGTCGCCGACGAGAACGTGCGCGACGTGCTGGAGACCCATGCACTCCTGGAGCCGCTGGTCGACGGTGTCGAGCTCAACGCGAGCTGCCCGAACGTGGCTTGGGGACGAGATCGCGACAACGAGGCGCACCTGCGCGAGCTGCTCCGCGAGCTCCGCGTCAGGCGGTCTCGGCCGTTGTTCGTGAAGCTGCCGCCCTTCCGGACCGACGTGGAGCGCGAGGTGGTGCTCTCCCTCGCGCGGATCGCGCACGGGGAGGGGGCCGACGGCCTCACCTGTTCGAACTCGCTCCCGGTCACCGAGCCGCGGCTCGCCTCGGGCGGCGGCGGGCTGTCGGGGAGCGAGCTGTTGGCGGGCACGCTCGAGAACGTCCGGGCGGTGCGCGATGCGACGGATGGTGGCCTGCCGATCAACGCCTGCGGTGGCGTCGCCGGCGCGGCGGGCGCCGTCGCGTGCCTGGAGGCGGGCGCCACGACCGTCCAGTTGTACGCGGGGCTCGTCTACCGGGGGCCGAGGATCGTCGGGGAGCTGACGGTCGGCCTCGCCGCGGTCGCGCGTGAGCGCCCGGGCGGCGTCGCATCGATGACCCGCGGAGAGATTGCCCCCGGCGAGGGTGGGTTGCTGGCGGACTGAATCGCGTTCAAGATGTCGCGGTTCCGAACGGAACCGATCACGCTCGAGCGGTCGGAGGGGGAGTGGCACAACCGGTGACCAGGGTCGACGACGCCCCCGCGGGTGGCTCCACGGGGGCCGCGGTTCGCCTGGAGGGCGTGCGGAAGCGCTTCGGCGACGTCGTGGCCGTCGACGGCGTCGACCTCGAGGTCGGCGCCGGGGAGTTCTTCTCGATGCTCGGTCCGTCGGGCTCGGGCAAGACCACCTGCCTGAGGATGATCGCCGGGTTCGAGGCGCCGAGCGAGGGGCGGGTCCTGCTGGGCGGGGAGGACGTCACGGGCCTGGCGCCCTACGAGCGCGACGTGAACACCGTCTTCCAGGACTACGCGCTCTTCCCGCATATGACGGTCGGGGAGAACGTCGAGTACGGCCTGCGGGTGAAGAAGGTCCCGAAGACCGAGCGGCGCGACCGAGCGGCGGACGCCCTCGCGATGGTGCAGCTGTCCGCCCTGAGCGGCCGCAAGCCCAGCCAGCTCTCGGGCGGCCAGCGTCAGCGCGTGGCTCTCGCGCGGGCGCTCGTGAACCGACCCAAGGTGCTGTTGCTGGACGAGCCGCTCGGCGCTCTGGACCTCAAGCTGCGCCAGGCGATGCAGATCGAGCTGAAGGAGATCCAGCAGGCCGTGGGGCTCACCTTCATCTACGTCACCCACGATCAGGAGGAGGCGCTCACGATGAGCGACCGCCTCGCCGTGTTCAACCATGGGCGGATCGAGCAGGTCGGGAGCCCCGCCGAGGTGTACGAGCGACCGGAGACGGGTTTCGTGGCCGGCTTCGTCGGCACCTCCAACGTGCTCGAGGGCGACGCCGCCCAGGCCATCGCCGGGGACCGGCACGCGTTCACGATCCGTCCGGAGAAGATCGCGATGGTCGAGGCCGGGGCCGCCGTCGAGGCTGATCGCTGCACGGCAACCGGCCACGTCCGTGAGGTCGTATACCTGGGTGCGGTGACGCGATACATCGTCGCGCTCGACGTCGGCGGCGAGCTCGTCGTGATGCAGCAGAACCTCAGCACCTCCTCGATGGAGGCGCTCCAGGTGCGCGGGGACTCCGTGCGCCTGGTGTGGGATCGGAGGAACAACCGACCGGTCGAAGCGGCCGGCGGTGCGGAGGAAGGGTCCAAGGACCCGGAGGAGGGGGCTGGATGAGGAGCGCACGCAAGTGGTTCGTCCTCGTCTCGGTGCTCGCGGTCGTGGCGGCCGCCTGCGGCGACGACGAGGGCGGCGGGGATGGTGAGACCGGGGGCGGTGGGATCGAGCCGCCGGTCACCTACTCGGAGATCGGCGAGGGCGAGGGTGCCCTCGAGCTGATCGCCTGGCACGGGTACACGGAGGACGGGACGACCGAAGGGTACGAGGACTACGACTGGGTCACGCCGTTCGAGGACGCCACGGGATGTCAGGTCAACGTGACCTACGCGGACACCTCCGACGAGATGGTGACGCTGATGCGCCAGGGCGGCGGCTCCGTGTACGACGGCGTCTCGGCCTCGGGCGACGCCTCCAACCGGCTGATCGCAGGCGGCGACGTCGGCGCGATCGACACGGCCCTGTTCCCCGAGTTCGCCGACGTGATCGCGCCGCTGAGCCCGGACGGCGGGACGAACAACTCGCACTACGTGGTCGACGGCAACGTGTACGGGACCCCGTACATGTACGGGCCGAACTTCCTGATGTACAACACGGAGGTCGTCAGCCCGGCCCCGACGAGCTGGGCCGACACGTTCGAGGCGGACTCGCCGTACGCGGGCTCGGTCACGGCGTACGACTCACCGATCTTCATCGCCGACGCCGCGATGTACCTGATGGCGACGAACCCGGACCTCGGGATCACGGATCCGTACGAGCTCGACCAGGCTCAGTTCGACGCGGCCGTGGACCTGCTGAAGCAGCAGGCCGAGATCATCGGCAGCTACTGGGCGCTGTACACCGACCAGATCGACGGCTTCGTGGACGGCTCGATGGTCATCGGGACGGCGTGGCCGGTGAACTTCTCCTTGTCCGAGCTCGAGGCACCGGTCGACGCGGTCGAGCCCTCCGAGGGGATGACCGGATGGGCCGACACGTGGATGATCTCGGCCAACGCCCCGCACCCCAACTGCATGCTGCAGTGGATGGACTGGACGATGCAGCCGGACGTGCAAGCCGAGGTCGCCGTCTACTACGGAGCAGCGGGGAGCAACGTCAACTCCTGCGACGCGATCAGGACGTTCCTGAACGACGCCTACCCGGGCGAGGGATACGACGCGCTCGTCGATACGCTCCGGTACAGCAAGTGTGGGGACGCCGGGTTCTTCGACTCGGTCTTCTGGTGGAAGACGCCGCAGGTGGACTGCGGCGACGAGCGGGGTGAGGTCTGCATCGACTACTCGGAGTGGACCCAGGCCTGGACGGAGATCCGCGGCTAAGAGCTCGGCCTGATACGAGGCGGGAGCCCCGGGGCATCGCGCTCCGGGGCTCCCCGCATCACGAGGAGGACGTGGGATGGCGGTGACGGCAGAACGCGGTGACGCCGGCGCCATCCACCGAACGTCGGCCTTCCTGTTCCGCCATCCGCGGGCGAAGCTGTCCCTTTCCCTGGGCGGTCCGCTCGCGTGGTTCCTGGTCATCTACATCGGCTCCCTCGCCGTGCTCTTCGTCACGGCCTTCTGGTACCTCGACGTCTTCACGTCGGAGATCGTGCACGAGTTCACCCTTCAGAACTTCCAGACGCTCCTGGAGAACGACGTCTATCGCACGATCACCCTCCGCACCGTGGGGATCGCGGCAGCGGTCGCCGTGGCCGACGTGCTCCTGTCGTTCCCGCTCGCGTACTACGCCGCTCGTCTGGCGACGCCCAGGATGCGGAACGCACTCCTGGTGGCGGTCGTGCTGCCGCTTTGGGCCAACTACCTCGTCCGCGTCTTCGCCTGGAAGATCATCCTCACGCCCGGCGGCTTCCTGAACTGGCTCGTCGAGCTCACGGGGGCCGGCTCCCTGCAGCTGGGCCGCTCCAACTGGTCCGTGTGGATCACCTTCGTGTACCTGTGGCTGCCCTTCGCGCTCCTGCCGATCTACGGCGCGCTCGAACGCATACCCGGCTCCTACATGGAGGCGGCGGCCGACCTGGGGGCCAAGGGTTGGAGAGGCTTCTGGGACATCACGTTCCCTCTGGTGAAGCCCGGTGTGGTCGCCGGCTCGATCTTCGCGTTCTCGCTCACGCTCGGCGACTACATCGCCCCCGAGCTCGTGGGGAACACGCAGTTCATCGGCAACGTGATCTTCGACAACGTCGGCGTCGCCGGGAACATCCCCTTCGCGGCCGCCTACGCGATGGTGCCCGTGGCGATCATGGCCATCTACCTGATGCTGGCCAAGCGGGCCGGCGCATTCGAGGCGATCTAGCGATGGAGTCGAGGCTCGCGCGGATCCTGCTGAAGCTGGGGACGGTCGCGACGCTGCTGTTCCTGTACATCCCGCTGGTCATGGTCACCCTGTACGCGTTCAGCGGCAGCGTCGGGCAGTCCTGGCCGATCGAGGACTACACGCTGAAGTGGTTCGGGATCGCCTGGCGCTCGCCCGAAGTGCGCGATGCCCTGCGCAACTCCCTCACCGTCGCCTCGATCGCCACCCTGATGGCGCTCCTGCTGGGCAGCGCCGCGGCGTTCGCTGTCCACCGCTTCAGCTTCTTCGGCCGCAATTCCGTGTCGTTCCTGTTGGTCCTGCCGATCGCCCTCCCCGGGATCGTGACTGCCATCGCCCTGAACTCGACGATCAACGTGCTAGGGATCCCGTTCGGCATCCTCACGATCGTGATCGGACACGCGACCTTCTGCATCGTCGTCGTCTACAACAACGTGATCGCGCGCCTGAGGCGCACTCCGACCTCGCTGGTCGAGGCCTCGATGGACCTCGGCGCCGACGGGTGGCAGACGTTCCGGTACGTGACCTTCCCGGCCATCCGCACCGCCGTCGTAGCTGGGGCCCTGCTCGCGTTCGCGTTGTCGTTCGACGAGATCGTGGTGACGAACTTCACCGCGGGCAGCACGCTCACGATCCCGAAGTTCATCTACAACAACCTGCGTCTCCCGAGGAACCGCCCGGTCGTGAACGTCGTGGCGATCGCCGTGCTGATCCTCATGTTGATCCCGGTCTACATCGCGCAGCGGCTTGCCGGGAGCGGAGGGGAGACCGCAGAGGCACACGTGCAGGCCGAACCCTGAGCTTCGGCTACTTCCGGTCGGCGCGGACGCCCTACAGGTACTGACCCCGACCAGTCTCGTCGCGGCCGGTCTCGCCACCTGGGGCCGGTTGGCCGGGAGCGGGAAGGCCGCGTCGTCGCAGCTCCTCGAACTGCGCCCGGGCGGCCGCCTGCTGCGCGAACAGGGCCGCCTGGATCCCGTGGAAGAGCCCCTCGAGCCAGCCGACCAGCTGCGCCTGGGCCACCCGGATCTCGGCGTCGGTGGGGACGCCCTGCATCGGGGGCGCGAGCGTCTGCAGCTCGGCCCGGAGGTCGTCGGACAGGACCTCGGAGAGCTCGTCGACCGAGCGCTCGTAGATCTGCCGGAGGCGGATCCGACCCGGTTCGTCGAGGGAGGCCTGACGGGTCTCCTCGAGCAGCTCCCGCACCATGCTCGCGATCCGCAGCAGCTTCGCCGGCTGGGTGATCGACTCCTGCCGGTCGTTCTCGGGCTCCGACGTGCCCGCGGCGGCGGGCGGCTCGGGGATCTGGGGTTCGGGCTCAGGGTCCATTCCGGACGGAGCCTAGCAAGCCGAGGAGCTTCAGGCGGCTGCGAGCTCGGCGAACAGCACCGCCTCGGCCAGGATCGACCGCTCGAGGTCGCCCAGGTGCACGCTCTCGTCGACCGAGTGGTACTGGCTCTGGTCGTCCGAGGCGCCGTAGACGAGGATCGCGGCCTCGGGAAGGGCCCGCGCCAGGATCGGGACGAGCGGGATCGAGCCGCCGCTGCCGGCCAGGACGGCCTCGCGCCCGTAGGCGGCCGTCATCGCGCGTTGCATCGCGGCGAACGCCGGCCCGTCGCTCGCGATCAGCATCCCGGACCCGGCCTCGCCCCGCTCCACCTCGACCTCGACGCCCCATGGCGCGTGGTCGACCAGGTGCGCCGTGAGCAGGTCGAGCGCTCGCGCGGGGTCCTCGCCCGGCGCGATCCGCAGGCTCACCTTCGCCGAGGCCACCGGGACCAGCTGGTTGGAGGCCTCGCGCACACCGGGGGCGTCGATCCCGAGCACCGAGACGGCCGGCCTGGACCAGAGCCGCTCGGCGATCGGCCCCTCGCCGATCAGCCGCACGCCCGGGCGGATCGGCGCCATCGCCCGGAGGTCGTCCTCGGTCACCTGCACGCCGCCCCAGGGCTGGTGCAGCAGGCCCTGGACCGCGATGCCACCGTCCTCGTCATGCAGCGACGCCAGGATCCGCGCGAGGCTCGAGAGGGCATCGGGGATCGCACCTCCGTTCGTCCCGCTGTGCACGGCGAGGTCCAGGACGCGCACCGTCACGCGGCAGTCGACCGCGCCGCGGATGCTCGTGTTGAGCGCCGGGACGCCGGTGCGCCAATTGCCCCCGTCCGCGACGCCGACCACGTCGGCGGCCAGCAGGTCGCGGTGGCCGTCGATGAGGAACGGGAGGTGCTCCGTGCTGGATTCCTCCTCGCCCTCGACGAGCACCTTCACGGAGACCGGCGGCGCCGCCCCCCAGGCGCGGAGGGCCTCCGCGTGGATCACGATCCCGCACTTGTCGTCCGAGGAGCCGCGTCCGAAGAGGCGACCGTCGCGCACCTCGGGTTCGAACGGCGGGCTGGTCCACTCCTCGTGGGGGCCCTCGGGCTGGACGTCGTGATGGGCGTACAGGAGGAGGGTCGGCGAGCCCCGCGGACCGGCGCGCTCGCCGAAGACGGCCGGATGCCCGACGCCGTCGGGCAGCTCGATCAGCCGGACGCCGTCGAACCCCGCGGCCTCGAGGATCTCCGCGGTGGCCTCGGCCGAGGCGCGGACCGGTGCGTCGTCGAAGCCGGGGAACGCGATCGAGGGGATCCGGATCAGCCGCGACAGGTCCTCGACCGCCCGTGGGAAGCCATCGGCGATCGCTCCACGCAGCTCGTCGGTGTTCAGGGGTTCGTCCTGGATCGCCTCATACGGGCCCGAACGATACCGCAGCAGGTCGCACCGCTACGGCCAGAGGCGCTCGACGTGCCATCCCTCGGCCGCGAGCGTGTAGCGCAGACGATCGTGGAGGCGGTGCTCGCGGCCCTTCCAGAACTCGATGACGTCGGGCACGAGCCGGTAGCCGCCCCAGTGCGGCGGGAGCGGGATGTCCTCGCCGGGGAACCGCGACCGCATCTCGAGGAAGCCGGCCTCCAGGTCCTCGCGGGATGCGACGGGGCGGCTCTGCTGCGAGGCCCACGCCCCGATCCGCGCCTCACGCGGGCGGGTCCGGAAGTAGGCCTCGGCCTCCGCCTCCGCGATCCGGTCCACGGACCCGGTCACGCAGACCTGCCGGTCGAGCTCGCGCCACAGGAACGCGATGGCCGCGTGGGGGTTCTCGGCCAGGTGCCGGGCCTTGCGGCTCTCGTGGTGGGTGAAGAACGTGAGACCTCGCTCGTCGACGCCCTTGACGAGCACGTGCCGCACGGCAGGGGCCCCTCGGGCATCCGCGGTGGCGAGCGCGGCCGCCTCGGCGAAGACCACGCCCGCGGTCCTCGCCTCGTCCAGCCAGATGCCGAGGCGAGCCACGGGATCGGGTCCGAGGTCGCGTTCGGACAGGCCCGGTCCCCGGTGTCCCGGCACGAGGCTCACGTCAGGTCTTTCGGCTTGACGAACCCCGCCAGCCGGGCGCGCCGGGAGCCGAGGTCGGCCCAGAGCCCGTCGAAGTCCAGCGTCGCGAGGGCGCCGGTGGGGAAGCGCTCGAGCTTGCGCCCCTCCTGGGTGAGTGCGACCGCGAGGTCGTGGAGCCCGGGGTTGTGGCCGATCATCGCCACGCTCGCCACCCCCTCCGGGAGGCGGCGCAGGCGCTCGAGCAGCTCGTCGTCGCTCGCGCCGTACAGGTCGTCCTCGATGCTCGTCCGCGCCGACCCGAGCGAGGTCCCCAGCCGCTCGAGCGTCTCGCGGGCGCGGCGTGCGCTGGAGCACAGCACGAGCTCGACCTCCAGGCCGTTCCCCCGGAGGTGCTCCGCGATCAGCTCGGCGGCGCGGAGGCCCCGCGGGGCGAGCGGGCGATCGCGATCGGAGAGGGCGGGGTCGTCCCAGCTGGACTTGGCGTGGCGCAGCAGCAGGATCCGCTTCATGACCGTTCCGTCGCGGGTGGGGAGAACGACGGGTGCCCTCGGCAGGACTCGAACCTGCGCACCCGGCTCCGGAGGCCGGCGCTCTATCCACTGAGCTACGAGGGCTGGCGAGCCGAGTCTAGCAACGGGCGGTCGCCGGCCGGAGGACGACGCGTCCGGCGCGCTAGGCTTCGGTCCCCGATGATCGAACGACGACTGTCCGACCTGCTCGCCTCGGCGCTCGCGAGCGCCTCCGACGAGCTCGGCATGTCCGGGGAGCCGCCGGCGATCGAGCTGTCCAAGCCGCGTCAGAAGGAGCACGGCGACTTCGCCACCAACCTGGCCCTCGTGCTCGCCAAGCGGGTCGGCCGGCCGCCCCGCGAGGTCGCCGAGGTCCTGGTGCGCCACCTGCCCGAGGCCCCGTTCCTCGTCTCCGCGGAGGTCGCCGGCCCCGGCTTCGTGAACCTCCGGCTCACCGGAGGTTGGCTCCACGACGCCCTCCGCGAGGTTGCTCGCGCCGGCGAGGACCACGGGCGGTGGGAGCCGACCGGCCGCCAGATGCAGGTCGAGTTCGTAAGCGCGAACCCGACCGGCCCGCTCACGCTCGGGCACGCCAGGAACGCGGCGATCGGGGACGCGCTGGCGCGCCTGTTCGCGTTCACGGGATGGGACGTCGAGCGCGAGTACTACTTCAACGATTCCGGCGGCCAGATGGACCGGTTCGGCGCGAGCGTCGAGGCCTGGTACCTGCGTCTGGTCGGCCGAGACGCCGAGGTTCCCGAGGACGGCTACCACGGCGCCTACGTCGAGGACCTCGCGAGGGACATCCTCGCCGCCGAAGGACCAGCGCTCGCCGATCTGCCGCCCGACGAGCGTCTCGTCCGCCTGCGCGAGGAGGGCGTCCGGCGGGTGCTCGCGTGGATCTCGGCGACGCTCGAGCGGTTCGGTGTGCGCTTCGACGTCTTCATGTCGGAGCGCGCGCTGTCAGATCGAGGAGAGATCGTGGCCGCGGTCGAGCGCCTCCGCGCCTCGGGGCATGTGTACGAGGACGACGGGGCCGTCTGGTTCCGATCCACGGACTTCGGTGACGACAAGGACCGGGTCGTGATCCGGTCCAACGGGCGGCATACGTACTTCGGCGCGGATTGTGCGTACGTGATCGACAAGTTCTCGCGCGGGTTCGATCACGTGATCTACGTCTGGGGCGCGGATCACCACGGCGACGTCGCGCGCGTCCGCGGCGCGGCGGAGGCGCTCGGTTACCCCCCGGACGCGGTCGAGATGGTCCTGTACCAGTGGGTCGCCTTCCTCCGAGGTGGTGAGCCGGTGCCGATGAGCAAACGCGCCGGCGAGTTCATCACGCTCGACGACCTGATCGACGAGGTCGGGACGGACGCCGCGCGTTTCCACCTCCTGATGTTCAGCAACGACGCGACGATCAACTTCGACATCGAGGCTGTGAAGCGCCAGTCGATGGACAACCCGGTCTACTACGTGCAGTACGCCCACGCGCGCATCGCGTCGATCCTGCGCAAGGCTGCGGAGCGCGGTGTCCGGCTTGGGCCGATCGATGAGGCGGACCTCGCGCTCCTGTCGCACGAGGCCGAGCTCGACCTGCTCCGAGCCGTCGCCGACGTTCCCGCGCAGGTCGCGGCCGCCGCGGAGTTCCGGGCGCCGCACCGGCTCACCCATGCGGCACAGGACCTCGCGGCGCGGTTCCATCGCTTCTACACGGAGTGCCCCGTCCTGACCGAGGATGCCGCGCTCACGCAGGCCCGCCTGTGGTTGTGCGAGGGGGCGCGGCAGGTCATCGCCAACCTCCTCGGGCTGCTCGGCGTCTCGGCGCCCGACTCGATGGAGCGCACGGATGCTTGAGAGCCATCCCGGTGTGCTGGTCCGCCCCGCCCGCCCGCGGGACGCGGTCCCGTTCCTCCAGGCCTTCCGCGCGGTCGCCGCCGAACGGCGGTTCGTGAGGACCGAGGTGGTGGCGCGCCCGGCCCGGTCCTACCGGCGGCGCTTCCGATCCTCGTACGACGAGCGCGGCGCCCACCTGGTGGCCCTGGTGGGTGATTCCCTCGTCGGGAGCCTCTCGATCCGGCGGGAGGATCAGCCGGTCACGCGGCACGTCGCGACCCTGGGGATGTTCGTCACCGCCGAGCATCGCGGGCGGGGCGTCGGGACCGCACTCATGGAAGAGGCGATGGCGTGGGCCCGACGGCATGGGGTGGAGCGCGTGGAGCTCACCGTCTACCCGAACAACGAGGCGGCGCTCGCCCTGTACCGGCGGTTCGGGTTCGAGCGGGAGGGCGTCCTCGTCCGGCGCTCGAAGAAGTCCTACGGTTACGAAGACGAGATACTGATGGCCGCCTGGATCGGCCCGCCGACCGAGACCGGCCCGCCGACGGAGGTCGGCGTGCCGACGGAGGAGACGCAGTCGTGAGCGAGCGGATCTTGCGCGTGGGGATGCTCGGCTGCGGCACGGTCGGCGCCGCCGTGGTCCAGCTCCTGCACGAGCACCGTGACGAGATCGCCCGCCGCGCCGGTTGCCGGGTCGAGGTGACGCGGATCGCCGTTCGCGACACTGCCCGCGACCGCGGCCTGCCGATCCCCCCCGATGCCTTCGTGGCCGATCCGATGGCCGTCGTGGAGGACCCGGACGTGGACATCGTCTGCGAGCTGATCGGCGGTGACGAACCGGCGGGTTCGCTGATCCTGGCGGCGTTCGAGCGCGACAAGCCGGTCGTGACGGCCAACAAGGAGCTCCTCGCGACCCGAGGGCGCGAGCTGTTCGACGCATCGGACGCCAAGGGCCGGGACCTGTACTTCGAGGCGGCCGTCGGCGGCGGCATCCCGTTGATCCGTCCGCTGAAGGAGTCGCTCGCCGGCGAGCGCCTCCGCCGGGTGATGGGCATCGTGAACGGCACGACCAACTACATCCTCACGCGGATGTCTGACGAAGGTCGCGCGTTCCAGGACGTGCTGGCCGAGGCACAGGCGCTCGGGTACGCGGAGGCGGATCCGAGCGCGGACGTCGACGGCCACGACGCCGCCGCCAAGTGCGCGATCTTGGCGTCGATCGCGTTCAACGCGCGCGTCACCGCCTCCGATGTCTACCGCGAGGGGATCGCGAGGGTCACGACGGAGGACATCGAGTTCGCGCGTCGTCTCGGCTACGTCGTCAAGCTCCTCGCGATCGCCGAGATGGACGAGGCCGAGCGCATCACGGCCCGTGTCCACCCGGCCATGATCCCGGCGAGCCACCCTCTCGCCAGCGTGCGCGACGCCTTCAACGCGGTCTTCATCGAGGGTGACCGGATCGGCGAGCTGATGTTCTACGGGCGCGGCGCGGGCGGCGACCCGACGGCGACCGCCGTCGTCGGGGACCTCGTCACCGTGGCGCGCAACCTCCTCGCCGACGCGCGAGGCGTGGGCTGCACCTGCTTCCACGAACGGACGATCCGCCCGATGGAGGAGGTGACCGGCCAGTTCTACATCCTGCTGCGCGTCGAGGACCGCCCGGGCGTGCTCGCCGAGATCGCGAGCGTGTTCGGGCGGGAGGACGTCTCGATCAAGAGCGTGTGGCAGGAGGGCACCGGCGAGGACGCGCAGCTCGTGTTCATCACCCACCGGGCGCTCGAGGGAGCGTTCCAGGCAGCGGTGGCCGGGCTCGGGGTGATCCCCGGGGTCGAGGAGGTCCGCAGCGTGCTCCGGGTCGAGGCCGAGGAGTAGTCGTGGCGCATCCCTGGCGCGGGGTGATCGAGGAGTACCGTGACCGGCTTCCGGTGACCGAGGCCACGCCGGTCGTCACGCTCTGCGAGGGCGGCACACCGCTCGTGCGTTCGGAACCGCTGTCGGCCGAGACCGGTTGCGAGGTGTGGCTGAAGTACGAGGGCGCCAACCCCACAGCCTCGTTCAAGGACCGCGGGATGACCCTCGCGATCAGCAAGGCACTCGAGGATGGCTCGAAGGCCGTCGTGTGCGCCTCGACCGGCAACACCAGCGCGAGCGCGGCCGCGTACGCGGGCAAGGCCGGCCTCACGTGCGCGGTCCTGGTGCCCAAGGGCAAGGTCGCGCTGGGCAAGATGGCCGGCACGCTCGTCCACGGCGCGCGGGTGCTCGAGGTCGAGGGCAACTTCGACGTCTCGTTCGCGCTGGCGCGGGACCTCGCGGAGCACTACCCGGTCACCCTCGTGAACTCGGTGAATCCGTTCCGCCTCCAGGGGCAGAAGACGCTGGCCTTCGAGGTTGTCGACGTGCTCGGGCGCGCGCCAGACCTGCACTGCGTGCCGGTCGGCAACGCCGGCAACATCTCGAGCCACTGGATGGGGTACTCCGAGTACCTGGCCGACGGCACGATCGCGGAGCCCCCACGGCTCTTCGGCTTCCAGGCGGCGGGGGCCGCGCCGCTCGTCAGCGGCGAGCCGGTGAAGGAGCCGCACACGATCGCCACCGCGATCCGGATCGGCAACCCGGCCTCATGGGACCTCGCGATCGCGGCCGCCACGGAGTCCGAGGGCGCGATCCTGGCCGTCACCGATCGCGAGATCCTGGCCGCCTACCGGCGCGTGGCGCACGAGGGACTGTTCGCCGAGCCCGCGTCCGCCGCCAGCGTCGCCGGGCTCCTGCATCTGTCGGCCGAGGGGCGCCTGCCGTCGGGGGCGCTCGTCGTGTGCGTGCTGACCGGCCACGGCCTCAAGGACCCGGAGTGGGCGATCACCGGGGCCGCCCACCCGCCGAGCGTCCCCGCGGACCCGCACGCCGTCGCCTCCGAGCTCGGGCTGTAGCGGTGCGCCTGACCGCGCACGTGCCCGCGACGTCGGCCAACCTCGGCCCGGGGTTCGACTGCTTCGGCCTCGCCCTCGACCTGGTGAACGAGGTCACGCTCGACACGGACGCCGAGCCCGGCGTCTCGTGGGAGGGGGAGGGCGCCGCCGAGCTGCCCACCGACGGAACGGATCTCGTCACCCGGGCGATCGCCGAGACGGCCCGACGCCACGGGGCCGGGCCGCCGATCGGCGCGCTGCACGGCGCCAACGCCATCCCGCTCGAGCGCGGCCTCGGATCGTCAGCGGCGGCGGTGGTCGCGGGCATCTCGCTCGCCGACCGAGCGCTCGGCCTCGCGATGGAGCCGACCGACATCCTCGAGGTGGCGGCGTCGATCGAGGGTCATCCGGACAATGCGGCGGCCGCCGTGTTCGGCGGGTTCACGATGGTCGTCGACCGGCGGGTCGTGGCGCGCTTCGACCCCGATCCGGACCTGCGGCCGGTCCTGCTGGTCCCCGACGACCTCCGGGTGTCGACCGAGGAGGCGAGGCGGGTCCTGCCGGCCGTCGTGCCCAGGGCGGACGCGGTCGCGAACGCCGGCCACGCCGCCCTCACCGCGGTCGCGCTCCTGCACGAGCCGGGTCTGCTCCACGCGGCGATGCGGGACCGACTGCACGAGGCCGTGCGGCTCGGGCTCGTCCCGCCCGGGCTCGAGGTCTACGAGGCCGTCCGCGCGGCGGGATTGCCCGTGTGCGTCTCGGGCTCGGGACCGACCCTGCTCGCGTTCGAGGACGATGAGCACCAGGTCCCCGACCCGGGCCAGGGGTGGCGCGTCGTCCGGGTCATGGTGCGGGCCGACGGCGTCCAGGTCATCGAGGGCTGAGGGATGCGCGAGTCGTTGAACGGGCCGGATGCCGAACCTACACTCGCCCCCGACCACCGGATGAGCGCCGATATCGAGCCGCACCCCGCACCCGACCACACCGAGCCGGGCGCCGCACCCGTCCTCGTCACGGATCTCGCGAGCAAGACGCTCGCCGTGAAGGAGGGCGATACCTTCCTGTACTGCGATCGCGAGGGGAACCTCGACCACGGGGGTGACTACGGGCTCGGCCTCTACTCGCACGACACGCGGTTCCTCTCGCACTTCCGGATGACGATCAACGGACGGGACCCGGTCCTGCTCTCGTCGACGTCGGAGCGGGGCTACATGTCCCACGTCGATCTCACGAACCCGGACCTGTTCGAGGGCGACGAGCTCGCCGTCCCGCAGCAGACGCTCAACATCCGTCGCGTCCGCGCGATCGACGGTCGGCTGTTCGAACGGGTCCGCGTGAAGAACTACAACCCCTTCCCGGTCGCGTTGGACCTGACGTTCCGCTTCGGCGCGGACTTCGCGGACATCTTCGAGGTGCGCGGGATGGCGAGTGAAGGGCCGCAGGAGCCGCGGCCGCCCCTCGTCCGGGACGGGACGATCGAGTTCCTGTACGAGGGGCGCGACGGCGTTCGCCGGGCGACGCGGATCGCGTTCGGATCCGAGCCCGAGCGGATCGACGTCGAAGGCGTCGATGCCTGGGCGACGTTCCGCCTGCACCTCGGGCCGTACCAGACCCGCCTCCTCGCGCTGACGGTGGAGCCGGTCGTCGACGGGCAGGACGTGCGATCCTCGCCGGACTTCGAGCACGCGGTGCACGACCTCCGGCGCTCGTACGAGGAGTGGGGGCGCGGATCGACGCAGATCGTCACCGACAACGAGCTGTTCAACGAGATGCTGGACCGGAGCCTGCGCGACCTCCGGGCCCTCTACACGCGGGTGGGTGATCACGGCGTCCTCGCCGCCGGGATCCCCTGGTACGTGACGATCTTCGGCCGCGATTCGTTGATCACGTCGCACCAGCTGCTGACGGTGAACCCGCGACCGGCGCGGGAGGCGCTCGAGCTGCTCGCCGCGCGTCAGGGGACCGAGGTCGACGACTGGCGGGACGAGCAGCCGGGCAAGATCCTGCACGAGGTCCGCGACGGCGAGCTGGCGCGCGCGGGCGTGGTGCCGCACACGCCGTACTACGGCTCGGTGGACTCGACCCCGTGGTTCCTGATCGTCTACGCGCAGCACCTGCGGTGGACGGGCGACGTGGAGTTCGCACGGCGCCTGCTGCCCGCGGCCGAGGCCGCCCTGGGGTGGATCGACCGGTACGGCGACGCGGACGGCGACGGGTTCGTCGAGTACCTCTGCCGCTCGCCGCGTGGGATCCGGAACCAGGGGTGGAAGGATTCGCACGATGCGATCGTCCACGCGGACGGGCGGCTCGCCGAGCCCCCGATCGCGCTGTCCGAGGTTCAGGCGTACGTGTACCTCGCCAAGCATCGGATGGCCGACGTGTACCGCGCGCTGGACCGCCCCCGGGACGCGCGACGCCTGGAGCAGGAGGCCGCTCGGCTGAAGGTCCGGTTCAACGAGGCGTTCTGGATGCCGGACGAGGGCTTCTTCGCGGCCGCGCTCGACGCCGACAAGCGTCAGGTGCGCACCGTCATGTCCAACCCGGGTCACGGCCTGTACTGCGGCATCGTGGACGAGGACAAGGCGGTGCTGCTCGCCAAGCGGCTGCTCGCGCCCGACATGTTCTCCGGATGGGGCGTGCGGACGATGAGCAAGGACGCGGCCGCGTACAACCCGATGAGCTACCACAACGGCTCGGTCTGGCCGCACGACAACGCTCTGATCGCCGCCGGGATGAAGCGGTACGGGTTCGCGCGCTCGGCGAACCGCCTGGCGACGGCGCTGTTCGATGCCGCCGTCTCGGCCGACTACTTCCGCCTCCCGGAGCTGTTCTGCGGCTTCACGCGCCGCACCCCGAACCGACCGGTGAGCTACCCGATCGCGTGCTCGCCGCAGGCATGGGCAGCGGGCTCCCCCTTCCTGATGCTCCAGGCGATGCTCGGCCTGTCCGCGCGCGCACACGAGAACCTGCTGACCGTGAACCACCCGCAGCTCCCGACGTGGCTGAACTCCGTGGAGGTGCGGAACCTGGCCATCGGCGACAGCCGGATCAGCCTGGTGTTCCGGCGCGAGGGGGCCATCACGTCGTTCTCGCTCCTGTCGCGCGAAGGTGACGTTCGCGTGGTGATGGAGGAGTAGGGCTTCACCGGCCGCGCGCGGTCATCCGGGCGCGTCAGGGGATGCACGGCCCCGTGTCGACCTCAGCCGTCGCCCCGAGCCCCTCCCGCAGGGTCTCCTGCAGCTCCGGGGCCGCGATGGCGTACCCCACGTCCTCGTCACCGGAGGACGCCGCGAACACCACGCCGCCGACGCGGCCGTCGGACAGGACGAAGGGCCCGCCCGAGCTCCCGGGACGGACCCTCGTCTGGAGCTCGAGCACCAGGCGCTCCACCTCGCCGTGGCCGTAGATGTCCCGCCCCACCGCCTCGATCGTGCGGCGCACCGCCGCCCGGCGCGCATCGAGCGGGCCGCCACCCGGGTAGCCGAGCACAGCCCCCGCGGCCCCGCGTTCGGGTGCCTCGGCGGCGAGGGAGAGCGGCGAGCCCGGCGTCTCCTCCACGAAGAGCAGCGCGAGGTCCAGCTCGGGATCGAACAACACGGTGATCGCGCTCTCGCTCCCGATGCCCGTCGACTGCACCTGCGGGTCGGTCACGCCGGCAACGACGTGGGCGTTGGTCACGACGTAGCCGTCGGCGACGACGAACGCCGAGCCCTCCTGGATCGCGTCGCATGCCCGACCGATCACCCGCACGGTGCTGGCGGCCCCGGCCTCGACGGCGGAGCGCGCCTCCACCTGGGAGGGCGGCTCGACCGGAGCGGCGGGCATGGGCGGGATCCCCGAGAAGACGTCGGGGAACCCCAGGCGGCCCAGGAACCGGCGCGCCTGGGCAAGGAGCGAGGGCGGCGCGGGGAGGGCGGCGTCGAGGGTCCGAACGATGGCCGATCCCCGGATCTGGTCGGCCATCGTCGGGAGCGGGCCCGTCGAGAGGTTCAGCGCGAGGAGCCAGATCGCGAGGAGCGAGGCGACGATCGCGAGCATCGAGCCTCCGGCGGCATCCGCCGATCGCAGCCGAGTCGCCTGCGTCCGCTCTCGCGCTCGGGTGCCGAGCATCCATCCCACCGCGTTGCCGGCGCCGGCGAGCGTGATGAGCACCGCGGCCGCGACCCCAGCCTGCGCCGCGGGCGCGTCGACGAGGGTCGCCAGCAGGGGCGCGAGCAGGGCGCCGACGAGGAGTCCCACCAGCAGCCCGCCGAACCCGAACGCCTGCAGCGCGAGCCCTCGCCGGTAGCCGGAGATCCCGACCAGGATCAGGAGCGCCAGCAGGACGACGTCGAGGAGGTTCACGCCTGCGTATCGTCCCACGAGGGGCGGCCGGAGCCCGTCGCCACCGGGCTAGACTGGGAGATCGTGGTCACCATCGCCCACATCTCCGATCCCCACGTCGGGTCCCCCTACTTCATCCCCAACCTGATGAACCGGGTGATCGTGGAGCTCAACGAGCTCGCCCCGGACGTCGTGATCTGCAGCGGCGACCTGACGAACGAGGGCTACCGCCAGGAGTACAAGAACTGGGTCGCCTACGCCGAGCGGATCCAGGCACCCGTGTACACGGTCCCGGGCAACCACGACGCCCGCAACGTCGGCTACCTTCACTTCGAGGAGCTGATCGGCCCCCGACGCTGGGACGTGGACGTCGCGGGCGTTCGGATCGTCGGGGTGGATTCGAGTGAGCCCGACATCAACGAGGGCCAGGTCGGACGCGAGCGCTACGAGTGGCTCCACGAACGATTCGCGACCGATGCCGACCTGAAGGTCTTCGTCCTGCACCACCACTTGCTCCCGATCCCGGGCACGGGGCGTGAACGAAGCACCGTGATGGACGCGGGGGACCTGCTCGAGGAGCTCATCACGGCGGGCGTCAACGTCGTGCTGTCCGGCCACAAACACGTGCCGTACGTCTGGCGTCTCGAGGACCTGTGGATCGCCAACGCCGGGACCGTCGCCTCGCTCCGGCTGCGCGGTCACACCAAGCCCTGCTACAACGTGCTGGAGTTCGCCGACGACGAGGTGAAGATCACCCGCCGGTACCCGTTCGGCGGCAGCAGCATGATCGCCCACTTCCGCCTGTCGACGGGCGAGCAGTTCTACCGTGAGCTCGAGCCCCCGGTGCAGCAGCGGCGCGAGTCGGCGGCGCTGCAGGGGGAGTAGCCCCGCACCGTCCACATCCGAGGAGCCCATGCGGATCATCGTCCTCGTCGACGGCGAGCACTATCCACCGGTGACCAGATGGGGCATCGACCTCGCGCGCGAGCGAGGTCACGAGCCCGTTGCCGCGCTGATGCTGGGTGGCGTCGAGAAGCTGGGCCCTGGGGAGGTACCCGATCTGGGCATCCCGGTGCGACGTGTGGGCGCGTCCGCCCGCGACGCGCTCGCCGCGGCGATCGAGGATCTCGGCGCGCAGGGGGTGCTCGACCTGTCGGACGAGCCGGTCCTCGGGTACCGCGAGCGCCTCGAGCTCGCGTCCGTCGCGCTCGCGCGTGGCCTCGTCTACCTCGGTCCCGACGTGCGTCTGGATCCTCCGGTCGAAGGACCGATGCTCGACGCGCCGACGCTCGCCGTCTTCGGCGTGGGCAAGCGGACCGGCAAGACCTCGATCGCGGGCGAGGCCGCGCGCGTCGCCGCGGCGGCCGGCCTCCAGCCCGTCGTCGTGGCGATGGGCAGGGGTGGGCCGCCCGAGCCGCAGGTCGCGCCTGCCGGAACGGTGGGGCTCGAGCGGCTCCTCGAGATCGCCCGAGGCGGCGAGCACGCCGCCTCGGACTACCTGGAGCACGCCGTCACCACGGGGGTGACCACGGTGGGCGCCCGACGGGTGGGCGGAGGACTCGGCGGACGCCCCTACGCGACCAACGTTCGCGAGGCCGCCGAGCTGGCGGTGGGCCTCGGGGCCGGCATCGTGATCATGGACGGGAGCGGCGCCGCGCTTCCCTCCGTGCCCTGGGACGCCGGCGTCCTCGTCGTGCCCGCGGGCCTGCCGCCCGAGTACCTGGGCGGCTACCTGGGGCCGCTGCGCCTGTTGCTATCGGACCTGGTCGTTGTTACGATGGGCCGCAGCCCAGCCGGGCTCGAGAACCTCCCTACCCTGCGGTCCCACGTCGAACGGCTACGCGGTGATGCCCGGCTCATCGTGACGGACTTCGAGGCACTGCCGCTCGGCGATGTTCGGGGCAGGGATGTGTTCTTCACCACGACGGCTCCTCGGGTCACGGCCGAGCAACAGGCGAAGGCCCTGGAGGCGACCCAGGGATGCCGCGTGGTCGGGTGGAGCGCCCGACTGGCCGACCGGGCCGGTCTGGCGCAGGACCTGGACGGTGCGGGGGCCTACGAGGTGCTCCTCACGGAGCTGAAGGCGGCGGCGGTCGACATGGCGTGTGACCGGGCGCTGGCCGTCGGCGCCGAGGTGGTCTTCGTGGACAACCGAGCCGTGGTGGTGGAGGGGGACGCCGATCTCCCCTCCGCATTGGAAGAGACGATCGGCCTCGCCGGAGAGCGACGCACGAAGCGATGACGAACGATCCCAAGGGCACCCAGATCCTGATCAGCGACCTCGATACCGGCCTGCCGTACTCGAAGGGCCTCATGGCCTCCCAGGTGATGGTGACCGGGCTGTCGCCCGTGCGCGCCTACCAGGTCGCCGAGGCCGTCGAGGAGCGCCTCCGGGACCTGGGCGTCCCCTCCGTCTCCTCGGCCCAGCTGGCCGAGCTCGCCGTCGAGGCGATCGAGGAGCTGGCCGGCGAGCGCTACGCCCGCAACTTCCAGCGCTGGCGCGAGGTCGAGGCGCTCGACGTGCCGCTGGTCGTGCTGATCGGCGGGACCACCGGGGTCGGCAAGTCCACCCTCGCGACCCAGCTGGCGACGCGCCTGGGCATCGTCCGCGTCGTCGCGACCGATGCGATCCGCGAGGTCATGCGTGCGCTCTTCTCCTACGAGCTGATGCCCACCCTGCACTCGTCCTCGTTCGAGGCGGGGTCGGTGCTTCGCGAGCCACCGTCGCGCGACGCGGTCGTCGTGGGGTTCCGCGAGCAGACAGCGGCGGTCGCCGTCGGCGTGCAGGCGCTGGTGCATCGGGCTGCGATGGAGGGGACGCACCTGATCATCGAGGGCGCGCACATCGTGCCCGGGTTCCTCCAGCTCGACGCCTGGCGAGAGCGGATCCTCGCGGTGCCGGTGATCCTGACCGTCGACGACGAGGCGGTGCATCGCAGCCACTTCGCGGTGCGGGCCTCGGAGCATGCGGGGCGTCCCGCCCAGCGGTACCTCGATCGGTTCGAGGACATCCGCCGGGTGCAGCGCTACATCAAGAGCCAGGCGCTGTCCCACGGCACCGCGGTCATCGACAACCACGGTTTCGACCACGCTTTGGCCGGCGTGATCGACCTGGTCATGGAGCGCGCCACCGAGCGCGCCGCGCAACACCGCGTGCCTGTGCACGCCACCGAAGGAGGTGGAGCGTGAAGCTGTTCCTGGACACGGCCAACATCGACGAGATCCGGGAGATCAACCGCTGGGGCGTCCTCGGCGGGGTGACGACCAATCCGTCCCTCGTCGCGAAGGAGGCCGACGACCCCGAGCGGGTCTGGAAGGAGATCCTGACGGAGGTCGAGGGGCCGATCAGCCTGGAGACCACCGAGCTCGAGGCCGACCCGATGTACGAGCAGGGTGTCGTCCTCTCGCAGATGGCCGCGAACGCCGTCGTGAAGGTTCCGATGACCCCCGACGGCCTCGCCGCGGGCAAGCGCCTGATCGGCGACGGGATCCGTATCAACGTCACGCTGGTGTTCTCGCCGGCGCAGGCGATCCTGGCGGCGGAGATCGGTGCGTTCATCGTCTCGCCGTTCCTGGGGCGCCTGGACGACGTCGGATCCGACGGGATGGAGCTCCTGCGCCAGATCTGCGCGATCTATGAAACCCAGGGTTACGAGACCAACGTGCTCGCCGCGTCGCTGCGGCACCCGATGCACGTCGTCGAGTCCGCCCTCGCCGGGGCGGACATCGCGACGATGCCCTACAGCGTGTTCAAGCAGCTCGTGAAGCACCCGCTCACCGACATCGGCTTGGACAAGTTCCTCCTGGACTGGAAGGCCCTCCAGGAGGGACTGGAGAAAGGAGCCTGAGTGGCCACGACCGACAAGAGCGCCCTCGAGGGTAAGGTCGCCGCGGAGCTACACCAGATCGCGACGGACCTCGGGATCGAGGGGCACAAAGGTCTGAAGAAGGCCGAGCTCGTCGAGAAGATCCTCGCCCACGGCAACGGCGCCGCGAGCGGTGAGACAGCAGCGGTCGCCGCCCCCGCGCGCGAGGTCAGCGGCCCCGACGGGGGATCCGCGCCGAGCCCCGAGGGCTCGGGAGGTCCCGGCCGCGAGGGCGGGGAGATCCGCGCCAGCGACCGCGAGGGCGGTCCCAACGGCGGCGTGCGCACCGACGAGCGCCCGCCGTCGCGCGAGGGGCGTCCGGAGCGGCAGGAGCGGTTCGACCGCGATCGCCGGGACACACGCCAGGGCGAGCGCCAGGGCGGAGGTCGACCGGACGGCGGTCAGGGGGGCCCGGGGCAGGGTGGGCGCGACCGGGATGGCGGCCGACGCCGGCCCTCCCGCGAGGAGCGCCGCCGCCAGCGCGAGGAGCGCCGGGTGCGCGAGATCGAGGTCCGCGAGGAGGAGCTCGCGACGGCTCCCACCGCGACGGGTCTGCTCGACGTGCTGCCCGAGGGCTACGGGTTCCTGCGGACCTCCGGCTACCTCCCGGGCCCGCAGGACATCTACGTGTCCCTCTCACAGGTCCGCCGCTTCATGCTGCGCAAGGGCGACACCGTGACGGGCAAGGTCCGTCACCCCAAGGACAACGAGAAGTACTTCGCGCTGCTGCAGATCGACGACATCAACGGCCTGGATCCCGAGGCCGCCAAGCAGCGACCGGTCTTCGACAAGCTCACGCCGCTGTTCCCCGACGAGAGGTTCCGTCTGGAGACCGCGCCAGGTGACGTGACCGGTCGGATCATCGACATGGTCGCCCCGATCGGGAAGGGGCAGCGGGGGATGGTCGTCTCTCCGCCGAAGGCCGGGAAGACCACCGTCCTCAAGACGATCGCGAACGGCATCCTCCAGTCCAACCCGGAGACCCACGTGATGATCCTGCTCGTGGACGAGCGCCCGGAGGAGGTCACGGATTGGCAGCGCACGGTCCGGGCGGCCGAGGTCGTGTACTCGACGTTCGACAAGCCGCCGGACCAGCACATCCAGGTCACCGAGCTCGTCCTGGAGCGCGCCAAGCGCCTGGCCGAGATGGGCCAGGACGTGGCGATCCTGTTGGACAACATCACCCGGCTGGCCCGGGCCTACAACCTCGCCGCGCCGGCCTCGGGCAAGATCCTGTCGGGCGGGATCGATTCCACGGCCCTGTACCCGCCAAGGCGGTTCTTCGGGGCGGCGCGCAACCTCGAGGAGGGCGGCTCGCTCACCATCATCTCGTCGGCCCTCGTCGAGACCGGTTCGCGGATGGACGAGGGGATCTTCGAGGAGTTCAAGGGCACCGGCAACATGGAGCTCCGGCTGGATCGGCAGCTCGCCGAGAAGCGGCTGTTCCCCGCGATCAACGTCGAGGCGAGCGGCACCCGCAAGGAGGAGCTGCTGATGCCCACCGAGGAGCTCGCGCTCGTCTGGCGCCTGCGACGGGTGCTCCATGCGCTCGAGCCAGGGGCCGCCCTCGAGCTGCTCACCGACAAGATCCGCGCGACCAAGTCCAACGACCAGTTCCTGAAGGAGATCGCGAAGGCGCCGGCCTCGTAAGCTGGATTGCCCGAGACACGCCGAGACGAGGAGCACGATCCACCATGAAGCAGGACATCCATCCCGAGTACGTGGTCGCCACGGTCCACTGCTCGTGCGGCAACACCTTCCAGACCCGGAGCACCCGATCGGAGCTCCGCGTGGAGATCTGCTCGAACTGCCACCCCTTCTACACGGGGAAGCAGAAGCTGGTCGACGCCGGGGGCCGGGTCGAGCGGTTCCAGCGACGGTACGCGCAGCAGCAGGCCGAGCAGGCGAAGGCCGCGAAGGTCCGCGAGGCCCGGGCGGCGAGGGTCGCCTCCGAGCCGAGGCCCTCGGCCGCGGAGCCTGCCCCTCCCGCGGAGCCCGCCCCCGCGGAGCCCGCTCCCGAGCCCGTCGAGGTCGACGCGCCGGCCGAGCCGGCCGAGGCCTGACGCCGGGCCGCATGGCCGAGGAGAGGACCCCGCCCAACCACTTCTACGGCGGCCAGGCCGTCGTCGAGGGGGTCATGATGCGCGGCCGCGAGGTGTGGGCGGTCGCCGTCCGTCAGCCGGCCGGCGGGCTCCACATCGAGTCGCACGCGATCGACTCGGTCGCGAAGCGTCACCCGAGCCTCGCCAAGCCGTTCCTGCGAGGTGTGATCGCGCTCGGACAGGCGCTGGGGATCGGGTTCCGCGCGCTGTCGGTCTCCGCGCGCGAGTCGATGCCCGAGGAAGAGCGGCTGTCCTCGCGACAGATGGGCCTGTCGATGGCGATCGCGGTCGTGATCTTCCTGGGCCTGTTCATCATCCTGCCGGCCGTCGCCTTCCGATGGGTCGGTCAGAGCGTGGATTCCAGCCTGCTCACCAACATCCTGGAGGGCGTGTTCCGCGTCGCGCTGTTCCTCGGCTACCTGCTGCTGATCGGCCAGACCAAGGACATCCGCCGCGTGTTCGCCTACCACGGCGCCGAGCATAAGACGATCGCGGCCTACGAGCACGACGAGCCGCTCGTTCCCGAGCGGGTCGACCGCTACTCCACCCTCCACGTCCGATGCGGCACCAACTTCCTGCTGCTCGTGATGGTCATCACGATCTTCGTGTTCGCCCTCTTCGGCGACCCCGGGTTGTGGTGGCGGATCGGCTCTCGGATCCTCGCGATCCCCATCATCGCCGGCATCGCGTTCGAGCTGCTCCGGATGGGCGCGCGGTTCCCCCGGTCGCGGGTGATCCACGCGCTCATGGCGCCGGGCCTGTGGCTGCAGAAGATCACGACCAAGCCGCCCACCACGGACCAGATCGAGGTTGCGATCGCGTCGTTCAACGAGGTCCTGCGCAAGGAAGCGGAGCTGGCCACCGAGGCCTGAGCCTCGCGCTCGAGGTGCTTGCATCCGGCCCTCACAGGTGTAGCGTCCTTCCCCGATCCCGAGCGTTCGAGGAGGCTTCCCCATGTCCGCGACCAACCTCGACCTCCCGGTCCTGATCTCGGCCGACCAGATCCGCCGCCGTGAGTTCGTCACGATCCGGCGTGGCTACGATCCCGACCAGGTCCGTGCCTACATGGATCAGCTCGCCGACCAGGTCGAGGTGATGCAGGGCCTGGTCCGCGAGTCGCGCCTCGAGGCGGAGGCGGCGATCCGCGCCACCGAGAGGCCGTCCGTCGACCCGTACGAGGAGCTCGCTCGGCGCGTGGGCGGCCTGATCCGCGAGGCGGATGCGACCGCCGCCAGGATCGTGGGCGGCGCCCGCGAGGACGCCGAGCGCATGACGCTCGAGGCCCGTACCGACGCCGACCGGATCCGAACCGATGCGCAGGCCCGTGCCGAGGAGGAGCGGGCCGCCGCAGAGGCCGCGGTCCGCGAGGCCCGTGCCGAGGCCGACCGCACCATCGCGGGTCTGGCCGTGCGTCGGGACGCGCTGGTCGAGCAGCTCGGCTCGATGCAGGAGCGCCTGCTCGCGGTGGCGCGCGACCTCGAGCGGACGATCGAGATCGACGGGCCTCCGGCCCCCGCCGTCGATGTCGGCGCGCAAGGGGCCACCGCGGGTCCGGCCATCGAGGTCGAGGAGGACCCCTCCCCGGACGCCGATGCGGCGCCCCCGATGACCGATCCGGTCCCCGAGGTCACCGAGCCGTCCCCGACGATCGAGGTCGAGACGAAGGGTGACGAGCCGCCCGCCCTGGTCTCCGACCCGCCCGCCCGGGTCTCCGACCCGCCCGCCGAGGTCGTCTTGTACGCCGACGTCGACGAGGTCGACTACGAGGAGCTGTGGGCGGGGACCCAGTCGATGCGGCTGGAGGTCCCCGAGATCCCGGCCCTCGATCTCGATTGGGGCGGAGAGGACGACGACCCCGACGGCGATCCCCACGACTGATCCCCCCGGTCATCCCGGGTCGAGCTGAGGCCCGGCCTGGATAATCCAGGCGTGGACCCGTCCGATCGGCTCGCCGAGATCGAGGAGCGTTACGAGTGGGTGCAGGCCGAGATGGCCTCCCCCGAGGTGGGGCGCGACCCCGACCGACTGCGTCGCCTCGGCAAGGAGTTCGCCGAGCTGGGCGAGATCGTGCTGCCGTACCGCGCCTATCGGGAGGCGCTCGGGCACGCACAGGAGGCCGGGGCCATGGCCGCCGGCGAGGCCGATCCGGAGATGGCGGCGTTCCTCCGCGAGGAGGCCGTCGCCGCTGCCGGGAAGGCAGAGGAGCTCCGGGCGCGCCTCGAGGAGCTCCTGGTCCCGAAGGACCCGAACGAAGGCAAGGACGTGCTCGTCGAGATCCGCGCGGGCGCCGGGGGCCAGGAGGCCGCGCTGTGGGCGGGTGAGCTCTTCGAGATGTACCGACACCTGGCGGAGCGTCGGCGGTGGAAGACCGAGGTGCTCTCGGCCTCGCCCTCGGACCTCGGCGGGTTCAAGGAGGCCGTGCTGGAGGTGCGCGGCAAGGGCGTCTACCCTCGCCTGAAGCACGAGTCCGGGGTTCATCGGGTACAGCGCGTGCCCGTGACCGAGTCGAGCGGGCGGATCCACACCTCGACCGCGACGGTGGCCGTCCTTCCCGAGGCCGAGGAGGTCGAGGTCGAGGTCCGACCCGAGGACCTCAAGATCGAGGTCTTCCGCTCCTCCGGACCCGGTGGCCAGTCCGTGAACACGACGGACTCGGCCGTGCGGATCGTGCACCTCCCGAGCGGGATCAAGGTCGAGTGCCAGGAGGAGCGCTCGCAGCTGCAGAACCGCGAGAAGGCGATGCGATACCTCCGCGCGCGCCTGCTCCGCCAGGCCCAGGAGGAGGCGATGGCCAGGGAGGCCGCCTCACGCCGCTCCCAGGTGGGGACCGGGGAGCGGGCGGAGAAGATCCGCACGTACAACTTCCCGGAGAACCGGGTCACCGACCATCGGGTGAAGATCACGCTCCACCGCCTCCAGGACGTGCTGGCCGGCGACCTCGACGAGTTCACCGACGCGCTGCTCGCCGCCGAGCGCGCCCAGCAGCTCGCGGAGCCCCAGCTCGCGTCGGACGGCGAGCGGGAGGACGAGTCGGGCAACGGGAAGCGATAGCCGTGCGGCCGAGCGAGGTCGTCCGGCGGGCGATGGTCTACCTCGATCGTCACGGGGTGGAGAGCCCGCAGGCGACCGCTGAGGTCCTGCTGATGCACGTGCTCGCCACGGACCGCGCGGGCCTGTACACGAGGGACGAGGGCCTGGACGCACGCGAGGCGCGCATGTTCGGGCGAGCGATCTGCCAGCGATGTTCGGGAACGCCCCTCCAGCACCTGACCGGCGAGCAGGCCTTCCGGCGTCTCGTGCTCGAGGTGCGTCCCGGGGTGTTCGTCCCTCGGCCGGAGACCGAGGTCCTGGTCGAGCACGCGCTGCGAGAGCTCCGGTCGGTCGGGGCCCCGGTGGTCGTCGACGTCGGCACGGGCACCGGTGCGATCGCGCTCGCGATCAAGGATGAGCGACCCGAGGCCGGGGTGTTCGCCACGGACCGCTCGCCCGAAGCCGTGGAGCTCGCCCGGGCGAACGCGGAGCGCCTGGGCCTGGTCGTCACGGTGCTCGACGGGGACCTCTTCGAGCCGCTGCCGGCGGAGCTGCGCGGACGGGTGGACCTCGTCGTGAGCAACCCGCCCTACGTGGCGCCCTCCGAGCTCGACGCCCTGCCGCTCGAGGCCCGAGCCGACCCGCTGCTCGCGCTGGCCGGCGACGTTGGCGTCTACGAGCGGCTGGGCTCACACGCCCTCCGGTGGCTCCGGGGAGGAGGCGTCCTCGCCGTCGAGATCGACGGCCGGCGAGGTCACGAGGTCGTCGAGGTCCTCGGCCGCGGCTTCGTTCACGTCCGCGTCCATCCCGACCTAGCCGGCCGCGACCGGGTCGTGGTCGCTCGCGCGCCGTGAGCGGGGTCACGGGCGATCCGATCGAGCAGGCGGCCCGGGCGGCCCGGCGGGGCGACTTGATCGTCATGCCGACGGACACCGTGTACGGGATCGGGACGCGCCCCGACGAGGCATCCGCCACGGCCCGCCTGTTCGAGGCGAAGGGCAGACCGAGCGATCTGACCCTGCCGGTCCTGGTTCCCTCGGCCTCGGCGGCCAGGGGGATCGCGGCGTTCGACGAGCGCGCCGAAGATCTCGCCCTGCGGTTCTGGGCCGGCCCGCTCACGCTCGTGCTTCCGAGGACGCAGGCGAGCGCGGGATGGGCGCTGGGAGGCGACGCCGAGACGATCGGCGTGCGGATGCCGCACCATCCGCTCGCGCTCGCCATCCTCGCCCGAACGGGGCCGCTCGCCGTGACCAGCGCGAACCGAAGCGGCGAGCCGACACCCGCGACGTGCGGGGGGGTGGAGCAGGTCTTCGGCGAGCGGGTCGCCGTGTACCTGTGCGAGAGCGAGGCCCTCGAGGGCGCGGCCTCCACCGTCGTGGACCTCGCGCATGGGGAGGCGCGCCTGCTGCGCGAGGGGTCGGTCGCGGAGGCGGACGTGCTCGACACGCTCGCGGGCCGATCGGGTCGGCCCCCGATGGGGCCGCGGTAGACTCGCGCCCACCCATGGCAGGGATCCTCGTCGTGTGTACCGGGAACGTGTGCCGCTCGCCGATCGCCGAGGGGTTGCTGCGCGCCGCGCTGACGGCTCGGCTCGGCGACCGGGCGCCGCGGGTCTCCTCGGCCGGCACGATGGGGTGGGAGGGCTCGGGCGCCGACCCCCATTCGGTGGAGGCGGCGGCCGAGCGCGGCATCGACATCTCCGACCACCGCGCGAGGATGATCCAGCCTTCGGAGGTGCTCGAGGCCGATCTCGTGCTGGCGATGGCGCGCGAGCACGAGGAGACCCTGCGGTCCCTTTCGCCGGTGAGGACCTTCACGCTGAAGGAGCTGGTGCGCCTGCTCGAGGCGCTTCCCGCCGCGGGGTCCGGCGATCCAAACGCCGTCCTGGCCGACCGGATCGCCCGCGCGGACGAACTGCGCCGCAACGGACACGAGGGGAATCCTCACGACGAGGACGTCGTCGATCCCCTGGGGATGCCGCTCGAGTCGTTCCGGGCGGTCGCCTGGGAGCTGGACGAGCTCATCGGGCGCCTCGCCGACGGGCTGTTCGGCCGCGAGCCGGCGCGGGCGGGGCTGGACGCGGGGGTGGAGTGAGGGGTGCGGATCGCGATGGGCTGTGACCACGCCGGCTACCCGTTGAAGGAGGTCCTGAAGGCCTTCCTGGCCGAGGAGGGGCACGAGGTGCTCGACCTCGGGACCGACTCCGAGGAGATGGTCGACTACCCGGACTTCTGCGCCGCCGCCGGCAGGGCGGTCGTCGAGGGGCGGGCCGATCGAGGGATCGTGCTCGGCGGCTCGGGACAGGGCGAGCAGCTCGCCGCGAACAAGGTCCGGGGCGTCCGCGCGGCACTGTGCAACGACCTGTACCTCGCCGAGCTGTCCCGCCGGCACAACGACGCGAACGTCCTTGCCATGGGTGGCCGCATCGTCGCGCCCCATCTCGCCAAGGAGATCGTTCAGCGATGGTTGGCCACCCCGTTCGACGGGGGTCGGCACACCGCGCGGCTCGAGCAGGTCCACCAGATCGAACGAGGGGAGCGCTGACATGCCAGGGGAGCCGAGGGAGTTCGTCGCCGACTGGGACGCCTTGCGCGAGACCGATCCCGAGGTCGCGGAGGCCATCGCCGGCGAGCTACGCCGCGAGCGCAGCACCCTTCGGCTGATCGCGTCGGAGAACTACACGAGCCCGGCGGTGCTCGCCGCGCAGGCCTCCACGATGAACAACAAGTACGCCGAGGGCTACCCGGGGCGGCGGTACTACGGCGGCTGCCAGTTCGTCGATGTCACCGAGCAGCTCGCGATCGATCGCGCGAAGGACCTTCTGGGGGCGGAGCACGCGAACGTGCAGCCGCACGCGGGTGCTCAGGCGAACATGGCCGTGTTCGGCGCGTTCCTGCAGCCGCGATCCGACGATAAGGTGCTCGGTCTGGTCCTGGCGCACGGCGGCCACCTCACGCACGGCTCGCCCGTCAACGTCTCCGGGATGTGGTTCAACTTCGTCGGTTACGAGGTGGACCGAGGAAGCGAGCAGCTCGACTACGACCGCATCAGCGATCTCGCGCTCGAGCACCGACCCAAGATCGTGCTGGCGGGGTTCACGGCCTACCCGCGGGTGATCGATTTCGCCAGGTTCCGCCAGATCGCCGACGAGGTCGGCGCGATCCTGTGGGTCGACGCCTCGCACTTCATCGGCCTGTCGGCCGGAGGCGCGTACCCGAACCCGGTCCCTCACGCCGACGTGGTGACCTTCACGACGCACAAGACGCTCCGCGGTCCGCGAGGGGCGATCGTCGTCTGCCGTGAGGAGCACGCGAAGGCGATCGACCGAGCGGTGTTCCCCATGATGCAGGGCGGGCCGCTCGAGCACGCGATCGCCGCGAAGGCGGTGTGCCTCAAGGAGGCGATGGCTCCGGGGTTCAGGGACTACGCGGCACGGGTCGTGCGAACCTCGCGCGCGCTCGCGGCGGGGCTGGCCGAGGAGGGCGTTCGCGTTGTCTCGGGCGGAACCGACTCACACCTGTCGCTGTGCGACCTGCGGCCGCTCGGCGTGAGCGGCAAGCAGGCGGAGGCCGCGTGCGACGAGGTCGGCATCGCGATCAACAAGAACGGCATCCCCTTCGACCCGATGCCTCCGCTCGACCCCTCGGGGATCCGGGTGGGCACGCCCGGCCCAGCGACGCTCGGGATGGACGAGCCCGAGATGAAGGAGGTCGCGAGCATCATGGGCGAGCTCCTGCGCAACGTGGCCGACGAGCGTGTGAAGGCCGCCTGCCGTGCCCGGGTGGCGGAGCTCACGGGCCGCTTCCCCGTCTATCCCGGCTGAGCCGAGCGGGGGCGGTGCCCGGCAGGGGTACCCGGGCAGGCACGCCGCGTGGCCGGGGCGCGTCCCCGGGGTAGCATCGCGAGCGACGTGCGTCCCTACCTCCTGATCTTCGCGACGAGCGCCGCCGTGACGTTCCTGACGACGCCGCTGGTCCGCCGGCTCTCGAGCCGGTTCGGTTGGATCGACCGACCCTCGGATCGCAAGGTCCACCCGAAGCCGACCCCCACGGCGGGCGGTATCGCGATGTACGTCGGGGTGCTCGTCGGGCTGCTGGTCGGCCGGGTCGTGCCGTACCTGTCGGACCTGTACGAGACCTCCTCCGAGCTGGACGCCGCGATCCTCGCCTCGACCGCGGTGGTCGTGCTGGGGATCGTGGACGACACGAGGGGTGTCTCGGCGATCGGGAAGCTGGCCGGCCAGGTCCTGGTCGCCGGGCTCGTGGTGCTCTCGGGGGTTCAGCTCCTCTACTTCTACTTCCCGGGTCAGGGCGTGCTGTCGCTCTCACCCGACCTGGCGGTGCCGCTCACGGTGCTCTGGATCGTCGCCCTCATGAACGCCGTGAACCTCGTGGACGGGCTCGACGGGCTCGCCGCCGGGATGGTCGCGATCGCGGCCATCGCCTTCTTCGCCTACATGGTTCGTACCCCCGGTGGCGCCGAGATCGAGGCGAGCGTCGCGGCGCTGCTCGCCGCGGTGGTGGCCGGGGTCACGTTGGGGTTCCTGCCCTGGAACTTCTACCCCGCGAAGATCTTCATGGGGGACTCGGGCTCGCTGTTGCTCGGCCTGCTCCTCGCCATCTCCACGATCTCGGGCGTCGGGCGGACCCTCGAGGGGCCGAGCGGCGGCGATCTCGCCGTGATCGCGATCCCGGTCATCGTCCCGCTCCTCGTGCTCGCCGTGCCGCTCCTGGACGTGGTGCTCGCGATCGTCCGACGGATGCGGCGGGGGATCGGCATCGCGCACGCGGACAAGGAGCACATCCATCACCGGCTCATGGATATCGGTCACTCGCACCGGCAGGCCGTCCTGCTCATGTACGTGTGGAGCGCGCTCATCGCGATCTGCGCCCTCGTGGTGGCGTTCGTCGACGGGCGCCTGGTCGTGGCGGGGATCGTGGCCGTGGCGGTCCTCGTCGCCACGGTCCTGCCGCGGCTGATCCGGGACCGCACCCCGCACGGGAGCGATGCGTCGATGGGCGAGGCCAGGGTCCATGCCGCGGCCCCCTCCGGGCCCGCCGATCGACGCGCGGGCCGGCACCGGCGGGGTCCGCGTTCGGGCCCACACGGGAGCGCCCGGACCCGAGACACGGCCTAGGGCACCGCCCGCGCTCCCAGTGAGGGCCCGGCCGTCCACCCGTCTCGTCCACGACGTACAGGTGGGGGGAGCAGGCTGCTGCCGGCCCGGGCGAGACCGTGCCGCCGGTCGGAGGGTGCTGCTCCGGCCGGGCTACGGCATAATCCGGAGAGCGTCGTACCACAGCGACCCATGCTGGGGCAGGGGGTGCAGGTGACGGACGTCGACGTCCGACTGGAGCGCGTAACCAAAGACTTCGGCGAGATGGTCGCGGTGGACGACCTGTCGCTGGACATCGCCGAGGGCGAGTTCTTCAGCCTGCTGGGCCCGTCCGGGTGCGGGAAGACCACCACCCTTCGGATGATCGGCGGATTCGAGGACCCGACCCGCGGGATCATCTACCTCGGCGGGCGCGACGTGACCGATCTGCCCGCCTACAAGCGGGACGTCAACACGGTGTTCCAGTCCTACGCGCTGTTCCCCCACCTGAACGTCTTCGAGAACGTGGCGTTCGGCCTCAAGCGGAAGAAGGTCGCCAGGGACGAGATCAGGACCCGCGTCGACGACGCGTTGCGGCTCGTCGAGATGACCGGGTTCGGAGAGCGCAAGCCCGGCCAGATGTCCGGGGGCCAGCAGCAGCGGGTGGCGCTCGCCCGGGCGCTGGTGAACCACCCCAAGGTCCTGCTGTTGGACGAGCCGCTCGGCGCGCTCGACCTGAAGCTCCGCAAGCAGATGCAGCTCGAGCTGAAGCGGATCCAGCAGGAGGTCGGCATCACCTTCATCTACGTGACGCACGATCAGGAGGAGGCGATGACCATGTCGGATCGCCTCGCCGTGATGCGTCAGGGAAGGATCGAGCAGATCGGCGGTCCGGAGGAGGTCTACGAGCATCCGCGGACGGTGTTCGTCGCCGGGTTCCTCGGCGCCTCCAACCTGCTCGACGGCGAGGTCACGACGAGGTCCAACGGTCAGACGTCGATCCTGACCTCGGGCGGTGACGTGGTGATGGCCAACTCGGCCGTGGTGCCCGACGGGGTCGGGCCCTCGGTCCGCGTGGGCGTGCGTCCGGAGAAGATCACGATCGCCTCCGACGCCGGGAGCCCCCCGGGCGATCGCAACCACATCACGGGCGTGGTCCGGATGTCGACGTACATCGGGGTCAACTACCAGTACGAGGTCGAGGGTCCGGGCGGGCACATGCTGCGCGTGTACGTCCAGAACCTGGGCGCCGCGGGAACGCATCCGAACGCGGGCGACACGGTCCGATTGGAGTGGCTCCCGGAGCACACGTTCGTGGTCGAAGCTGCCGACGAGGAGCAGGAGGAGAACGGATGAACGAGAGGAAGCAGCCTCGGACCGATCCGGCGTGGATCCGAGGGATGACCCAGCGGCGGATGTCGCGCCGGGACGTCCTTCGGTACGCGGGGGTCGGGGCGAGCGCGCTCGGCCTGTCATCGATCCTCGCGGCGTGCGGGGTGGAGGGGGAGCAGCAGACGACCGGTCCGACCGCGGGCGGGGAGGGGTCGCCGGAGTGGTGGGCCGACATGAAGGCAGCGGGCCCCGGCGATCACATCAACTTCACGAACTGGCCCGCGTACATCGACCGCGACTTCTCGATCGAGGGCCCGGGTAGCCGTCCGTCCCTGTTCGCCTTCATCGAGTCGACGGGGATCGACGTCACCTACCGGGCCGACATCAATGCGAACGAGGACTTCTACGCGGCGATCCGTCCCGCGATGGAGGCGGGCCAGGACACCGGGCACGACATCATCGTCATCACGAACGGGCAGGAGCTCACCGAGATGATCCAGCTCGGGTACCTCATCGAGCTGGACCCGGAGCTCCGGCCCAACTTCGACGCCAACGCGGGCCCGACGTTCAGGGACCCCGCCTTCGATCCGGGGAACGTGTACACGATGGCCTGGCAGTCCGGGATGACGGGGATCGCCTACAACACCAAGTACGTGGACGAGCCGATCACCACGCTCGAGGGGATGCTGAACCCGAAGTACGCGGGCCACGTGGCGATGTTCGGCAACAACGCCGACGCCCCGTGCCTGGCGATGATCGAGCTCGGCATCGATCCCGAGACCTCGACCCCCGACGATTGGCAGCAGGCCGCCGACTTCCTGCAGCGGTTCAACGAGTCGGGGGTGCTGCGTCAGTGGACCGATCAGGCGTACCTGACCGGTATGGAGAACGAGGACCTCTGGGTGTCCATGGCGTGGTCGGGGGACATCCTCAACGACAAGCTCTACTACCCCGAGTTCGCGACCTTCGAATTCACGACCCCGGAGGCGGGGGGCATCGTCTGGGTGGACAACTGCTGCATCCCGAACAACGCGGCGAACCCGGTGGGCGCGATGATGCTGATGGACTGGTACTACCAGCCCGAGTACGCGGCGATGCTCACCGAGTGGAACGCCTACGTCAGTCCCGTTCCCGCCGGCGGCGAGATCGTCCAGGCCGACGCGGCCGCGGCCAAGGGCGCGAACAAGGAGGTCCTGGAGACCATCGCGGCAAGCCCCTACGTCTTCCCGCCTCCCGAGCTCGAGGCGAAGCTCCACAACTACCGGGTGCTCGAGGGGGACGAGATCGAGACATGGAACGACCTGTTCCTGCCGATCTTCCTCACGTAGACCGACCACCGGAACGTCGGCCGCGACGGGCCGCCGCCCCCTACGTGCTGTCGTCGCCTGCGCTCCTGTGGTTGCTCGTGCTGTTCATCATCCCGATGTTCGCGATGGCCAGCCTCGCCCTGCAGGAGGGGAGCGCCATCGAGGGGTTCCGGATGACGTGGCGGTTCGCCAACTTTACCGAGGCGATCTCGGCGAACGGGGAGTACCTCCTCCGCTCGCTGCGCAACGGGGTGATCGTGACCCTGGTGGCCCTGCTCCTCGCCTATCCGGTCGCCTACTGGATCGCGTTCTACGGGGGCCGATTCAAGTCCGTGTTCCTGTTCCTGCTCCTGTTGCCCTTCTTCATCTCGTTCGTGATCCGAACCGTGGCGTGGAGCTTCATCCTGTCGGACGAGGGGATCGTCTTCGGGACGCTGAAGAGCATCGGGCTCCTCCCGGAGAGCGTCACGGTCCTCGGAACGACCTTCGCCGTCATCGCCGGCATCACGTACAACCTGCTGCCGTTCACGATCCTGCCCCTGTACGTGTCGCTGGAGCAGATCGATCGCGGGCTCGTCGAGGCCGCCCAGGACCTGTACGCCAGCAAGGTGGAGGCCTTCCTCAAGGTCGTGTTCCCGCTCTCGTTGCCGGGGGTCTTCGCGGCCCTCCTGCTCACGTCCATCCCGGCGATCGGCGACTACGTGAACGCGGCTGTGCTGGGCGGACCGGGCACGGCGATGATCGGCAACATCATCCAGTCCGAGTTCCTCCGGGCGAGGGATTACCCGGAGGCCGCCGCGCTTGCGTTCGTCCTCATGGCCGTCATGCTCGTCGCGGCGATCGCCTACGCGCGGCTGCTCGGGACGGAGCGGGTGACCGAGGCGTGAGCGCCGTCGCGACCGAGCCGACGCAGCGGGACGCGCCTTTGGCGCCCGCGGCCCGCCGTCCGAGGAGGCGCTGGACACGCTTCGTCCTGCCCACCTACGTGACGGCGTTCATCCTGTACCTGAGCTTCCCGATCTTCATCATCATGCTGTTCAGCTTCAACCAGACGCGGACCGGGTTCGGCACGTCACCGCGGGTGAAGACGACCTGGATCGGCTTCACGACGGAGTGGTACGGGCGCCTGTTCGAGCTCCCGGACCTGACCGCGTCCATCAGGCACTCGCTCACGATCGGGGTGATGAGTGCGGCCGCGGCAACGATGCTGGGAACGCTCCTCGGCCTCGCGCTCGCCCGGTACCACTTCCGCGGGCGGGGAGGCGCGGACTTCGTCATCTTCCTGTCGATCTCGTCGCCGGAGGTCGTGCTCGGGGCGGCGCTCGCGTCGTTCTTCGTCGCGCTCGGTCTCTCCAGAGGGCTGGGCACGCTCTTCCTCTCGCACACGATGTTCAGCGTCGCGTTCGTGGCGGTCACCGTGCGTGCCAGAGCGTCCGGTCTGGACCCCGCGCTGGAGGCCGCGGCGCTGGACCTCGGGGCCACGCCGGTCACGGCGTTCTTCAAGGTGACCCTGCCGCTGCTCCTGCCCGGGATCGTCGCCGGGTTCCTGCTGGCGTTCGCCCTGTCGATGGACGACTTCGTGATCAGCCAGTTCACGCAGGGTCCGGCCACGATGTTCCCCACCTGGGTGTTCGGGGCGACCCGGGTCGGCATCCCGCCGCACGTGTTCGTCTTCGCGACGATCATCTTCCTCACCGGGGCGACGCTCGCCATGGTCCAGGCGCTGGTCTCGCGCCGGCGACGCTGATCGGGACCGCCCGCGGACCGCGTGGATCGGGCTCCGCGCGAGGTTCGAGCGCGGTCCGAGCACTTCGTGAAATCGTTCACAATCTCCCCGAAAACGGCCATCTACCTGCGGAAACAGGTTTGACGCGTTTTCCGGGCCCCGGCTATACTTCCCCGCGCCGTGACCGGACGCGGGGAAGCGTGGAAGGGCATGGGCACGGCGTGGTCCCTCACCGGAACGCTCGTGTCGGGCTTGCTGGTATGGGGTGGCGTCGGCTACCTGATCGACCGGGCGGCCGGGTTCCACTGGCTGTTCCTGCCGATCGGCATGGTGGTCGGCATCGCGACCGGGATCTACGTGGTCTACGTGAGGTACGGGAGAGATGACACCCAGACCTGAGCGGGAGATGGCCCGGCGAGCGATCGTACCCGGCCTGATCGCCGTCCCCACCGCGCTCGGGCTCGGGTACGCGTTCGGCGACGCCGGCACGGCCTGGTCGGCCGCGCTCGGTGTGCTGGTCGTCCTGGCCAACTTCGTGGCGCACGGGCTCTCGCTCGCCTGGGCCGCCGGCATCTCGATCGGCACGCTCTTCGCCGTCTCGCTGGGGGGCGTGATCGTCCGCCTCGGCGTCATCGTCGGTCTGATGTTCGCGCTCAGCACGACGGACTGGTTCTCTCCGCTGGCGTTCGGGGTCGCGGTCGTGCCGGGGACCCTGGCGCTCCTCGCCTACGAGGCGAAGCTGGTCGCCGGTGGCCTCGGCGGCATGCTCGAGATCCCGGCCGACCGGGCCGCGGTCCGCGCGGCCGAGCAGCGCGCCACGAAAGAGGCGTCGGTGTGATCGGAGCGGCCATCGGGATCCTCGGCTTCACGAAGCCCCCGGGGGGGTTCGAGGCACCGGGCACCGAGATCTTCGAGACGCCCTGCCTGATCGGCGAGGGCGACATGTGCTTCAACCGCGTTTCCGCCCTGATGATCCTGGCCGGACTGATCGTGATCGTGCTGTTCCTGGTCGCGTTCCGCAGGCCGAAGATCGTCCCGAAGGGGCTGCAGAACCTGATGGAGGTCATGGTCGAGTTCATCCGGAACGGGATCGCGCTCGAGGTGATGGGCCCGGCCGGGCTGCCGTGGGTGCCGTTCCTGACCGCGATGTTCTTCTTCATCTTCGTGAACAACATCTTCGGCATCCTGCCGTTCGTGAACTTCCCCACGACGTCGCGGATGGCGATCCCGATCCTGCTGGCGATCTTGGTCTGGTTCCTGTTCAACATCGCGGGGATCCGGGCCCAGGGATTCGGTAAGTACCTCAGGTCGACCCTGTTCCCGCCGGGGGTTCCTCCCGCGCTCTACATCCTGGTCACGCCGATCGAGTTCATCTCGACGTTCCTGGTCCGGCCGGTCACGCTGTCGGTCCGTCTCGCGGCCAACATGATCGCGGGCCATCTGATCTTGACGATCTTCTTCCTGGGGACCGTCTATCTGGCCTGGCAGCCGACGACGATCCCATGGGCGATCCCGGCGTTCGCGCTGTCGATCTTCCTCGTCGGGTTCGAGGTGCTGGTGGCGGTCCTGCAGGCCTACATCTTCACGATCCTCACGGCCGTCTACGTCGGCCTCGCGATCCACCCTGAGCACTAACGGAAGGAGAGGGGAATGCTGCGTCTGCTCGGACTGCTCGCCCAGGTCGAAGGCGACGTCGGCGCCATCGGCAAGGGCCTGGTCTACGGCCTCGGCGCGATCGGCCCCGGCATCGGCCTGGGATACATCGTCGGCAAGTCGGTCGAAGCGATGGCACGCCAGCCGGAAGCGGCCGGCATGGTCCGGACCACGATGTTCCTCGGCATCGCGTTCGTCGAGGCGCTCGCGCTGTTCGGCTTCGTGCTCGCCTTCATCATCTAGGAGGCCTCGGTGATCCACCTGTTCGTGTTAGCGCAAGAGGCCGCCGACCACGCGGAGGAGGCCCCCAACCCGATCCTGCCGGAGACGGTCGAGCTGATCGTCGGCGGGATCGTGTTCCTGATCGTCTTCGCCGTGCTCGCCAAGTTCGCGTTCCCGCAGCTCCAGAAGGGTCTCGCGGCGAGGACCGAGAAGATCCAGGGCGACCTCGAGCATGCCGAGGAGTCCCGTCGCAGCGCCGAGCAGGAGCTGGCCGACTACCGGCAGCAGCTCGCCGGCGCCCGCGACGAGGCCAACCGCATCATCGAGGAGGCGCGCGCCACCGCGGACCAGATGCGGCGGGACCTGCAGGCGAAGGCCGAGCAGGAGTCCCAGGCGATCGTTGCCCGTGCACAGGACGAGATCCGCGCCGAGCGAGATCGCGTCTTCCAGGAGCTCCGGGCCCAGGTCGGCCAGATCGCGGTCGAGCTCGCTGGCCGCGTGGTCGGGGAGTCGCTCGACGAGGGCGCGCACCAGCGCCTGATCGACCAGTACATCGACGAGGTCGCCGCCGGGAACGGGAGCGGCAGCTGACATGACCCAGCGGGACGCGATGATCCGGGGCTACGCCGAGGCGCTGTTCGCGGTCGCCGAAGCGGAGGGCGAGACGCAGGCCGTCGAGTCCCAGCTCTTCGCGTTCGCCAAGATGCTCGAGACCCAGCCGAAGGTCCGGGAGGCGCTGATCGACCCCGCGCTGCCCGAGGAGAACAAGAAGGGCCTGATCCGAGACGCGCTCGGCGAGCGCGCGAACCCGAACGCGGTGAACCTGCTCGGGCTCCTCGTGGAGCAGGGACGGGGCCGCGAGCTCGGCCGAATCGTCGAGGAGCTGGTGGCGGTCTCGGCGGACCGCCGTGCCCACGCCGTAGCCGAGGTCCGCAGCGCGGTGCCGCTGGACGAGGCGCAGCGCGCGCGACTGGTCGAGGCGCTGTCCAGGGCGACGGGGCGCCAGGTCGAGCTCCGCGTCGTCGTCGACCCCGCGGTGATCGGCGGCGTGGTCGCCCGCGTCGGCGACGAGATCTTCGACGGCTCGGTGCGCTCGCGGCTGCGGGATGCACGCGAGCAGCTGGCCGGATGACACCTGACAGGAGCGAGTGAGTCCATGGCAGTCGACGAGATGAGCTTCGATCCCCATGCGATCGCCGAGGCCCTCCGGCGCAACGTCGAGGGCTTCACGCCTTCGGTCGAGCGCGAGGAGGTTGGGCGGGTCGTCGAGACCGGCGACGGCATCGCGCGCGTGAAGGGCCTGCCCGGCGCGATGGCCAACGAGCTGCTGGAGTTCCCCGGCGGCGTGCTCGGCCTGGCGTTCAACCTGGACGAGGACGAGATCGGCTGCATCATCCTGGGCGAGTCGGCCCACATCGAGGAGGGCGGTCTGGTCAAGCAGACCGGGCAGATCCTGTCGATCCCGGTCGGGGATGCGTTCCTTGGACGCGTGATCGACCCGCTCGGCAACCCGCTCGACGGCCTCGGGCCGATCGCGGCCGAGGGACGACGGATCCTCGAGGTCCAGGCCGCCAACGTGGTCGACCGCCAGCCCGTCAAGGAGCCCCTGCAGACCGGCCTCACGGCGATCGACGCGATGACGCCGATCGGCCGCGGCCAGCGCGAGCTGATCATCGGCGACCGGCAGACGGGCAAGACCGCGATCGCGATCGACGCGATCATCGCCCAGCGAGAGAACTGGGCGACCGGCGATCCCAAGCAGCAGGTCCGCTGCATCTACGTGGCGGTCGGGCAGAAGGCCTCGACCGTTGCGGAGGTCGTCGAGACGCTCCGCGAGAACGGCGCGCTCGAGTACACGGTCGTGGTCAACGCATCGGCGTCGGACCCTGCGCCGTTCCAGTACATCGCGCCGTACTCGGGCGCGGCGCTCGGGGCGCATTGGATGTACGAGGGGCGGCACGCCCTGGCGATCTATGACGACCTGTCCAAGCAGGCCACGGCGTACCGGACGCTCTCGCTCCTGCTCCGTCGCCCGCCCGGTCGCGAGGCCTACCCGGGCGACGTGTTCTACCTGCACTCGCGCCTGCTCGAGCGCGCCGCCAAGCTCTCGGACGAGCTCGGCGCCGGGTCGCTCACCGCGCTCCCGATCATCGAGACGAAGGGGAACGACGTCTCCGCGTACATCCCGACGAACGTCATCTCGATCACGGACGGGCAGATCTACCTGGAGCCCGACCTGTTCTTCGCCGGCGTGCGTCCGGCGATCAACGTGGGCATCTCGGTCAGCCGGGTCGGCGGCAACGCGCAGATCAAGGCGATGAAGAAGATCGCCGGACGCCTGCGGATCGACCTCGCGCAGTACCGGGCGCTCGAGGCGTTCGCGCAGTTCGGCTCCGAGCTCGACAAGGCGTCGCAGCAGCAGCTGGCGCGTGGGGCCCGCGTGGTCGAGATCTTGAAGCAGCCGCAGTACCGGCCGGTCCCCGTCGAGCGCGAGGTCGTCCAGATCTACGCGGTCACCGGCGGGTACCTTGACGGGTTCCCGGTCGAGGACGCGAAGCGGTACGCCACCGAGCTCTGCGGGTACATCGACGCCCGCCACCCGGCTGTGTTCGCCGCGATCCGGGAGGCGGGCGTGCTCGACGACGAGCACGAGGCCACGCTGAAGGAGGCCCTCGACGCGTTCGGGCAGACGTTCACGCCCACCGCG
>DASSJM010000115.1:0-19289 GCA_035691205.1 Actinomycetota bacterium
CGCGCTCGCCGACCGCGACGGGCTGTACGGGGCCGCCCGGTTCGTCGCGGCGTGCGAGCGCGAGGGCGTCCGGCCGATCCTCGGCGCGAGCCTCACCCTGCGCGAGTCCGGGACCCTCCCGATGCCACGGAACGGGCGCAAGACGAAAGACGCCTCGGTCCTGCTCCTCGGGTGCGACGACGCCGGGTACGCCAACCTGTGCCGACTGGTCACCGACGCGCACATGACCGGCGAGCGCGGCGATCCCTCGCTGACCCCCGAGCAGGTCTGCGCCCACGCAGGGGGCCTGATCGCGGTCCTCGGCCCGGACTCGCCGCCGGGGATGCTCGCGATCGGGGGGCGCACCGACGCCGCTCGCCGCGCGATCGACCCGTACCGCGAGGCGTTCGGCGACCGGCTGTTCGTGGGCGTTCAGCACCTCTTGGAGGAGTCCTCGGCCAGGGAGGTCCGCGCGCTCCTGCGCCTGGCCGAACGCGCGGACGCGCGCGCCGTCGCGACCAACCCCGTCCGCTACCTCGTGCCGCAGGACGCGTTCCTCGCCGACGCGCTCGAGTGCATGCGCGAGATCGTGCCGATCAGCCGGAACAACGTCTCGCGCCGCAACGCCGAGGGCTGGCTGAAGCCGCTCGAGCAGATGCGCGCGCTGTTCGCCGAACGCCCGGACCTGCTCACCGCCTCGCTGGAGATCGCCGGGTCCTGCGCGTTCGACCTGGACCTGCGGCGGGTGCGCTTCCCCGACTTCCCAACGCCGCCGGGGCGAAGCGCCTCCTCCGTCCTGGCCGAACGCTGCTGGCGCGGGCTCGAGCGCCGGGGGATGAAGCCCACCGCGCGGGTGCGGGACCGGCTGCACCACGAGCTCGCGATGATCCACCGGCTCGGGTTCTCGGCGTACTTCCTGACCGTGGCCGACATCGTCGCGGACGTGCGCGCGATGGGGATCCGCTGCGCCTGCCGGGGGAGCGCCGCCGGCTCGCTCGTGTGCTACCTGACCGGGATCTCCGACGTCGACGCGGTCCGCCACGACCTCGCGTTCGAGCGGTTCCTGAACCCGATGCGCGAGGAGCTCCCCGACATCGACGTGGACGTCGAGTCCGCTCGGCGCGAGGACGTCTACGACATGGTGCTCTCGCGCTACGGCGACGACCGGTGCGCGTGCGTCGCGATGGTCGACACCTACCGAGCCCGCGCCGCCGTCCGCGAGGTCGGCAAGGCCCTCGGGCTGCCCGAGCCGGAGGTGGACGTCGTCGCCAAGTCCTTCCCGCACATCGGCGCCCAGGACCTGCGCGTCGCGATCGAGCGCCTGCCCGAGCTCGCGGGCTCCAACCTGAACGCCGGCCAGCTCGAGCTGCTGTTCCGCGTGGCCGAGCGACTGGACGGCTTCCCTCGTCACATCGCGCTGCACCCATCGGGCATCGTGCTCTCGAGCGACGACCTGGTGACCAGGGTCCCGCTCGAGCGCTCGTTCCAGGGCTACCGGGTGATCCAGGCGGACAAGGACGACGTCGAGCTCCTCGGGTACCTGAAGCTCGACGTGCTGGGCGTGCGGATGCTCTCGTCGATGCGTCACGCCCTGGACGAGATCGCCCGCACCGAGCACGTGAAGGTCGACCTCGACGCGATCCCCCTGGACGATGAGCCGACGTTCGAGCTGATCCGCGCCTCGGACACGCTCGGGTGCTTCCAGATCGAGAGCCCGGGCCAGCGCGAGCTCCTGCAGAAACTCCAGCCCACGCGCTGGGAGGACCTGATCGTGGACATCTCGCTGTTCCGCCCAGGCCCGGTGAAGTCGGACATGATCAACCCCTACCTGCGCCGGCGCCAGGGGATGGAGCGCCCGACGTATGCCCACCCGGCGCTCCGCCCGGCGCTCCGTGAGACCTTCGGCGTGATCGTGTACCACGAGCAGGTGATCCGGACCCTCGCGGCGATGGCCGGCTTCGACCTCACGTACGCGGACCACATCCGCCGACACCTGGACCGCGACGACCTGCTCCCCGGCTTCCGCGCCGACTTCCTCGAGCGAGCGCGCGCGAGGGGGGTCCCCGTCGAGGTGGCCGAGCGCACCTGGAAGGCGGTGGCCGAGTTCGCGAGCTTCGGGTTCTGCAAGGCGCACGCGGCCGCCTTCGCCGTCCCGACCTACCAGTCGGCGTGGCTGAAGACGCACTACCCGGCCCACTTCCTCGCCGGGATCTTGACCCACGACCCCGGGATGTACCCGCGCCGCCTGCTCCTGGAGGACGCTCGCGAGCACGGCATCCCGATCCTGCCCCTGGACGTGAACCGCTCGGAGCCCGAGTACGTGGTGGAGGAGGTGGGCGAACCGCCCCGCTACGGCATCCGCCTCGCGCTGCAGGACGTCCACGGCATCTCCGACGCCGAGATCCGTCAGGTCCTGCGGGTCCGCTCCGAGCGAGCGTTCCGCGGCGTGGGCGACTTCCTGCGCAGGACGACCGTCTCCCGACCGGTCGTGGAGGCGCTCGCGCACGCCGGGGCGTTCGACGCGCTGCCCAGCGGGACACGGCGCGACCGGCTGTACGCCGCGATGACCACGGCCCCCCAGCGCGAGGGGGACCAGCTCGCGTTCGACCTGTCCGCGCCGGCGGCCTCGGTGGACCCGTTGCCTGAGTACACCGAGGCCGAACGGGTGCGCGCCGAGCTCGAGGTGCTCGGCCTGGACGCGAGCCGTCACCTCATCACCTTCTTCGAGCCGCTGCTCGCTGACCTCGACGTGACGCGCTCGAACGAGCTCCGACGGCGCCGTGCCGACGCGCGCGTGATGGTGGCCGGCGTCAAGGTGGCCTCGCAGACACCGGCGATCCGCAGCGGCCAGCGGATCATCTTCCTCACGCTGGACGACGCGACCGGCCCGGTCGAGGTCGTGGTGTTCGAGAGCGTGCAGCCCAAGGTCGCGAGGACCGTGTTCGGCTCGTTCCTGCTCGCGGTGCTCGGAACGGTCCGGCGTACCGGCGTGAAGGGCGTCTCGGTGGTCGCCGAGGACGTGTGGGACCTCACGTCGCTGCATCGGGCCCGGCGGCAGGGTCGCCTGGCCCAGGCGCTCGCGCACGAGGGCCCCGCGCCGGGGCTGGCGGTCCCGCGCAAGCTCTGGCACTCGAGCCCGGGATCCGCGGGGCGATGAGGGCGACGGGGGTAGGCTCGCGTGCGGTGATCCGGACCGCCGTTGCCGAGCCGGTGCTGCACGTCGACCTCGACGCCTTCTACGCCTCGGTCGAGGCCCTGAAGGACCCGAGCCTGGTCGGGCGCCCGGTCGTCGTCGGCGGCGCCGGGACGCGCGGCGTCGTGATGTCGGCCTCGTACGAGGCGCGCACCTACGGGATCCGCAGCGCGATGCCGGCCGTGCGGGCTCGGCGCCTGTGCCCGGAGGCGGTGTTCGTCCCGCCGGACTTCGAGGCCTACAAGGCGCACTCCAACCGGTTCCGTGAGGTCCTGTTGGCCGTGACCCCCCTGGTGGAGCCGATCTCGCTCGACGAGGCGTTCCTCGACGTCTCCGGCGCCACCCGGCTGTTCGGGCAGCCCGAGGAGATCGCGGCCAAGGTTCGGCGCGAGGTCCTGGGCGAGGTGGGCGTCACGTGCTCGGTGGGTGTTGCGCCGAGCAAGTTGCTCGCCAAGCTCGCCTCGGAGGCCGCCAAGCCCGACGGCCTGATGGTCGTGCCGGCGAGCGAGGTGGGAGCGTTCCTGGATCCGCTCCCGGTCCGCGCGCTCTGGGGGGTGGGGGAGAAGACCGGCGAGACGCTCTCGCGTCTAGGGGTTCGCACCGTGGGCGATCTTGCCCGCACGCCGCCATCGGTGCTCGGCCGTCTGATCGGCGAGCAGCACGCCGCCGACCTCATCGACCTCGCCCGCGGGGTGGACGACCGGCCGGTCGTTCCCTACGAGGCGCCCAAGTCCGTGAGCCACGAGGAGACGTTCGGCCGCGACCTCGACGACGAGCGGGAACTGCTCCGCGAGGCCCTCGCCCTGTCCCAGAAGGTGGCCGCGCGCCTGCGCGAGGACGGCTATCGCGCCCGGACCATCACCCTCAAGATCCGGCTCGCCAACTTCACCACCCTGACCCGTTCGCGGACGGTCCCGGCGCCCACCGACGTGGCCGCCGACCTGTACCAGGTCGTCGGCGAGCTGTTCTCGGCGCTGCCGGGTGCCCGCCGGCGGGTGCGCCTGCTCGGGGTCGCGGCCACGGGGCTCGTGCCGGCGGGGGAGGAGCAGCTGGCGCTGCTGCGGGGGGAACGCTGGGGAGACGTCGAACGGGCGGTGGACCGCATCGAGCGCAGGTTCGGGCCCGGGTCGGCGATGCCCGCTGCCCTGCTGGAGCGGCATCGGGACCACCCGTGAGGCGAGATGCATCCGTTGTCCCTTCTCCCCAGCCTCGCTCCGTTCCTATAATCGGGGCGACGGACCGCCGGACGGACGAAGCAGGAGCCCGGATGCCACTGTCGCCCGACGAACAGCGCATCCTCGACGAGATCGAGGAGCGGCTCGCGCAGGAGGACCCACGGCTGGCCGAGGCGGTCGGCCGGACGTCCCTGTACTCGCACGTCGCGAGGCGGATCCGCTGGTCGCTGCTGGCGTTCCTGGCCGGGTTCCTGATGATGATGGCCTTCCCGGTCTCCCTGTGGATCGCCGCGGTCGGGTTCGGCGTGATGCTCGCGTCCGCGCTCGTGGTCTATCGCTACCTGAAGCAGCTTGGCCGGGATCAGGTGCGCGCGATGCAGCAGCAGTCGGGCAGGTTCTCCGTGACCGGGCTGCTCGCTCGGCTCGCCGGGAAGTTCCGCTCGCCCCCGTCGTCTCCGCCCGAGCGGTAACGACCACGCCTCCGAGCCGTCGCCACTCGGAAAGTTCGTCACATCGACGTCTTCGGCTTGCCACCGCACGCGCTGCTGGAGTACAACAAGCGTCACCTTCCCCGGGGGCGTGACCGTCGATCGGACGTCGAGACTTTCCCCTCGACACGCCGGCGGACCGCGTTGGTGTCGTGAGGGAGAACGTTCCGTTCGGAGGGCGCGCGTTCCTATGGAGGGATTCACCGCACACCAGGCCACCAAGTTCACCGGATGCTCCCCGCGCCAGCTCCGCTACTGGGACCAGATCGGCCTGGTAGAGCCCTCCGTCCAGTCCACCGGCGGTCGTTCCGGCGTGCCGCGCCTGTACTCCTTCCGCGACCTCGTGGCGCTGAGGGTCGTGAAGTCGTTGCTGGACAACGGGATGTCGCTGCAGCGGGTGCGGCGGGCCTGGGAGTACCTGAACCGTCGGGCGAAGCTCGACAAGCACCTGTCGGAGGTGCAGCTCATCACCGACGGGGTGAGCATCTTCAAGATCGCGCGCCGCAACGGCGAGATCATCGATGCCCTGCGGGAGGGCCAGCTCGCCTTCTTCGTCGCGATCGACGAGATCGCGACGGGCGTGGAGGTGAAGGTCGGCCAGTTCAAGGAGGACCGGGACCGGTTCGTCCGGGCCCTCCGCGAGGCCGCGGCCCACACCCAGACCGGAAGCTGACCGGTCAGATCCCGGGCCGGTAGGTCCCGACGGCCCGTCGGAGCCATCCGGCGTCCCGGCGGAGGTCCCTGATCGCCTTCCGAGCGTCCTCGGCGACCTCATGAGCCTGCTCGGACGTGGGAGGGCTGGAGCCGTACGCGGCGTGCCCGGTCGCCGACGCGAGCCGCCCGAGGTGCCCATCCGAGAACGCGACGGTGGCCGCAAGGCGCACGCGGTGCTCCTCGAGCGTCTCGCCGTCGCGTCGTCCAAGGCCCAGGTCGGTCGCCTCGCCGTCGAACACCCGATACGCGGCGAGGATGCGGTCGCGCGGCTCCCGGTGCCGACGCAGCAGCGTGCGGCGCCACGCGGACTTCACGATCGGCACGACCACCAGGAGCACGGCCAGCGCGGCGAGCAGGCCGATCACGATCCACCGGTAGGGGATCGAGTAGCCCCCCTCATCCTCCTGTGCGACCTCGCCGAACCCGTCGAGCAGGCCGGGTGGCAGCTGGTCGGCGCCCAGGCGCGTGGGGCGCTCCTCCGCGTTGCAGAGCTGGCCCGGCAGCGGCCGGCCCCCGGGACCGACCTGGCAGCCCGCGTCCGCGCCGCCGCCGAGGGCGTTCTCGTTCTGCTGCGCGCCGCCGAGCGGTCCGCCCTCGGCCGGCTCGATCGGGTTGAGGTAGGTCCCGGGCTCGGCGAGGGGGCTCGGGCGGCTCGGCGAGGGCTCGAACGCCAGCCACCCGTAGCCGGGGAAGAGCACCTCGACCCAGAGGTGCGCATCCTTCGTCTGGACCGTGAACACGCCGTCGGCGAAGGTCCCGGATCGGTACCCGCCTGCGGCCCGCGCCGGGTAGCCGAGCTCGCGGACCATGAGCGTCATCGCGGTCGCGAACTGCACGCAGAACCCCTGCCGCGTCTCGAACAGCATCGCGGCGAGGACGTCGGCGTTCGCCTCGGCACCGACGTCCGTGTCCCATACGTACTCGCTCACCAGATGCTCCTGGATCGCGAGGATCTTCCGGTACGGCGTGATCTCGTCGCGCGTCCACTCCTCCGCCAGCTCGCCGATGCGCGGATCGATCGTGCTCGGCACGTGCGTGTACCGCCCGTACTGCTCGGCCGTGAGGAAGACCACGTCGTCGAGCTGCTCGGGGGCGGGGCTCACGATCCGGGACAGGACCGAGTACTCGAAGCCCTCGCCGAGCCCGCCCCTCACGAGGGCCTGCGAGTCCACCGGGTCGTACGTCAACTCGCCGCTCGGCAGGGTGATCGATTCAGCCGGGTAGGCCATCGGAAGCCGAGCCGTCTCGGTGCCGCGCAGCAACGTGTAGCCCTGTGGCAGCCGCGGTGCGTCGTCGGGGAGCGCCTCGCTGCCCGGCAGCACCGCCGGGCTGGACAGGACCAGGCCCCGCTCGGAGGCGTCGGGATCGCTGCTCGTCCAGTCGGACCCGTCGAACGTGTCGACCGCGTACATCCGCCAGTAGGCCGGCTCCTCGGCTCGCACCTGGAACAGGTCGACCGGCTCCTGGTCGTCCAGCTGCGCCTTGATCTCGACGAAGGGGTCGAGGCCGAAGCCGCCCTCGTCGCCGGTCGAGAAGTCCACGAGCGCCTCGGCCCGGAACCCGGGCAGGAGGCCGGGCACCAGGATGGCGGCGAGGATCACGAGCGCCGCGACCGCCCGGGAGCCCTTCACGGACGCGCGGATCCGGCTCGAGCGGGTCGTCGACCACACCGGGCCCCACTGGCGGATCCTCCGTAGACCGTCGGAGAACACGACCGCGAGCGCGGCGCCAAGGAACAGCACCGCGTAGATCGGTCGGGCGCCGTCCTGCAGGACGGTATCGGCGAAGCCGACCAGCGCGACCATCGGCAGGACCGCGAGGAGCGGGCTGCCGGCGCGGATGGCGAGGGCGTGCGCGGAGAACGACGCCGTCCACACGGCCGTCAGGGTTGCCAGCATGAGCGGCGGGAGCGCTGCGGTGGGCGCGACCCGCACCCGCGTCTGCTGGCCGACGAGCTCGAGCGAGCGGCCGAGCGCCCGGAGGGTGCGCATCGAGGGGAGGCCGTACCAGGCCGTCTGGGGGAGCACGATCCACGTGATGGCCAGCGCGAGGCCGACGAGGCTCGCGAGCGTCGCCACGACGAGCCCGCGCCGCTCGAACAGCGCGGCGACGGCGACCGAGGCGAGCGCGGCCGCGATCAGCTGCAAGGTCGGCACCCGTCCCGTGAACAGGCGGCCGAAGGCGAACGCCGTCGCCGCGGCCAGCCCGGCGACCGCGGCAAGACCTAGGAGCCGCTGACGACCAGGGGTCGGGTCCGTTCCACGTGCCATACGTCTCTCAACCTCCGCGTCGGCGGGAGGACGATGACCTCCCAGCCGGACCTGGATAGGGACATACGAGCCTGGGAGGCGCGGCCTTCCAGTTGGGTGCGCCGATCCGGCGGCAGCGTTTCGGGATCGGTGGGGTGGACGAACACGCCCACCTTCGGTCCGAACATCGCGCCCGCGCGGATCCACGAGGGCAGCTCGGTGGGGGCGGGGGGAGCCCCGACCACGACCAGCGTCGTGTCGGTCGCCGCCACCATCCGAAGGCGGGTGAGGCCGGTCGACAGCGCCCTCGACGTGTGGTGGCTCACGCCGGCGAGCGCGTCGAGCAGTCCCTCCTCACCCACCCGTTGCGGCGGCATCTGCGTCGTCGCCAGCTTGAGCGAGAACCCGTAGCGGATGAGCAGGATCCCGAGCGATGCCGTGGCGGAGACGACCTTCTCGAAGCAGGGCGAGTGGGTCTGTCCCACCGCCGAGTCCCGCATGTCGGCGAACAGGACGGCCGTGGACCGCCTGGTCGATTCGTCCTGGCGGATCATCAGCTCGCCGCTGCGCGCCACGCTCGGCCAGTGGATCCGTCGCAGGTCGTCGCCCTCGACGTAGCCGCGCATCGTGTAGAACTCGTCGCCGGTCCGGAACAGGTGCTTGGCCAGGGCCAGGCCGCTCGTCATGCCGAACGGTGAGTCCGGGCCCCCACCGAGGATCTCGACCTCGGGCGTGACCACGAGCTGTTCCCGCTCGTCGAACTCGACCCGCAGCTTCGTGAGCGCGAAGGGATCGGACAGGTCGACCGAGATCGGACCGAGCGTGTAGCGGCCCCGCTGATGCGGGGTGATCGAGTACCGCACGCGCTGACGCCCCCTTGGGGGCAGCGATGCGATCACCAGGCGGGCCGACCGGCCGAGCTGGGATGGGAGGCGATCCTCGACCAGGAGGAAGGAGGTCTGGCTCGAGGTCGGGTTCTCGACCTCGAGCTCGACATGCACCCGCTGACCGGGCTGTACGCGGGTGTCGGACAGGCGGCGGCGGATGCGTAGACGCTGGCGGCTCCAGCGCGCGAACAGGGCGGCGGCGAACGGGAGCAGCACGATCCCGACCGCCACCATGTGCAACGTGGTGGAGCCGAGGATGCGGGCGGCCACCCAGACGGCGACCCCGGCCACGAAGACGAGGATCCCGCGGCCCGAGGGCATGGCTACGCGGTCCCGGATACGGGGACGGGCACCTCGGCGAGGAGCTCCGTGAGCAGGGCCTCGGGGCTCCGCCCGCCCATCACGGCATCGGCCGTCACGATCACGCGGTGCGCGAGCACCGGCGGGACGAGCGCCTTCACGTCGTCGGGGATCACGTAGTCGCGCTCGTCGGCGGCCGCCATCGCCCGCGAGGCGCGCAGCAGCATGATGGAGGCACGGGGGCTGGCGCCGAGGTAGACGTCGGGATGGTTCCGCGTCGCCTCGACGAGGTCGACGATGTAGGCGCGCACCGCGGGGGAGACGTGGACGCCGCGCGCGACCTCGACCATCTCGCGGACGCCGATGGCGTCGGCGACGGGCCCGATGTCCGGGAGCGTCGAGCGGACGCCGTGCGTGGCGAGGATCTCGGCCTCGACGTCGGTCGACGGATAGCCGATCCCCAGCCGCATCATGAACCGGTCGAGCTGCGCCTCCGGCAGCGGGTAGGTGCCCTCGTGCTCGATCGGGTTCTGGGTCGCGATCACCATGAAGGGGACGCCGAGCTGATAGGTCACCGTATCGATCGTGATCTGGCGCTCCTCCATGCACTCCAGCAGCGCCGACTGGGTCTTGGGGCTCGCGCGGTTGATCTCGTCGCCGAGCACGATGTTGGCGAAGATGGCGCCCGGCTTGAACTCGAAGTCCCCGCGCTCCTGGTTGAAGACGTTGACGCCCGTGATGTCGGTCGGTAGGAGGTCGGGCGTGAACTGGATCCGTCGGAACGAGCAGTCGATCGACCGGGCGATCGCCTTGGCCAGCATCGTCTTTCCCACGCCGGGCACGTCCTCGATCAGGACGTGTCCCTCGGCCACGAGGGCGGCGAGCGCTAGGCGGATCTCGCGGTGCTTGCCCTGGACGACACGCTCGACGTTCTGCTCGATGGTCTGGAACCGCTCGGCGAACGCCTGCCAGTCGGGCGTGGGCTCTCGGGCCTCCACTCGTACCTCCGGTCTCGAACGCGCGCTCATCTTACCCAGGTGTACGTCGCGGACCGTGCCCTGGTTCCTGCGCCATCCTGCCCAGGTTGTCGGCAGATGGCAGCCGCTCGGGAGATGGGAAGGCGGCGGTGCCGCACCCGCAGCCGGACGCCCCGCGCGGCCCCTTGTTCGCTACTCCAGGCGTCCTTCGAGCGCGGCTTGCCGCCGCCTTCGGCCCGGATTACACCCTTGGGATTCGGTCGATGCAAGCATCCGGGAACCGCCGAGGCAGGCACGCTGCGTATACTCGCCGGCGTGGGACGGGCGCTCGTGCTCAACGCGTCGCACCAGCCGCTGGCGGTGGTCCCCGCGCGCCGCGCGGTGATCCTGGTCCTGAAGGACAAGGCCGAGGTGCTGGTCTCCAACGGCCAGGTGTTCCGCTCCGAGCGACTGCGTATCGACGCACCCTCCGTGCTGCGCCTGCGGCAGTTCGTGAGGGCTCCCCATCGTCACCAGGCGCCGCTCACCCGTCGGGCGGTCTTCGCCCGCGACGACTGGGTCTGTCAGTACTGCGGTGCCGCGGCCGAGAACCTCGACCACGTGATCCCGCGCTCCCGCGGCGGCGGCCACACCTGGGACAACGTCGTCGCGGCCTGCCGTCGCTGCAACACGCGCAAGGAGAACCGCCTGATCGAGGACGCGGGACTGAGGCTCGCCCGTCGCCCCAGCGCGCCTCGCGACGGGTTCCGACTGTCCCTCGGGCGTCTGGAGCCGGAGTGGGAGCCCTTCCTGTAGCTGGCCTGTAGCCCGCCGCCCCCGCGTGGGTCACACCTGAGTCCAACCTCTCTCCGTAACTGTTCTTCACAATCGTTAACCCTTTTTCGCTCACGCATCTTGACTTGGTGGAGTGCTAGTGGCATAACAGTGGCCCGTAGTGGAGGAGAAGGGGAGGACGCGCGTGGCCGAGTTGCTCGGCACGCATAGCTACCAGCTCGACCCGAAGGGGCGGATCAGCCTGCCCGCTCGGTTCCGTGAGGCGTTCGCCGACGGGGCCGTGCTCACGCTGGGCCAGGACGGCTGCCTCTTCTGCTTCCCCAGGGCCGAATGGGAGTCCCGAGCGGCGGAGGTCCGCGGCCTCCCCCTCTCCGACACCGAGGGCCGCGCGTACGCGCGGATGTTCTTCGGGAAGGCCGAGCGCGTGGAGCTCGACTCGCAGGGGCGATTGGTGATCCCGCAGCGCCTGCGGGCCGAGGCCCAGATCGGCAAGGAGGCCGTGGTCGTCGGCGTCTCCGACCGGATGGAGATCTGGGACCGGGGCGCGCACGAGCGGTACGAGACGGCCCACGCGGGCGCGTATCAGTCCGGGACGCTCGCGCCGGGCATCAGGGCCTGAGGGCCGTTGGGGAGGAGCGCGTGATGAAGCAACGACCGCTCGACGGGGAGGTTCGACAGAGCATCTCCCTGCTGGTGATGACCGCGGCGTCGATGGCCGTGTACCTGGGCATCGGGCTGCTCGCGGTCCGCGTGTTCGGATGAGGCCGAGGACGTGGGCGCGTCCCGGGGGAGCGGGTCCGGAGCGGACCATGAGCCCGTCATGGTGCGCGAGGTCCTGGAGTTCCTGGGGGGTCTCGACACCGTGATCGACCTGACCCTGGGGGCCGGCGGGCACGCCGAGGCCCTCCTCGGATCGGGCGTGCGACGCCTGATCGGCGTCGACCGCGACCCGGAGGCGATCGCGCTCGCCACGCAGCGGCTCTCGCGCTTCGGCGAGCGCTTCAGCGCGCGGTCGGCCCGGTTCTCGGACGTGCCCGCGGAGAACCGGGCCGACGGCGTCCTGTACGACCTCGGCGTCTCCTCGATGCAGCTCGACCGCCCGGAGCGTGGGTTCTCCTATCGCCGCCTGGGGCCGCTCGACATGCGGATGGGGCCAGGTGGCGAGAGCGCGATGGACCTGGTGAACTCGCTCCCCGAGGAAGATCTCGCCCGCATCATCTTCGAGTACGGAGAGGAGCGGCGTTCGCGTCGCGTGGCGGCGGCCATCGCCCGCGCTCGCGCCCGCGCTCCGATCTCCACCACCGACGAACTCGCCCGCGTGGTCGCGGGTGCCTTGGGTGCGCGACGGGGCGGCCCCCACCCCGCGCGCCGAACCTTCCAGGCGCTCCGCATCGCGGTCAACCGGGAGCTCGAGGAGCTCGCCGCTTCCCTGCCTCGAGCGGTCGGGATCCTCGCTCCCGGTGGCCGCGTGGTCGCGATCACCTACCACTCGCTCGAGGACCGCATCGTGAAGCGGTTCTTCCTCGACGACCCGGACCTCGAGGTGCTGACGAAGAAGCCTCTCGTGCCGTCGCGGCGCGAGACCGAGCGCAACCCCAGGGCGCGAAGCGCCAAGCTTCGCGCCGCGCAGAAGCGGCAGGCGGCGTGAGCACCCCGGCTCGGAGGCTCCTCACGCCACCGCGAGGCACGCGCATCGCGACGCCGCCGCCCGGTGCGCCGGCGAGGCGCGAGCGTTCGGTCCAGGATCCGCCTCGGCCGGCCGGCCGGCGAGATCCGCGTCCGACCGCCCGTCACGCCGCCCGGCACCAGCTCGGGTTCGCGCTGCTCGCCGGCACCCTGGTCGGATCCATGGTGTTCGGCATCGTCGTTCTGCACGTCCTGCTCGCTCAGACCTCGTTCCGCATCGACCGGGCGGAGCGCACGATCGAGGAGCTCTCGGAGGAGCACCTCTCGTTGATCCGCGAGCAGGCCACCCTGTCCGCCCCCGGCCGGATCGCAGCATGGGCCCGCCGGCACGGCATGCGTCTCCCCGACGACATCCGGATCCTCCACGCGCCCGGCGATGGCTCGGCGGATCCGGCCGGGGCGGGCACACCATCCATCGATCCGACCGGGGGCTCGGGGACGTGACCCGGCCACCCGCGGGCAGGCTGGTCGCGATCTTCGCGACGATGTCGCTCGCGTTCACCGCGATCCTGGTCCGCCTCGCGCTGCTGCAGGTGAGCGGCCAGGCCGCCGAGCTGAAGGAGCGCGCGCTCGACCAGCGGGTGCGGACGGTGGTCCTTCCCGCCGAGCGAGGGCAGATCCTCGACCGGGGGGGCGATCGGCTCGCGATGTCCACGCCGGCCGTCGACCTCTACGCCGACCCGCGCTTCGTCACCGACCCGTGGGCGACGGCCTCTCGCCTCTCGCCGATCCTCGGTATCGGGATCCCCGACCTGGTCCGCGACCTGAGCGCGGATACCACGTTCGTCTACCTGGCTCGCCAGGTCGAGCCCGAGGTCGCCGAACGGACCCGGGCCCTCGAGCTCCCGGGGATCGGCTTCCTGGACGCCTCGAAGCGCACCTACCCCGCGGGGGCGCTTGCCCCCCAGGTGCTCGGGTTCGTCGGCATCGATGGCGAGGGGCTGTCCGGGCTAGAGCTCGGGTACGAGGAGGTCCTCGCGGGGACGCCGGGCGAGCGGACGACCGAGCTCGATCCCCACGGACAGCCGATCGCCGGCGGGATCGACATCCATCGGCCGCCGGTGGAGGGCTCGTCCGTGCTCACGACGATCGACCGCGAGCTCCAGTTCCAGGTGCAGGCCGCCCTAGCCGAGGCCGTGTCCGCGGAGGGGGCGCGAGGCGGCTCCGTGATCGTGATGGATCCGGACACGGGCGAGATCCTCGCGATGGCGAGCTACCCCTGGTTCGACCCCAACGCGTTCGGCGAGTCGCCCGCGTGGACCTATCGGAACCGTGCCGTGACGGACGCGTTCGAGCCGGGCTCCACCAACAAGGTCATCACGGCCGCCGCCGCGGTCCAGGAGGCGGCCCTGCCGCTCGACCAGCAGCTCAGCGTGCCGTGGACGATGCGGGTTGGGGACTTCACGATCCACGACTCGCACCCCCATGGGATCCAGAAGATGACGCTGGGCGACGTGATCGCGGAGTCCAGCAACATCGGGGCCGTCCAGGTGGCCAACCGGGTCGGGAGCTCGGCGATGGCCTCGTACCTGTCGCGGTTCGGGCTCGGTCGGCCGACCGGCGTCGGCTTCCCCGGCGAGGTCGGCGGCATCATGCTCCCCCTCTACGAGTGGAGCGACACCAGCCTCGCCACGATGGCCTACGGGCAGGGGATCTCCGCGACGCCCCTGCAGATGGTCTCGGTCTACGCGACGATCGCGAACGAGGGGCGCTGGATCCAGCCGCGCCTGGTCAAGGCCACGGTGGACCCCGATGGCACGGTCCACGAGGCGCCGGCACCGGCGACGCGCCGCGTGATCTCCGCGGCCAGCGCGCAGATGGTGAGCCGGATGCTCGCGTACGCGGTCCAGCACGGCACGGGGGGCAACGCGCAGGTCCGTGGCTTCCAGGTCGCCGGCAAGACGGGCACCGCGCGGATCGCCGCCGCGGATCGCGCGGGTTACATCGAAGGCCAGTACATCGCATCGTTCATCGGGTACCTGCCGGCGGGAGACCCCCAGGTCGTGATCGCCGCGATCTTGGACCGGCCCCGGGCAGGGTACGGCGGCCTGGCCGCGGCCCCGCTGTTCCAGCGCGTGGCCCGTGCCAGCATCACGCGACTGGGCGTGACCCCCGTCGAGCGGCTCCCGCTGCCCCCGCATGCGTTGCCGGTCGGATGAGCGAGCTCGCATCGGGGGCCGGCGTCGGGCACGCTGTAGGCTCGGTCGCCGTGGCCCCGGCACCACCGCGTCCTCTCTCGGACCTGCTGTCCGGTCTCCCCGACGTCTCCGTCCACGGCGACGCCTCGGTCGCGGTGTCCGCACTCTGCTACCGCTCGGACGAGGCGACGCCGGGGTCGGTGTTCTTCTGCGTCCCCGGCGGCATGCTCGACGGGCACGATTTCGCGCCGGGGGCGGTGGCGCTCGGAGCGGTCGCGCTCGTCGTGGACCGCCGGCTCGAGCTGGAGGCGACGCAGGTCCTCGTTCCTTCGGTCCGCGAGGCCATGGGCCCGATCTCGGCGGCGTTCTTCGGCCGGCCCGCCCAGGCGATGACGATGATCGGGGTTACCGGGACGAACGGGAAGACCACGACGACCTACCTGCTCGAGGCCGTCCTGCGCGCGGCCGGCCGCGTCCCGGGGGTCGTGGGGACGACCGGGGTCCGGGTGGATGGGCGCCCCACGCCGTTCCCGCGGACGACCCCGGAGGCGCCCGACCTGCAGCGCCTGCTCGCCGACATGGCCGCGGCCGGCGTGGACGGGGTCGCGATGGAGGTGTCGTCGCACGGCCTGGACCAGCACCGCGTCGATGGGGTCCGGTATGACCGCGCCGTCTTCACGAACCTGACCCAGGACCACCTGGACTACCACGCCTCGATGGAGGAGTACTTCGCCGCCAAGGCGCGGCTGTTCACGCCCGCGATGAGCGACGGAGCGGTGGTGAACCACGACAGCGAGGAGGGTCGGCACCTCGCCCGCTCAGGCCTGCCGACGGTCACCTACGGTCTGGACGCGGGGGCCGACGTGCGGGCCACCGAGGTGGAGACGACGCCACGGGGCCTGGCTTTCGTCGTGGACGGCGTTCGGGTGACGTCGCCGCTGCGCGGGCTCTTCAACGTCGAGAACTGCCTGGCGGCGTTCGCCACCGGACGCTCGCTCGGGTTCGACGACGGTGCGACCGCCCGGGCGATCTCGTCGGTGCGCGGGGTCCCCGGACGCGTAGAGGCCGTCGAGGCCGGACAGTCCTTCCTGGTCATGGTCGACTACGCGCACACACCGGACAGCGTCGAGAACGTGCTCCGCGCCGCACGCCCGCTGGCCGCCGGGCGCGTGATCGTGGTCCTGGGTTGCGGCGGCGATCGCGACCGCGCCAAGCGGCCGCTGATGGGCCGGACGGCCACCGCCAACGCCGACCTGTCGGTGATCACGAGCGACAATCCGCGGAGCGAGGACCCCAACGCGATCATCGACGAGATCGTGCCCGGCGCGCGCCAGGGTGGGGGAGCCTACCTGGTCGAGCCGGATCGCCGCGCCGCCATCCGACTGGCCGTCTCCGAGGCCCGACCGGGCGACGTGGTCGTGATCGCCGGCAAAGGTCACGAGACCTACCAGGAGCTCGCCGACGGGACGATCGCGTTCGACGACCGCGAGGTGGCGGCCGAGGAGATCCGGGCGCTCGGGGGTGACGGGTGATCGCTCGGCCGCTCTCGGAGATCGCCGAGGCCGTCGGCGGATCGCTGCTCGGTGAGGACCGGATGGCGTCGTCGGTGGCCACCGACTCGCGACTGGTGGAGCCTGGCGCCGTGTTCGTGGCGCTGCGCGGCGAGCACGCGGACGGCCACGAGTTCGTCGGCGATGCGTTCGCGCGCGGGGCCGTCGGGGCGATCGTCGATCGGCCCGTCCAGGGTGGGGCGATCGAGGTCGCCGACACCGGAAGGGCGCTCCTCGCGCTCGGCGCCGACGAGCGGCGGCGGCTGCCCGACGCGTTCGTGTTCGGCATCACTGGCGCCAACGGCAAGACCTCCACCAAGGATCTGGCGGCGGTGGTGCTCGCCACACGGTTCCGGACCTGGGCGAGCCCGGCGTCGTTCAACAACGAGATCGGGCTGCCGATGACGCTCCTGGGCGCGACGCCGACCACCGAGGTGATCGTCGCTGAGATGGGGGCCCGGCGTGCCGGGGACGTCCGGCTCCTGTGCGACATCGCGCGCCCCGACGCGGTCGTGGTGACCAACATCGGGGTCGCGCACATGGAGATCTTCGGGTCGTGGGACGAGATCGTCCGCGCCGGCGCGGAGCCGGTGCGATGGCTCCGGTCCGACGGGACCCTGATCGTGAACGCGGACGACCCGGTGACACGCGGGTATGCGGACCTGACCCCCGCGGAGGTCGTGACGTTCGGGCTCGATGGCCGGGCCGACGTCCGGGGTGAGGATGTCGCGCTCGATGCGGGAGCGCGGGCGAGCTTCCTCCTGGTCCACGGCGCCGAACGCGAACGGGTGGAACTGGCCGTGCCGGGCGAGCACATGGTCTCGAACGCGCTGGCCGCGACGGCCTGCGGGGTCGTTCGAGGGATGACCCTCGCCGAGTGCGCCACGGCGCTGAAGGGCGCGCACGTCTCACCGATGCGGATGGAGACCTTCACCTCGAGCGAGGGACTCATCGTCCTCAACGACGCCTACAACGCGAATCCGGAATCGGTGGCGGCGGGGCTCAAGACGGCGCGGAGGATCGCGACGGGACGGCGACTGGTCGCGGTCCTCGGGCACATGGCCGAGCTCGGCCCGATCGCCTTCGAGGAGCACGAGCGGCTCGGAGAGCTCGTGGTGCGGATCGGGGTCGACCGGCTGGTGACGGTGGGCGAGCCGGCTCGCGCGATCGCGATGGCGGCCGTCCGCGAGGGACAGCTGCCCGAGGACGTGGCCTCCTACGACGACCCGGCGGGCGCCATCGCCGACGTGCGGACCTGGGCGCGCGAGGGCGACGTCGTCCTGTTGAAGGGATCGCGCGTCGCGGCGCTCGAACGGGTGGCGGAGGCCCTTCGGTGAGACAGATCCTGATCGCCGCGGCCGTCGGGCTCATGGTGACCCTGCTCGGCACGCCGATCGCGATCCGACTGTTCCGGCTGTGGGGCTGGGGGCAGCGGATCCGTGAGGACGGGCCGCACACGCACCTGGAGAAGATGGGAACGCCCACGATGGGCGGCACGGTGATGGTTCTGGCCATCGTGGCCGGGTACGTGGTCACACGACTCGTCTTCACGACGGTCACCGCGGCGGGGCTCTCGGTGCTGCTCGCGACGGTGCTGCTCGGCGTGCTCGGGTTCGTCGACGACTACATCAAGGTGCGCCGCCGACGGTCCCTCGGGCTCTCGAAGACCGCGAAGATCATCGGCCAGGCGCTCGCCGCGCTCGCGTTCGGCGTGGTCGCCATCGAGGCCGCGAACGTGCCGACGGAGCTCAGCTTCGTCCGACCCACGGGACTGGATCTCGGCGCGTTCTTCTTCGTCTGGGTGTTCGTGATCCTCGCCGCATCGTCCAACGGGGTGAACCTCACCGATGGGCTCGACGGCCTCGCCTCCGGATCGTCGATCCTGGTCCTGTCCGCCTACGTGTTCGTCGCCTTCTGGCAGTTCCGGCACACGTGCGCTCTCGGCCCCCAGGATGCCTGCTACGCGATCGACGTGAACGCCGCGCTCGACGTCGCGATCGTGGCCGGCGCCGCCGTGGGCGCCACGGCGGGGTTCCTCTGGTGGAACGCCGCCCCGGCCCGGATCTTCATGGGCGACACGGGGGCCCTGGCGTTGGGCGGGCTGATGGGCGCGCTCGCGATCGTCACGAACACGCAGCTGCTGCTCGTCGTCCTCGGCGGGCTGTTCGTGATCGAGACCACCTCCGTGATCGTCCAGGTCATCGCCTTCCGCGGCTTCGGGCGACGCGTGTTCAAGATGTCGCCGATCCACCACCACTTCGAGCTCGCGGGTTGGCCGGAGTTCACGGTGATCGTTCGCTTCTGGATCCTCGCGGGGTTGACGGTCGCGGTCGGGCTCGGGCTCTTCTACACGGATTTCATCGCGCGCGGGGGCCTCGGATGAGCGGTGCGTTCGCGGGGGAGCGTGCGGTCGTGATCGGCCTGGGGGTCGCGGGCGCGTCCGCGGCAAGGGTCCTCGCCGCCGAGGGCGCCGATGTGATCGTCAGCGAGGTGCGCGCAGAGACCGCCTTGGCGGCGGAGCTGCGCTCGGAGGGTATCGAGGTCGCGGATGGCGGGCACGCGCCCGAGCACCTCGACGGCGCGACGGTGGTCGTCGTGAGCCCGGGGGTGCCTCCCGGCGCCCCATTGCTCGCCTGGGCGGCCGAGCGCGGCCTGCCCGTGTGGGGGGAGATGGAGCTCGGGGCCCGTCTCGTCCGCGTCCCGTACCTCGCGGTCACCGGGACCAACGGCAAGACGACGGTGACCGGGATGCTCGCGGCGTGCCTGCAAGCAGCCGGGATCGACGCGGTCTCGTGCGGCAACATCGGCAACCCGTTCCCGGCGGCCGCTCGCGCGGACCACGACGCCCTCGTCGTCGAGGTCTCCTCGTTCCAGCTGGCGGTGCAGTCCTCGTTCCACCCGGTGGTGTCGGTGCTGTTGAACCTCGCGCCCGACCACCTTGACTGGCACCGGTCCTTCGACGCCTACCGGGACGCGAAGGCACGGGTGTTCGCGCTCCAGGGCCCCGGCGACGTCCACGTGGGCAACCGCGATGACGAGGCGGCCTCCGCTCTGTCCGCCGAGGCCCCCTGCGATGTCCGATGGTTCACGCTCGCGGAGCCGGGTCCCGATGGGGCCGGGTTCGTGGACGGCCGCCTGGTCGCAGGGTGGAGCGGGGCCGAGCTCGCGACGATCCGGCC
>DASSJM010000116.1:0-27902 GCA_035691205.1 Actinomycetota bacterium
GATCGATCCCGTAGATCGCGGCCCCCGGCCGGACGAGATCCAGGTGCGTGTCCGGATACAGGATCGTGGCGGCGCTGTTGGCCGCGTGGAGCATCGCCGGCTCGATCCCGTCCCCCGTCATGGCATCGCGGGCGGCGAGCAGCTTGGCGAGCTGATCGCGCGTCCCCGCCTCGTCCGCCTCGGACGCGGCGAAGTGGGTCCACAGGCCCTCGAGCCGGAGCCCCGCCTCCAGGATCCGCCGCGCGAACGCCGGCGCCTCCTCGGGCGGCCACAGCCCCACCCGGTGCATGCCCGTGTCGAGCTTCAGGTGCACGGCGACCGCGTCGTCGCTCGCGGCGGCGAGCCGTTCGAGCCCGTCGGGGGTGTAGACGGTCGGCGTGAGGCCGGCGGCGAGCGCCTCCTTCTCGGCCCCGGCAGGGAACTCGGAGAGCACGAGGATCGGCGCCTCGATCCCGTGCTCGCGCAGCCCGAGTCCCTCCTCGACGAGGGCCACGCCGATGCGCGACGCGGCCGCCTCAAGGGCCGCGCGCGCCACCGGGGCATCGCCGTGGCCGTAGCCGTCGGCCTTGACGACCGCCAGCAGCTCGACCCGATCGGGCTTCAGCAGCCGCACGTTGTGGCGCACCGCGGCGAGGTCGACCTCGACCCACGTGGGACGGAACCGCCTCACGCGTCGAGGACCTCCACGAAGGCCGCCGTCACGCGCTCGAGGACGTCCGTCGCCGTGGTCCCCTCGCCGCGCTCCTCAGCGGCGAGTCGCCCGGCGATCCCGTGGAGGTACGCCGCCGCGGACGCGGCGTCGGGGGGCGCGAGCCCACGAGCGAGCAGGCCGGCGATCATGCCCGTGAGCACGTCGCCCGTGCCGCCCGTCGCGAGGAACGACCCGCCGGTGGGGTTGATCCGCACCACGCCGTCGGGCGTGCCGACGAGCGTCCGGCTCCCCTTCAGGAGCACGGTCGCTGAGGTCCGCGCGGCCAGCTCGCGGACGTGACGGACCCGGTCGCCCTCCACCTCCCGGGCCGAGGTCCCCGCGAGCCGGGCGAACTCGCCGGTGTGGGGCGTGAGCACCAGCTCGGCCTTCCGGTCCGAGAGGTCGTCGGCTCGCCCGGCGAACGCGTTCAGCCCATCGGCGTCGAGGACGACGGGGACCTCGCTCGATCGCACGAGCTCCCGCACCCACGCCGAGGTCCGTTCGTCGGTGGTCATCCCCGGGCCGACCGCGAGCGCGTCGGCCTGGCCGAGCACCTCGTCCAGTCGGGCCGCGCCGCCCGCCGCGGTGCCGGCCGGGGTCTCGGGAAGCGCGACGAACACGGCCTCCCGGACGGCTTCCTGGGTCACGGGCAGGATGCCCTCGGGCACCGCCACCGCGACGAGCCCGGCGCCGGAGCGGTAGGCCGCGGCACCGGCGAGCGCCACCGCACCCGTCATGTTCCGGGAGCCCCCGACCACGACCGCGAAACCCGACGAGCGCTTGTGCGCGTCGGGTTCGCGCGGCGGCAGCCAGCCCGCCACGTCCTCGCCCTCGACCAGCGCGAGGTCGCCGCGGATCAGGTCCGCGGGGAACCCGATCGGCTCCACCTCGATCACGCCGGCGTGGGTCGCGCCGGGGAACAGCAGGACGCCGGGCTTGGCTGCTCCGAAGGTGACGGTGAGATCCGCGTGAACGGCCTCGCCCTCGACGGCGCCCGTCTCGCCGTTGACCCCGCTCGGGACGTCCACCGCGACCACCGGCACGCCGGCCGCGTTCAGGGCGGCGATCGCCTCCGCGTGGGCGTCCTCGGGGACGCCGCGGAACCCGGTGCCGAAGATGGCGTCGATCGCGACGTGGGCGCGGGCGAGCTCGCGGGACAGGAGCGCGTCGGAGAACGTCCGGACGCGGACCTGCGTGGTCCCGAGGCGGCCGAGGTTCGACGAGGCCGGCTCGCGCAGGTCGTCGCCCGCCTCGAGCAGGACCACGGTGGTCCGCACGCCCCAGCCATCGAGGTACCGAGCGGCGACGAGCCCGTCCCCGCCGTTGTTGCCCTTGCCGCACACGACGACGGCTCGGCGCCCGTAGGCCCCGCCGGCGAGCCGGCGGGCGGCGTCGGCGGTCTCCCGCCCGGCCGCCTCCATCAGCGAGTCGGCGGAGACGCCGCGTGCCTGGGCCTCGCGATCGAGCTCCGCCGCCTCGGACGGGGTGAGGACCGGGATCATCGCGACACCGCCACGGCGAACGCCACCGCGCTGGTCTTCTCGTGCGTGAACGTGATCAGCACGTCCGAGATCCCGAGCGCGTCGGCGCGCGCCTTCGCGTTGCCCTCCAGCCGGATCGCGGGGGCCCCGCTCGGCGCTCGCGTCACCGAGATGTCCTGCCAGCGCTTGCCCCGGTACCCGCCGAGGGCCTTGATCACGGCCTCGCGAGCCGAGAAGCGCCCCGCGTAGGACTCGGCCGGCCGCGCCTTGGAGTCGCAGTAGGCGATCTCCTCGGGCGTGAACACCCGCTGGCGCATCGTCGGGTGCCGTCCGAGGGCCCGTTCCATGCGGGCGATCTCGCAGATATCGACCCCGAGCCCCAGGATCTCCACGCGCCTAGGGTAGCCCGCCCGGGGCCCGGCCTACTCGACCGTGACGCTCTTCGCGAGGTTGCGCGGCTGGTCGACGTCGCAGCCCCGGTGCTTGGCCACGTGGTAGGCGAGCAACTGCAGCGGCGGCGTCACCACCACGGGCGCGAACAGCTCCGGCACGCGGGGCACGAACAGCACGTGCTCGGCGTGGTTGCCGATCTCCTCGTCGCCTTCGCTCGCGACCGCGATCACCTTCGCGCCGCGGGCCCGGACCTCCTGGATGTTGGACAGGATCTTCGGGTAGACGTGACACTCGGTCGCCACCGCCACGACCGGCACCCCGTCCTCGACGAGCGCGATCGGGCCGTGCTTCAGCTCCCCGGCCGGGTACCCCTCGGCGTGCAGGTACGAGAGCTCCTTCATCTTCAACGCGCCTTCGAGCGCCGCCGGGTACCCCGTGTGGCGGCCGAGGAACAGCACGTCCCGCGCCTCCACGATCTCCTTCGCGATGGCACGGATCTGCCCGTCCAGCCGCAGGGTCGTCTCGACCTGATCGGGCAGCTCCTGCAGCCGCTCGACGATCTCCGCGATCTCCGTGGGGAACATCGCGCCCCGTTCCTGCGCCACGTACAGCGCGACCAGATGCAGCGCCGCCATCTGCGTCGCGAAGGTCTTCGTCGCCGCCACGCAGATCTCCGGCCCGGCGTGCGTGTACATCACGGCGTCGGCCTCGCGGGCCAGGCTCGAGCCGATCGTGTTCGTCACCGCGAGGACCTTCGATCCCTGGCGAGCGGCGTGCCGCGCGGCCTCCAGCGTGTCGATCGTCTCGCCGGATTGGCTCACCGCCAGGGTGAGCGTGTCGGGCCCGAGGACGGGGTCGCGGTAGCGGAACTCCGACGCGATGTCGATCTCGACCGGGATGCGCGTCCAGTGCTCGACCGCGTACTTGGCGACCAGCCCCGAGTGGAACGCGGTCCCGCACGCCACGACGAAGACCTTCGAGACCTCGCGCAGCACGTCGGCGTCCAGGCGCACCTCGTCCAGGGAGAGCCGTCCGGCCTCGCTCACGCGTCCCGACAGCGTGTCGCGGATCGCGGCCGGCTGCTCGTGGATCTCCTTCAGCATGAAGTCGTCGTAGCCGCCCTTCTGCGCCCGGGCGACGTCCCACTCCACCTCGAACGGCTCCACCGCCACCTCGTTGCCGTCGAAGTCCGTCACGTGGACCGAGTCCGCGCGCACCTCGACGATCTGGCGCTCGCTGAGCGGGAGCACGGTTCGGGTCTTCTGGAGCACCGCGGGGATATCCGACGCGAGCACGTTCTCGCCGTCGCCGAGGCCCACGATCAGCGGCGAGGCCACCTTCACGCCCACGATCACGTCGGGTTCGTCCGCCGAGACCACCACGAGCGCGTATGCGCCTTCGAGCTCACCGACGGTCGCGCGCAGCCGGTCGACGAGTCCCCCCTCCCTCTCCTCGAGCAGGTGCGCCACGACCTCGGTGTCGGTCTCCGACACGAAGGCGTGCCCCCGCTTCTCGAGGTCGCCGCGCAGCTCGGCGAAGTTCTCGATGATGCCGTTGTGGATCACCGCGACCCTCGAGTGGCAATCGACGTGCGGATGCGCGTTGCGGTCGGTGGGGGCGCCGTGCGTGGCCCATCGCGTATGTCCCATCCCCACCGAGCCCCCCGGCTCGCCCTCGGCGGCGAGCGCCGCGTCGAGCTCGGAGAGCTTGCCCGCCCGCTTGATCACCGCGAGGCCGCCGTCCAGCACGGCCACGCCGGCGGAGTCGTATCCGCGGTACTCGAGGCGCCGAAGGCCCTCGAGGACGATGGGGAGCGCCTGGTCGGGGCCGACGTAGCCCACGATGCCGCACATGAGGTTCGAGGGTACCAACCCGCCCGCCGGGCGGTCGCCGATCCCGGTCAGCCGAGGGCCGTCTCCACGGTCTCGGCGATCCGCGAGGCGTGCTCGGCCGCCACCGCCTCCGAACCGGCCTCCACCATGACCCGGACCAGTGGCTCCGTGCCGGAGGCGCGCACCAGCACGCGACCGGAGTCGCCCAGATCCCCTTCGCTCGCCCGGACCGCCTCCCACACGCCGGCGGCCGCCTCCAGACCCTCCTTGCGCTCCACACGGACGCTCACCATGACCTGAGGGAACCGCCGCATCACGCCGGCCAGTTCGGCGACGGAGACCCCTTTGCGCCGGGCCAGCGAGAGGAACCGGACCGCCGTCAGCAGGCCGTCGCCGGTCGTCGCGTGCTCGGCGAAGATCACGTGCCCGGACTGCTCGCCGCCGAGCACCGTGCCCCGCGAGCGCATCTCCTCCAGCACGTATCGATCGCCCACCCTCGTGGTCACGACCTCGATCCCGTGATCGCGCATCGCGCGGTGGAACCCGAGGTTGGCCATCACGGTCGTCACGACCGCGTTGCCCACGAGGCGCCCCTGCTCCCTCAACGCCACCGCGCACGCGGCGAGGACCTGGTCGCCGTCGATCACGTTGCCCTCGGCGTCCGCGAACAGCGCCCGGTCGGCATCGCCATCGAGGGCGACGCCGGCGTCCGCGCCCGCGCCCCGCACCGCGCCCGCGACGGCCTCGGGGTGCAGGGCCCCGCACCCGACGTTGATGTTCGAGCCGTCGGGCTCGGCGAAGATCGGGTGGACGTCGGCCCCGAGACCCCGGAGCACCTCGGGCGCGAGGACCGAGGCCGCGCCGTTCGCGCAGTCGACGATCAGGCGCATCCCCGAGAGCGGGGCCTCGGCCACGCTCGCCACGTGGTCGGGATAGCTCCGTCCCCCACCGGGGAGCGGGCGATCGCGGCCGGTGCGCGCCCGGTCGAGTGACCCGGCCGCGCGGAGCTCCGCCTCGATCTCGTCCTCCAGCCCGTCCGAGAGCTTGTGGCCGAGCGGCCCGAAGAACTTGATGCCGTTGTCCTCGGGCGGGTTGTGCGAGGCGCTGATGACGACGCCCGCGCCGGCCCCGAGATCGGCCGTGAGGAACGCGACCGCCGGGGTCGGCACGACCCCGGCGAGGATTGCGTCCGCACCGGCCGCCTCGATCCCGTCGGCCAACGCTCGCTCCAGCGGCACCCCCGAGGCCCGGGTGTCGCGGCCGATCACGATCGTCGGCGCGCCGTGCTCGTGCCGGGCGAGGACGGTCACGGCCGCCCGACCGAGGTCGAACGCGAGGTCGTCGGTGAGCTCGCGTCCGTAGACGCCGCGCACCCCGTCGGTGCCGAAGAGCCGTGCCATCGAGGCGGACAAGCTACCGGGAAACGCCCGCCGGAGGCCGCCGGGAACCGGCTCAGCCGCCGGGGACGAGCTCGTCCAGGAGCGCGCGGACGCGGCGATCGATCTCGTCGCGGATGGGCCGGACCTCCTCGACCGGCAGTCCGGCCGGGTCGGGGAGCTCCCAATCCAGGTACCGCTTGCCGGGGAAGACGGGGCAGGCGTCGCCGCACCCCATCGTGATCACCACGTCCGCCTCGCGCACGGCCTCCTCGGTCAGCCCCTTCGGTCGTTCCCCCGAGACGTCGATGCCGAGCTCGGCCATCGCGGCGACGGCGGCCGGGTTCACCTCGTCGGCGGGCGTGCTCCCGGCCGAGCGCACCACGACCCGCCCGGCGGCGTGATGCTGGAGCAGGGCCGCTGCCATCTGGCTCCGTCCCGCGTTGTGGACGCAGACGAACAGGACCTCCGGCCGATCGCTCACGGGCGGCGAGCGCGGACGATCGCGCCGAACATGCCGTCGGCCACCTCGTGGGTGGGGTCGACATGGATGTCCTCGAAGCCGGCTCCGCGCAGCTCGGCGTCGTACTCCGCGAAGGACATCGCCCCCGCGATGCATCCGGCGAAGTCGCCGCGCTCGCCTCGCTGCGCGGGCGTGAGCTCGTCGGCCGCGACGATGTCGCTGATCCCCAGGCGACCGCCCGGCCGAAGCACGCGGGCCATCTCGGCGAACACCGCCGGCTTGTCGGCGGATAGGTTGACCACGCAGTTGGAGATGACCACGTCGACGCTCGCGTCGGGCAGCGGCACGTCCTCGATGTAGCCCTTCAGGAACTCGACGTTCGTGACCTCGGCCTCCGCGGCGTTGCGCCTCGCGAGCTCGAGCATCTCGTCGGTCATGTCCAGGCCGTAAGCCTTGCCCGTCGAGCCCACCCGACGGGCCGAGAGGATCACGTCGATCCCTCCGCCCGAGCCCAGGTCGAGCACGGTCTCGCCCTCTCGAAGCTCGGCCACCGCGATCGGGTTGCCGCAGCCCAGGCTCGCGAGGAGGGCCGCGTCGGGCAGCTCGGCGCGCTCGCCCGCCTCGTACAGGGCCCCGCCGAACACCTCGACCTCGGCCTCCGGACCGCAGCACGGCCCGCAGCCGCAGTCACCCGTTCCGCCCTGCAGCACGTCGAGCGCCGCCGAGCGGTACCGCTCCCGAACCTGCTCCCTGATCTCACTCATCGCTCCGCTCCCTCCATGTCGAACACGGTCGCGAGACGCGCGAGCGCCTCACGGTTCACCGAGTAGAAGGCCCAGACGCCTCGCTGCTCGCGTTCGAGCAAGCCGGCCTGCGCGAGCTTCTTCAGATGGAAGCTCACCGTCGGCTGCGACAGCCCGATCTCAGGCGTGAGGTCGCACACGCACACCGCGCCCGGGGCGTTGGCCAACAGGTTCACGATGCGAACCCGATGCGGGTCGGCGAGGGCCTTGAAGACGCGAGACGTCGTCTCCGCGTCCGCCTCGGACATGCCGGTCGCTGCCAGCGGCGCACAGCAGGCCGCGGGCGCGTCCTGCAGCACCGTGAGGCTCCTGGTCATCGCGCGTCCTCCATCGACGTTCCTCGATGGAAGGCTACGCCAAGAGATCGACAGATGTCAATGTCCCGGCCGGGCGGCCGCCGATGGCACGATGAGAGGATTGGCACCATGGCCGGCGACCTCGTCCGTGTGCTCACCACCTCCTCGATCCTGGAGGGGGAGATCGTGCGCGCACGCCTGCAGGACGAGGGCATCCCGGTCCTGCTGAAGGGCGGCGGGGACGACCCCTACCAGGTGGGGCCTGCCCACGTGTTCGTCCCGGCCGAGTTCGAGCTGCAGGCGCGTCTCGTGCTGGACACCCTCGAGACGGTGGGCGACGACACGGACGCCGCGAACACGGAGCCGGAGGGCGCCGGCTAGCGCTTGGAGTACTGCGGCGCCTTGCGGGCCTTCTTCAGCCCGTACTTGCGCCGCTCCTTCTCCCGCGGATCGCGCGAGAGGAACCCCTCGGCCTTCAGGGCGGGACGCAGCTCGGGCTCGAGCTCGATCAGCGCGCGGGCGATGCCCAGTCGGAGCGCCCCCGCCTGACCCGACACGCCGCCGCCCTCGATGCGGGCGATGACGTCGAGGTCCTTCTCCTTGCCGACGAGGCGGAGGGGCTCGGACACGACCATCCGGTGCGCTCGGGTGGGGAAGTACTCGTCCAGCGGGCGGCCGTTCAGCTGGAAGTTGCCCTCGCCGGGCACCAGGCGAACGCGCGCAACGGCCTCCTTGCGACGGCCGGTCGAGGTCTGGGTCACTCCGAGCTCTCCTTCTTCGTCCGACGGGCGGTGGTCTTCTTCGCCGGCGCGGCCTTGGCGGCCGTCTTGGTCGCGGTCCGCTTCGCGGTCGAACGCTTGGGCGCGGCGGCCTTGGCGGTGGAGGTCTTGGCGGTGGAGGCCTTGGCCGGCGCCTTCTTCGCCGGCTTGGCCGCGGTGGTCCGCTTCGCGGTCGAACGCTTCGGCGCCGGAGCCTTCGGCTCGGGTGCCTTGGCATCGGCCCTGGCGACCGTCGGCTTGGGCTGGGGCAGGCCCTCCCACCTCGGCACCTCGCCGAGGACCAGCGGCCGCGGCTTCTGCGCCTCGTGCCGATGGGTGGCGCCCGCGTAGACCTTGAGCTTGCTGGCCATCTGCCGCCCGAGCCGGTTGTGGGGCAGCATGCCCTTGATCGCCTTCTCGACGGCGAACGCCGGCTTCTCGGCCAGCAGCTTGCCGTACTTGGTCTCGGTCAGCCCGCCCGGGTAGCCCGAATGCCGGTAGGCGACCTTGGTCTCGTGCTTCCCGCCGGTCAGCACGATGTCCTTCGCGTTGATCACGATCACGTGGTCGCCGGTGTCCATGTGGGGGGCGAAGATCGGCTTGTGCTTGCCCCGCAGGATCGCGGCGGCCTCTGTCGCCAGACGCCCGAGCACGGCCCCGCTGGCGTCGATCACGTACCAGCGGCGCTCGATGTCACGCGGCTTCGGCGAGTAGGTCTTCATACGTGGAAACGCCGGCCGGGAGCGGCCGACGCACCATGCTACCTGCGGTTTCGCGCGGGCGTCAAAGCTGCCCGGGACCGCCCCGCCTGCTCGCGCTCAGCCGAAGGCCTGTTCGTAGATCCGAACGGCCAGCAGCCCAACGGCTACCGCCGAGGCCGAGGTGAGGACGATGCCACCGGCGATCCAGCAGGCCAGCTTGGCCATCGCGAGCGCGACGCCAGGACGGTCCGGCCGTTCAGGATGCCGGAGGAGGTCGAAGAAGGAGGCGAGCCCTCCGGTGAGCGATCCGAACCGCGGGGCAGGCTCGCCGAGGAAGAAGCTGTCCGGGTGCGTGCGCATCCGCGCCACGCCCCCGACTGCCGCCGATCGCGAAGGGGTAGCCATCTGGCGAAGGTTCCCCGATCGGCCCGCCCTGAAACACGCCCCGGCGACGGCGCACGCGTAGCTCAGGGCCGTCGCGCCTGTCCCTGCTCGAGCCGGCAGCCCTCGAAGCGCGTCCTCGGTCGGTCAGGACACGCGCTCGTGAGGGTACGTCTGGGCCCGCATCGGGGGTCCGAGCGTCGGCTGGACGCGCTCCTTCCACATCGGGCCACCGACCGGCACAACGTGGCGCCCGGCCATCCCGTTCACGACGCCGGCGGCCGACGCGTACCACGCGATCGCCGCCGTCACGACGCCGACGATCCCGCCGGCCTCGATGATCGACTGGGTGTCGGTGAAGAACCCCACCGACAGCACGATCTCGGTCGCCTCGAGGGCGAGGAACACGAGGAACACGGCGATGGTCACGCGGGTGCTCCACAGCAGCATGTACGTGTTGAAGATCGCGAACGCCAGCAGGATCCACCCGAGATCGTTGGCGGCGTTCGGCGAGGCCTCCTCGGCGAGCAGCACGTACAGGCCGAGCCCGATCCAGAACGCGCCGTACGTGGAGAATGCCGTCGCCCCGAACACGTTGCGGTTCCGGAACTCCCACATCCCGGCCAGCAGCTGCGCGAGCCCGCCGTAGGCGAACGCGAACCCGAGCCAGGCCGCGCCACCGTCGGTCCACCCGGCGTTGTTCACGGACAGCAGGAACGTGGTGAGCGCGAAGGCCGCGAGCCCGAGCGGCGCGGGGTCGGCGACGGCGGGCATCTCGATCCGTCGCAGGTGCGTGTCGTCCATCGGTGCCTCCAGGGTGCGAGACGTCCGTCCCGCCTGCTCGGATGCTCCCGCGAGCGGAGGCGGCCCCTCAGCGTCGAACGGCCCTGGGGCGAGGGGCCGGTCGCCGCGGCCGGCTCCCTCACCACATGATCGGGGCCCGGCCGAAGCCGGGCCCCGATCGAGGGAAGGCCGTTCGTCAGACGGTCGTGCTCGTAGTGGTAGGCGTCACCGTCTCCACGTTGAACTTGCGAGCCACCGTCGGGATGACCAGGCCGGCGAAGGCGATACCGGTACCGCCCACGGCGACACCGAGCGCCAGGAACAGGACGCCGAGCCCGATGACCAGGTCGGCCACGTTGAACGCCATGTGCGAGGTGTGCAGGCTCGTCTGTAGCGTCGAAGCCTGGAAGGCGACGTTGCGCAGCGGGTTGGGAACCGGGTTCCCCGCCTCGTCCGTGAGGGCGAGCGCTTCGTCGCTGGTGTCCCCACCGTCCGGGGTCAGGTACCGACCCAACTCCGAGTAGGTCCTGCCGCCGGTCGCCTCCTCGGCGTGCTTCTCGATGATCAGCGCCATGGAGTGCGCCGTCGCGGCGTCATCCACGAGCTGGTTGGGGATCGAGGCGTCCTCTGGCGTGGTGATCCTCTGCGCCACAAGCACGTCGCGGACCTCGTCCCTCGCCTGGAAGCCCCGCACCACCGTGTAGATGCCGGCTCCCACGAACACGATGCCGAGGACCACGAGCATGATCGGGAAGGCCTTCTTCATGATCTCCTCCCTTTCTCCATCGCTTGGCCTCCGTCCATTTCGTGCACTATCGGACTCAAGGTAAGGACCGACAGGGGTCGTTCGGCCAGTCTCGAACGGGGCGAACGGCCCAACGTCACCTGGGACGGCCCAGGGGTGAGCGACGGGATCGAACGGCCCCCCGACCCAACCTTCGAGGCGGCGGCCTCAGCGCCGACCGTAGACCACCCGCTCGAGCGTCAGCCCGTGCGGCGGGGCGAGCCGCCCCTTCGACCGCCCTCGGTCGTGGGCCGCGAGGATCGCCGCCGTCTCCTGGGGCTCGATCCGGCCCTCGCCGGCCGCTACCAGCGTGCCGACCAGCGAGCGCACCATCTGGTGCAGGAAGGCGTTGGCGCGCACGCTCAGCTCCAGCCGCGAGGCCCGACGGGCCACGGCGAGCCGCTCCACCCGCCGGACGGTTGAACCCCCTAGGTTGTGCGGCCGGCCGAACGACGCGAAGTCGTGCTCCCCGACGAGGGGGCGCGCCGCGGCCCGCATGCGCGGGACGGAGAGCTCGCCGGGACGATGCCAGACGAACCGGGCCTCGAACGGATCGGGCCAGGGCCCGACGTCGATCCGGTAGCGGTACTCCCGGGCGCTGGCCGAGAAGCGCGCGTCGAACCCCTCGGGCGCCCGCCGAGCCTCGAGGACGACCACCTCGGGCGCGAGCATCCCGTTCAGGGCCCGCTGGACCCGCTCGAGATCGAGCGGCTCCGGCCAGGCGAAGGAGGCGACCTGACCACGCGCGTGGACGCCGGCATCGGTGCGACCGGCGACCGAGATCCGAGGTTCGGCGCCCAGGAAGCGTGAGAGGGCGTCCGTCAGGACCCCCTCCACGGTGCGCAGCCCCCGCTGCCGCGCCCACCCTCGGAACCCGGTCCCGTCATAGGCGAGCGTCAGCCGAACGATCACGCTGCCGAGTATGACCGCATGCACGCGAAGCACGGCCGTCGGACCGATGGGGCCAGACACGGGTCGGCCGTATAGTGCGCCGGTGGACGACCGGATCCCGCTGCTGTTCTGTATCGACGTCGAGCCGGACGAGCACGTCTACCCCCCCGACGATCCCTCGCCCTGGTCGGGCTTCGAGGCTCTGGTCGCCGAGAGTGCACGGCTCCGCGAGCGCATGACCACGCTCACGGGAGAGCCTGCGCGGTTCGTCTGGTCCCTCCGCATCGATCCGCAGATCGAGGAGGCGTACGGCGACGCCGCCTGGATCGTCGACCGCCACCGCCGCTTCTTCGACGAGGTCATGACGCTCGGAGACGCCGTGGGCGTCCATCCGCACGCCTGGCGGTGGGACCGCACGCAGCGGGTGTGGTTCGCGGACCACGAGGATGCGGACTGGGTCGAGCGATGCATGGAGATGTGTTTCGAGGGCTACGTGTCGAGGTTCGGCGGGCCGCCTCCGCACCACCGGTTCGGGTCTCGGTTCGCCAGCGAGCGGGTCCTGGCCACCGTGGAGCGGTTCGGGACGCGCTTCGACCTCACGCTCGAGCCCGGCGAGCCGCCTGAGCCGCCGGGCGAACGCCTGGGTGGCATCTGGAAGGGCGAGATCCCCGACATGCGCCAGGTCCCGCGCCGCCCGTACCAGCCCGACGGCTCCGACCTCAGACGGCCCGTCGAGGGCGGCCAGCGGAGGCTGTGGACCATCCCGCTGACCGCGGGCGTGCTCCCGCTCCGTCGCAGGCCCCTCCGGATCGCGGACCGGCTGTCGCATCCGGTGAGGTCGGCTCACGGGCTGGCCCGCAGGGCCGGTCGCGTCCTGGACAGGATGCGTCCCCACCCCCTTGATGGCGAGCCCGCTCCTGCCTACCGGGTCCTCCGGTTGTGGAACGACTGGCCACCGATGACCGATCTCTGGGACGCGGCGTTCGCGTCGCTCGACGAGGTCGAGCTCCCCTACCTCGCCTTCGCGATCCGCAGCGACATGGAGCCCCTGCTCGAGCGCGCGATCGCGCCGCTGGAGCAGCATCCGCAGGCCGGAAGGCTCGTGTTCACCACGCCGGAGGACGCCCTGGCTCGACTCGGCCTGCTCCAGGAGCGAGCGAGCGGGTCGACGTCGTAGCCACGGCGACCGAGCGCTGCGGCTACTCCGCCGCCTCGACGAGCTCGATGCGGGCCATCGGCGCGCCGTCGCCCTGACGCTGCCCGAGCTTGAGGATCCGCGTGTAGCCGCCGGGCCGCTCGGCGAAGCGCGGACCGATCTCGGAGAACAGCTTGTGGACGACATCGCGATCGGGGATCTGCTTGAGGACCTCGCGACGCGCGGCCACGTCGCCCTTCTTGGCGAACGTGATCAGCTTCTCGGCCACGGGGCGCACGGCCTTGGCCTTCGCCTCGGTCGTGTTGATGCGCTCGTGGACGAACAGCTGCGCGGCGAGGCCGTTCAACATGAGGCGCTGGTGCGCCGGTCCGGAGCCCAGACGCGGGCCCTTCTTAGGGGTCGGCATCCCTACTCCTCCCGGAGCCCCAGGCTGAGCTCCTCGAGCTTGGCCTTGACCTCATCGATCGACTTCTGCCCGAAGTTGCGGATGTCCATCAGCTCGGCCTCGGACTTGGTGACCAGGTCCCCGACCGTGTTGATGCCCTCGCGCTTCAGGCAGTTGTAGGAGCGGACGGACAGGTTGAGCTCCTCCACCGTGATGCCGTAATCGGACGGCATCGACTCGTCCTCCGCGGGTCCCACCTGCATCGATGGCGCCTCGGCGAGCTCGGAGACGAGCTGTACCAGCTCGAGCAGCGTCCCGCCGGCGCTCGCGAGCGCCTCGCGCGGGCTGATCGAGCCCTCGGTCTCGACGTCCAGGATCAGGCGGTCGCGGTCCGTCATCTGCTCGACCCGCGTGTTCTCCACCGCGTAGCTGACGCGGCGGACCGGCGAGAAGATCGAGTCGACCGGGATCACGCCGATCGGGTCCCGCGGCTTCTTGTTCTTGTCTGCCATGCGGTAGCCGACGCCGCGCTCGACGGTCATCTCCATCTCGAGCGACCCCCCCTTGCCGATCGTGGCGATGTGCAGATCGGGGTTGAGGATCTCGACGCCCGCGGGTGGGGCGATGTCCCCCGCGGTGACGGCGCCCGGGCCCTTGGCCTTGAGGTAGACCATGACCGGCTCGTCCGCCTCGCTGCGGATCACCAACTCCTTCAGGTTCAAGATGATGTCGGTGACGTCCTCGGTCACCTTCGGGATCGTCGAGAACTCGTGCAGCACGCCCTCGATGCGGATCGAGCTGATCGCGGCGCCCGGGATCGAGCTGAGCAGCGTGCGGCGGAGCGAGTTCCCCACGGTGTAGCCGAAGCCCGGCTCGAGCGGCTCGATGACGAACTTCGAGCGCGTCTGAGAGACGGACTCCTCCTGGATCTGCGGCCTTGCGACGATGAACACGTGCCTTCCTCCTCCGGCGGGGGATCATCCATTCCTACCCCGCCCGTCGGCACCACCGAACGTGGTGCCGCCCGCGGTCGACTCCGCGGGCTCGACCGGCTAGACGCGCCGGCGCTTCTTGGGCCGGACCCCGTTGTGGGGCACCGGTGTCACGTCCTGGATCCCGGCAACCTCGAGGCCGGTCGCCGCGAGCGAACGGATCGCGGTCTCCCGACCCGAGCCCGGGCCCTTCACGAACACGTCGACCTTCTGCAGGCCGTGCTCCTGCGCCTTGCGCGCGGCCTGCTCGGCGGCCAGCTGCGCGGCGAACGGCGTCGACTTCCGCGAGCCCTTGAAGCCCACGTTGCCGGCGCTCGCCCAGGAGATCGTGTTGCCCTGCAGGTCGGTGATCGTGACGATCGTGTTGTTGAACGTCGACTTGATGTGCGCCTGCCCGTGGACGACGTTCTTCTTCTCACGACGCTTGGTCTTCTTCGCCTTCGGCTTCGCCATGGTGTGCCCCCTCTACTTCTTCGTGGCCTTCTTCTTGCCGGCCACGGTCTTGCGGGGGCCCTTGCGGGTCCGCGCATTCGTGTGCGTGCGCTGGCCGCGGACCGGGAGACTCCGGCGGTGCCGGATCCCCTGGTAGCTGCCGATCTCGATCTTCCGCTTGATGTCCTGCGCGACCTCGCGGCGGAGGTCGCCCTCCACCTTGTACGTGCGGTCGATGAACTCCCGGATGCGGCTGACCTCGTCCTCGGACAGATCGCGCACCTTGGTTCCGCCCTCGATACCGGCGCCCTCAACGATCTGGTACGCCCGGGTCGGGCCGATCCCGTAGATGTAGCGGAGCGCGATGTCCACGCGCTTGTCGCGGGGAAGGTCGACGCCTGCGATGCGTGCCACGTCCTAGCCTCCTAGCCCTGTCGCTGCTTGTGCCGGGGATTCGAGCAGATCACTCGGATCTGGCCACGCCGGCGGATGACCTTGCAGCGATCGCAGATCTTCTTCACCGACGGACGCACCTTCATGCTCCCGACCCTTCCTCACTTGTAGCGGTACACGATCCGGCCGCGCGACAGGTCGTACGGCGACAGCTCCACCAGGACCCGGTCCCCCGGGAGGATCCGGATGTAGTGCATCCGCATCTTCCCCGAGATGTGGGCCAGTACGTTGTGTCCGTTCTCGAGCTCCACCCGGAACATGGCGTTGGGGAGCGGCTCGGTGACCGTTCCCTCGACCTCGATGGCGTCCTTCTTCGGCAAGCTCCGGGTCGTCCCTCGTTCCTGGACACGCCGACCCACCCACGGGCGAGCCGGATCCGCCTCCGGCTGGAGGCGGCCAATCAGTATAGGGGCGTGCCTGCGAGACCGTCCACGAGCCCCGGGAACCGCCTCTGACCAGGTGGTTCGCGTTCCAGCCTGGCCCCGTCAGCGGGCGGTGAGCACCTCGTGCCCGTCCTCGAGCACCGCGATCGTGTGCTCGAAGTGCGCCGAGAGCGATCCGTCCTCGGTCACCACGGTCCAGGCGTCGGCGAGCAGCCGCGTCTCCCAGCCCCCGACGTTCACCATCGGCTCGACCGCCAGGACCAGCCCGGGCTTCAGCTCGGGGCCGCGGCCCGCCTTCCCGTAGTTGGGGACCTGCGGGTCCTCGTGCAGGGCCCGGCCGATCCCGTGTCCCACGTACTCGCGGACGACGCCGAACCCGGCCCCGGCGGCCACCTGCTCCACGGCCGCGCCGATGTCCGTCAGCCGCCCCCCGGGCCGGATCTGCGAGATCCCCGCCTCGAGCGCCTCCTCGGTGACGCGTACGAGCTTCTCGGCATCGGCCGAGGCCGGCTCGCCGACGATCACCGTCACCGCCGAGTCGGCGTGGAACCCATCCCAGATCGCTCCGAAGTCCAACTTCAGCAGGTCGCCCTCGGCGACCGATCGCTCCGGGGAGGGGATGCCGTGGACGATCTCATCGTTCAGCGAGGTGCAGATCACGGCCGGGAACGGGATCCGGCCGCCGCCGCCCCCGTAGCCCTTGAACGACGGGACCGCGCCCTGCTCGAGGATGTACGCCTCCGCCACGGCGTCGAGCTCCGCCGTGGTCACCCCCACCCGAACCGCGTCCAGCACTTGGTCGATCGTGCCCGCGACGATGCGGCCGGCCCGGCGCATCCGGTCGATCTCCTCGGGCGACTTGTAGACGATCACGGGCTCGAGGTTACTCGTAGGTGTCCAGCAGGTCGGAGATCGCCTCGATCGTTCGGTCGGCCACGACCTCCTCCGGAGCCTCGGCGTTGATGTCTCGCAGGAGGCCCCGCTCCCAGAAGTACAGGACGAGCGGGTGCGTCTCGCGGTGGTACACGTCGAGCCGCCGCCGGATCGTGGCCTCGTCGTCGTCGCTGCGGTTGACGAGCGCGTGACCGCAGACGTCGCAGACATCCTCCCGCCGCGGCGGCTTGAACTCCACGTTGTAGCTCCGCTTGCAGTTCGGGCAGACCAGTCGCGCCATCAGGCGCTTGACCGCCATCGCGTCGGAGATCTTGAAGTTCAGGACCGCCGACAGCGGATGAGCCTTGGCCGCGAGGGCACCCTCGAGCGATTGCGCCTGCGGCACCGTGCGCGGGTAGCCGTCGAGGATGAAGCCCTCGCGGGCGTCGGGCCGCTCCAGACGCTCGAGCACCATCGCGGTCGTGATGTCGTCGGGAACGTACTCCCCGCGGTCCACGAACTCCTTCGCGCGCATGCCAAGGGGCGTCGCTCCGGCGATCTGCTCGCGGAAGATGTCGCCCGTCGCGACGATGGCGAGCCCGTAGCGCTCGGAGAGCCTCCTCGCCTGCGTTCCCTTCCCTGCGCCGGGCGGCCCGAGGAGGATGATGCGCATCGCGCCCTACTTCAGGAAGCCCTCGTAGTGGCGCATCAGCAGCTGGGACTCGAGCTGCTTCATCGTCTCGAGCGCGACACCCACGGTGATCAGGAGCGAGGTGCCGCCGAACGGGAACTGTTGCACCGGAAGGAAGAACGCGAAGAAGATCGCCGGCAGGAGCGCGATCGTGGCCAGGAAGATCGACCCCGGCAGCGTGATCCGCGTCAGCACGAACGACAGGTAGTCCGCCGTGGGGGGGCCGGGCCGGATGCCGGGGACGAACCCGCCGTACTTGCGCAGGTTGTCCGCCGTGTCGACCGGGTTGAACGCGATCGCGGTGTAGAAGTACGCGAAGAACACGACCAGCAGGCCGTAGACGGTCATGTAGACGAAGCTCCGCTGGTTGGTCAGGTAGTTGTTGATGAAGCTCTGGAACCACTCCGCGTGGTACACGCTGGCGAGCAGCGTGGGGAAGTACAGGACCGAGCTCGCGAAGATGATCGGGATCACGCCGGCCTGGTTGACCTTGAGCGGGATGTAGGTGCTCCCGCCCGCGGTCATCCTCCGCCCCACGACGCGCTTGGCGTACTGGACGGGGATCCGCCGCTGACCCTGCTCGACGAAGATGACCCCCACGATGATGGCGAGCCCGATCAGCAGCACCACCACGAACTTGGCGGTCCCTCCCGAGAGCAGGATCGCGCGCCCCTCCTGCGGCAGGCGCGAGATGACGCTGGCGAAGATGAGGATCGACATGCCGTTGCCGATGCCGCGTTGGGTGATGAGCTCACCCATCCACATGATCATCGCCGTTCCCGCGGTCATGACGAGCACGACCAGGGCGATGTTGGGAGCCGTGAACTCCCCCGCCGGGAAGATGTCGACGCCGAGCCCGCTCTGAGAGCTGGGCGAGTGGAACAGGAAGACCAGCCCCGTCGACTGCAGCAGCGCCAGGACGACCGTGACGTAGCGCGTCCACTGGTTGATCTTCTTGGTCCCGGACTCGCCCTCCTTGTGCCACTGCTCGAGCTTGGGGATCACGACCGTGAGCAGCTGCATGATGATCGAGGCGGTGATGTACGGCATGATCCCGAGCCCGAACACGGCCATGCGGGTGAGCGCACCGCCCGAGAACAGGTCGATGAACGACAGGAACCCGCCGGCGCCCTGCGCCTCGAGCGCGTCCTGCAGGATGTCGATGTCCACGACCGGCACCGGAACGTGGGATCCCAGCCGGTAGACGGCGATGATGAACAACGTGAACAGGATCTTGTTCCGAAGATCCGGAACCCTGAACGAGTTGACGAAGGCCCTGAGCACGAGTTCCTATCCTACCCCGTCACCCGACGAGCTCAGCCGTGCCCCCGGCCTGCTCGATCTTCGCCTTCGCGGCGTCGCTGAACGCGTGCGCGCGCACGGTCAGCGCCTTGTCCACCTCGCCGCGGGCGAGCACCTTGACCGGACGTCCCTTACGGACGAGGCCGTGCGCGTACAGCGAGGCGGGATCCACCTCGCGGTCGAAGTACTTCGCGAGCGTCTCGACGTTCACGACCGCGTACTCGACCCGGTTGGGGTTGGTGAACCCCTTCAGCTTGGGCACGCGACGCTGGAGCGGCATCTGGCCGCCCTCGAACCCGAGCTTGGGGTTGTGGCGCGCACCCCAGCCCTTGGTCCCGCGGCCGGCGGTCTTGCCGCCCGCGCCGGCACGACCGCGACCCACGCGGTTGCGGTCCTTCTTGGCGCCCTCGGCCGGCTTCAGGTGGTGGAGCTTCACGCTAGTCCACCTCTTCCACGCTCACGAGGTGCTGCACCTTCGAGATCATGCCGCGGATCTCGGGGCGGTCCTCCTTGATGACGCTGTCGTTGATCCGGTGCAGGCCGAGACGCCGCACCGTCGCCTTCTGGTCCTTCGGCCGGTGGATCACGCTGCGGACCTGGGTGACCTTGAGCTTCATCGCCGACCCCCGTCGGGCGAGGCCTGGGCCTGATCCCCGTAGACCTCCTCGAGCTTGGCGGCCCGGGTGGCCTGCAGGCGGTCCTGCGCCGCGGCGACCGCCGCCAGCATCGGCTTGGGCGCGACCTCGTGGAGCTCGCGCCCGCGCAGGCGCGCGACATCCGCGGGCATCTTCAGGCTCTTCAGGCCCGCCATCGCGGCCTTCACGATGTTGATCGTGTTGGACGAGCCCATGGACTTGGACAAGATGTCCTTGATCCCCGCGCACTCCACGAGCGCGCGGACGGCCCCGCCGGCGATCACGCCGGTGCCCGGGGCCGCCGGCTTGAGCAGCACGACGCCGGCACCGTCCTCTCCGGTCACCTGGTGCGGGATCGTGGTGCCCATCATCGGCACCTCGAACATCTTGCGCTTGGCCTCCTCGACGCCCTTGGCGATCGCCGCGGGCACCTCCTTGGCCTTGCCGTAGCCGAGGCCCACCCGGCCGGCACCGTCGCCGACCACCACGAGCGCGGCGAAGGAGAAGCGGCGGCCGCCCTTCACGACCTTGGCCACCCGGTTGATCGAGATGACCCGCTCCTCGTAGATGCTCTTCTCGCCCTGCGTGTCGTATCGGCGCATCAGATCTGCAGTCCCTTCTCACGTGCTCCCTCGGCGAGCGCGGCCACGCGCCCGTGGAACAGCCGACCTCCGCGGTCGAACACCACGCGCTCGATCCCGGCCGCCTTGGCGCGCTCCGCGAGGAGCTCGCCGACGGCCTTGGCCGAGCCGGTCTTGCCCTCGCCGGACGTGACCTCGCGGTCCGATGCCGAGGCGATCGTACGGGAGGCGTCGTCGTCGATCAGCTGCGCGTAGATGTGACGGTTGGATCGGTACACGGCCAGACGCGGCCGCTCTGCCGAGCCCGCCACCCTCCGACGGACCCTGACGTGGCGACGCACCCGGGCCTCGCGCTTGGTCTTGGCGTCCATCACACGGCACCCTTCGCGGCCTTGCCGGCCTTCTTGCGGACGTACTCGTTCTCGTAGCGGATGCCCTTGCCCTTGTAGGGCTCGGGCTTGCGGATCTTCCGGATGTTGGCGGCGACCTCGCCTACCTGCTGCTTGTCGTTGCCCCGCACCACGATCGACGTCGGCGTGGGGGCCTCGAACTCGATCCCCTCCGGGGCCGTCACGTTGACGGGGTGGGAGTAGCCCACCTGGATCTCGAGGTCCTTGCCCTTCATCGCGGCCCGGTAGCCGACGCCGACGATCGAGAGCCGCTTCTCGTACCCCTTCGTGACGCCCTCGACCATGTTGGCGATCAGCGTGCGCGTGAGGCCGTGCAGGCTGCGGTGGCGTCCCTCGTCGCTGGGACGCTCGACCCGGAGCACGCCGTCCTCGCGGACGATGCGCATCTCGGCGTGGACCTGCTGGCTGAGCGTGCCGCGAGGCCCCTTCACCGTCACCAGGGCGTCGTCGCCCACGGTGACCTCGACCCCCGACGGGATCTCGATGGGCTGCTTGCCGATCCGACTCATCTGGTCTTCCTTCTCCCCGTCCCGCCCGTCGCTCCGCGACTTCCCAGCCTCACCACACGTACGCCAGGACCTCGCCGCCGATGCCCTTGCGCGACGCGTCCTTGTCCGTCATCACACCCTGCGAGGTCGACACGATCGCGATGCCCAGGCCCCCGAGGACCCGGGGCAGGCGGTCGTGCCCCGTGTACAGCCGGCGGCCTGGCTTGCTGATGCGCTTCAGGCCGCTGATCGTGCGCTCGCGCTTCTTGCTGTACTTCAGGGTCACGCGCAGGACCCGCTCGATGCCCTCGCCTTCCTCGGCGAACGCCTCGATGTAGCCCTCCGTGTCCAGGATCTGCAGGATCGCGCGGTTCATCTTGGACGCGGGCACGACGAGGTCGTCCTTGTAGGCCAGGTTCGCGTTGCGGATCCGCGTCAGCAGGTCGCCGATCGGGTCGTTGACGTTGGTCGCCAGCTTCACCATGAGGCCTTCGTCACCCCCGGCAGTTCCCCCGCATGCGCGAGCTCGCGGAAGCAGATCCGGCAGAGCAGGAGCTTCTTGTACACGGCCCGCGAACGGCCGCACCGGCGGCAGCGCGTGTACTCGCGCACCTTGAACTTGCCCTGCTTCTGCTGCTTGTTGACCAGTGCCTTCTTCGCCATCGCTCCGCCCTAGGACGCCTGTGCGGTGACCATCGGGATCCCCTCGAAGGGGAACCCGAGCGCCACCAGCAGCGCCCGTCCTTCCTCGTCGTCCCTCGCGGTCGTCACGACCGTGATGTCCATGCCCCGGACCTTCGCGACCTTGTCGTAGTCGATCTCCGGGAAGATCAACTGCTCGGTCAGGCCAAGCGTGAAGTTGCCACGGCCGTCGAACGCCTCCGGGTTCAGGCCGCGGAAGTCCCGGATCCGGGGGATCGAGATCGACACGAGACGGTCGACGAACTCCCACATCCGGTCGCCCCGCAGGGTGACCTTCACGCCGATCGCCATGCCCTCGCGGAGCTTGAACCCCGCGATGGACTTGCGCGCCTTCGTGATCACCGGCTTCTGGCCCGTGATCACCTGGAGGTCCTCGACGGCGGCCTCCAGCATACGACCGTCCTTCAGGGAGTCACCCACGCCCATGTTGATCACGACCTTCTCCAGGCGCGGAACCTGCATGGGGTTGGGCAGACCGAGCTCCTGCTGGAGCCGCGGGATGGCCTCCTCCCGGTAGCGGGTCTTCAGACGGGGCGTCGGGTGATCGCTCACTGATCCGCCCCACACTTGCGACACACGCGCACCTTGGTGCCGTCGCCCTCGACCCGGTAGCCGACGCGCGTCGGCTTGCCGCACGAGCTGCAGACCAGCGCCACGTTGGAGATGTCGATGAACAGCTCGGTGTCGATGATCCCGCCCTGCTGCAGCTGGGAGCCGCTCTGCGATCGCTTGCCCTGCGTGCGCTGGTGCTTCTTGGCCATGGCGGCGCCCTCGACCATCACGCGGCCCTCGCGCGGGAGCACGCGGATCACGCGGCCCGTGTGCCCGGCGCTCTTGCCGGTCATGACCTTCACGGTGTCGTCCTTGTGGATGTTGACGCCTGGCATCGCTACAGCACCTCCGGGGCGAGCGAGATGATCTTCATGAAGCGGCGCTCGCGGAGCTCGCGGGCGACCGGGCCGAAGATACGGGTCCCGCGCGGGTTCTTCGCGTCGGGCGTGAGGAGCACGACCGCGTTGTCGTCGAAGCGGATGTACGAGCCATCCGGCCGCCGCCGCTCCTTGGCCGTGCGCACGACCACGGCCCTCACCACCTCGCCCTTCTTCACGGCGCCGCCCGGCAGCGCGTCCTTGACGGAGCCGACGACGATGTCGCCCAGACTCGCGTAGCGGCGTGCGCTCCCGCCGAGCACGCGGATCACGAGGACCTCCTTGGCCCCCGTGTTGTCCGCGACCTTGCAGCGCGTCTCCTGCTGGATCACTTACTTGGCCCTCTCCACGATCTCGACGACCCGCCACCGCTTGGTCTTGGACGTGGGACGGGTCTCCACCAGCCGCACCGTGTCTCCCACGTGGGCGTCGTTGGCCTCGTCGTGGGCGGCGAGCTTGTTCGAGCGCGCCACCGTCTTCTTGTACAGCGGGTGGCGGACCCTGCGGTCGATCCGCACGAGCACGGTCTTGTCCATCTTGTCGGACACGACCACGCCCACGCGTACCTTCCGCCGGTTCCGCTCGGCCGTCGGCGTCTGCTCGTCGCTCACACGTTCTCCTTCTTCTTCCTGAGCAGGCCCCGCCTCGCGGGCTCGGCCTCGGGGGCCTCCGCCTCGCCGCTCGGGGCCTCCGTCTCCGCCGTCATCGAGGACGCTGCGGCGGCCTGATGGGCCACCTGCTCCTCCTCGAGATCCCGCTCGCGCAGGATCGTGAGGATCCGCGCGACCTCGTGACGCACCTGCTTGATCCGCATCGGGTTGTCGAGCTGGCCGGTGGCGAGCTGGAACCGGAGGTTGAACAGCTCCTCCTTGTCCGACTCGAGCCGCTCGAGCAGCTCCACGTCGCCAAGGTCCCGGAGCTCCCGGACCTTCGCCATCTAGACCATCCCCCCGGCTCGCGTGATGAACTTCGTCTTGATCGGCAGCTTGTGCGCGGCGCGGAGCATGGCCTCGCGCGCGAGCTCCTCGGACACGCCGGCGAGCTCGAACATCACGCGCCCGGGCTTGACCACCGCGACCCAGCCCTCGGGGTTGCCCTTGCCCGAGCCCATCCGGGTCTCGGCGGGCTTCTTCGTGTAGGGCTTGTCCGGGAAGATGTTGATCCACACCTTGCCGCCGCGGCGGATGTGCCGTGTGATCGCGACACGGGCGGCCTCGATCTGGCGGTTGGTGATCCACGCCGCCTCCAGGGCCACGAGACCGAAGTCACCGAAGTGCACCTCGGTGAGGCCGGTCGCGCGACCGCGACGTCGCCCACGGTGCACCTTGCGGTGCTTGACCTTCTTGGGCGCGAGCATCAGGCCTGCGCCTCCCCCTCGGTCTCGGGCGCGGCCGCCGCCGGCTCCTCGGCCGTCGCGGCCTGCGGCTCGGGCTCGGGCGTCGCCACGGACTCGGGTGTCACCGCCGGCTCGGGCGTCGCCGTCGGCTCGAGCGTGGCCGCAGGCTCGGGCTCGGCGGGCGCTGCGGGCTCCTCGACGGCCGCCGGGGCCTCCGGCGCCTCCACCTCGGCCGCCTCGGCCTCGTCGGTGATCAGCGCGCCCGTCGAGGCGCCGCCGCCACTGGCGACCTGCGCGAGGGCCCGGGCGCGCAGGCGCTCGGTCTCCTGCTCTGCCTGCGGGATCTCGTCGCCGTGGTAGACCCAGACCTTCACGCCGATGATGCCGAACGTCGTCTTGCCCTCGGCCGTGCCGAAGTCGATCTTGGCGCGGAGGGTGTGCAGGGGCACGCGGCCCTCGCGGTACCACTCGCGCCGGGACATCTCGGCGCCGCCCAGGCGTCCGCCGCACTGCACCCGGACGCCCAGGGCGCCCGAGCGCATCGCGGTCTGGACCGCCCGGCGCATCGCCCGGCGGAACGAGACCCGGCCGGCGAGCTGCTCCGCCACGCCCTGCGCGAGGAGCGTCGCGTCGGTCTCCGGACGCGCCTCGGATGCGGCGGAGTTCATGTCCTCCACCTTGACGTCCACGCGCTTCTTCGTGACGCGCTCGACGTCCTTGCGGATGCGGTCGACCTCTGCGCCCTTGCGGCCGATCACGATGCCCGGCCGGGCCGTGCGGATGTAGACCCAGATCTGGTCGCCCTTGCGCTCGATGTCGATGCTGGAGATGCCGGCTCGGGACAGCCTCGAGCGGATGTGCCGGCGGATCCAGATGTCCTCGTGGAGCTGGTCCGCGTAGTCCTTGCCCGCGATCCAGTTGGACTTCCAGGGGTAGATGACCCCCAGCCGGAACCCGTACGGGTTGACCTTGTGACCCACTAGACATCCTCTCCCAGCGAACGGACGACGAGCGTGATGTGCGAGGTGCGCTTCCGGACGCGGGCGGCGCGCCCGTAGGCGCGCGGGCGCCAGCGCTTGAGCGTGGGGCCCGAGTCGACCCAGGCGCGGTCAACGACGAGGTTCTGCGCGATGACGCCGGGCTGCTGCTCGGCGTTGGCGACGGCGGAGTTCAGCGCCTTCTCGACGGTCTTGGCGGCGCCGAGCGGGCTGAACCTGAGGATGCGTCGAGCCTCCTCGACCTGCCGGCCGCGGACGAGGTCGACCGCCCGCCGTGCCTTCGGCGGCGAGATGCGCACGTACTTGACCGTCGCTCGTGCTTCCATGTCCCTACCTCACCGTGCTCGAGCGCTCTCCGCGCGCGTGCGAACGGAACGTCCGCGTCGGCGCGAACTCGCCGAGCTTGTGCCCCACCATCGACTCCGAGATGTACACGGGGACGTGCTTGCGCCCGTCGTGGACCGCGATCGTGTGACCGACCATCTCGGGCACGACGGTCGAACGGCGCGACCAGGTCCGCAGGACCTTCTTGTCGCCCCTCCGGTTCATCTCGACGACCTTGACCATGAGGTGCTCGTCGACGAACGGACCCTTCTTGACGCTCCTGGGCACCTAGCCACGCCCCTTCCCGCGTCGCCGGACGATGTACCGGTTCGACGCCTTGTTCTTCTTCCGCGTCCGGCCTTCCTTCTGGCCCCACGGGCTCGTGGGGTGCCGGCCGCCCGAGCTCTTGCCCTCGCCGCCGCCCAGCGGGTGATCCACCGGGTTCATCGCGACGCCGCGGACCGACGGGCGCTTGCGCTTCCACCGGCTCCGCCCGGCCTTGCCGAGCGTGATCAGCTCGTGCTCGGCGTTGCCGACCTCGCCGACGGTGGCCTTGCAGGTGGCCTGGACCATCCGCATCTCGCCCGAGGGGAGTCGGAGCGTCGCGTACCCGGCCTCCTTGGCCATGACCTGGATGCTGGTGCCGGCCGACCGGGCCATCCGCGCCCCGCCGCCGGGCTTGAGCTCGACGGCGTGGACCGTGGTGCCGACCGGGATGTTTCGGAGCGCCAGCGCGTTGCCCGGGCGGATCTCCGCGTGCTCCCCCGACTGCAGGCGGTCGCCCACCCGCAGGCCGTCGGGCGCCAGGATGTAGCGCTTCTCGCCGTCCGCGTAGTGCAGCAGCGCGATGCGCGCCGACCGGTTGGGGTCGTATTCGATGTGCGCCACCTTGGCCGGGATCCCGTCCTTGTTCCGTCGGAAGTCGATGACCCGGTACCGCCGCTTGTTGCCGCCTCCCTGGTGGCGCGCGGTGATGCGCCCGTGGGCGTTGCGGCCCGCGCGGTTGCGCCCCTTGGCGACGAGGGACTTCTCGGGCTTGGCCCGGGTGATCTCCTCGAACCCGGACACGCTCGCGCCCCGGCGGCCCGGCGTGGTCGGCTTGTACTTGCGAACGGCCATCGTCCTACTTCCCGGTCTCGAAGATCTCGATCTTGTCGCCCTCGGCCAGCGTCACGATCGCGCGCTTCTGATCGGCGCGCTTGCCGAGGGTGAAGCGGCGGCGCTTCACCTTGCCCTTGCGGTTGAGCGTGCGGACCGACGTCACCTGGACGTTCCAGATCTGCTGGATCGCCTCCTTGATCTCGGTCTTGTTCGCCCGCGGATCGACGAGGAACGTGTACGTGTTGTGCTCGATCGCCGCGTAGGACTTCTCGCTCACCACCGGGCGGATGATCACGTCGCGCGTGGTCTTCACTCGGACTCACCATCCTCGGCGGTGCCTCCCGCGGCCTCCGCGGGTGCTCCCTCCACCACCGTGAGGGCGCTCTCGGTCAGCACGACCTTGTCGGCCGCGATCAGCTCGTACACCCCGAGGCTACGGGCGTAGGCGATCCGGACGCCGGTGAGGTTGCGGAAGGACTTCTCGATCGCGCCGGTGTCCGTGGGCTCGCCCAGGACGAGGAGGACCTTGCCGTCCAACTCGAGGGCGTCCAGGACCGCGGCGGCCTGCTTGGTCTTGGGTTCGTCGAACGCCAGGTCCTCGATCACCACGAGCTTGCCGCTCTGGAGGCTGTCGGTGAGGGCGCCGCGGAGGGCGCCCTTGCGCATCTTCTTGTTGACGCGCATCGAGTGGTCGCGCGGGAGCGGGCCGTGGGCGACGCCCCCACCGGTCCACTGGGGCGAGCGGGTCGAGCCCTGACGGGCCCGCCCGGTCCCCTTCTGGCGCCAGGGCTTGCGGCCGCCGCCGGAGACCTCGCCGCGCGTCTTGACCTTGTGGGTGCCCCGGCGGATCTTGGCCATGCCGGCCAGGACCACCTGGTGCATCAGGGGCACGCTCACGGGGGCCTCGAAGAACTCGCCGGACAGGTCGCGCTTGCCCACCTGCTTGCCGGTGGCGTCGAGCACGGGGACGCTCGCCATCTCAGGCACCCCTTCCCGCCGGCGCCTTGACGGCCGAGCGGACCATCACCAGGCCGCCCTCGGGCCCGGGGATCGCGCCCTTGATCAGCAGCAGGTTGCGCTCGGGATCGGCCTGGACCACCTCGAGGTTCAACATGGTCACCCGCTCGTTGCCCATCTGGCCGGCCATCCGCATGCCCTTGAACACGCGCGAGGGCGTGGCGCAGGCGCCGACGGCACCGGGCGAGCGGTGCTTGCGCTCGGTCCCGTGGCTGGCGGACAGCCCGGCGAAGCCGTGACGCTTCATCACGCCGGCGAACCCCTTGCCCTTGGAGACCCCGACGACGTCGGCGCGCTCGCCCGCGGCGAACACGTCGGCACGGATCTCCTGGCCGGGCGAGTAGGACCCGGCGTCGTCGGTCCGGAGCTCGACGACGTGACGGCTCGGCTGGGCCCCGTGCTTGTCGAAGTGCCCCTGCTCGGGCTTGTTCACGTCCTTCGCGCGCGTGTCGCCGAACGCGAGCTGGACCGCGTCGTAGCCGTCGGTGGCCTCGGTCTTGACCTGCGCGACGAAGCACGGCCCGGCCTTGATGACCGTGACCGGGATCGCCCGCGTGTCGTCGAAGATCTGGGTCATGCCCAGCTTCGTCCCGAGGATGCCCTTGATCTGTCCCATGGCTACAACTTGATCTCGATGTCGACGCCGGCCGACAGGTTCAGGCGCTGGAGCTCCTGCACCGTCTTCGACGTGGCGTCGACGATGTCGATGAGTCGCTTGTGCGTGAGCATCTGGAAGTGCTCGCGGCTGTCCTTGTACTTGTGGGGCGAGCGGATGACCGTGTAGACCCGCCTCTCGGTGGGCAGCGGCACCGGCCCGACCACCTTGGCGCCGGTGCGCGTCACGTGCTCGACGATCTCGCGAGCCGCGACGTCCAGCATCCGGTGGTCGTACGCCCGGAGCTTGATGCGGATCCTGGGTCCGGCCACTGCTCTCCCTCGTCCTTCCCTTGCCTACTTGTTGATCTTGGTCACACGCCCGGCGCCCACGGTGCGCCCGCCTTCGCGGATCGCGAAGCGCAGGCCCTCCTCCATGGCGATCGGGGCGATCAGGTTGACGGTCATCTCCACGTTGTCACCGGGC
>DASSJM010000117.1:0-23445 GCA_035691205.1 Actinomycetota bacterium
TGGCCCAGCCGTCGGGCGCCCCGCTCGAGGGCCGGCTCTCGCGTCTGCTCGAGGAGCCGGAGTTCGCGAGCACCCGTCCCTCGCCCACGCCCGTCTCGATCGAGGGCGAGGGGGAGGAGATGGAGGAGGCACCCCTTCCGATGCCCTCGATCCTCGCGGAGGACGAGGACGAGATCTTCAAGCCGGCATCGGATGCGAGCTCCTTCGACGCCGAGGAGGACCTCGACATCCCGGACTTCCTGAAGAGCTAGCGAGGCGGCTCGCCGCCCGCTCGAGGGGCGGGACCGAGGCGACCGCAGAGGCGACCTTCCCCCGCCTCTGGGTCGGGTCCCGCCCCTTTCCCACGCCCGACCCGCCCGCCGCTCCCTCCGCCCTCGGCGACCGCGCCGTGGTGGCGCGCTACCGTCAGGGTGGTGATGAGGGATCGTGACCTCGTGCTCGCCAACCTCGCGCAACTCCGGGCGCGGATCGAGCGCGCGTGCGAGCGCTCCGGGCGAGACCCCGCGTCGGTCCGGCTCGTGGCGGCGGCGAAGACCGTCGAGGCCGAGGTGATCGGCTGGGTGCGCGACGCCGGCGTGCGCGAGGTCGGCGAGAACTACGTCTCCGAGCTGCGGGCGAAGCGGGAGGCGCTGCCAGGCGTGCACTGGCACTTCATCGGGACCCTGCAGCGGGGTTCGGCGCACCACGTCGCCGAGCTGGCAGACGTCGTCGAGACGGTGGTGCCCGGCAGCGCCGCACGACGTCTCTCGCGTCGCGCGGCGGACCTGGGTCGCACCCTTCCGGTACTGATCGAGGTGGACCTCACCGGGCAACGGACCGGGATCGCGCCCGACCGGGTCCTCGAGGGGGCCGAGGAGATCGTGGCGATGCCCGGGCTGGCGCTCGAGGGGCTGATGACGCTCCCGGCGATCCCCTCCGTCGCCGAGGACTCACGCCCGTCGTTCCGCCGCCTGCGAGACCTCCTCGGCGAGCTCGCGGAGCGCCATCCGCAGGCACGGGAGCTGTCGATGGGAATGTCCCTCGATTACGAGGTTGCGGTGGAGGAAGGCGCTACCATGGTCCGGATCGGGACGGCCCTGTTCGGGGCACGACCCCCGCTCGATCATGGGAGGACGTGATGGCCGGCGTGTGGAAGAAGACGCTCACGTATCTCGGACTGGTGGAGGACGAGGAGTTCGAGGAGATCGACGAGGTCTCGGTGCAACCGGAGACCACCGCCGAGGTGCGACGCTTCCAGCGCCCCCAGGCTGTCCGTGAGGTTCAGCTCGAGCCCGAGCACGAGGGCATCGTGCGGACGATCCCCTCGACGCGAGCCGCCACCGCCGGGTCGATCCACAAGTCGGAGCCTCGCCGGTTCAACGAGGCCCGCGAGATCGCCGACCGGTTCAAGGACGGGATCCCGGTGATCATGAACCTGCAGAGCACGGAGGACACCATCGCCCGTCGACTGGTCGACTTCGCGTCGGGACTCGTCTACGGGCTCGACGGCAAGATCGAGATGGTGGCCAATCGTGTCTACCTGCTGACCCCTGCAGACGTCGACGTCTCCGCCGAAGATCGCGAGCGGATCGCGGGCGGCGACATCTACAACCAGTTCTGAGGCGTCGAGGACACCTGACCGGATGCTCACCGCCCGCAGCGCGCTGCTCGACATCCTGTGCGTCGTCCTGACCGTCTACACGATCTTGCTGTTCGTGCGCGTCCTCGTCTCCTGGGCGTACCTGTTCGGGTTCCGGCCCCCGTTCTCGGGCCCCATGCGGAAGATCCTGGACCTGCTCGACGACGTCACCGACCCGGTCCTGCGCCCGCTCCGGGCGATGATCCCGCCCATCCGGGCCGGGGGCGTGGGGGTCGACCTGTCGATCATCGTGGCGTTCGTGGTCCTCGCGGTCCTGCGCACGGCGCTGAACTGCTGAGCACCGCCCGTGCGCGGGAGTGCCCGCTCGCGAACCCCGGTCCCCCCGGTTCGCTATCCTTGCGGCCTGCGAGCGCTCGCGAGCGGCTGATCTTGGGGGGAAGGCATGCGAAGGAAGAAGCAGGAGCAGGACGCACCGGTGTCCGGCGATCGCCGGCTGACCCCGGTGGACGTCCAACAGGTCGAGTTCCGCCTGGCGTTCCGCGGCTACAGCGAGCGCGACGTCGATGCCTTCCTCGACCGGATCACCGAGGACCTGTCCTCGTACCTGGAGGAGAACGAGCACCTGCGAGCCGGCGCGGCGCTTCCGCCGGCCGCCCCGATGCCGCTCAGCCCGGGGGTGCGGGCGGAGGCCGATGAGGTCTTGGCGCGGGCTCGCGAGGAGGCCGCGGCCATCGTTCGGAAGGCCGAGGCCGATGCCGTGGCCATCCGCGCCGCGGCGGGCTCGGGCTCGGGCGACACCCGCGCGGCCGTGGCCCCGTTCCTGAACCGCGAGCGGGAGTTCCTCCAGGCGCTCGGCACGCTGGTCCAGGGGCACGCGGAGGAGATCAAGGAGATGGTGCTCGCGCTTCGCGCACGGAGCGAGGCCCCCCCGAGCGGACCCGCCGCAGCGGCGCCCCAGGCTCCGGCTCCCGAAGCCTCGGCGGCGATCGCTCCCCCGTCGGGCGGCGAGGCGGGCAACGAGGATCGGTCCTCGCCCCTGTTCGGGGAGGCGAGCCAGGGGGACGAGCCGACGGCCGCGTCCGCCTCGGAGATCGCCGATCGCCTCGGCATGTCGACGCTCGCGATGCCCGGCGCGCCCGAGGACGAGGATGAGAACGAGGACGACGCCCCCCTGATCATCGAGTCGTCGACCGAGCCCGTGTACTCGCCCGAGGGAGCGCCGACCGGCGAGCGCCGCGAGCGTTCGCTCCGCGAGCTCTTCTGGGGCGAGGACTGACCCGACCGCGCCTCAAGCGAGACGCAACGTGACCGTCAGGTCGGACCCCTCGATCCGCGTCTCCTGCCGGTAGGTCGCGCCCTCGACCTCATCGATCACGAGCTCGGCCGCGAGGGTCTCGCCGGCCACCCACGCTCGGTGCTCGGACACGGCTTCGAGGATCTCGCCCTCGGCGCGGACGCCGAGCGCGATCCGGTCGCTCACGTCCAGACCCGCGGCCTTGCGGGCATCCTGGACCACGCGCACCAGCTCCCGGGCGAGGCCTTCGCGTCGGAGCGACGGCGTGATCTCGAGCTCGAGCGCCACGGTGACCCCACCCTCGGTCGCGACGCCCCACCCCTCGAGCGTCTCCTGCGTGAGGTCGACGTCGGCGGGCGAGAGCACGAGGGGCTCGGGCGCGAGATCCAGCGTCACGGTGCCGCCGGCGGCGAGCGAGGCGACGGCGTGGGGATCCAGCGCATCCAGCGCGGCCGCGACGTCCTTCACCCGCGCGCCGAGCCGTGGACCGAGCACCTTGAAGTTGGGCTTGGCCCGCCAGCGACCGAACCCCTCCGCGGACTCGGCGAACCTGACCTCCTTCACGTTCAGCTCGTCCGCGATCAGGTCGAGGAGTGGTCGGAGCGCGCCGTGGTCGCCGGGGTAGTGGACGAGCGCGTCGAGCAGTGGCTGGCGGACGCGGACCTTGGTCTCCGTGCGGACCCGCCGCCCGAGCTCCACGATCCTTCGGGCGGCCTCCATCCCCTCGTCCAGCGCCGCGTCGATCCGGCCGTGGGGCTCCGGGTAATCGGAGAGGTGGACCGACTCCGCCGCGCCGGCCCGTCCGGCGGCGAGGTTCCGCCAGAGGGCCTCGGCGACGAAGGGCGTGAACGGAGCCAGCAACCCGGCGAGCGTGACCAGGCACTCGTGCAGGGTCAGGAACGCGGAGCGGGAGTCGGCGCCGCCCGCGCCATCCGGATCCCAGAACCGACGCCGCGCCCGACGCACGTACCAGTTCGACAGGTCGTCCACGAAGGCCGCGATCCTGCGCCCGGCGCCGGTCGCGTCGTAGGCCTCGAGGCCCTCGCGCGCCACCGAGACGGTCTGGTCGAGCTGTGAGAGCACCCACCGATCGAGGAGGGGACGCTCGGCGATCGGCACGTCCGGGCCCTCGGCGGGGTCGAAGCCGTCGGCGTTGGCGTAGGTGACGAAGAACGCGAACACGTTCCACAGCGTCAGCAGGAACTGGCGGACGACCTCATCCAGGATCGACATGCCCACGCGTCGAGAGGCCCAGGGGGAGCCGTTCGTGATCAGGTACCACCGGAGCGCGTCGGCCCCCTGCCGGTTCATGACGTCCCACGGGTCGATGACGTTGCCGATCGACTTGCTCATCTTGCGGCCGTCCTCGTCGACGATGTGCCCGAGGCAGACCACGTTGCGGTACGTGGTCGAGTCGAAGTGCAGGACCCCTTCGGCCATCAGCGTGTAGAACCATCCGCGCGTCTGGTCGATCGCCTCGCTGATGAAGTCGGCCGGGAACCGCTCCGCGAACCGCTCGAGCCCGCGCCCCAGCTCCGGGTGGTACGCCCACTGGGCGAACGGCATCGCGCCCGAGTCGTACCAGGTGTCGATCACCTCGGGGACCCGGGTGGCGACCTCCGCGCACGAGGGGCAGGGGAGCGTCACCTCGTCGATCCACGGCCGATGCGGGTCGATGTCCGTGACGTCGCGGCCGGCCCGCTCGGACAGCTCCGTGAGCGATCCGATCGGGGTGTCGTGCCCGTTCGGGCAGCGCCAGATCGGGAGCGGGGTTCCCCAGTAGCGCTCGCGCGAGAGCGCCCAGTCCACGTTGTTCTGGAGCCAGTCGCCGTAGCGGCCGTGCTTGATGTGATCGGGGTACCAGTTGACCTCCTCGTTCACGGCGAGGAGCCGGTCCTTGACGGCCGTGGTGCGGATGTACCAGGACGACCGCGCGATGTAGATCAGCGGTGTCGAGCACCGCCAGCAATGCGGGTACGCGTGCTCGATCGTCGTGGCGCGCAGGAGCAGGCCACGCTCGCGGAGGTCCTGCATGACCGGCTCGTCGGCGTCCTTGAAGAACATCCCGCGGACCAGCGACGGGGCCTCGTCGGTGAACCTGCCCTCGCCGTCGAGCGGCTTGAACGAGGGCCACCCCTCGCGTCGGCCGATCTCGAGGTCCTCCGGCCCGAACGCGGGCGCCATGTGGACGACGCCGGTGCCGTCCTGGAGCGAGACGAAGTCCGCGGTGACCACGCGGTGCGCGCCCTCCACGTTGGGGTACAGCGGCTCGTAGCGGATCCCGGCGAGGGCGGAGCCTGGGAACAGCTCGCTCACGACGGTCGCGTCGGGGAGGACGGTCTCGCGGAGCTCCTCGGCGAGGATCAGGCGTGAGCCCTCGTGGTCGACCACCACGTAGGGGGCGCCGCCGGAGACCGCGATGCCCTCGTTGGAGACCAGCGTCCAGGGCGTGGTCGTCCATCCCAGGAGCGAGTCGCCGACGAGCGTCGGGTCGGACGACTCGAGGACCTTGAACGTGATGAACACGCTCGGATCGGTGACGTCCGCGTACCCCATCGCCACTTCGGCGTCCGAGAGCGGGGTGCCACAGCGCGGGCAGTAGGTGGAGATGCGGTCGTCCTGGAACAGGAGGCCACGCTCGTGGAGCCGCTTGAGGGACCACCAGACGCTCTCCACGTACTCGGTGTCCATCGTCCAGTAGGCGTCGTCCACGTCCACCCAGAAGCCGAGCCGCTCGGTCATCAGCTCCCACTCGTCCACGTAGCGACGCACCGACTCGCGGCACAGCCGGTTGAATTCGCCGATGCCGAACGCCTCGATGTCGCGCTTGCTGGTGGTGCCGATCTCCTTCTCGATCTCGAGCTCGACGGGCAAGCCGTGGCAATCCCACCCGGCCTTGCGCGGGACGTGGTGTCCGGTCATCGCCTTGAACCGGGGGTAGAGGTCCTTGAAGGTCCGCGGCTCGGTGTGGTGGATCCCGGGCCTGCCGTTGGCCGTCGGCGGGCCCTCGTAGAAGACCCAGAGCGGGCCGTCCTTGCGCTGCTCGAGCTGCCGGTGGAACACGTCGACCTCGCGCCAGAACGCCAGGATGGCCTGCTCGAGCTCCGGGAAGCTCACCTTGGTGTCGACCGGTTCGAACGCCACCCCATCACCTCCGAACACGCAGAACGCCCCGTCCCGATGCAGGGACGAGGCGTGGGCCCCGCGGTACCACCCCGCGTTGCCGGCCCCTCGCGGGACCGGCCGCTCGCGGTCGCAAGCACGACCGTCCGCTGTCACGGGCGGACCCGTCCGCGTCTACTTGGGGCGCGTGGCTCGCACCCCGTTCGGGCGGAGGCTCGGGGATGATCTTCTCGGGGGCCCTGCCGCCGGGCTCTCACCGCTCCCGGCTCGCTCCTGGTGGGATCCCCCGGTACTCGTTCCCGTCATCGCCTGTGCGAGGGATGCTACACGTCGAGATGGGTGCGGTCACGGTGCGTGTGCTCCCGAGGTCCGGTCGGACATCGGTCCAGGCGGGGGCGCGGGGGATCGAGGTCCGGGTCCGGGCCGCCCCGGAGGGGGGCCGGGCGACCGAGGAGGCCAGACGGGCCCTCGCGGAGGCCCTCGGGGTGCCTGCGTCCCGCGTCCGCCTGCGCACCGGCGCCCGCTCGCGCACGAAGGTCTTCGAGGTCGAGGGTTTGGACGGGGCCGAGGCCGAGATGCGCCTCCGAGCAACGTAGGTCGACTGTTTGTCGGGCAGGTCGGCCGGTGCTAGGTTCCCCCGACCATGGCGAGCAAGACCACGCATACGAAGAAGGAGTTGGAGGATCTCCGCCAACGGCTGCTCAGCGAGCAGGCGGAGCTGAACGACCAGCTGACTACCATCGAGGAGACCTCGTTCTCGACCTCCCAGTCGGATATGTCGGGCGAAGTGTCCTTCGACGAAGAGAACGCAGACGCGGGCACGTTCACGTTCGAGCGCGAGCGCGACCTGTCCATCGAGAACAACGTCCGCGACCTGCTCGGCAAGATCGACCGGGCGCTCACGCGGATGGACGAGGGCACGTTCGGCATCTGCTCCCGGTGCGGCAAGCCGATCGAGAAGGCCCGCCTGAAGGCCCTTCCCTACGTCGATCTCTGCATCAAGGACGCCCAGGCTCAGTCCCGGCGGTAGGCGGCCCGTGACCACGGCCGCGCGTCGCGCTCCGCTCCTGTTCGCGGTCGCGGCCGCCGCACTCGCCCTGGACCAGCTGTCGAAGGCATGGGTGGTCGCGAGCCTGGAGGGGCGTCCGCCGATCCGCGTGATCCCGGGTGTCCTGAGCTTCGCCTACACGTCGAACTCCGGCGGCGCCTTCGGGCTGGGTCGGAGCGCCCCGTGGATCTTCGCGGGCGCCACGATGCTCGTCTCGGGCGCGATCGTGGTGATCTCGCGCCGACCGATGGGTCGCGCGACGGCGATCGCCCTGGGCATGATCCTGGGCGGCGCGCTCGGGAACCTGGCGGACCGGGCGCTGAACGGGCCCGGCCTGCGTGGCGAGGTGACGGACTTCATCGACCTGCAGATCTGGCCGGTGTTCAACCTGGCGGACAGCTTCATCGTCGTCGGCGCGCTCGTCCTCGCGTTCTCGAGCTTCGCCCACGACGGAGCGGACCAGGACGCTGCGGACCGACGATCGTGATCGAGCGGTTCGAGGCGAGCCCCGGACGGCTGGATGCCGTGCTCGCCGCTCGATTGGGGATCGCACGTGCCGAGGCTCAGCGGGCGATCGCCGCGGGCGGCGTCCTGGTGGACGGGGCGGTGCGACCGCGGTCGCATCGGCTCGCGGGAGGCGAGCTCGTCGAGGTGGATCTCGCGCCCGCGATCGAGTTGCCCGCCGAGGGCCCGCCGCTCGCGCTCGCCTTCCGTGACGAGCACCTCGCGGTCGTCCGCAAGCCGGCGGGGATCGCGACCCATCCGACCGAGAACCGCCGTAGCGGGACGGTGGTGAACCGGCTCCTGGGGATGGGCATCCCGCTCGCGCCGCGGGGCGGCGGGCTCAGGCCCGGGATCGTCCATCGGCTCGATGCGGGGACGAGCGGCCTGCTGGTCGTGGCGTGCGACGACCCGACGCACGAGGCGCTGACCGCGATGTTCCGGCGGCACGGAGCCGATCGCCGGTACCTCGCCCTCGTGCGAGGTGTCGTGGAGCACGACCGCTTCGAGGTGGACGCGCCGCTCGGACGCTCGGGTGCGCGGATCCGGGTGGACGCGACCGCGGGGCGCGAGGCGTCAACGGCGTTCGAGGTCCGCGAGCGCTTCGGGCGGGCGACGCTGCTCGAGGCTGCGCCGCGGACCGGGCGCACCCATCAGATCCGGGTCCACCTTTCGGCGGTGGGGCACCCGATCCTCGGCGACGCCCGCTACGGCGGGGGTGGTGACGAGGCCCGCGAGCTCGGCCTCGCGCGCCCGTTCCTGCACGCCTGGAGGATCGGGTTCGAGCATCCGACGACCGGGCAACGTCTCGAGCTGGAGGACCCGCTGCCCGACGACCTGGCCCTCGCGCTCCGGCGGGTCAGGGGGGAGGTCTGACCCGCCGGTCGGGCGCCGGTCGGCCTCCGGCGTCGGGCGCGGGGGCGGGCCCTAACGGCGGGCCTTGGCCCCTTCCTTGAGGTAGAGCGCGTGCTGGGTGCGAACCTCCTCGCGCGAGGCGAGCAGGCGTTCCTCGACATCCGGCGCGAGCGTGCGCGACTCGATGAGCGCGTTGAGCCTCCCGGGGTCGACCGAGAGCACCTGCTCCCACAGGCCCAACGGCTCGAGCACCTCGCGCACCTTCTCGTGCACCGGCGCGGTCACGTGCTGGGGGCGACGGTCGATCGCCGCTCCGTCCGTGCCGAAGAGCCGCCGGTACCCGTGCTCGTCGGCGAAGGCGTTGATGAGGGGGGCGAGCTCGTCGAGCCGCCGGTACACCTCGCGTCCCTGGCGCTTGAGCGAGATCCACTCGTCCACCACCTCGGTCATGCGAGGCGCCGGGTCCCCCTGTTCTCGTTCGTGTCGATGGCGGAACAGGGGACAGAGCGCCTGGTAATCGCACCAGTCGCACAGTGGGTTCTGCTGCGGCTCGAACAGGCCGGCGGCGATCCGCTCGGCGATCACGCCGATCCGGCGTCGGAGCTCGGCCAGGTCCGAGGGCGAGCGGGTCGTGCTCATGCGCTGGCCCGGGAGCAGGTAGTAGAGCGTCAGTCGCTCCGGCTCGATCCCCCAGACCTCGCGGGCGGCCAGGTGGTAGATCGAGAGCTGGAGGTCCTGGTCGATGCGCGACTGCGGCGGCAAGCGGCGGTTGGTCTTGTAGTCAACGATCTCGTAGCCACCGCCGGGGATCCGGTCCATGCGGTCGATCACGCCGGCGAGCGTCACGCCCTCGACCTCGACCTGGAAGCGGAACTCGAGGGCGACGGGGATCCGGTAGTCGGCGGCGTTCTCGCGGTGGTACTGCGTCACCACCTGACGCCCGTGGTCGCGGTACATCTGCTCCTCGGACGGTCCCGAGAAGCCCTGGGAGACCCAGGACGCGTCGAGCATCTCGTGGAGCTCCTCGACGGAGGGCGCGACCGGGACCGGGCGGTTATGGAACAGGTACAGGGCACGATGGAGCGAGTCGCCGAACGAGAGGGCTGGGGAGGGCGCCTGTGGGATGCGGTCCTCGTACTGGAACCGGAACTTGGCGGGGCAGGTCTCGTAGGTGTTGATGCTGGAGTACGAGAGGCGCATCGCATCCCTTCTCTCGCCGAGGCCGCGACATCCGCGAGCCCCGAACCCCCCTCCGCGCAAGGGCCCTACCTGGACGGTTGCCTGCGCGACCGGCCGAGTCTATCCTTCGATCCCCGGGAATCACAAGCGTGTAAGTAATCCACAGGTTTCCCACAGCCCGGGCGGGAGACCGCCGGAGGTGACGGTTGGCCGCGAACAGCTTCGTCCACCTCCACACCCACACCGAGTACTCGCTCCTGGATGGCGCCGCCCGCATCGATGCGTTGTTCGAGCGGGCGGCCGGGTACGGGATGCCGGCGCTCGCCGTGACCGATCACGGCGCGATGTTCGGGGCGCTCGGCTTCTACGAGGCCGGGCTCGCGGCGGGCGTGAAGCCGATCCTCGGGGTCGAGGCCTACGTGGCGCCCTCCTCGAGGTTCGAACGAGCCCCCGGCGAGAGCGAGGAGAAGTACCGGCACCTGACGATCCTCGCCCGCAACGAGACCGGGTACCGGAACCTGCTCCGGCTCGTGACCGACGCGCACCTGGAGGGCTTCTACCATCGCCCGCGGATCGACAAGGACCTGCTCGCCGAGCGCTCCGACGGCCTGATCGGTCTCTCGGGATGCCTCGCGTCCGAGGTCTCGCAGATGCTGCTCCAGGGCCAGGAGGCGCGGGCGGAGGAGGCGGCGGCCACGTACGCGGAGATCTTCGGCGCGGGCAACTTCTACGTCGAGCTGCAGGATCACGGCCTCGGGGAGCAGCGCCAGATCCTGCCCGGGCTGGTGGAGCTCGCTCGCCGCACGGCGCTTCCGCTCGTCGCGACCAACGACCTGCACTACACGGAGCGCCAGGACGCGAAGCCGCACGACGTGCTGCTCTGCATCCAGCAGCAGAAGGTGCAGACGGACACCAACCGGCTGCGGTTCGACTCGGACCAGTTCTACATGAAGTCCGCCGAGGAGATGCGCCAGGTGTTCGTCGAGGTACCCGAGGCCTGCGACAACACGTTGGCGATCGCCGAGGGCTGCGAGCTCGAGCTCGTCTACGGCGATCGCGTCGACCCCAAGGACCGGTTCCACGTGCCGCGGTTCGAGTCGCCGCCGGGCAAGGACCGCGACACCTACCTCCGCGAGCTCGTCCTGGCGGGCGCGCACGAGCGGTACGGCGAGCTCTCGCCCGAGGTCCGCGAGCGGATCGACCACGAGCTCGGCGTCATCGCGTCGATGGGGTTCTCAGGTTACTTCCTGATCGTGTGGGACCTGATCCGCTTCGCGCGGGAGAGCGGGATCCGGGTCGGTCCCGGACGCGGCTCGGCTGCGGGCTCGGTCGTGTCGTACTCGCTCCGCATCACCGACCTGGATCCGCTGAGGTACGGGCTCATCTTCGAGCGGTTCCTGAACCCCGGGCGGATCCAGATGCCCGACATCGACATGGACTTCGACGAGCGTCGACGGGACGAGGTGATCCGGTACGTCGCCCAGAAGTACGGGAGCGACCACGTCGCCCAGATCGTCACGTTCCAGACGATCAAGGGCAAGCAGGGGATCCGCGACGCCGCGCGCGTGCTCGGGTTCCCGGCCTCGGTCGGTGATCGCCTGTGCAAGATGTACCCGCCGGCCGTGCTGGGGCGCGACTACGCGATCGAGAAGGCGCTCGAGGTCTCGGCCGAGCTCGGAGACGCCTACCAACGCGAGCCCGAGGCCCGCGAGATCGTGGACACCGCGCGGGCCCTCGAGGGCCTCCGCCGCGAGGACTCGGTGCACGCCGCCGGCGTGGTGATCGGCGATGCGCCGCTCGTGAACTACCTCCCGCTCAAGCTGTCGAAGGATTCACGCGACGACTCGCGGCGCATCGTGACGCAGTTCGACATGCACGGTGTCGAGAAGCTCGGCCTGCTGAAGATGGACTTCCTCGGGCTGCGCAACCTGTCGGTCATCGAGGACACGCTGGCGCACCTGCGCCGCAGAGGGATCGAGCTCGACATCGACCACGTCCCGCTCGACGACGAGGCCGTGTACGCGATGCTCGGGCGGGCGGACACCACCGGCGTGTTCCAGATGGAGTCGCCGGGGATGCGTCAGCTGATCCGGGTGCTCGCGCCGGACCGGTTCGAGGACATGATGGCCCTGGTCGCCCTGTACCGGCCGGGACCGCTCAACGCGGGGATGCACAACGAGTACGCGGAGCGCAAGCACGGGCGCAAACCGGTCTCCTATCCGCACGAGGACCTGCGAGAGATCCTCGAGAGTACGTACGGGATCATGGTCTACCAGGAGCAGGTCATGCAGATCGCCGTGCGCATGGCCGGCTACTCGATGGCCGAGGCGGACATGCTCCGCCAGGCGATGGGCAAGAAGATCCGCGCCAAACTGATGGTGCACCGCGAGAAGTTCATCCAGGGGTGTGTGGACAACGGGTACGTGAGGCGCCTCGGCGAGGATCTGTTCGAGCTGATGGAGCCGTTCGCGGACTACGGGTTCAACGCCTCGCACGCGTGCGCGTATGGCTACGTCGCCTACCAGACCGCCTACCTGAAGGCGCACCACCCCGTCGAGTACATGTCCGCCGTGCTTACCTCGGTCAAGGACGACAAGGACCGCAAGCCCTTCTACCTGAACGCCTGCCGGCTGATGGGACTCGAGGTGCTGCCGCCGGACGTGAACGAGTCCGAGCAGGACTTCGCGCCGGTCGCCAGCGGCGAAGGGAAGATCCGTTACGGCCTGTCCGCCGTGCGCAACGTCGGCGCGGGCGCCGTCCAGCAGGTGATCGAGGCTCGCAACGCCAAGGGGACGTTCACGGGCTTCGCGGACTTCTGCCGCAAGGTCGATCCCTCCGTGCTCACGAAGAAGGTCCTCGAGAGCCTGGCGCTCGCGGGCGCGTTCGACTCGCTCGGGTACACGCGCCGCGGCCTCGCCGAGAACCAGGACAAGGTGTCGGGCCCGATCGCCGCCGAGCGCAAGGCCGAGGCCGCCGGTCAGTTCTCGCTCTTCGGCGGCGAGCGGGCCGCCACCGACATCGACGAGGGCGTGATCACGGGGGAGGAGTTCGACAAGCGGACCCGGTTGCGCCTCGAGAAGGAGATGCTCGGGCAGTTCGTGACCGACCATCCCTTGCTCGAGGTGAAGGACCGGCTGGCCGCCCTGTCGGACATGCCCATCGCGGAGCTCGAGACGCTCGGCGACGGCGACCTCGTCACCGTTGGCGGCATCGTGGTGAGCGTTGCTCGCCGCTACACCAAGCGCGGCGAGCCATACGCCCAGTTCCGGCTCGAGGACCTGGCGGGCGGGGTGACGGTGGTGGTGTTCCCGGGTCAGTACGAGAGCCTCGCACCGCTCCTCGATGACGACTCGATCCTGTTGGTCAAGGGCAAGGTCGATCGGCGAGGCCGCGGCGAGGAGCTCCAGCTGCGAGCGGTCGAGGTCACCGAGCCCGACCTCGGGGGGCCGGGGAAGCCGGTCCGCCCGGACGGGACGCTGGTGATCCAGATCGCTGCCGAGAGCTGTACGGCCGCGGTGATCGGCAAGCTCAAGGATCTCCTGGCCGCGCACGCCGGCGGCACCCCCGTGCAGGTCCGGTTCGTCTCCTCGCAGGGGGTGCGGCCGCTCGAGGTCGGCACCTTCAAGGTCGAGCCGGGCGAGGGGCTGCTGTCCGAGCTCCGGGTCCTGCTGGGTCCCGACGCCGCCGGACTCGAGCGTCCGGGTCCGCCACGGTCGGTCCCGCAGCGGGCGACGGCGCCGGCCGGCTCCTGACGCGCCGGGCCACGGCCTGGGTACCCTCCGGCCATGCGGTTCGAGGTCATCCCCGCGCTCGACGTCTCGGGCGGCCGGCTGGTCAGGATCAGCCGGTCGGGGCCGGTGCCCCTGGAGTCGTTCGGCGGCGACCCGCTGACGGCGGCAGGCTCGTTCGTGCAGGCGGGGGCGCGGCGGCTGCACGTCGTGGACGTCGACCTCGCGCTGACCGGGGTCGCCCGCGCGCTGGCCGTGGTGCGAGCGGTGGCCGGGCTCGGCGTCCCGGTCCAGGCCAGCGGCGGCGTCGGCTCGGCCCCTCAGGTGAGGGCGCTCCTGGAGGCCGGGGCCTCGTGGGTGGTGCTCGGCTCGGGACCGCTCGGATCCCGCCGGGCCACGGAGGATCTCCTGGGTGACTTCGGCCCCGACCTGCTGGTGGGGATCGAGGCCGACGGCGCCGCGATCCGGCCACGGGGGGGCGGAGCCTCGGTCCCGCTGCTGGAGGCGGTGGCCTGGCTGGAGGAGCTGGACGTGCCCGGGTACGTGTTCACGCAGGTGGGGCGCGTCGGGGGCCTGGGGGGTCCCGACCTCGGCGGGATCCGCGAGCTCGCGTCGCGGACCGCGCGCCCCGTGATCGCGGCGGGGGGGATCCGCGGGCTCGACGACCTCCGGGCCGTGGCCGCGATCGGTGGGTCGGTCCGAGGCGCGATCCTGGGGCGGGCGCTGTACGAGGGGCTGGACCTGCGCGCCGTGCTGTCGGCCCTCGACGGACCGCCGTAGGGCGCCCGTACACTCCCTCGATGGGCTTCCTGACCGAGGTCACGGGCGAGGTTCGCCGTCGCCTCGAGCGCGCCCCGCTGGACGAGTCGCGGCTCATGACGCTGGCGCTCGGGCTGCCCCCCGCGCGACCGTTCGAGGCCGCGCTGCGTCGGGCGGCGCGCCCGGCGGTGATCGCGGAGATCAAGCGGTCGTCACCTTCGGCGGGCAGGATCGCCGAGGCCGATCCCGCGGCCCTGGGTCGTGCCTACGAGGCCGCCGGGGCGGCGGCCATCTCCGTCCTGACCGAGGCCGCGCACTTCGACGGATCGCTCGCGGACCTTCGCGCCGTGCACCTGGCCGTCGGGATACCGGTCCTGCGCAAGGACTTCCTGATCCATCCTTCCCAGGTGATCGAGTCGCGGGTGCAGGGCGCCGACGCGGTCCTGCTGATCGCGAGCGCCGTGTCCGCAGCGGAGCTGCGGGCTCTGCTCGCGACCGCCTCCGACCTGGGCCTCGGCGCGCTGGTCGAGACGCACTCGGACGAGGACCTGGACGACGCGCTCGCCGCGGACGCCCCGGTGATCGGCGTCAACGCCCGGGACCTCGAGACGCTCCAGGTCGATCCGGAGCGGGCCCTCCGCCTGCTCCGGCGCGTTCCCGAGGGGCGGGTCGCCGTGATGGAGAGCGGGATCGCCACCCGCGACGACGTCGCGCGCGCGACCGCGGCGGGAGCGAGGGCGGTGCTCGTCGGGGAGGCGCTGATGCGCGCCGAGGACCCCGGCGCGACGCTCCGTGACCTCCGGGGCGTGGCGTGAACGCGCCGACGCTGCCGGACGAGCGGGGGCGGTGGGGACCGTACGGGGGGCGCTACGTCCCCGAGATCCTGATCCCCGCGCTCGACGAGCTGTCGGGGGCGTGGCAGGACGCCAAGGACGATCCGACCTTCCGCGGCGAGCTGGACGCGCTCCTTCGAGACTTCGTCGGGCGCCCCTCGGCGATGACGTTCGCGCCTCGGCTCTCGGACGCGCTGGGCTACCGCGTGTACCTGAAGCGGGAGGACCTGAACCACACGGGCGCCCACAAGATCAACAACACGCTCGGGCAGGTCCTGCTCGCCCGGCGCCTGGGCAAGGAGCGGATCATCGCCGAGACGGGGGCCGGGATGCACGGCGTCGCGACCGCCACGGCCTGCGCCCTGTTCGGGCTGCCGTGCGTCGTGTACATGGGCGAGGAGGACACCGTCCGCCAGGCGCCGAACGTGGCTCGGATGCAGCTGCTCGGCGCGGAGGTGGTTCCCGTGACCTCCGGCAGCCGGACGTTGAAGGACGCCCTCAACGAGGCGCTCCGCGACTGGGCGGCCAGCGTCCGCGACACGCACTACGTGCTCGGCTCGGTGGCCGGGCCGCATCCGTTCCCCGAGCTCGTGCGGGACCTCCAGCGGGTGATCGGCGACGAGGCGAAGGGCCAGTTCCGCGAGCGCGAGGGGCGCGACCCCGACGCGGTGGTCGCGTGCGTGGGCGGCGGGAGCAACGCCATCGGGATCTTCGAGGCGTTCGTGCCCGACCCGCGTGTACGCCTGGTCGGCGTGGAGGCCGGCGGGCGCGGCGGCGGCCTGGGCGAGCACTGTCGCTCGCTCACGCTGGGACAGCCCGGCGTCCTCCACGGGGCGTACTCGTACCTGATCCAGGACGAGCAGGGACAGATCGTGCCGACGCACTCGATCTCGGCGGGTCTGGACTACCCGGGGGTCGGGCCGGAGCACTCGTACCTGAAGGACGTGGGCCGGGCCGAGTACGTCTCGGCCACCGACGCCGAGGCGCTCGAGGGCTTCCGAACCCTCGCCACGCTGGAGGGCATCCTCCCGGCGCTGGAGCCCGCGCACGCGATCGGCTGGTTGCTGGGTCGCCGGCTGCCGGAAGGCTCGCTCGTGCTCGTGAACCTCTCGGGCCGGGGTGACAAGGACCTGGACACCGTCCGCGCGGCCCTGGGGATGAACGCGGGTGCCTAGCCTGGAGGAGGCGCTCGGGTCCCGGGTCCGGGCCGGCGGGCGGGCCTTCGTCCCGTACGTTACCGGCGGAGCCCCGGGCTTCGACGCCGGGTTGTTGCGCGCGTTGGAGGCGGCTGGCGCCGACGCGGTCGAGGTGGGCATCCCGTTCTCGGACCCGGTGATGGACGGGGGTGTCATCCAGGAGGCCTCGCGACTGGCCCTCGAGGCGGGTGCGACCCCCGGGAGCGTGCTCACGACGATCGGGCAGGCGGCGCTGCGGATCCCCGTCGCGGTCATGACCTACGCGAACCCCGTTTGGCGGCTCGGACACGAGGCGTTCCTCGCCCGCTGCGTCGACGCCGGGGTCTCGGGGGCGATCGTCCCGGATCTCCCGGTCGACGAGGCCGGACCGTGGATGGCGGCCTGCGCGGCCATCGGCGTCGCGCCCGTCTTCCTGGCGGCGCCAGGCACCTCGGATGAGCGCCTGCGCGAGGTCGCGGCCGCCTCACGCGGCTTCGTCTACTGCGTGGCGACGTACGGCGTGACCGGAGAGCGGGAGAGCCTGTCGGGCACGGCCCAGGAGCTCGTGAGCCGACTTCGGCCCCTCACCGGGCGGCCGCTCCTGGTCGGGGTGGGGATCGGCGCTCCGGAGCAGGCGGCCCTTGCGTGTGCGTTCGCCGACGGGGTGGTGGTCGGCAGCGCGCTCGTCCGGCCGCTGCTCGTGGGCGACCGGACCGGAGCGCTGGAGCTCGCCGAGCGGTTCCGTGCCGCGATCGCGGCCTGAGGCGATCCGGCATCTCCCCACCCCCCGGCTTCCGTACATGACGTGCAAGGGGTGGCGGCCCTCGGGTAGCGGCCGAGGGCAGGATGTGGTAACTACCTCCGACACGGAGCGGGAGAAAGGGGGAACCGCGGGATCGCCCGCTGCTCTGCTATGGCTTTCGAGGGTGCATCGACCGTAGGTACGGATCGAAGGGGGGATAGATGAGGAAGCGCAAGGTATTCGCGCTGCTGGCGATGGTCGCCGCGCTGTCGCTCGTCGCCGCCGCGTGTGGGGGCGACGAGGAGGGCGGTGAGACCGCCGCCACGGGTGGCGGCGAGACCGCGGCGACCGGTGCGACCGCGACCGGCGGCGCCGTCGACTGTGAGGCGGACCCGTTCGGGTGCGTCGAGGTCCCGGCGGGCCAGCCGATCCAGCTCGCGTCGCTGCTGTCGATCTCGGGTGACACCGCGTTCCTGGGGACCGACAGCAACCACGGGGTCGAGCTCGCGATCGACTACCTGGACGGAACGTTCGACGCGACGCCCGGGCAGGTGCTCGGCCACGACGTCACGCTCCAGCAGGAGGACGACGGCTGTTCGGCCGAGGGCGGCCAGGCCGGCGCGACCGCGCTGGCGGCCAACCCGGACATCGTCGCGGTGATCGGCACCTCGTGCTCGAGCTCGGCGCTCGGTGTCGCCGACACGATCTTGGGCGACAAGGGCATCCTGCTGTTCTCGCCGTCCAACACCAACCCTGGCCTCACGTCGGAGGAGGCGCACCAGCCCTTCTACGGGCGCACCGCGCACAACGACAAGATCCAGGGCGCGATCGTGGCCGAGTACGTGCTGAACGAGCTCGGGCTCACCACGGCCGCGACGATCAACGACGAGAGCCCGTACGCGGACGGCCTGGCCGCGGCGTTCCGGGTCAACTTCGAGGCGGGCGGTGGCACGATCACGTCGATCGAGCAGGTCAGCAGCAGCGACACGGACCTCGGCCCGGTCTTCACGAACATCGCCGCCGACGAGCCGCAGGTCGTCTACGGGCCGAACTTCAACCCGGTCTGCGGCCTGAGCTACACGCAGGGCTCGGACATCATGCCGGAGGGCACGGTCCAGATCGGCTCGGACGGTTGCCTTGAGAGCTCGTTCCTGGACAGCGTGGGCGACCCGATCGGCGGGCACGACTACTACGCGTCCTCGCCGGACGTGACCGCCTTCCAGGACGGCGCGTTCTTCAACGACGAGTACCTCCCCGCGTACACGGAGCAGTACGGGGAGCCGACGTCGGTGTTCAACGCGCACGCCTTCGACGCGGCGAACGTCGTGTTCGACGCGATCGAGGCGGTCGCGGTCGACGATGGGAGCGGCAACCTGACGATCTCCAGGACGGCCCTGAAGGACGCGGTCTTCGCGACCAGCGGGTACGAGGGCCTGACGGGGACCATCACCTGCACGCCGCTCGGGGACTGCGCCACCGACGTCACGATCGGCATCTTCAAGTACAACAACTGGCCGGTGGAGGGCGGGGTCGACCCGACCGACCCGGTCTACTCGGCCACCAAGACGCTGGCTGACGTCCTGTAGCCTTCGTCGGAACCGCACGCTGCGGGTGGGCGATCGGCCCACCCGCAGCGTCGTTTCCGGAGATGGACTAGTCTCCGCCGGACGATGGCGACGAGGACCGACGGACCGGCTCGCGGCGCGCAACTCGGGCGCTTCGAGCGTGTCCCCTGGCGCAGGGTCATCCTGCTCCTCCTGGCGATCCTCATCGCCGCCGTCGCCGTGATCGGCGCCTACAAGACCCTCACGCTCCCGGCCGATGAGCGATACACGGCCTCGACCTGGAAGGACTTCATCGTCCTGGGCATCGCCCAGGGCGCGATCATCGCCCTGATCGCCCTCGGGTACACGCTCGTGTACGGGATCCTGCGCATGATCAACTTCGCGCACGGCGAGGTGTTCATGTTCGGTGCGTTCGCCGCCTACTTCTTCTCGAGCGCCTGGGAGGAGAGCGGGTTCCTCGACAGCAACCCATGGCTCTCGATGGCGATCCTGTTCGCGATCGCGATGCTCGTCTCGATGACCGTTGCGATCCTGCTGGAGCGCATCGCGTACCGGCCGCTCCGCAACGCGCCGCGCCTCGTCCCTCTGATCACCGCGATCGGCGCCTCGCTGGTCCTCCAGAACACCGCCCGCGGGTTCTTCGGGGCGCAGAGCCGTGGGTTCGGGGTTCCCGCGGCGCTCGAGGGCACCTGGACGATCTTCGGTCTCGAGCTCGACCGGATCCAGGTCCTGGTGATCATCACCGTGGTCCTGGCCGTCGCCGGGCTGTCGCTGTTCGTCGCGCGGACCAAGACCGGCAAGTCGATGCGGGCCGTCGCGGCGGATACGGAGATCGCGAGCCTGATGGGGATCCGCGTGGACCGGGTCATCGTGACGACGTTCGCGATCGGGGGTCTGCTGGCGGGCATCGCGGCGATCCTGTTCTCCATCACCTTCGAGTCGGTGAACTTCACGATGGGGGTTCGCCCCGGGATCGCCGCGTTCACCGCGGCCGTCCTTGGCGGCATCGGCAGCATCTCCGGAGCGGCCCTGGGTGGCGTCCTGCTCGGGCTCCTGCAGTCCCTCGGACCCGCGTTGATCCTCACCGGCTATGAGATCCCGTCGGCGTTCCAGCTGAAGGACGCCTTCACGTTCCTGGTCCTGGTGCTCGTCCTGATCTTCCGGCCCGGTGGCCTGCTTGGCTCGGACGAGGCGGAGAAGGTCTGACGTGGACGGCGTCCCAACGGGCTCGGTGATCCGAAGTGGCGTGATCGGTGGACTCGTGGCCATCTACATCGCCCTGGTGGGCCTGTATACGAAGTTCGCAGACCTCGCCCTCGTCGGAGAGCAGGTCACGCTCGGGCGGGTGCTGATCGTCGCCCCGGCGCTGATCACGGCGTACGCCGTCACGCGTCCCCGCGTCGTGGCGGGGGAGCGCCGGGCCGCGACGCTCCGGCAGGGACTGGCGATCGGCGCGCTGGCGGGGCTCATCACGGGCGCCGTGTTCGGAGCGGCCGTCGCCTTCGCCGAGTGGTTCGGCGTCGAGCGCATCCGCGAGGTCTTCGTCGCCGTGACCGAGCCCCTGATCGACTTCCTCACCTTCGGCATGGGGGTTCCCGCCGGCCTGCTCGTCCTCGCCGGGTGGTGCGTGGTCGGAGGCCTGGTGGGCGGGTTCGCCCGGACCGCGCCCCTCGCGTTGCGCCGGCCCGCTTCGGTGGGGATCGTCGCCGTGATCCTGTTCGGCCTCCTGCAGCGGATCGTGCCGATCGTCTTCGTCGAGCTCGGGTACGAGGCGGACTGGCTCTACAGCCCGATCACCAAGGGCCTCACGTGGCTGGGCGGCCTGTTCGTGTTCGCCCTCGCCGCCGGCGCGGATATCCTGTGGCGGCGCAGCGGCGACGGAACGCGCGATCGGATCCGCACGGGCGTGTACGAACGTCCGGCCGCGCGGATCGGGTTCCTGGTCGTCCTGCTCGCGGTCCTGGCCGTCCTGCCCCTCCTGCTCGGGACCGTGATCTCCGAGGTGCTGGGTCAGGTGATGATCTACGTGCTCCTCGGTCTGGGCCTGAACATCGTGGTGGGCTACGCGGGACTGCTCGACCTCGGGTACGTGGCGTTCTTCGCGTTCGGCGCCTACGCCACGGGTCTGCTCACCGGGGCGATGCTCAACACCACGACGGGCGCCGCCGAGCCCGCGATCTCCGCCGATCTGAACTTCTATGCCGCCGTGTGGATCGTCATGCTGCTGGCGGCCGGCGTCGGTCTGTTGATCGGCGCCCCCGTGCTCCGGCTGCGCGGCGACTACCTGGCCATCGTCACCCTCGGGCTCGGCGAGATCGTGAGCGTCATCACGGCGTCCAAGTGGGCCCAGCCGCTGATCGGCGGCCCCCAGGGGATGCGGGGTGTGTCCAAAGCAGAGATCTTCGGCCTGAACCCGCAGGACCATCCGCAGGACTTCTACTACCTGGCGCTCGCGTTCGTGTTGTTCGCCCTGTTCGTGTCGTGGCGATTGGCCGCTTCCCGGGTGGGGCGGGCGTGGACCGCGATGCGCGAGGACGAGCAGGTCGCGGACGCGATGGGCGTCAGCACGATCAAGTACAAGCTGCTCGCGTTCGCGATGGGCGGCGCGATCGGCTCGCTGGGCGGCGCGCTGTTCGCCGTGTCCCTCGGCTCGCTCACGCCGGCCAGCTTCGAGTTCCTGGTCTCCATCACGGCGCTCGCCGTGGTGATCCTGGGCGGGCTGGGCAGCCTGCCCGGGGTCGTGGTCGGCGCGCTCGTCCTGATCGGACTGCCGGGTCTGTTGCGTGAGTTCGAGGAGTACCGCCAGCTGATCTACGGCGGCGCGCTCGTCGCGATCATGATCCTGCGTCCTCAGGGCCTGATCCCCAACGTCCGACGGAGCCGCGAGCTCAAGGAGGAGGAGGTCACCCAGGACGCGTGGGCCAGGGACGGGACGGGTGAGATCGAAGCGGTCGCGGCCGTCCTGCCGGGGGGAGCCCTCGGCGTGGAGGAGGAGGACCTCGAGTGAGCGACACGGCGCACCTGCTCGAGCTCGAGGGTGTCCAGAAGCACTTCGGCGGTCTGTACGCGCTCTCGGGACTGGACCTGCACGTCGATCAGGGCGAGATCGTCTCGGTGATCGGCCCCAACGGCGCCGGGAAGAGCACGATGTTCAACGTCGTGACGGGGCTGTACCCGCCGGACGAGGGGGACGTTCGGTTCCGCGGGGATAGCATCGTCGGTCTCGCGCCTAACCGGATCACGCGCCTGGGGATCTCGCGCACCTTCCAGACGGTGCACCTGTTCGCGAACATGACCGTGCTCGAGAACGCCATGGTGGGTCAGCACTGCAGGAGCCGTTCCGGCGTGTTCGGCTCGATCCTCCGGCTCCCCGGGACCCGCCGCGAGGAGCGGGAGATCCGCGAGCGAGCACAGAGGAGCCTGGAGTTCTTCGGCTCGCGCCTCGCGGGGTACCGGCAGGACCAGCCGGCGTTCGTGCTCTCCTACGCCAACCGCCGCCGCCTGGAGATGGCGCGAGCCCTGGCGACCGACCCCCTGCTCGTCTGCCTGGACGAGCCCACGGCCGGGATGAACCCGCGCGAGACGCTGGAGCTCCGCGACCACATCGTGCGGATGCGTGACGAGCTCGATCTCACCGTCCTGGTGATCGAGCACGACATGCGCGTGGTCAAGGGCGTGTCGGACCGCGTGATCGCCCTCGACTACGGTCGCAAGATCGCCGAGGGGACCTACGAGGACGTCGCGAACGACCCACAGGTGATCGAGGCCTACCTCGGGACGAAGGCGGTCGGATGAGTGGCCAGCCGAGCTCGTCGGCGGGTGCGCCCGTCGCGGACGGCGACCGCCGGCCGGTGCTCGAGCTCCGCAACGTGAGCACCCACTACGGCCTGGTGGCGGTCCTGCGTGAGGTGAATGTCGAGATCTTCCCCGGCGAGATGGTGTGCCTGCTCGGCGGGAACGCCAGCGGGAAGACCACGACCCTGAAGACGATCCTCGGCTACGTGAAGCCGACCGAGGGCGACGTCGTGCTCGACGGGGAGGTCGTGAGCGGCATGCCCGTCGCGGAGGTGGTTGGCCGCGGGATCTCGATGGTGCCCGAGAACCGGCGCCTGTTCGCCAACATGACCGTCTCGGAGAACCTGGATCTCGGGGCGTATCAGCGCAAGGACAAGGCGAAGATCGCGCAGGATCGTGAGCAGGTCCTCGACACGTTCCCACGGGTGCGCGAGCGCTTGAAGCAGAAGGCGGGCACGCTGTCCGGCGGCGAGCAGCAGATGGTCGCGATGTGCCGGGCGCTGATGGCCGATCCCAAGGTGCTCCTGATGGACGAGCCTTCGATGGGGCTCGCGCCGATCCTCGTGGAGCAGGTCTTCGAGATCATCAAGCAGATCCGGGAGCTGGGACGCACGGTGTTCGTGGTCGAGCAGAACGCGAACATGGCGCTGTCGATCGCGGACCGCGGGTACGTGATCCAGACCGGCCAGGTGGTGCTGGCCGATACGGCCAAGAACCTCCTGGAGAACCCCTTGATGCGGGAGGCGTACCTCGGCGAGCTCTGAGGTGAGCGTCCCGTTCGTCGGTGCCGGGGAGCTCGCTCGCCTGCTTCCCATGGCGGCGGCGATCGACGCGCTCGAGGGCGCCTTCGGCGCCGGAGCCCTGCCCGACGCCCCGCTCAGATCGAACCTCGACACGCCGGCCGGCTCGCTGCTGCTCATGCCGGCGTCGGGCGCACCGGGTCTGGGGGTGAAGCTCGTCACCCTCACGCCGTCCAATCCCGGGCGCGGGCTGCCGTTCCTCCACGCCGCGTACGTGCTGTTCGACCAAATGACACAGGCCCCGAGGGCCGTCCTCGACGGCTCGGCGCTCACCGCGCTCCGCACGGGGGCCGTCAGCGGGCTCGCGACCCGGTACCTGGCGCGAGCTGCGGCGAGCCGCCTGGTGGTCTTCGGGGCCGGGGTCCAGGCGCGCTCGCACCTCGAGGCGATGCGCGCGGTGCGGCCGGTGGAGGAGGTGGTGGTGGTCTCCCGGACCCGCGAGCGAGCGGAGGCGCTCGTGACGGAGGCC
>DASSJM010000118.1:0-7059 GCA_035691205.1 Actinomycetota bacterium
CATGGCCGCCGCGACGCTCCTGACCCTGGACATCGACCTGCCGGGCGGGTTGGTCGAGGGCTCGGGAACGCTCACGCACGCTCGGACGATGGCCTTCACCACGCTCGTGCTCGCACAGCTGTTCAACTGCTTCAACGCGCGGTCCGAGCGCGTGAGCGCGTTCCACAACCTGTTCTCGAACCCGCTGCTCTGGGGCGCGATCGGCCTGTCGCTCCTGCTCCAGGTCGCGGTCGTCTACCTGCCCTTCCTGAACGAGCCGTTCGGGACGACGGCGCTCGGCGCACGGGACTGGGTGCTCTGCACCGTCACGGCGAGCGCGGTGCTGTGGGCGAACGAGCTCCGGAAGCTCCTTTCGAGGGCGCGGAGCCGCCGTCAGGGCGAAGCGGGGTAGACGTGCCTGCCGTCGTCCAGGGCTCAGCCCTGGACGACGGGGTAGATCTCGTCCGCGACGAGGCCGTGCGCCTCGCGGTGGACGGTGTGCGCCGCATCCGCGTCGGGCGCTTCCACGAGGCAGAACACCTTCCCATCCGAGGGATCGGTCCAGTAGTTGATGTACCGGACGCCGTACCTGCCCTGCGTCTCGAGGTCGGCCCTGTGGGCCGCGGCCACGTCGTCGGCCGTCGCGCCCTCCGGAAGCGAGTTGTGGACGTCCATGAACAGCGGCATCGCCACCTCCTTCGCTCGGCCCCATCCGGGGCATGCCGTTGTGGCACACTCAGTCTCCCGATGCAGCCGAGGGGAGGGAATGACCGCGACGCCACGGATGCTGACCCAGACGCCAGGTCCACGATGAGCGGGCAAGGTGTTCCATCGGGCGCCGGGTCGCTCAACGAGGCGCTTGCGCGCCTCCGGCTCGACGGAGCCATCTTCTTCCGCTCCGAGTTCACCGAGGGGTGGGCGTACGAGTCGCCGGCCGCCGCAGATGACCTGGCCGACACCCTCCGGCCGGGCTCGCAGCGGCTGATCATCTTCCACATCGTCGCGAGCGGGTCGTGCTGGATCTCGCTCGCTGACGGCGAGCGGCACTGGGCGAATGAAGGCGACGTGATCGTCCTGCCGTACGGCGACCCGCACCAGATGGGGGGCGCGGAGCCGGCCACGAGCGTCCCGATCTTCTCCTTGTTGGCGCCGCCTCCGTGGGAAGCCCTCCCCGTGTTGCGCCACGGGGCAGGTGGTGAGCGCACCGACGTCGTGTGCGGCTACCTCCATTCCGCGGACCCGCTGTTCGACCCACGACTTCGGGCACTGCCCGCGGTCTTCGTCGTGCGTCCCCCGGAGGGGCCGGCGGCGCGCTGGGTCCGATCGAGCATCGACTACGCCCTCGCGATGTCGTCGGCCGCGCCCAACGCCGATCCCGCCGCGACCAGGCTTCCCGAGCTCCTCCTCGTCGAGGTTCTCCGACTGCACCTCGCGTCCGCCCCGGCCGCCGAGCGAGGATGGCTCGGCGCGCTTCGCGACCCGGTCCTGAATCCAGCGCTCGCGCAGCTCCACGCCGCGCCGGAGCGGAAGTGGACCGTGGCCGGGCTGGCGGCGGAGGCGGCGGTGTCCAGATCCCTGCTCGACGAGCGGTTCCGCCAGGTGCTGGGTCGGTCGCCGATCCGCTACCTCACGGAATGGCGGATGCACGTCGCCGAGGACCTGCTCGCGTCGACGGATCTGGGCGTCGCGCAGGTCGCTCGGCGCGTCGGCTACGAGTCCGAGGAGGCGTTCAGCCGGGCCTTCAAGCGGACCCACGGGCGCTCGCCGAGCGTCTGGCGCGCGTCGACGGGCGATCCCGGTCTCGTCTCAGCCTGACGTCAGCGGTCGAGGCCGCGGAGGATCCGGTGTCGGTGCCGGGTGCGAGCATGCGATGGTGCCCGGCGAGGCCACGATCCTGCACGCGGACGTCGATTCGTTCTACGCGTCCGTGGAGCAACGGGACGACCCGTCCCTGCGGGGGCGCCCGGTCGTCGTCGGAGCCGGCGTGGTGCTGGCCGCGAGCTACGAGGCCAAGGCGTACGGCATCCGAACGCCGATGGGTGGCATCCAGGCGCGTCGCCTGTGCCCGGACGTGGTCGTCGTGCGTCCGCGCATGGATGCCTACGGCGAGGCGAGCAAGGCGCTGTTCGAGGTGTTCGACGGCACCACGCCGTTCGTCGAAGGGCTGTCGATCGACGAGGCGTTCCTCGACGTCGGTGGGCTGAGACGGATCTCCGGCACGCCGACCGAGATCGCGGTGCGCCTGCGCCGAGACGTTCGTCAGCGGGTCGGGCTCCCCATCACGGTGGGCGTCGCGAGGACGAAGTTCCTCGCGAAGGTCGCGAGCGGGGTCGCGAAGCCCGATGGGTTGCTGGTGGTGCCGCCCAACGGCGAGCTCGACTTCCTGCACCCCCTCCCGGTCGAGCGGCTATGGGGCGTGGGTCCCGTCACCGCGACGAAGCTCCGCGACGCGGGCATCACGACCGTGGGGGAGGTCGCGGAGCTCGGCGCGGCGACGCTCGTGCGGCTGCTCGGCCGGGCGGCCGGCCGGCACCTCCACGCCCTGGCGCACAACCGCGATCCGCGTCCGGTCCAGGTGGGCCGACGTCGCCGTTCGATGGGGACGCAGCGCGCGCTCGGCCGTGGCCGCCGGTCGCCCGACCAGCTCGACGCCGACCTGGTCGCGTTGGCGGATCGCCTCTGCCGCAGGCTCCGGAAGGCTCACCGCGTGTGCCGGACGGTCACGCTCCGCCTGCGCTTCGACGACTTCGCGCGCGCGACGCGCTCGCACACGCTGCCGGAGGCGACCGCCGACACGCACACGGTCCTGTCCACCGCGAGGGATCTGCTCGCCTTCGCGATGCCCGTGATCCGACGGCAAGGCATCACGCTCATCGGCCTGACGCTGAGCAACCTCCACGACGACCGCGCGATCCAGCTGGCGCTGCCCTTCGACCGGCCGTACGCGTACCGGATCGACGCCTCGGTGGACCAGGTGCGGGAGCGCTTCGGCTCCTCGGCGATCACTCGAGCGGTGCTCCTCGGCCGCGACCGCGGGCTCTCGGTCCCGCTGCTGCCCGACTGACGTGGGCGGGGGATCTGGGTGGTGGGCCCCCAGGGATTCGAACCCTGAACCTGCGGATTAAGAGTCCGTTGCTCTGCCGGATTGAGCTAGAGGCCCGGCGAAGTCTAGCAATCGCGGGTGCGAGCTTGGGGTGACCGAGGGGACTCGAACCCCCAGCCTCCAGGACCACAACCTGGCGCTCTAACCACTTGAGCTACGGCCACCGCGTGCGCATCGAATCGTAGCAGCGGCGTCCCGGCCTCCTTGCGGGAGGGCGGGCGCTCTGCCATCATTGAACGGCCGTTCAAACAGGTGTCGAGGAGGGCGATCCGCATGGCGGTGCGCGAGACGGTCGAGATCGACCTGGACCGGGTCGATCGCCTGATCGAGGTGGAGGAGGGCAGGCTCGAGCCCAAGCACGCCGCCTCGATCGCGTACCGCAAGACGGCCGAGCGCCACGTCGCGGGGGGCGTCGCCTCCTCCTGGCAGGACTCGCCCCCGCACGCGATCTACGTCGACCGCGGGCAGGGCAACCGGATCTGGGACATCGACGGCAACGAGTACATCGACTTCCACCTCGGCTACGGCGCGATGGTCGTTGGCCACGCCCACCCCAAGGTCGTCGAGGCGATCGAGCGCGCCGCGCGGGGCGGAACGCACTTCGCGCAGCCGACGAGGGACCTCCACGTGATCGGGGAGAACCTGGCCGAGCGCTTCGAGCTCCCGCTGTGGCGCTTCGCGAACTCCGGGACCGAGGCCACCCTCGAGGCGATCCGCCTGATGCGCGCGAACACCGGGCGCGACATGGTGATCAAGATCGAGGGCTCGTACCACGGGCACCACGACTCGATCATGTTCAGCGTCACGCCCGACCGCTCGGAGATCGGTCCCCGCGAGCACCCGGTGACGATCCCGCAGGCGATGGGGATCCCGCAGGCGTTCGCCGACCTCGTCCGGGTGATCCCGTTCAACGACCTGGCCGAGGCGCGACGCGCGTTCGAGGAGAACGAGGGCAGGGTCGCCGGCCTGATCATCGAGCCGGCGATGATGAACTGCGGCGTGATCCTGCCCGAGCTCGGCTACCTGCACGGCCTGCGGGACCTCTGCCACGAGCACGGTGCCTACCTCGCGTTCGACGAGGTGAAGACCGGGTGCACGCTGGCGTACGGGGGCGCGGTCGAGGCGTTCGGCGTGGTGCCGGACATCGTGTGCCTGGCGAAGGCGATCGGCGGCGGCACGCCCTGTGGAGCGATCGGCGCCACCGAGGAGCTGTTCGGGCCCGTGGTCCGCGGCGAGTACGACATGGCCGGCACGTTCAACGGTAACCCCCTCACGATGGCGGCCAGTCGGGCCACGCTGACCGAGATCCTCGTCCCCGAGGCGTACGAGGGGTTCGATCGCGTGGACGCCGCGCTGAAGGAGGGACTGCGCGACGTCATCGGCCGGTACGGGCTCCCGTGCTCCGTGAGCGGCCTGGGCGCCAAGGGATCGGTGATCTACTCCGAGCGGCCGGTGCGCGAGTATCGGGACGCGGTCGGGATCGACGAGCGGATCTCCTACCTCGCCTGGCTCTTCCAGCAGAACCGCGGCGTGTTCAAGTCGCCGTGGACCAAGCAGGAGACCTGGACGCTCTCCGTCTGGCACACCGAGGACGACGCCGCGCGCTACGTCGAGAACTTCGAGGCGTTCGCGGCGGCGCTCACCGGCTAGCGGCTGCCGGTCGCACGGGCCGGCGACGTATGCTCCGGCTCCCAGCCTGAGGAGGACGCCATGCCGGTCCGGATCGACCCCGCCCGCGTCGAGGCGCTCACGCAGCAGCAGTCGGCGGCGCTGGCCGAGAAGCTCCCGCGCTCGATCGAGTTCGCCAAGCGTGCGAGCCAGTCGCTCGCCGGCGGCGTCGCCTGCACGTGGCACGCGCTGGACCCGTACACGATCTACGGGTCGCGCGGGCAAGGCTCGCGGATCTGGGACCTCGACGACAACGAGTACGTCGACCTGCACTGCGGCTACGGCGTGATGGTGGCCGGCCACGCGCACCCCAGGGTGGTCGAGGCCGTGCGCGAGCGCGTGGGCCTCGGCACGCACTTCGCGATGCCGGTGGAGGACACCGTCGTGGTCGCCGAGCTCCTGGCGGAGCGATTCGGGCTGCCGCTGTGGCGGTTCAAGAACTCGGGTTCCGAGGCGACGATGGACACCTGCCGCGTCATGCGGGCCGCCACGGGCCGCGACCTGTTGATCAAGGTCGAGGGCTCCTACCACGGCAGCTCGGACGGCCTCGCGTGGAGCTACTGGGTCGACGCCGAGCAGGCGGGGCCGGCCGACCGGCCGGTCGCCGTCCACAACACGGCCGGACTGCCCGAGGCGTTCGGCTCGGTGCTCCGCATCGTGCCGTTCAACGACCTGGAGGCGGTCGAGCGCGTGCTGGCCGACGAGGGCGACCGGGTCGCCGGGATGATCCTCGAGCCGATCCTCATGAACTGCGGCGTGATCCAGCCCGAGCCGGCGTACCTGGCCGGGCTCCGGGACCTGCTCCACCGGCACGGTGCTCTCCTGGCGTTCGACGAGGTGAAGACGGGCGTGACGATCGCGGCCGGGGGAGCGACCGAGTGGTCCGGCGTCCGCCCGGACCTGGTCGCCGTGGCGAAGGCGATCGGCGGCGGGATCCCGGTCGCCGCGGTCGGCGGCACCGAGGAGGCGATGCGCGTGCTCGTGGACGGCACGCTCGAATGGGAGGGGACGTTCAACGGCAACCCGCTGTCGATGGCGGCGGCGCGAGCCACGCTGACCGAGGTCCTCACGCCCGACGTGTACGAGCGGTTCGAGGCGCAGAACGCGCGGCTCACCGCGGCGTTGCGGGACGTGATCGCTCGCTACGATCTGCCCGCGACGGTCTCGACGGTTCGCTGCCGCGGCTCGATCCACTTCCGCGCCGAGCCGGTCCGGACCTTCCGCGACGCGGCGGGAGCCGACGGCCCGCTCCAGCACCTGGCCTGGCTCCACCAGCTGAACGCGGGCGTGTTCCCTCCCGCGGGCGACCCGTGGACGTTCTCCGTCGCGCACACGGACGAGGACCTGGACCGGTACGTGGAGGCGTTCGAGACGTTCGCCGGGTCCGTCACGGCGTGAGCGTCGGGGGCGCGAGGATAGACTGAACGGCGAGTCAAGACCCAGGGGACCGACGATGTCCATCACGAGTCACGTCGAGATCGACCCGGACCTGGTCGAGCGCCTGACCGAGGAGGAGACGGGGGCGCTCGACGCGAAGCACCGCCGATCGCTCGAGTACCGCGAGGAGGCGAAGGCGCACCTTCCCGGCGGCGTCTCGAGCTCGTGGCAGTCCTGGCCGCCGCATCCCATCTACGTGAGTCACGGCAAGGGCTCGCGCGTGTGGGACATCGACGGCAACGAGTACGTCGACTACCACAACGGGTACGGCGTGATGGTGATGGGTCACGCGCACCCCAAGATCGTCGAGGCGGTCCAGAAGCGCGTCGAGCTCGGCACGCACTTCGCGCAGCCGACGGAGGATGCCCTGATCTGCGCGGAGAACCTGGCCGAGCGCTACCGGTTGCCGCTGTGGCGGTTCGGGAACTCGGGAACCGAGTCGACCCTGGACGCCGTGCGCATCATGCGCGCGACGACGGGCCGCACGTACATCGTCAAGATCGAGGGCACCTACCACGGGCACCACGACGCGCTGATGGTGAGCGTCTTCCCCTCGAAGGAGGACGCGGGCCCGCGTGAGCACCCGAACCCGGTCCCCCAGACCGCTGGGATGCCCGAAGGGGTCGCCGAGCAGGTCCTGAACGTGCCGTTCAACGACGCCGCGGCCGCGCGCCGAGCGTTCGAGGAGCACGACGGAGGGATCGCCGGGATGATTGTCGAGCCCGCGATGACCAACTGCGGCCTGGTGCTGCCCGACCCCGGATACCTGGCCGAGCTGAAGGAGATCTGCCACGCGCACGGCGCCCTGCTGGCGTTCGACGAGGTGAAGACGGGGTGCACGCTCGCGTGGGGCGGCGCGGTCGAGGCGTTCG
>DASSJM010000119.1:0-25093 GCA_035691205.1 Actinomycetota bacterium
AGGTCGGTCACGCACGGGTAGTCGTAGCTCGCGTCGCCGTCCATGAGGCCGGCGTCGCTCGCGGCCTGCAGGATCGCCTGGACGGCGTCCTCGGAGAGCTGCGTGACCTGGAGGTTGGGGAGCGCGGGGCCCGGGTAGATCTCGGGCACCGGCCCCTGGACGATCATCCGCCCGTCGCCGTAGATCGAGACGCCGGGCACGGCGGCCAGGTTGGCCTCGACGGGCACGAAGCCGCCGCCCGTCTCGACGCGGAGCACCAGGTCGTTCGGCCCGGTCGGGTGGGAGATCGGGTCGGCCCCGTCGGAGCCGGCACCATCGTTCAGCCGGCCGCAGGCGGCCGCGAGCAGCGCCAGCGCGGCCAGGGTGGTCACGGCGGTCCTCGTCGGGTTGGGCATCGCTCCTCCGTGGTTCGGCTCGGATGGGCAACCCTGGGACGTGGCCGCGGGTCCCGCGGGTTCCGGGTCCGTCCGTCGACATCTTGCCCTCCCGCGGAGGGCTAGGCTGACGCCCGATGCCCACGATGCGCGCCCTCCGCAAGACGGCCGCCGCCCCCGGCGCCGAGCTGGTCGAGCTCGAGATGCCCATGCCCGGTGAGGGCGAGGTCCTTGTCCGGGTACACGCGGCGTCGATCTGCGGTACCGACCTGCACATCTTCGACTGGAACGAGTGGGCCCAGGGGAGGATCACGCGGGTGCCGATGACCTTCGGGCACGAGGTGGCGGGGACGGTCGAGGCCGTCGGGCCGGAGGTCCATCACGTTCAGCCCGGGTCGTTCGTCGCGGCCGAGACCCACATCGCGTGCGGCGTGTGCTCCACGTGCCGGACCGGCCGAGCGCACATCTGCCGGAACCTGCGGATCCTCGGCGTCGACACCGACGGTGCGTTCGCGGACTATGTGGTCCTCCCCGCCGCCAACGCGTGGATCGTGGGCGAGGGGATCGCGCCGGACCACGCCTCGGTGATGGAGCCGTTCGGCAACGCCGTGCACGCCGCGTTCGGGACCGAGGGCGGGGAGGACCTGCTCACCAACCCCGTCGCCGTGATCGGGTGCGGGCCCATCGGGCTGTTCTCGGTGGCGATCGCTCGCGCCCTCGGTGCGTGGAAGGTGTTCGCGATCGAGCCGAACCAGGACCGCCGCGCGTTGGCGGGAGCGATGGGCGCCGACCTGCTGATCGACCCCACGCGAGACGATCCCGTCGAGGTCGTGCTCGGGCAGACCGACGGCGGCGGCGCCGAGGTCGTGCTGGAGATGTCGGGCAACGCCCGGGCCATCGACCAGGGGACCCGGATGCTGGCTCGGGGCGGCCGGATGTCGCTCCTGGGTCTGCCCGACGGACCGGTGACGCTCGATCTGAACGACCAGGTCATCTTCAAGGAGGCCCGGATCCTGGGGATCACGGGCCGCGAGATGTTCCGCACGTGGCAACAGACCACGACCCTGCTGTCGACCGGCCGGGTCGACATCTCCCCCGTGATCACGCATCGGTTCCCGCTCGACCGGTTCGAGGAGGCCTTCGCCACCGCTGCCTCGGGTCACGCGGCGAAGGTGATCATGTTGCCGGGTCAGAGGTAGCCGGCGGTGCCCGTCCCCGGCTCGTGCGTCGTCGACGGGCGATCGGCCAGGGCCTGTACGCGGAACGGGAGGCGCTTCACCGGCCGGCCATCGACCGTTACCTCGATCCGATGGTCGCCGGGTCGCGGCAGCCCCAGTCCGTTCAGGTTCAGTGCGAGCGGGACGACTTGTTCCTCCGGGCCGCCGGCCGTGAACTCCCCAGTGATCGCGTCGATCGGGCCCTCCGCCCCCGCCGCGAGGACCAGGACCTCGTCGTCGGGCCCCACCACTCGGAGCTCGAACCGGCGGCCGCGGCGCTCGGCGCCAGCCGGGAGCCGCACGAGCAGACCGATCGCGATCCGGTCATGCCGGGCGGGGAACAGCGAGGCGGTGATCCGGTTCCAGCCGGCGCCGAGGACGTACAGCTTGCCCTGGACCCCGACGACGGAGTCCGCGAGGAACCCATCAACCTCGATCGCATCGTCGTCCACGTCGGGAGCGTACCGGGATGCGGTAGCTTGGAGCCGATGGCTGGGGCGCTCGACTTCCTGAAGGAGCGGCTCGCCGAGCTCGACGAGCAGGGCCTCCTCCTGCACCCGCGTACGCTCGAGGGCCCGACCGGCGCGCGGGCTACCTTCGATGGCCGCGAAGTGATCAACCTCGCGTCGAACAACTACCTGGGCCTCGCGAACCACCCGCGGATGAACGCTGCCGCGTCACGTGCCGCGACGGAGCTCGGCGCCGGGAGCGGCGCCGTCCGCACGATCGCCGGGACCATGACGATGCATCGTGAGCTCGAGCGCGAGTTCGCGGCATTCAAGCACGCGGAGTCGGCGCTGATGTTCCAGTCGGGGTTCACGGCGAACGCCGGCACGGTGGCGGCGATCTTGGACAAGACCGATGTGATCGTGAGCGACCGGCTGAACCATGCCTCGATCATCGACGGCGCCCGGCTCTCGCGCGCGGAGATCAAGGTCTTCGAGCACAAGGACGCCGAGCACGCTGACCGGCTGCTCGAGGAGACCAAGGCTCCCGACCGGCGACAGCTCCTGACCACCGACGGCGTGTTCTCGATGGACGGGGACATCGCGCCGCTGCCGGATCTCGTCGAGGTCGCCGAGCGCCACGGGGCGATCATGATGATCGACGACGCGCACGCCTCCGGGGTGCTCGGAACCGGCGGGGCGGGGACCGTGGACCACTTCGGCTTGCACGGGCGGGTCGACATCCAGGTGGGGACGCTCTCGAAGGCGATCGGCGTGCTCGGGGGCTTCATCGCCGGGCCCGCCGCGTTGATCGAGTGGCTCGAGAACCGCGGGCGACCGTACCTGTTCTCGACGAGCGCCCCTCCCGCGGTCGTGGCCGCATGCATGGAGGCGCTCGCGATCATCCGCGACGAGCCCGATCGGCTGGAGCGGCTGTGGGAGAACACCCGGTCGTTCAAGGCGGGGCTCCACGACCTCGGCTTCGACACGGGTTCGAGCGAGACGCCGATCACGCCGGTCATCACCGGCGATGAGGAGCGCACCCAGGAGTTCGCCCGCAGGCTGTTCGAGGAGGGCGTCTTCACGCCCGCGATCGTCTTCCCGACGGTCGCGAAGGGTCAGGCGCGGGTCCGGACGATCGTCACCGCCGACCACACGCCCGAGGACCTGGGGCGCGCGCTCGAGGTGTTCGGGAGCGTGGGCGCGGAGCTCGGCCTGCGTTAGGCGGGCTGGGCGCGGACGCGCTCGAGCACACCGCGGATCAACAGGTCCAGGCCGAACTCGAACTGCTCGTCGGCGCCGCACTCCGCGAAGTACGGGGAGACGTCCCGGAGGGTGGAGAACTCCTCCGGGAGCGCGGCCGCGAGCTCCTCGTGCACCTTCAGTTGCGCCTCGTCGGTGCCACCGGCGATCGAGCCCATCTCCATGATCACGAAGCCCTGGATGTACCCGCCGAACGCATGGAAGGCCTGCGCCGTGTCACGGTCGGACAGACCCGATGCCCGGAGCAGCCGCAGGGCGAACTCCGTGGGTCGCATCGAGTCCACCGAGCGGACAGGGCCTCGCGCCTCCGCGAACAGCCGCATCACATCCGGGTGCTGCTTGAGGAGCTGCCGCCACGCGCGCGCCGCCCTGCGACAGGACTCCGCCCAGTCCTCGGCCGGGTCGGGGAACTCGAACTCGGACATCACGAGCTCACAGATGCCATCGAGGATGCTCTCCTTGTCCTCGACGTGGTTGTAGAGCGACATCGCCTCAACGCCGAGTTCGCGGCCGATCCGGCGCATCGTCACGGCCTCGAGGCCCTCGGCATCCATGACGCGAAGGGCGGTCTCGACGATCCGCTCGCGCGTGAGCGGCTCGCGGTGGGCCTTCCGGGAGACGTCCGTCGTCACGTTCCTCTACCGTTCATCTCGGTGGGGCATCCTGACCCGTCGAGGGAAGGTTCCTCGCAGGCGATGGGTTGACACCTTACATCGTACGCATATACTCCTTACGATGTAAGCATACGATGTACGTGCGCTCGGGGCAAGCCTCCGGGCTCGACAGGTGGGGGGACAGGTATGAGGCTCAATCCCGAGTCGCTCGCGCGGGCGAGCAGCCGCCACCCGTGGCGGACGATCGTCGTCTGGTTCCTGGTCCTGGTGGCGGGAGGCATGGCCTCCGCGACGTTGCTCGGGCCGGCGCTGACGACCGACTTCGACTTCACCAACACGCCGGAGGCCAAGCGCGCCGAGCAGATCCTCGAGGAGCGCAGGCTCAGCGAGGACATCGTCACCGAGACCTGGGTGATCGCCGGCGAGGACGAGGGGAGCGTCGAGGACCCCGCCTTCGTCGAGCGGGTCAACGGGGTGCTCGCCGACCTCGCCGCGCTCGGCCCCGAGGCGGTGACCTACGTGCCGCCATCGTTCCCGCTGCCGGCCGAGGTCGCGGGGGACCTGGACCTGGCGCCGCTCGGGCCGATCCCCTCCGAGGACGGACGCGCGGTCCTGTTCACGACGATCATGACCGGCGAGATCGACGACGTCGCCACGCACGTCGAGGACCTGCAGGCGATCCGCGAGGCGGCGAGCTCCGATGGGATCGAGGCGTACCTGCTCGGCCAGGCATCCTCCACCGAGGACTTCAAGAAGATCTCCGAGGAGGACCTGCGCTTCGGCGAGAGCATCGGCGTCCTGGCCGCGATCATCGTGCTGGTCATCGTCTTCGGCTCCGTCGTCGCCGGGGTCACGCCGATCGTGATGGGGATCTTCGCGATCGCCGTGTCGCTCGGGATCGTGGGCCTGCTCGGCCAGCTCTGGCACTTCAGCTTCTTCGCCCCGAACCTCATCTCGATGATGGGTCTGGCGGTCGGCATCGACTACTCGCTGTTCATCGTGTCGCGCTACCGGGAGGAGCGGCAGCGCGGCCGCGAGAAGCTGGAGGCGATCGGCAAGGCGGGTGGAACGGCCAACCGGGCCGTCTTCTTCAGCGGTCTGACGGTCGTCCTCGCGCTGGCCGGGATGCTGCTGGTGCCGACGACGATCTTCCGCAGCCTGGCGGGCGGCGCGATCATCGTGGTCCTGGTCTCGGTGGCGGCGTCGATGACGCTGCTGCCGGCGATCCTGTCCCTGCTGGGCGACAAGATCAACGCGGGGCGGATCTTCGGCCGCAAGCGTGGCGACATCGAGCACGGGCGGCCCGGGGGGTTCTGGGACAAGGTGAGCCGTGGGGTCATGGCCCGTCCGGTGCTCGCGCTGGTCCTGGCCGGAGGCTTCCTGATCGTCCTCTCGCTCCCCTTCTGGATCCAGGCCCACCCCGAGGACGAGGGGCGCGGCATCAAGCAGGGTCTGGCGGGGATCACGACCCTGCCCGACGACATCCAGGCCAAGGCTGCGTTCCTCGCGCTGGTCGAGTACTTCCCCAAGGCCGGAGTCAACTCGCCGGCTCAGGTCGTCGTGGTGGGCGACGCCACGGATCCGGACATCCGCCAGGGCGTCGAGACCCTAGGCACCGAGATCGCCGACGACCCGTACCTGGGTGCCCCCGCCGAACCACGCTACGGCGAGGACGGGGAGACGATCTTGATCGAGATCCCGCTCGCAGGCCCCGCGGCCGACGTCCAGAGCGAGGCCGCGGTCGAGGTCATCCAGCGGCTGCGGAGCGAGTACGTTCCCGCGGCGTTCGGCGCGACGTCGGCGGAGGTGCTGGTCGGGGGCGAGACGGCGTTCATCACCGACTTCTTCAACATCTCCGACAGCTTCACGCCGACGGTCATCATGCTCGTGCTGGGGTTGTCGTTCATCCTGCTCACGGTCGTCTTCCGCTCGCTCGTGGTGCCGGCCAAGGCGATCGTGATGAACCTGCTCTCGGTGGGGGCGGCCTACGGCGCGATCGTCCTCGTGTTCCAGAAGGGTGACCCGAACGGGAACGTGCTCGACCGGGCGATGAACGCCGTCGGGGAGTTCGTCGCGGACGTCAGCGGGTTCCAGCGCGTCGATGCGATCGAGGCGTGGCTCCCGTTGTTCCTCTTCTCGATCCTGTTCGGCCTGTCGATGGACTACCACGTGTTCCTCCTCACGCGGATCCGTGAGGAGTACGACAAGACGCACGACAACACGGAGGCCGTCGCGTACGGCCTGCGGACCACCGGCGGCATCATCACCGGCGCCGCCATCATCATGGTCGCCGTGTTCAGCGGGTTCGCTGCGGGACGACTGACCCCGCTCGAGCAGATGGGGTTCGGGCTGGCGATCGCGGTCTTGATCGACGCCACGATCGTGCGGTCGATCCTCGTGCCGTCGACGATGCGGCTCCTCGGCGATCGCAACTGGTACCTGCCGAGGTGGCTCGAGTGGCTGCCGAAGCTGAACGTGGAAGGCGTCGAGGAGGCGGAGGAAGCGGTCGCGCTCCCGGAGGTGGAGCCGGTGGGCGCACGCGAAGACGGGTAGCCGGATCACGCGGCTCGAGGCGGAAGGGACCCCCGTGCGGGGTCCCTTCCGTCGTTGTAGGGTCCGGCGCGATGGAGGAGGCGGTCGACCTCGAGCTCCGGGAGGAGCGCGATGCGTTGCGCGAGGCGCTGGGGCGCGTCGGCGTGTGGAGCTTCGCGCTCGAGTCGCTGTCCGCCGCCGAGGAGCGAGAGGCCGCGGCCGAGGTCGAGTCGCTCGGGTACGGCGCGATCTGGGTCCCCGAGGCGGTCGACAGCCGCGAGATCTTCAGCCATGCGGGGTGGCTGCTGTCGAGCACCGAGCGCGTCGTGATCGCGAGCGGCATCGCCAACATGTGGGCCCGCGACCCGGCGGCGGCGGCCAACGGGTGGCGCATGCTCTCGGACGCGTACCCGGGGCGGTTCCTGCTGGGGGTCGGCGTGAGCCACGCTCCGTCGGTGGCGCGCCGCGGCCACGAGTACCGGCGTCCGTACTCGGCGATGCGCGACTACATCGACGCGATGGACCGCGCGGCGTCCTCGGCCCCCGAGCCCGAGCTCGCGCCGCGGATGGTGCTCGCCGCGCTCGGCCCCAAGATGCTCGGCCTGGCCGCCGAGCGCACGCACGGGGCACACCCGTACTTCGTGCCGGTCGAGCACACGGCGTTCGCGCGAGCGCGACTGGGGCCCGGACCGGTCCTGGCCGTCGAGCAGACGGCGGTGCTGGAGGACGATCCCTCGGTCGCTCGGCGGATCGCCCGAGGCTTCGCCGTCCACTACCTGCAGACGGAGAACTACGCGCGGAACCTGCGGCGGATGGGCTGGACCGACGCCGACGTCTCGGGCCAAGGGAGCGACGCGTTGATCGACGCCGTCGTGGCCTGGGGGGACGTCGATCGGATCGCCTTGCGCGTTCGCCAGCACCTGGACGCCGGGGCGGACCACGTGTGCGTCCAGGTCGTCGCTGAGGACGAACTTGATCCTTGCCTGGACCAGCTGCGGGACCTCGCGCCGGCGCTGCTGGAGGGGTAGTCCTACGCGCCCGAGCGGGGAGCTCCCCGGACCAGGCGCGCGCGGACCGCCGGGCTCCGGAGCTCGCGCAGGGCGTCGGCCGCGATCCACCGGGCCGCGCGGGCATCGAGACCTCGGATCTCCTCCGCCGTCCGGATCGCCCGCGCGTTGAGCTCTGGGCTGCGCTTGCCGATCTGCCGGAGCGCCCACGAGATCGCCTTCTTCACGTAGTTGCGGTCATCGCCCGCCTGCGCGCGGATGATCGGCAGGAAGGCCTCGAACCGCTCGTCGGGCTCGCCCTTGCGATGGACGGCGGCGCAGGCCATGAGGGCGAATGCCGCTCGCTTGACGAACTCCTCCTCCCGTGCGCTCCACCTCACGGCGGCGTCGAAGGCGTGGGGCGTGCGGTCGAACAGGTTGCCGCAGACCTGGTCGCACAGGTCCCAGGAGTCGAACCCGAGGACCCAATCCTCCATCTGGGCCTCGGTCACCGCCATGGGGTCGTCGAGCATCGAGGCGAGGATGCGCGCCTCGTGGACGCCCGAGTCCCAGAGCCCCGCGGCCAGCTGGTGGTCCCTGCCGAGCCGCCGGGCGAGCGCGCGGAGCTCGGTCACGGTGACGCCGAGGGCTCGGCGGGTGTCGATGCCGTACCGCTGCATACCCGCCAGGCGAGACGGGTCGCCCATCGCCTCCAGCTGCTCGAGGACCGCCTGCGCCCGGCCGGACGGGTCCGCCTCGGTCGGATCGTGCTTCCGGTCGGGGACGGAAGCGCTCGTGTCTACCGTCCGTCGGGAAGCCCGCGCGGCCCGGACTCCGGCCCGACGTCGTACGCATCGCGCCGACGACGCTGCTGGTCCGCGCGCGTCTCGATGTCCTGCTGGAACCTGCGGAAGCGGCGCCTCGCGTACCAGCTCCCGATCCACACGAGGAGCACGACCGCCAGGATCAGGGACAGGACCAGCGCCAGCGTGAGCTTGAGCACGGCGCCCAGCACGCCGGCGGCCGCGGCCAGGAGCAGGAGCAGCAGCAGGAAGACGAACATGTCGTCCATCGTACGGCCGTCGGTCGTGAACGCGCGGGGTCAGCGCCACGCCGCCCCGGCGAACCGCAGGATCCGGCTCGCGAGCGCCTGGGGTCGCTGGAGCGGCAGGTCGTGGATCCCGCGGACCCACTCGAGTCGCACCGTGCCCCCGATCGCCCTCACCGCGCGTGCGGCGCGCTCCTTCTCCCGCGCGAACCCGGCCGACTCGGCCGTGTCCGCAGGCGTACGGACGGCGAGCACGAGCGTGGGGACGCGGACGCGCTCCAGCAGGCCGAGCGCATCCTGCTCCCACAGGGCCCGCAGGATCCGGAGGTGGTTCGCGCGCGACAGACGCGGATGGATGTTGCCGTGCCCGTCGATCCGCATCAGCGAGAGGAACACGGCCTCCACGTCCGGGGTGATCTCGACCTGGCCGTGGAGGAAGTAGCGGATCGTCTCGAGGAACTCGTGCACCGGCGTCCCGGAGAGGTTCGGCGGCGCGAGGACCTGCTTGGCCGTGCGCCAGTCGAAGCGGTCGCGGAGGTTGAGGAAGCCACCGTCGACGAGCACCGCTCCGGACACGGAACGGGGAGAGCGGACGGCGAGCTCGAGGACCACGTTGGCCCCCCACGAGTGGCCCACGACCACGGGGCGACGCAGGCCCGTCGCCGAGATCACGGCGGCCGCGTCCGCGGTCGTCCGGTCGAACCCGTAGCCGGAGGAGGGCTTGCCGGACCGCCCGTGACCGCGATGGTCGTAGGCGACCGCGCGGATCCCGGCCGCGGAGAGACGTGGGCCGACGAGATCCCAGATGTGCGAGGAGGAGGCGAGGCCGTGAGCGAGCAGCACACCCCGGCCGGTCCCGCGCCACCCCCGCACGTGCAGCCGGACGCCGTCACCGGTCACGGCTTTAGGCGCCGCCTCCGCGCTCACGGCGGGCAGCCTACCGTCCGTCGCGAGACGCGTCGTATGCTCGGCCCCAGCGGAGGACGGAGGGTGTCGTGTACGGAACGATCGGGCGGATGAAGGCGAAGACCGAGAGGCGCGAGGACCTGGTGGCACTGATGAACGCGGCCCCGACGGGAGCCGCGGCACAGGGATATCGCGGTTCCTACCTGCTGAAGGCCGACGAGGGCGACGAGGTCGTCGTGGTGGTGATGTACGAGGACAAGGACGCGTACTTCGCGATGGTCCACGACCCCGCGACGGACGAGAACTTCGGCAGGGTGATGGAGCTGGTCGAGGGCGAGCCGACGTGGACCGACGGCGAGTGGTTCGTGCCCGCCTGAGCGCCGCTCGGCATCGCGGTAGGCTGGGTCGTCGTTGGATGATCGTTTCCGAGGAGGCAGGCCGTGGCTGACGCGTTGCAGAACTACATCGACGGCAAGTGGATCGATGCGCAGGACGGCGAGCGCTTCGACGTCTTCAACCCGGCGACCGGCGAGGTCCTTGCGACGGCGCCGAGCTCCAAGCCCGTCGACGTGGAGCTGGCGATCGACGCGGCCCGACGTACCTTCGACGAAGGTGCTTGGTGGCCCGGGACCTCGGCGCGGGAGCGCGGGCGGATCCTCCTGCGCGCCGCGGACATCGTCCGCCGGGAGCACGAGCGGCTGGCGCGGATGGAGACGCTGGACTCGGGCAAGCCGATCGGTGACGCGCTCGAGGACATCGGCGAGGTGGCCTTCATGCTCGAGTACTACGGCGGGTGGGCGACCAAGATCGATGGCGACGTCCACCACCTGTCCCAGGACGCGATGTTCATGGTCTGGAAGGAACCGATGGGCGTCGCGGTCGGCATCACGCCGTGGAACTACCCGATGATGATGGCCACGCAGAAGCTCGCCGCGGCCCTCGCCGCCGGATGCACCTTCATCCTCAAGCCGCCGGAGCAGGCGCCCCTCACCAGCCTGGAGCTGCCGAAGATCCTCGAGGAGGCTGGGCTGCCCACCGGGGTCCTCCACGTGATCACGGGCCTCGGCGAGACCGCGGGCGCGCCACTGGTCGCGAGCCCCAAGGTGGACAAGGTCGCCTTCACCGGCTCGCGCGAGGTGGGCAAGATCATCATGCGGAGCGGCGCCGACACGCTGAAGCGCGTGACCCTCGAGCTCGGCGGGAAGTCCCCGAACATCGTGTTCGCGGACGCCGACCCCGCCGAGGCGTTCACCGGGTCGGCGAACGGCGTCTTCTGGAACCAGGGCGAGATCTGCTCGGCCGGCACCCGGGTCTTCGTGGAGGAGCCGGTGTACGACGACGCCATCAACGCCTTCGCGGACCGTGCGGCGCAGATCGTCCTCGGCGACGGCCTGGATGAAGCGACCGAGATGGGGCCGCTCGTCAGCCGAGAGCAGCTGGAGCGGGTCCAGGGATACATCGAGACGGGGTTGCAGGAGGCGCGGCTGGCAGGACAGGGACGGGGGCCCGAGGATCCACGGCTCGCGAACGGCTACTTCGTGGCGCCGACCGTGTTCGCCGACGTCGACAACCGGGCCACGATCGCCCGCGAGGAGATCTTCGGTCCGGTCATGTCCGTGATCCCGTTCTCCAGCATCGACGACGTCGTCGCGATGGCGAACGACAACGAGTACGGCCTGGCGGCCGCGGTGTGGACCCGGGACATCAAGAAGGCGTTGCGCACGGCCCAGGCCATCCGGGCCGGGATCGTGTGGATCAACGACACGCAGCCGGCCCCGACCGAGATGCCGTGGGGCGGCTACAAGCAGTCGGGCGTGGGTCGCGAGCTCGGCAAGGACGGCGTCGACGACTTCCTCGAGCGCAAGTCGGTCTACCTGAACCTGGGCTGAGGCTGCGCCTCGACGTTCGAGGGCCTGCGGCTCCGCGGGGTCCTCGGGTATGCTCCGCGCGCGATGGCTGGTGGGCAGGTCGTCCTCGTCGATCTGGTGAAGCGGTTCGCCGACGTCACGGCGGTCGCGGGCATCAACCTCTCGATGCCGCCCGGCGAGTTCTTCTCGCTCCTGGGCCCGTCGGGCTGCGGCAAGACGACCACGCTGCGCCTCATCGCGGGCTTCGAGCGGCCCGACGAGGGCCAGATCCTGCTGGACGACGTGGACATGGCTCAGACGCCGCCGCACAAGCGCAACGTGAACACGGTCTTCCAGAACTACGCCCTGTTCCCCCACCTGACCGTGGCCGAGAACGTGGGGTTCGGGCTGCGCTACCAGGACGTCTCCAAGCAGGAGGCTCGGCAGCGCATCGGGTCGGCCCTCGAACTGGTGCGCCTGTCCGGCCTCGAGCGTCGCCGGCCGTCCCAACTCTCGGGCGGGCAGCAGCAGCGGGTGGCACTTGCCCGCGCCCTGATCCTGAACCCGGCGGTGCTCCTGCTGGACGAGCCCCTGGGTGCCCTCGACGCCAAGCTCCGCAAGGCGCTGCAGATCGAGTTGAAGGCCCTGCAGGAGGAGATCGGGATCACGTTCGTCTACGTGACGCACGACCAGGAGGAGGCGCTCACGATGTCCGATCGCCTCGCGGTGATGAGCAACGGCCGCGTCGAACAGGTCGGGACGCCCTCGGAGGTCTACGAGGAGCCCGCCACCGCCTACGTCGCCGACTTCCTCGGCGTGTCGAACCTCATGGACGCGCGGGCCGAGGGCGGCGGCCCGGACGGCCGCGCCAGGTTGCGGCTCGGCGAGTTCGAGCTGGTCGCCGCGCAGGGCGACACGGATGCACGGGGTGACGTCCGGGTCACGATCCGGCCCGAGCGCGTCCGGATCGAGCCGCAGGGCACGGTCGGGGCGAACCACATCCCCGCCATGGTCGAGCGCGTCGTCTACGTGGGATCGATCATGCAGGTCATCCTGCACCTCGCCCCCGGTCAGACGCTCCAGGCGTGGGTGCAGAACCAGGGCGACGGCATCCCGTACCAGCAGGGTGCGGCCGTCGCGGTCAACCTTCCCGCCGAGGCCCTCCGCGTACTGCTCGACACCTCGGACGGAGCGGCTGGCGCCGAGTTGCAGGACGCCGCGGCGGGATGATCGGGTGGGCGCCGGGCGCGCTCACAGTTCGGCCAGGTTCGAGAGCTCGTCGCCGCGCCCCGTGCTGATCTTCCGGTAGACGAGCCAGGCCACCGCGATCACGCTGAGCGTGGCGACGAGCATGACCGTCGCGGCGGCGTTGACCGCGGGGGTAGGGGAGGCGCGGGCGGCCGTGTAGATCTTCACGGAGAGCGGTTCGGTGGGCGCCTGCCCGGACAGGTACCGGACGGTGACGAAGTTGTCCACCGAGTCCGCGAACACGAGGGCGATGCTCGCCAGGATCGCGGGTCCCAGGAGCGGAAGCAGCACGCGTCGAAGCGCCTGGTTCGGCGTCGCGCCGAGGTCCATCGCGGCCTCCTCGAACTCGGAGCCGATCGAGAGCAGCCGAGCTCGGACGATGATCACGGGATACGAGATCTGGAACGTCACCAGCCCGAGCACCTGTGCCATCGTCCCGAGGCGCACGAGGTTGTCGAGCAGGTTCGTGAACAGGAGGAACAGCGAGACACCGAGGATGATCTCGGGGATCACGAACGAGAAGAGCATGAAGAAGTTGGCGGTCGTCGCCGGTCTCCCCCGCCACCGGTCGATCCCGATCGCGAAGAGCGTCCCGAGGGGAACGGCCACCAGCACCGTGAGGAGCGAGAGCCTGAAGGTCTGGGACATCGCCGAGCGCAATCCCGGGTCCGTCCACAACGAATCGAAGGGGTCCTGATACCACCAGCGAAGCGAGAACCCCTGCCAGGTGCTGCGGGAGCGCCCCGCGTTGAAGGAGAAGGCGATCGCGATCGCGACGGGCACGATGGACCAGGCGAGGTATCCCCAGGTGATCGCGCGCAGGAACCTCGGCTTGCCCCATGGGTTGCGGAACCAGTCCATGGCCGCCCGGCCCGCCGAGCCCGTCCGCGACGGCGTTGCGGCGACGGTCGTCTCGCTCACGCCGCCCCCTCCGTCGCGCGTCGGGTCGACCGCAGGTAGTAGAGCATCGGGATCATCACGATCACGATCAGGATCAGCACGAGCGACCCGGCCTCCGGGCCCTGGCCCGCGGATCCCACGGCGTTGTCGATCAGGTTCCCGTACATCGAGGTGGACTCGGATCCCAGCAAGTCGTTCGTGTAGTAGTCGCCGAACATCGGCAGCGACACGATCACCAGGCCCGCGAGGATCCCCGGTCTCGACAGCGGGAGCGTGACCTGCCGGAACGTCTGGAACGGGCTCGCCCCGAGGTCGCGCCCGGCCTCCAGCACGCTCTGCGGGATCCGGTCCAGGAACGCGAAGAGCGGCAGGATCATGAACGGGATGTAGCCGTAGACGAGGCCGAGGACGACCGTGACCGGCTTGCCCGCGAGCCACTCGATCGGCGCGACACCGAACACGCCCACGAGATCGTTGATGTACCCGTCGGGCTGGAGCATGCTCTGCCACGCGTAGATCCGCATCAGGTAGCTGATCCAGAACGGTGTGACCAGGAGGATCAGGATCAGCCCCCTGCGCTTGCCTGCGAACCGAGCGGTGTAGTACGCGACGGCGTAGCCCAGGACCAAACAGATGAGGCTGGCGAGGAGCACGTAGATCAGCGTGCGAACCAACGGATCGAGGTAGATGCGGTCCCCTGCGTAGAACCTCTCGGCGGTCTGGGCGAACGTCGCGAAGTCCCACCACCAGAACTGGTAGACGGGCAACGGCGTCCTGAACAGCGGCTCGACGGTGCCGAAGGCCACCGAGAGGACGACGTAGAACGGCAAGACGAACAGGACCGCGAGCCAGAGCAGTCCGGGCGCGGTGAACGACGGCCAGTACCAGCGCGGGTACGAGACGCCTGATCGAGCGGGCGCGAGGCCTCGGCCGCGCCGCCGCCGTCCTCCCGGCTCGGCCTCCGTCGAGCTATCCACCCGCCTGGATCTCGCTCCAGGCACCGAGCCAGAGCGCGTCCGCCTCCGCGGACAGCTCCCCCTGTGTGTAGCCGAGCGTGAAGTTCTCCTCCGAGACGACGGCGAGTGGGAGGTTCTCGGGAACGACGCCCTCGTCGATGAGTCGCTCGGGAACGATCGAGGTCATCGGCGGCTGGTACCCGTTCCAGTCGCGGAAGTTCACGTACCCCCACTCCGCGTCCAGGAGGAAGTTCAGGAACTCGTGGGCCAGGCGCGGGCTCTCCGCAACCGTCGGGATCGTGATCGTGTCGTTCCCGATCAGCCCCTTCTGGTCGGGCGGGTACCAGTAGCCGAGGACCTCGGTCCCGGTTCCCTTGGGCAGGTACCACTGGGCTCCGACGATGTCGCCAGACCACGCCTGCGACACGCTGAACTCGCCCTCGGGAAGCTTGGAGTACGTCCCGTTGATCGTCAGTCGCGCGTCGTTGTCGGTGATCATCTGCAGGACCGCGTCCTTCGCGGCCTCGATCACCGTCGGGTCCTCGGTGTTGGGATCCGTGCTGCCGTTGCGGAGCATCATCATCCCCAGCGCATCTCGGTAGGAGTCGTAGTAGCTGACCGCCCCGGAGAACCTGGGGTCGAAGAAGAGCTCGTAGCTGGCGGCGGCCGCCTCGTCGTCGGTGACGCGGTCACGCCGGTACGCAACCCCGGTCGTGTAGATCGTGTACGGGACCGTGTACAGCCATCCCGTGTCGTACCACGGCCCCGGATCCCAGAACGACTGCCAGTAGTTGGCCTCGAGGTTCGGTACCAGGTCGTGGTTGAGCGGCTGGATGAGGTCGGTCTCGACGAGGCGCGAGATGTAGTCGGTGGTGGGGAAGAACACGTCGGCCTGCACCTGCCCGGCGACGAGCTTCTGGATCCCCTCCTCCATGTTGTTGTACGTCGTGACCTCGACGGTGACCCCGTACTGCTCCTCGAACCCCTTGACCACCTTCTTGTAGAGGTAGTCGGACCAGTTGTACACGCGCAGGGTGCCCGACTCGATCGGCGTGTCCGTCGGGATCGGGTCCCGGTTCAGCGGGAGCGTGACGGGGTTGTCCGGCCGGGCGAGGATCCGTCCTCCCGTTCCTCCCGTGGGGCCGGTCGCCCCGCCGCTGCCGGCCGAGGATCCCGGCTTCCCGCAGGCGGCCAGGATGGCTGCAAGGCTCGGGACCGCGATCGCGGTGCCGCCAGCCTTGCGAAGGAAGTCCCGGCGGGTGAACCGACGGCTGAAGCGATCGCGTGGGTGCTGCATCTTCCCCCCTCGCCTTGGTTGAGCGGCGGTACAAACACCTTGCATAACACCCGGGCTTGGGCGGCGCAACCCACGGGGGTTCGCAGCCGATCCAGGTCATCAAGGCCCGCTATCGCTCGAGATCCGGGCTGAAGCGCGGTTCAAAGCCGGGGGTATGATGCGGGCCCGGACCAGGCAGGGAGACCAGGCACGGATGGATACGGTGACCGATCCCGAGAACCGTCGACCGGTCCTGGTCGTGGAGGACGTCGGATCCGTGCGCCGGCTGACGATGGATCGGCCGGAAGCCCTCAATGCTCTGAACGCGGAGCTGATGTCGGCCCTGATGGCGGCGCTCGAGTCGGCCGCCGCCGACGAGGGGGTGCGGGTGCTGGTCCTCCGGGGTGCCGGACGGGCGTTCTGCGCCGGGTACGACCTGAACGAGGACGCGGCCGCCGGCGTTCAGGACTCGGCGGGCTGGTACGAGGAGCTGAGGCGCTCGACCGAGCAGATGCTCGCGATCCACGATCATCCCAAGCCGGTGATCGCGAGCGTGCATTCGTACTGCCTGGCCGGGGGCGTCGACCTGATGCTCGCCTGCGATCTGGCGGTGGCGGCCGACGACGCGTACTTCGGATACGTGGACGTCCGGTTCGGCTCCGGCGTGGTCTCGATGTTCCTCCCGTGGGTGGTGGGGATGCGCGCGGCCAAGGAGCTGCTGTACACGGGCGAGGACCGGGTCCCGGCGGCCGAGGCGCATCGGCTCGGGCTCGTGAACCGGGTGGTGCCTCGGGAGGAGCTCGACGCGGCGACCCTCGCGCTGGCCGAGGAGATCGCGAAGAACGAGCCGTTCGTGATCCGCGCGACCAAGCTGGCCGCCAACCGCGCCTGGGACGTCGCGGGGTTCCGCGCGGCGATGGACGCGAACACGGAGCTCGACGTGATGATCGAGTCGGCGAACCTGCCCGCCCGTGACGAGTTCCGTCGGATCACCCAGGAGCAGGGGCTGAAGGCGGCGATCGCCTGGCGAGACGCGCGGTACCGGGGCGACGCGTGAGCTTGGATCTGCGGGCGCTCCTCGCGCCTGCGTCGATCGCGATCGTCGGGGCGTCCGAATCGCCCGATTCGTGGGCCCCGGAGATCCACCGCTCCCTGCTGCATCTCGGGTTCGAGGGTGAGCTGTACCCGGTCAACCCGAAGTACGACGAGGTCTGGGGCCGCCCCTGCCGATCCTCGGTGCTGGACCTTCCCCGAGGCGTGGACCTGGTGGTGTTCGTCGTGCCGGCACGGATCGTCGTCCGCTCGATCGAGGACTGCGCCAGGGTCGGGGCGCGCTCGATCCTGGTGGTGTCCTCCGGGTTCGCCGAGGCGGGCGAGCAGGGCAAGGCGCTGCAGGAGGAGCTCCGGCGGGCCGCTGCTCGGGCGAGGATCCCCGTCCTCGGCCCGAACGTCGAGGGTTTCGTGAACTACGTCGACGGGGTCGCCCCGTACGGGACGACACCTCCGCCGGAACCCGTCGCGGGCTCGACCTCCGTCATCTCGCAGAGCGGGACGGTCGCGTGGAGCCTGAGCCAACTGGCCTCCGATCGCGGCGTCGGTCTCCGGCTCGTCCTCGGCGTCGGGAACGAGGCGGTGCTCGGGCTCGGCGACCTGTTCGAGTGGGCGGCTCACGATCCCCACACGCGGCTGGTCGCGACCTACATCGAGACGATGCGAGACGTGGCCGGGATCGGCCGGGGGCTCGATGCGCTGCGCGCGGCACGCAAGCCTGTGCTCGTCTGCGCGCCGCCGGGGCGCAGCGAGGCCGCCCGCCGCTCGATCGTGGCGCACACGGGCGCGCTCGCCGGGGACACGGCGCTCCGCGACGCGTGGCTCCGCGGCCGGGGGGCGATCTTGGTCGAGGACCCGGTGACGATGTTCGAGGCGGTCGTCCTGCTGTCGTTCCACCGCAGGCTCCGGAGCGATGGGGTCGCCGCCGCGATGCAGTCCGGGGGCGCCTGCACGCTCTTCGCCGAGGCCGCGGGCGCGCAGGGTCTGTCGCTCCCCGAGCTCGCCCGGCCGACGATGTCGGCCCTCCGCAAGGCACTCCCGCACTTCGCGTCGCAGAACAATCCGCTCGATGTCACCGGCCAGGCCGCCGTCGAGACCGAGATGTTCGGCGCCGCCCTCGAGGCGCTCGCGAGCGACCCCGCGATCGGGTTCGTCGCGTTCGACGCGGACCCCCCGCGGGCCGAGGAGGAAGGCTCGTGGGCCGATCCCCTGCTCCGAAGGGTTCGCGATCTGCAGCGCGGGAGCGGCGTCGCGTTCGCCTCGGTCGGGATGAGCGCGCTCGCGTACGGTCCGGCCGCGCGGCGGTTCGTCGACCGGGCGGGGATCCCCTTCCTCCAGGGGCACCGGGCGTCGGCCGGGGCGATCCGCGCGCTCGTCGACCTGCAGGCCGCACGCGATCGGGCCCCCGTCGACCTGGCGCCTCACCCCGCTCGCACGGCCGCGCTCCGGATCGTGCGGGGCCGGTCGGGTCCACTCGACGAGGTCCGCGCCGGCAGGCTGCTCGAGCTGTACGGCGTGCGCCGTCCGAGGGAGGCGACCGCGAGGACGCCCGAGGCCGCAGGATCGGCGGCTCGCTCGATCGGCTTCCCGGTCGCGGTGAAGGCGCTGACCCCCGAGCTGCCGCACAAGGCGAAGCTCGGGGGCGTCTGCCTCGGGTTGTCGAACGCGACCGACGTCGAGCTGGCGGCCGCCGACGTGCTCCGTGCCGCCCGGCGGGCGGGCGCATCGACGCCGAAGGTGCTCGTACAGCGGATGGCCGCGGGGAAGGAGGTCCTCGTGGGCGCGGTCGTCGACGAGCGGTTCGGGTCCCTCGTGACGGTTCGTCCCGGAGGGGCGCTCGCCGAGTCGGGGGAGGCGGCGTTCGTGCTCGCCCCGCTCACGGCGAAGCAGGCGCGCGTCTACGCGGCGTCGCAGGCGGAGCGCTGCGGCCTCGACCCGTCGCGGCACGACCTGCGCGCGTTCGCGAGGGCGGTCGAGGCGGTGGCGCGCGCGGCTCACGATCTCCGCGGCAGGCTCACTTCGCTGGAGGCGAACCCGCTCGTCGTCGCCGAGCGAGGCGCGCTCGCGGTCGACGCGCTCGCCGAGGTGCGGTCGGCCACGTGATCTTCGGGCTGGGTGCCGCGCTGGGGTGGGGGCTCTCCGACCTGTGGGCGGCGATGTCGGGGCGGCGGATCGGGAGCTTCCGGACCGTGGTGATCGCCCAGATCGCAGCCGCGACCGCGGTGAGCCTGCTCGTGCTGGTGGTCCGCCCCGACCTGGACGGTCTGTCCGAGGTGGCTCTGTGGCTGGTGCCGAACGCGTTCCTGGGCGCGCTGGCGTTCGCGACGCTCTACCGGGCGCTGCAACTCGGTCCGATCGCGGTGGTCTCGCCCGTGCTCGCGACGTACGCCGTCGTGCCCGTGTTCCTGTCGATGGTGCTGCTCGACGAGTCGATGGGATCCTGGCAGGCGGTCGGCGCGGTCGTGACGCTCGCGGGAGCGGTGTTGACCTCCACCGACGTCCGGGCGCTTCGGGCCGGAACAGGGACGAAGCCGGCGGGGTTGCCCCTGGCGATCGTATCCACGGTGCTCTTCGGCGTGGCCACGTACATCATGGGGTGGGCGGCGAAGACCGCTGGCGTGCTGCCCTCGCTCTGGTTCGGGCGGCTCACGATGACGGCCGTCTTCCTCGGCGCGGCCGTGGTGGTCGCCCTGCGGCGGGGAGCGTCGGGGGAGCGGGAGCGAACCGGCGTCGCCGGCCCGGCGCTCGTGCTCGCGGCGGGGGTCGGGTTGATGGAGCTCCTCGGCACGATCTCGTACGCCTGGGGGGCCGAGGTCGGGCTGCTGTCGATCGTCACGGTCGCGTCGGCGACCTACCCGCTGATCCCGGTGATCGGCGGGGTGACGCTCCTGCAGGAGCGCCCCGCGCCGACGCAGTACCTCGGCGTCGTCCTCGTGATCGGCGGTCTGTTGCTCCTCGGGCTCGCCTGAAGGGTCACCGCACGGCGAGCGCGGAGACGGTGACCTCCTGGAGGAACGCCTCGAGGAGGTCGGCGGTCGCCGCGACGTCGCCCAGGTCGCACATCTCCGACGCCGAATGCCCGTACCGGCTGGGGATCGACATCGCGATCGCCGGGACGCCGTCGCCGGCCACCTCGATCGCTTCGGCGTCGGTGCCTCCGGGCAAGCCGACCTCGAGCTGATGGGGGACGTCCCGCTCGCGCGCGAGGCCGCGGACGAAGTCGAGCAGCCGCCGGTGCGTGATCTGGTACTTGTCCATGACCTTGATCGAGACGCCCTCGCCGAGGCGGGTGACCGTCTTCGCATCGTCCACGCCCGGCAGGTCCCGCGCGAGCGTCGTGTCGATCGCGACGCCGACGTCCTTCGTGATCCGGTGCGCCGCCACGGACGAACCACGCGTGCCGATCTCCTCCTGGACGGTCCCGAGCGCGATCACCTCAGCCGCGCCCCGGGGCAGGTGACGGAGTACCTCGATGATGATGAACAGGCCGATCCGATCGTCGAGCGCCTTGGCGATGACGCGATCGCCCACCCGCTCGAGCGTGCGATGCATCGTCACCGCGTCCCCGGGCGCAACCGTCGACCGAACGCGATCGCCGGGCAGGCCGAGGTCGACGAAGAACTCCTCCACCTTCGGGGTCTTCGACTCCTCGTTCGGCATCCCCATGTCCGAGGCCTCGAAGAGCACGCCCACCATCGGCTCGCCGCTCCCCGAGGGGCTCACGGTCACGCGTTGCGCGGGCAGGTACCGCGGGAACACGCCGCCGACCGGGCTTACGCGCAGGAACCCGCGGTCGTCGACGTGGCGGACCAGGAAGCCGATCTCGTCCATGTGCGCCGCGACCATCACCCGGGGACCACCCTCCCCGCGGCGCGTCGCGACGAGGTTGCCCATCGGGTCGACCGAGATCTCGTCGACGAGCCCGTCGAGCTCCTCCGTGGCGAGCGCGCGGACGGCGTCCTCGCGACCCGAGACGCCGGGCGTCTCGCACAGTCGAGCCAGCAGGTCGAGGTCGAGCTCGCGCACGGTGATCACCCTTCGGGTCGGGTCCGTCCGGCAGTCTAGTGTCGGCCGCCGGCTCAGCGGCGGCGGTAGAACTCCACCGGTTCGGGCGCGAGCGGCGTGTTGCCCAAGATCAGGTCGGCGGCCTTCTCGGCGACCATCATGACCGGCGCGTAGATGTTGCCGTTGGTCACGTAGGGGAACACGGAGGCATCGACCACGCGAAGCCCGTCGAGGCCGTGCACGCGCATCGTCCGGGGGTCCACGACCGCCATCTCGTCGACACCCATCTTGGTCGTGCACGAGGGGTGCAGGGCGGTCTCCCCGTCGCGGCGGACCCAGTCCAGGATCTGCTCGTCGCTCGCGACGTCGGGTCCGGGCGAGATCTCGCCGCCGTTGAACGGATCCATCGCGGGCTGGCTCAGGATCTTCCTCGCGACGCGGATCGCCTCGACCCACTCGCGCCGGTCCTGGTCGGTCGAGACGTAGTTGAAGCGCAGGGCCGGGTGGACGCGCGGGTCCCTCGACGTGATCTTGATCGAGCCGCGCGCATCGGAGTACATCGGTCCGATATGGACCTGGTAGCCGTGTCCCCCCTCGGGCGCCGAGCCGTCGTAGCGCACCGCGATCGGCAGGAAGTGGAACATCAGGTTGGGGTAGGCGACGTCGTCGTTGCTGCGCGCGAACCCCCCGCCCTCGAAGTGGTTCGTAGCGCCCGGCCCCGAGCGGAAGAAGAGCCACTTGAAGCCGACCCAGGGGCGCCACCGCATCTTCAAGTAGGGCGCCATGGAGACCGGTTGGAGGCACGCGTGCTGAACGTAGACCTCGAGATGGTCCTGGAGGTTCTCGCCGACGCCGGGGAGGTGGTGCACCGGGTCGATGCCGAGCGCCTCCAGCTCCTCGGCGTTCCCGACGCCGGAGACCTGCAGGATCTGCGGCGAGTTGATCGCGCCGCCGCACAGGATCACCTCGCCCGCCTGCACCCGGCGGCTCGAGCCGCGCCTCGTGTACACGACCCCCGTCGCGCGGGTGCCGTCGAAGACGATCCGCTCGACGAACGCCCGGGTCAGCACGTCGAGGTTCGGGCGCCCCATCACCGGGTGCAGGTAGGCCCGCGCGGCGGACAGGCGTCGGCCCCGGTGCACGTTGCGGTCGAACGGCGCGAACCCCTCCTGGCGGTAGCCGTTGACGTCGTCGGTGAGCTCGTACCCCGCCTGCTGGACGGCCTCGAAGAACGCGCCGAAGAGCGGGTTCGTCGCCGGGCCCCGCTCGAGGACCAGGGGTCCGGCGTGCCCGCGGAACGCGTCGTCCCGGTCCGCCGCGAGGCAGTTCTCCATCCGCCTGAAGTAGGGGAGGCAGTGCGCGTAGTCCCAGTCCTGCATCCCCGGGTCGGCCGCCCAGCGCTCGTAGTCCAGTGGGTTGCCGCGCTGGAAGATCATCCCGTTGATGCTGCTCGAGCCTCCGAGCACCTTGCCGCGCGCGTGGTAGATCCGGCGGCCGTTCATGTGCGGCTCGGGCTCGGACTCGTACTTCCAGTCGTACCAGCGCCAGCCGATCGGAAACGTCAGCGCTGCCGGCATGTGGATGAAGACGTCGAACAGGTAGTCGGGCCGACCGGCCTCGAGCACCAGGACGCGGTTGGACGGGTCGGCGGATAGCCGGCTGGCGAGCGCGCTCCCGGCAGACCCCCCGCCCACGATCACGAAGTCGTAGCGATCGGCCACCATCGGCCCGAGAGTCTGCCCCATCGGGGGTGGACGCGCGCGCCCCGGTTGCCGATGTCGCAACCGCTGCCTTGCGCCGGGTGGCCGACTGCGCCCAAGATGCACCCGCGCACGGCCCCCGCGCGGGGGTCGTCGCCGTTCGCGGGGGAGGAGAGCCCAGGGGTGTCCGAGACGCAGGCCGACGCCACCGTCTCCTGTCGCGGCGTCTGGAAGGTCTACGGCCCACATCCCGAGCGGGTGGTCGGCTCGGAGGACGCGAGCCTGCCCCGGGCCGATCTCCTCGCGAAGACCGGATGCGTCGCCGCCGTGCGGGACGTCGGCTTCGACGTCGGGGCCGGCGAGGTCTTCGTGGTGATGGGGCTGTCCGGCTCGGGCAAGTCGACGCTGATCCGGATGATCAACCGCCTGCACGATCCCACCTCGGGCCAGATCCTGATCGACGGCGAGGACGTGTTGGTCCTGTCCCAGGAACGACTGCGCGAGCTGCGCCGGCACAAGATCAGCATGGTCTTCCAACACTTCGGCCTGCTGCCGCACCGGCGGATCGTCGACAACGTGAGTTACGGGCTCGAGGTCCAGGGTGTCGACAAGGCCGAACGCAACGAGCGAGCCCGCGAGGTCATCGAGGTCGTCGGCCTCGGCGGGTGGGGCGACCACTACCCGGAGGAGCTCTCGGGCGGGATGCAGCAGCGCGTGGGCCTGGCGCGGGCGCTCGCGACCGACCCCGAGATCATGCTGTTCGACGAGCCGTTCAGCGCGCTCGACCCCCTGATCCGCCGCGACATGCAGGACGAGGTGGTTCGGCTCCAGCGGGAGCTGCGGAAGACGATGATCTTCATCACCCACGACCTGATGGAGGCGCTGAAGCTCGGCGACCGCATCGCGATCATGAAGGACGGCCACTTCGTCCAGGTGGGGACGCCCGAGGAGATCGTCGCGCATCCCGCCGACGACTACGTGGCCGACTTCACGAAGGACGTTCCCCGCGCCCACGTCCTCACCGCGCGGTCGATCATGCGTGCCGTGGACGGCGACGGGCACGGCGACGGCCCGACCGTTCAGGCCGGCACCGTCGTCCAAGAGCTGATCCCGATGGTCGCATCCGCGGACACGACGATCCGCGTCGTGGACGGCGACACCGTGATCGGGCTGGTCGACCGTGCGGCGGTCATCGGCTCACTGATCGAGGATCGGGGCTGATGGCGGACACGGCGGCCCCGAGCCGGCCCGCCCCGGTCGCGCTCGCCGAGCCGCCGACGGTGGTGGCGACGCCGGTCCGGCGGCGGTGGTGGCCCTACTGGTTGGTCGGGACCGTCGTGGCGATCGTCGTCGGTCTGCAGCTCGGGGGCGGGTTCCCCGAGACGTGGCGGGTGCACGTCGGCGACGTCTTCAGCGACCTGGAGCGGTGGGCGCTGCAGAACCGGGACACGAGCCCGCTGTTCCTCTACCTCTTCACGCCGATCAAGGACGCGTCCGAGGCGATCTACGACAACCTCCTGCTCCTGCTCGAACGGATGACGTTCCTCGGGGTGATCGTGGGCGCCGGCGCCCTCGCGCTCGTGGCGGCGGGATGGCGCAAGGCTGCCCTGGCCGTCGTCGGGTTCGCCTTCCTCGGTCTCGTCGACCTGTGGGAACGGAGCCTGCAGACGCTGGCGCTGATGATCCTCGCCGTCGCCGTCTGCCTGCTGATCGGCGTGCCGCTGGGGATCTGGTCCGGACGCAGCCCACGGGTCGAGAAGTGGCTCCGTCCCCTCCTCGACACCGCGCAGACGATGCCCGCGTACGTCTACCTGCTCCCCCTGGTGATCTTCTTCAGCATCGGGGTCGCGACGGCGCTGATCGCCACGGTGATCTTCGCGATGCCGCCGCTGATCCGATTGACCAGCCACGGTGTGCGGAGCGTTCCGACCTCGTCGCTGGAAGTGGGGACGGCGTTCGGCGCGACGACGAAGCAGGTCCTGCGCAAGATCCAGGTCCCGCTCGCCAAGCCCAGCGTGATGCTCGGCGTGAACCAGGCGCTCCTGATGGCGTTCGGCATGGTGGTGATCGCGGCGATCGTCGGGGTCGAGAACCTCGGCCGCGAGGTCTTGGACGGCCTCCAGCGACTGAACGTCGGGGTCGCGCTCAACGCGGGGATCGCGATCGTCGTGCTCGCGATCGTGCTCGACCGCGTGAGCGATGCGTGGAGCAAGCGGGACCGGGCGACGCGGGGCCGTGGGTCGGTCCTGTTCGGGCGCGAGATCCCGCGGACGTGGATCGTGATCGGCGCGATCGTCGCCACGGTGGCCGCCGTGCTGATCGGCCGGTACGTCCTGGTGCAGCAGGACTTCCCGACCAGCCCCCGGATCGACCTGGTCACCCCGACGAACGAGGCCGTGGACTGGATCCAGGCCAACCTCTCCGGGCTGACCTCGGCGATCGGGGACTTCCTGATCCTGTACTGCCTGGATCCGATCGAGCGGCTCCTCCTCGGGGTCCCGTGGTGGATGGTGGCGGGCGGGTTCGCGCTCGTGGCCTGGAGGTTCTCCGGTTGGAAGCTCGCGGCCTTCTCGGGGTTGGCGTTCCTCGGGGTCGGGCTGCTCGGGATGTGGGAGGACGGGATGGTGACGCTCACCCTGGTGGCCGTCACGGTCGTGTTCGCCCTCCTGTTGGCGATCCCGCTCGGGGTGCTGGCCGCGCGGAGCGACGGGTTCGAACGCGTCCT
>DASSJM010000120.1:0-3836 GCA_035691205.1 Actinomycetota bacterium
GAAAGCCCGCTCGAGCAGCTCGCCCTCCCGGAGCGCGAGCAGGCCGGGAACGTAGGGGCCGCCCGCGGGTCCTCGCACCACGACGCCCCCGAGCCGCTCATCGGGCTCCCCCGCGACGATCGCGGTCGCGGCCGCCCACAGGGGATCCCCGGCCGCGCCCCAGCCCACCAGCCCGGTCGCGCTCGCGACGAACACGCCCGCCACGACGAGCCGGCGCTCGGCCACGGGCCGCCAGGGGGGCGGCACGCGGTGCCCGAGCTCGAGCTGCAGCGCCTCGAGCCCCGCGGTCGAGCTCGGCCATCCGATCTCGCGCGAACCGGTCACGACGCGCTCCCGTAACCCTCGTCCCCATCATGGGCCCTCCCGCGGAACACCAGCCAGCTGGCGAGCCCGCCTGCCCGGTGATACTTTGATGGTTGTCGAAGTATCGGACCACCGGGGAGGACGACGTGGCCGAGCTCGCGAAGGTGTTCAAGGCCCTCAGCGATCCGACGCGACTCGCGATCTACGAGCTGATCCGTGCGGGCGGCGGCGGCACGTACAGCGAGGAGCAGGTCGAGAACAGCATCTCGGAGATCGCCGCCAACTTCGACGTGTCCCTGTCCACGGTCTCCCATCACATCAAGGAGCTCCGCAACGCGGATCTGATCCGGTGCGAGAAGCGTGGCCAGACCGTGTACTGCTCGCCCAACGAGGAGGTCCTCGACGAGGTCGAGCGGTTCGTGAAGGGGGTGAGGGTGCGATGAGCCCCGCGATCATCGCGGCGATCGGCGTCGTGCCGCTCGCGGACGAGCAGACTTGAGGAGGACGACATGCATCTCACGACGAGGGATCGGTGGGCGACGGCGTTCGTGGCGATCGCCGCGCTCGTGTACCTGTTCGCCTTGCTGGTGGATGGATCCTCGACGGTGACCGAGGTCCGGGTGGTGACCGGCATCGTCCTGGCGCTCGGGGTCGCGGCCTCCGCGAGCGCCGTGGTTCCCGGCTTCGAACGCCTGATGCACGGCTCGAAGACGTACCTGGTGGTGACGTCGCTGCTGGGAGCCGGGGCGTTCGCCGCGGGCATCGCGGCGCTCGTGAACGGGACCGAGCTGATGCTGTTCCTGCTCGTCGCCTGCACCGTGGTCCTGTGGGCGATCTCCACCCTCCGGCACTCGCTCGCGACCGGAGCGGCGGAGCGCGGCACCGTCGATGGGAGCCCGGCGCTCGGGTAGGCCCGCAAACGGACCTGCTTCCCTCGGGGCGGCCACTGTGGCACCCTGACGGCTCGATGGCCATCCGGTTCAGGTATCGGTCGCCCACGGGCGAGACCCGCATGTGGACCCTGCGCGAGATGGCGCAGGGCAAGCCCATCGACCGGCCGATCCATCCGATGCTCGTCCACTTCCCGATCGCCTTCTACATCGGGTCGCTCGGGCTGGACGTGCTGTCTCGGCTCGGGAACTTCGCGGCGGCACCGCCGGCCGCGACGTGGCTCGTCATGGCGGGCCTCGTCGGGTTCGTCGCGGCGGCGATCGCCGGCTACGCCGATCGCTCCGGGATGCCGGCGGGCGGGAAGCTCAGCAGGGCCGCGCTCCGCCATGCGCTCGTGCAGAGCCTCGCCGCCTTGATCTTCGCGATCCAGCTCGTCGTCCGCTGGTCCGACCGCAGCGTCGCCGAGTCCGACATCGTGTGGATCGTGCTCGGACTGGCCGGCACGCTCGTCATGGTCGTGGGCGCTGACATGGGCGGACGCATGGTGTACAAGACCGGCTGGCGCCCCAGCACCGACTAGGGAACGCTCAGGCGTAGACCTGGATCTCGGGCCCGGCGCGCACCTCGATGCTTAGCCTGCTGGCGTCCCGAGGAGGCGGTCATGGAGCTCGAGATCCGTCGGTTCGACGATCCCGCCGAGAGGCGCACGTTCGAGAAGGGGACCTTCGCCCTCCTCGCGATCGGGGGCATGAACATCGGCAAGGCGAGCTACGAGCCCGGATGGAGGTGGTCCGAGCACGTCGGCGCCCCCGTTGGGGCAGACCTCTGCGAGGTCGAGCACGTCGGCATGGTCCTCTCGGGACGGGCGATGGTGAAGATGGCCGACGGCACCGAGCTCATCATGGAGCCGGGTGACGTGTTCGCGATCCCACCGGGCCATGACAGTTGGGTCGTGGGCGACGAGCCCTACGTGTCGCTGCATCTGCTGGGCGCGTCCGACTACGCGGCCGGTCACGAGGAGAGGCGACCTTGACCGCCACCCGCGAACGATGACACGCTCCACGCGGGGGTGGCTCATGCGTCGTCTCTTCATCGGGATCGCGGCTCTCGCGCTGCTCGGTCCGGCCGCCGTCGCCATGCCGGATGCCGGCCCGGGCCAGGCGCCCGACCTCATCCTGCACGGAGCCATCGTGCTCACGATGGATCCGGACGAACCCACCGCATCGGCGATCGCGATCGCGGGTGACCGGATCGTCGCCGTCGGCACCGACGAGGAGGTCCTCCCGCTCGCCGACGCGTCCACGACCCTCGTGGACCTCGACGGGCTCACGGTGACGCCCGGGTTCATCGACTCGCACGGCCACTGGATCGGCGACCGCGAGCTCTACGGCGTCTCGACGCCGCAGGAGGCGATCCGGAGGGCGCTCGAGGGCGGCTGGACCAGCATCAACGAGATGTTCGTGAACCAGGATCGCCTGGACGAGCTCACGGCGCTGGACGCTGCGGGCGAGCTCCGCCTCCGGGTCAACGCCTACCTGCCCGTCAACTACGGGACGGACCAGAAGTTCGGCTTCTGGTTCCAGGACCTCACGCCGGGCGCGCAGGTCGGGCCGCGGCTCCGTCTGGCAGGCGCCAAGTTCTTCATCGACGGCTGCGGTCCCCAGACCTACTACCTGAGCGATCCGCGGGATGACGGGAACCGCGGCGAGTTCAACTGGACGCGCCGTCAGCTGCGCCGACTCGTCGCGCGGATCCACGACGCCGGCTGGCAGATCGCGGCGCACACGTGCGGCGACGGCGCCACGGACGAGATCCTCGACGCGCTGGAGCTCGCGTTCGACGGCCAGCCGGGACGTGGCTTCCGTCCGCGGCTCGAGCACCTGATCGTGACCCGCGACGACCAGCTGAGGCGGATGCGCCGGCTCGGCGTGACGGCCTCGTTCCAGATCACGTTCGTCGACACGTCGTGGGTGGCAGACCTGGAGGACGTCTTCCGACCTTCGCAGCGCCACCTCCTGGGGCGCTGGCGCGACATGGTCGACGAACCGGGACTCCGGACGATCGGCAGCACCGACACCCCGTACGGCGAGGGCGGCCCGGACCTGCGGCCCTCCTCGGTGATGGACGCGCTCGTGCAGGCGACCACGAAGAGGGCCGAGCCCGGCGATCCGGTGCCGCGCTGGCTCCGAGGCCAGCGGCTCACCATCGATCAGGCGCTGCGGCTGCTCACCACGGGCGGCGCGTACGGCATCTTCGCCGAGGACGACCTCGGCATGATCGCGCCGGGGATGCTCGCCGACCTCGTGGTGCTCTCCGAGGACCCGCACGACGTCCCGAGGCTCGAGCTCGACCAGATCCACGTGCTCATGGTCTTCGTCGGCGGCACCCTCGAGGTGTGCTCCCCCGAGTCGACCGTCGAGTGCCCCGCGACCTAGTCGAACAGCGCGTCGAGCGCCTTCAGCGTGTCGTCGAGCCGCCCCGCGATCGTCCCCGCGAGCCACCGGTGCAGCGCCGCGGCGAGCTCGGGCTCGGTGGTCTCGATCCGCTCGATCGAGGCCTTGGACAGCCGAAGGACCACGGCGGGGGTCTCGGCCACCACGTCGGCGGTGCGCGGTACCCCCGTATACATCGCGACCTCGCCG
>DASSJM010000121.1:0-27083 GCA_035691205.1 Actinomycetota bacterium
GCGCATCTCGAGGAAGAGGCGGACCCCGGCGAGGCTGATCCCCTCGCGCCGGGTGAGCTCGAGGATCGTCCGCACGCGCTCGATGTCGCGCTCCGAGTACCGGCGCGAGTTGCCCGAAGTGCGGCGGGGCGCGAGCAGCCCGCGTCGCTCGTACATCCGCAGCGTCTGCGGGTGCACGCCCGAGAGCTCGGCGGCGACGCTGATCACGTAGACGGCACGCTCCTCCGGTCGCTCGCCACGGATCGCGTCCATGTCGTCCTGCTTCATGCCGTCACCCCCAGACGCCGACGCGGCGACTCCCTCTCCTCGTCCTGCAGCTGCTTCAGCAGCTCCTTCTCCTGCTTCGACAGGCGTTGCGGCACCTCGACACCGACGGTCACGAGCAGGTCGCCCCTGCCGCCGCGCTTGGGAGCACCCTTGCCCTTCAGTCGGAACGTCTTGCCGCCCGGCGTGCCCGCCGGGATCTTCATCGTCACGGGTCCGTCGAGCGTGGGCACCTGCACGTTGGCCCCGAGCGCCGCCTCCGGGTAGGTGAGCGGGAGCTCGACCAGCAGGTCCGCGCCCTTCCGTCCGAAGAACGCGTGCGGCCGGACCTGGACCCGGACGAACAGATCGCCGGCCTGTCCCCCCGCCGGCCCGGGCTCGCCCCGGCCCGCCAGGCGGATCTTGGCGCCGTCGCGCACGCCGGGCGGCACCCTGACCTGGAAGGAACGGGTCCGACGCTGGCTGCCCGACCCGCGGCAGGTCGGACACGGGGTCTCGACCACCCGGCCGGAGCCGTGGCACCGCGGACACGTCTGGCTCATCTGGAAGAAGCCTTGGTTCACGGCGACCGCGCCGGCCCCGCCGCACCGCGGACAGGTCGTCGCGCTCGTCCCGGGAGCCGCGCCCGATCCGTGACAGGTCCCGCACGGGGCCGGCCCCGTCACCGTGACCGGAACGGTCGTGCCCTCCATGGCCTCGTCGAAGGAGACCGTGACGTCGGCCTCCAGGTCGGCCCCGCGAGCGGGCTCCGCCCGCACGCGGCCGCCGGCCCCCGCCCCGCCGCCGAAGAGGCCCCCGAACAGGTCGCCGAGGTCACCGAGGTCCTCGAAGCGCACACGCCCGCCACCGGGGAACCCGCCGGCGCCCGGGCCCCCCGAGCCGAACCCGGACGCGGCCATCTCGCGGACCTGGTCGTACTGGGTTCGTTTGTCCGGATCGCCGATCACGTCGTAGGCAGCCGAGATCTCCTTGAAGCGCTCCTCCGCCTTCGGGTTCCCGGGGTTCGCGTCCGGGTGGTGCTGCTGAGCCAGCTTGCGGTACGCCTTCTTGATCTCGGCCGCGCTGGCGTTCTTGGGGACGCCGAGCACCTGGTAGTAGTCCTTGTCGAACCACTCCCGACGGACGTCGCCGTTCACGACGACCTCCTAACGCCGCTCGATGCGAACGCTCGCCGGCCGCAGCACCGAGCCCTTGAGCCGGTACCCGGGCCGGAACACCTCGGCGACGTATGGCTCGCCGTCGGGCCCACCGCTCTGCATCAGCGCCTCGTGCTGGACCGGGTCGAACACCTGCCCCTCGGCCTCGATCCGCTCCAGGCCCTCGGTGCGCAGGGACTCGACGAGCTTCGCGTACACCAGCTCGACGCCACGGCGGAACTGCTCGAAGTCGGGCGAGCGCTCGGCCGCCATCAGCGCGAGGTCGAACTCGTCGAGCACCTCGAGGAGCCGGAGCATCGCGGGCTGCGAGGCGAGCTCGACGGCCCGGGTCTGCTCCTTCAGCACTCGCTTGCGGTAGTTGTCGAACTCCGCCTGCAGCCGCTGCAGATGGTCCCGGTATTCGGCGGCCTCGCCGCGCGCCAGGACGAGCTCATCCGGCTCCGCGGCCTCGACCGAAGGTTCCGCGGAGGGCTCTTCGGAGGGGGCGGCAACCGCCCCCTCCGATCCCTCGCGGAAGCGGCGCTTGTCGACGACGCGGACCTTCGGCCGCGGATCGTCCCCCTCGCGTCGCTCGTCGTGCTCGGTCACTTCGCTGCCTTGACCTGGATCTTCTTCGGCTTGGCCTTCTCGGCCTTGGCCACCTCGATGGTGAGCACGCCGGCCTCGAACTTGGCGTCGACCTTGCCCGGGTCCACCTGCGGGGGCAGGGTCACCGCGCGGCTGAACGCGCCGTACCGGCGTTCGATCCGGTGGTAGTGCTCCTCGTTCACCTCGGAGGAGAACTCCCGCTTGCCGTTCACGGTCAGCGTGGAGTCCTCGACCTGTACCTCCACGTCCTCGGCCGACAGGCCCGGCAGCTCCACGGTCACGACGAGCTTGTCCTCCGTCTCGTACACGTCCATCGCCGGCATCCACGGCGTGTGCCGCTCACGGCCGAACGCACGCTCCATCAGGCGGTCGAACCGGTCGTCGAAGAGCCTCACCTCCGGCAGCGCGTCGCCCCACAACATGATGCGGTCCTTCACTGCGCACCTCCTTCGTCCACGATCTCGCCCTCGACCACGTCGGTCTCACCTTCGTCCGCGGGGGGCGTGGTCCCACCCCCGCCGGCGGCCGCGGCCTGCTGGGCCTCGGCCGTCTGCTGGTACATCGCCTGCCCGATCGCCTGGAACTTGCCCATCACGGCGTCGGTAGAGCCCTTGATCCTCTCGACGTCCTCGCCCTTCAGCGCCTCCTTCAGCTCGTCGTTCAGCTTCTTGAGCTCGTCCCGATCGACATCGGGAACCTTGTCGCCCCACTCCTCCAGCGACCGGTCGACCTGGTAGGAGACCTGATCGCCAGCGTTGCGGGCCTCGGCGGCCTCGCGGCGGGCGTGGTCCTCGGCCGCGAACTTCTCGGCGTCGGTCACCATCCGGTCGATGTCGTCCTTGGACAGCGCCGTGCCGCCCGTGATCGTCATCTGCTGTTCCTTGCCGGTGGCGAGGTCCTTGGCGGAGACGTTCACGATGCCGTTCGCGTCGATGTCGAACGCCACCTCGATCTGGGGCATACCGCGCGGCGCCGGTGCGATCCCGACCAGGCTGAACTTCCCCAGCGAGCGCACGCCCGGCGAGTACACCGTCTCGGCCTCGCCCTGCAGGACGTGGATCTCGACCTGCATCTGGTTGTCGTCGGCGGTCGTGAAGATCTCCGACTTCCGGGTCGGGATCGTCGTGTTGCGCTCGATCAGCTTGGTGAAGATGCCGCCCTTGGTCTCGACGCCGAGCGTCAGCGGCGTGACGTCCAGCAACAGGATGTCCTTCACGTCGCCCTTGAGGACGCCGGCCTGGATCGCCGCGCCGACCGCCACGACCTCGTCCGGGTTGACGCCCTTGTGGGGCTCCTTGCCGCCGGTGAGGTCCTTGATGAGCTCCTGGACCATCGGCATGCGCGTGGAACCGCCGACCAGGATGATGTGGTCGATCTGGCTCACCGGCTTGCCCCAGTCCTTCACCGCGAGGTCGAAGGGCTCTCGGCAGCGCTGCACCAGATCCTCGGTCATGCGCTCGAACTCGCCGCGCGTGAGCTTCATCTCCAGGTGGAGCGGACCGTCGGGGCCGGCCGAGATGAACGGCAGGTTGATCGTGGCCTCGGCGACCTGGGACAGCTCGATCTTGGCCTTCTCCGCGGCCTCCTTCAGTCGCTGCAGCGCCATCCGGTCGTTGCCGAGGTCGATCGCGTAGTTGTTCTTGAACTCCTTGACCATCCAATCGATGACGCGCTGATCCCAGTCGTCGCCACCGAGCTGCGTGTCGCCGTGGGTGGCCTTCACCTCGAAGACGCCTTCGCCGATCTCCAGCAGCGACACGTCGAACGTGCCTCCCCCGAGGTCGAACACCAGGATCGTCTGGTCGTGCTGCTTGTCCAGGCCGTAGGCGAGCGCCGCGGCCGTCGGCTCGTTGATGATGCGCAGCACCTCGAGGCCCGCGATCTGGCCCGCCTCCTTCGTCGCCTGGCGCTGGGCGTCGTCGAAGTACGCGGGGACCGTGACGACCGCCTGGGTCACCGAGTCACCGAGGTAGGACTCGGCGTCGCGCTTGAGCTTGGTCAAGATCTGCGCCGAGACCTCCTGGGGCGTCCAGCGCTTGCCGTCCACGTCGAGGCCCCAGTCGTGCTCGCCCATGTGGCGCTTGATCGAGCGCACCGTTCGATCGGGGTTCGTGATGGCCTGGCGCTTGCCGACCTCGCCCACGACGATCTCGCCGTTCTTCGAGAAGCCCACGACGGACGGGGTCGTGCGCGATCCTTCGGCGTTGGGCACGACGACGGGCTCGCCGGCCTCCAGCACAGCGACCACCGAGTTCGTGGTCCCTAGGTCGATCCCTACGGCACGTGCCACGGGCTCCTCCTTCGGGTGTCGAAAGGCTCCTCGGAGCCTTCAGTCTTCCTGCAGTATAGAAGTTGAGTGCATCGCTATCAACCTCTGGGGCGTGCCTGGTATTCCCCTCCCCGAGCACGGGCACCCGGGCTGCCATATGCTCCTGATCGTGCTGGTACGGGGCGGGGTCCTGCTGCTCTTGGTAGCGATCGCCGGAGGGCTCGCCGCCCGGCGCGCCCGACTCCTCACCCGGCTCGTCCGGCTCGGCCGCCCCGTCGACCGCCGGGGCGACCTCGGCCGGCGGGCGGCCCGCGAGGGGACCGAGGTCCTCGGCCAGCGCAAGCTCTTCCAGCGAGCCCTCCCCGGGCTGATGCACGCCCTGATCTTCTGGGGGTTCCTGGTCCTTCTCACCACGATCCTCGAGGTGGTCCTGCAGCTGATCGACCCGGCTTGGGAGATCCCGCTGGTCGGCGGTTCCGCGTGGCTCGGCCTGGTGCAGGACGTGTTCGCGGCCGGGGTCGTGGTCGGCCTCGCGATCGCGCTGTGGATCCGGGTGGTGAAGCGCCCGGAGCGCTTCGTCGGGAGCCACCACCGCGAGGCCTACCGGATCCTCGGGCTCATCTTCTGGATCGTCCTCACGCTGTTCCTGGCGCGAGGGGCTCGCATCGCGCTCGGTTACGCCGAGCCCTCGGCGTGGACGCCCGTCTCGCGGGCCGCGGGGGAGGTGATCGAGGCGCTCCCGAACGCATGGGAGCGGTGGGCGATGTGGACGATGCTCTGGGTCCACCTCGCGCTGATCCTCGGGTTCCTGATCTACCTCGGGTACTCCAAGCACCTGCACATCGCGACGAGCGCGATCAACGTGTTCTTCGCGAACACCCGCGCGCGCGGGACCCTCACCCCCCTTCGCATCGACCTCGAGGCCGCGGACACGAACCTCCACCTGGGCGCCGCCACGATCACCGACCTCACCTGGAAGCAGGAGCTCGACCTGTACGCGTGCACCGAGTGCGGCCGCTGCCAGGCTGCGTGCCCGGCCTGGAACACCGGCAAGCCGCTCTCGCCGAAGCTGCTGGTGATGGATCTGCGCGATCACCTGTTCGAGCAGGGCCCGAGGATCCTGGAGGCCCGCCGATCCGGCGACGAGATCGCGCCGGTCGCGCTCGTGCCCGGGGTCATCGACGAGGAGGTCGTGTGGGCGTGCACGACCTGCGGGGCCTGCATGCAGGAGTGCCCCGTGGACATCGAGCACGTGGACACGATCGTGGACCTGCGCAGGAACCTCGTGATGGCCGAGTCGCGGTTCCCCGCCGAGGCCGGCACGCTGCTGCGCAACCTCGAGGGGACCGGGAACCCCTGGGGCATGGCGCAGTCCCAGCGAGCCGACTGGGCCGACGGCCTGGACGTCCGGGTCGTGGGCGACGGGGAACAGGCGCCCGAGTACCTGTACTGGGTGGGATGCGCGGGCTCGTTCGACGATCGGGCCAAGTCGATCTCGCGATCGGTGGTGCAGGTGCTGCGTCGCGCGGGTGTGTCCTTCGCGATCCTGGGTCCCCGAGAGATGTGCACGGGGGACCCGGCGCGACGCCTCGGGAACGAGTACCTGTTCCAGACGATGGCGGAGGCCAACGTCGAGACGCTGCAGAACGCGGGCGTGACCAAGGTGATCGCCAACTGCCCGCACTGCTTCAACACGTTGCGCAACGAGTACCCGGACTACGGCGGACGCTTCGAGGTGATCCACCACTCGGAGCTGATCGCGCACCTGGTCTCGGAGGGGCGCCTCCGGCCGACCGGCCGGGTGGACGCGAGGGTCGCGTACCACGACCCGTGCTACCTGGGCCGGCACAACGACATCTACGCGGATCCGCGACGAGCGCTCGAGGCCGTCCCCGGCGTGGAGACGGTCGAGATGCCGCGGCACGGCGATCGAGCCCTGTGCTGCGGGGCCGGCGGGGCACGGATGTGGATGGAGGAGCGGATCGGCAAGCGCATCAACGAGGAGCGCATGGACGAGGCGGCCTCCACAGGGGCCGACACGGTCGGCGTGGCCTGCCCCTACTGCCTGATCATGCTCGACGACGGCGCACGCGCCCGTGGCGACGAGGCCCGGGTGCTCGACCTGGCCCAGGTCGTCGCCCGGTCCCTCGGCGAATCCGGCGACTGACGCACCTTCCGTGGGGCGAGGACCCGACGTCCCAGGTTCAAGCCAACCCCCCGACCGTCCGAAAGAAGCACTAGACCGAACGGCCCGGCGCCGATGGGCGGATGCCGGCCGGAGGGTGCCGACGAGGTTCAGATCCGGGAGGCAGGCGGCACGCTCCGGGATCAGGGACGGTGGAACGAGGATGAGGCGTGCAAGCGGGACCGCGAGCGCCCGGGCCATGTCGCGCCCGAAGGTCGTGGACCTCGGCGTGGCGCCGACCGATCCCCTCGAGCCGGAGCGGACCCGCCTGGCCTACGCGATCCACGATGGCCTGACCCAGGTCGTCACCGCGTCGGTCCTCGAGCTGGACTGGCTCTCGCGGCAGGCGGAGACGGGCCGAACGGATGCGGCCGACGCGCTACGGACGGCGGTGTCCTGGCTCCGCGAGGCCCTCGAGGAGATCCGCGGGGTCCTCGCGATCCTCGCGGCCGACCGCGATCCGAACTCGCCGTCGATCGACGAGGTCGTGCGCGGGGTGACCGAACGCTGGCATCTGCCCGCGACCTGGTCGATCGAGGGCGATCTCGCCGCCGTACCCGGACCGGTCATGGAGGCCGCGACGTCGGTGATCAGAGAGGGGTTCGCCAATGCGGCCAAGCACGCCGAACCGGGCGAGGTGGACGTCCGCGTCCACGCCTCCCGCGGCGCGGTCGAGGTGAGCGTCCAGGACAACGGCAGGGGCTTCCATCCCGAGGAGGCGGGAGACACCGTCGGCCACCTCGGGCTGGAGATGATGCGCCGACGCGTCGCCGAGGTGAACGGCACCCTCGACGTGCGGTCGGCGCCCGGCAGGGGCACGCGACTCGTCGCGAGGCTCCCCATGATCGAGCAAGGAGCGAGCCCGTGAAGGTACTGATCGTCGACGATCATGCGCTGGTCCGCCGCGGGATGGGTCACGTCGTCCGCGAGTGCTTCGGCGACGCCGAGGTGGTGGAGGCCGCCGGCGCGAAGGAGGCGATCACGATCATGGCCTCGGCGGCACACGTCGACGTCGCGCTCGTCGACGTGCGGATGCCCGACGCCGACGGCCTGGAGCTGCTGCACGAGATGCGCGGCCGCTGGCCCGACGTGCCGGTCATCATGCTCACCTCGTTCGACCACGCGCACTACGTGCGCCGCGCACTCTCCGAGGGCGCGGCGGGCTACCTGCTGAAGGACGCGACGCCCGACGACCTCGAGCAGGCGATCAGGGTCGCGCTGTCCGGGGGCGGAAACGTGCTCTCGCCTCGGGTCATCCAGAACCTGTTCGAGGCGCCGGACGGCGGGTCGGAGCAGGGCAACGGAGCGCTGCCGCGCGCCGCCGGTTCCCTCACCAACCGCGAGACCGACATCCTGGCGCTGCTGGCCGAGGGCAAGAGCAACCGGGACATCTCGCGCGCGCTGTTCCTGTCCGAGAAGACGGTGAAGGCGCACCTCGCAGCGATCTTCCGGAAGCTCAACGTCACCAACCGGACCCAGGCGGCGATGGCGGCGGTCTCGATGGGCATCGGGCCGACGCTGCAACCGGTCGAGTGGGCGCCGGCCGGCGGTGCGAAGCGGTAGACGGCGAGGAGGGACGATGTTCAACAAGCGGCGTCGAGACCCTCAGCCGGTCGAGCCCGTGGAGGAGGAAGAGATCGCCTACGAGGACGCCTGGTACCGATCACTCAAGGCGCAGGCCGAGCGCCGGGCCGCCACGAGCACCGACCGCGAGGAGCCCGAGCCCAAGGAGGATTAGCCCTCCGGTGGTCCCCCGCCCCCGAACTCCTCGAAGAACCGGCTCGCCGTCGGACCGCGTTGACCCTGGTACTTGCTCTTCATCCCCTCGGACCCGTACGGGACCTCGGCGGGCGTCGAGAGGCGGAAGAACGAGATCTGACCGATCTTCATCCCCGGGTAGATCGTGATCGGCAGGTTCGCGACGTTGGACAGCTCCAGCGTGAGGTAGCCGTCCCAGCCAGGGTCCACGTACCCGGCGGTGGAGTGGATCAGCAGGCCCAGGCGGCCGAGGCTCGACTTGCCCTCCAGGCGAGCGACGAGATCGTCGGGGATCCGGACCCGCTCGAGCGTCGAGCCCAGGACGAACTCGCCCGGATGCAGGATGAACGGCTCGTCGCCCCCCACCTCGACGAGCTCGGTGAGGTCGGGCATCTCCCTGCGGACGTCGATGTACGGGTACCGGGAGTTCGCGAACACCCGGAACTGGGCGTCCACGTGGAGGTCCACGGACGAGGGCTGCACGCACGACCCGTCGAACGGGTCGATCTGGATGCGCCCCGCCTCGATCTCCCTCCGGATGTCGACATCGGACAGGATCATGCGCGGCCACCCCGCGAGACCTCGACGAACCGTCGCAGGGCCGCCGACGCCGCCCCCGAGTCGATCGTGGCGGCCGCACGGTCGATCCCCTCGGCCAGCGAGCTCGCGCCACCTGCCACCTCGAGGGCCGCCCCGGCGTTCAGCAGGACGACGTCGCGGCGCGGACCGGGCTCGCCTCCGAGCACGCCCAACGCGATCTCCGCCGATGCCTGCGGATCGCCGCCGCGCAGATCCTGGGGGCCTGCTCGTGCCAGGCCGAGCTCCGAGGGATCGAGCGTGGTCTCGGCGACCCGGCCCTCTCGGACGTCGAGGACCCGCGAGGGACCCGTCGTCGTGAGCTCGTCCAGGCCATCGTGCCCGCGGAACAGCTTGGCGCGGGTCCCGCGCCGGGCGAGCACCTCGGCCATCAGCGGGAGCATCCGCTCGTCGGAAACCCCCACCACTTGCGCGAACGGCCGGGCCGGGTTCGTGAGCGGTCCGAGGAAGTTGAAGACCGTCGGGACCCGCAGTTCACGCCGGACGGGCCCGGCGTTGCCCATCGCCGGATGGAACACCGGCGCGAACAGGAACGCGATGCCTGCCTCGGCCAGGCAGCGCTCCACCCCTTCGACGTCGAGGTCGATCCGCACGCCGAGCGCCTCGAGCACGTCGGCCGAGCCGCAGTGAGACGAGGCAGCGCGGTTCCCGTGCTTGGCCACCGGCACACCGGCCGCGGCCACGACGATCGCCGAGACCGTCGAGATGTTGAAGGTCCCGCTTCGGTCCCCGCCCGTGCCCACGACATCGACGACCGGCACCGGCGCCCGCACGGGGTCGGCGAACTCGAGCATGGTGCGTGCGAGCCCCTCGATCTCGTCGACCGTCTCGCCCTTGGTCCGCAGCGCCATCAGGAAGGCGCCGATCTGCCCCGGCGTCGCCTCGCCGGACATGATCTGCCGCATCGCCTCGGCCGATGCGTCCGATGACAGGGCCTCGTGCGCAGCCAAGAGCGACAGGACGCGCGGCCACAGGTCGGGGTCGCTCATGGGGCGGCCACGCTAGCAGGTCGCACGGGGCCCGGGTCGCTCGCTACACTGAGCGCTCGGACCGCTCCGGCGGCCCGGCCACGCGGGCGTGGTTCAATGGCAGAACGCAAGCTTCCCAAGCTTGAGACGGGGGTCCGATTCCCCTCGCCCGCTCCATCCGAGACGTCCCGCAGCGGGGGTGAGCATGTCCGATACGGATTCCCTGTTCGACGCGGCCGGCGGCACGTCCTTCTTCGAGGAGCTCGTTGACCGCTTCTACGACGGCGTTGCAGGCGATCCCGACCTGCTGGCCCTGTACCCCGAACCGCAGGACCTGCGCCCCGCCCGCCGCCGACTGGCGTTGTTCCTCGCCGAGTACTGGGGCGGGCCCCCCGCCTACACCGAGGAGCGAGGGCACCCACGCCTGCGGATGCGGCACTTCCCGTTCGCGATCGGAGCCGCGGAGCGCGATCGGTGGGTCCTACACATGCGAGCCGCGCTCGTGCAGATGGACCCTCCCGAGGAGGTCACGCGGCCTCTCCTCGAGTACTTCGAGATTGGCGCCGAGGCCATGCGCAACCGCTAACCATGACCTTCACGAACTGGTCGCACGAGCGCTGAGGAACCCCGGGCCGCTCGGGCAGAGGTCGAAGACCACGCACTCCTCGCATCGCGGCCACGGCGCCTTGCACGTCTGGCGCCCGTGACGGATCAACCCGACGTGCAGGGGAGTCTTCAGCGGATCGGGCACCTCGGCCTCCAGCAGCCGCTGCGCGCGCTCCGCCGAGGCCTTCGGCACGAGCCCCAGCCGCGTCGCGACCCGGTGCACGTGCGTGTCGACGGGGATCGTCTCGCGCCCGAGGGCGAAGGCCATCACGACGGCCACCGTCTTGGGCCCCACGCCCGGCAGCGACGATAGGTAGTCCCGCACGTCGGCGTCGGGCCGCCCATGCAACCCGGAGAGGTCCAGCCGCCCCTCCCGCTCCTGCACCTCATGCAGGATCGCCTGGATCCGCCGGGCCTTCGTGTTGGCGAGCCCACCCGGGCGGATCGTGTCCGCGACCTCCTCCCACGGCGCCGCGACCACCGCGTGCCAGGTTGGGTATCGCTCCCGGAGCAGCCCGAACGCGCGCTCCGCGTTCAGGTCGCTCGTGTGCTGCGAGAGCACCGTGAGGATCAGCTCGTCGAGCGTGTCGAGCGAGCGCGGCGTCTCCAGCGCCCCGTACCGCTTCTCGAGCCGCCGGACGATCGCTCGGAGCCGACGACGATCGAGGCTCACGCCGAGGCGGCCGCGTGGTTGCGGAACTGCGTGAGGTGCGGGAGGAACGTGAGCGGCACGGTGTCCGTTGGCCCGTTGCGGTGCTTGGCCACGATCAGGTCGGCGAGCCCCTTCTTGGCGGGGTCCGAGTCGTCGCGGTGGATGAACATCACGACGTCCGCGTCCTGCTCGAGCGCGCCGCTCTCGCGAAGGTCCGACAGCTGCGGACGCTTGTCCTGGCGGCGTTCTGGGTCCCGGTTGAGCTGCGAGACGGCGATGATCGGGATCTCGAGCTCCTTGGCGAACATCTTCAGACCGCGGCTGATCTCCGCGATCTCCTGCTGGCGGTTGTCGACGCGCCGCGTGTGCGACATCAGCTGGAGGTAGTCCACGATGATCAGCCCGAGCCCCCGGCGGCGGGCCGCCAGGCGGCGGGCCTTGGCCCGGATGTCGACGAGCGTCACGTTGCCAGAGTCGACGATGAACAGGGGCGCATCGTGCAGGCTGTCCGCGGCCTGGGCGACCCGGGACCAGTCCTCGGCGCCCACGCGCTTGTTGCGGATGGAGTCCCAGGGCACGCGCGCCTCGGAGCAGAGCAGGCGCATGCCGATCTCCCATCTGGACATCTCGAGCGAGAACATCGCCACCGACAGTCCGGACTCGACGGACACGTTGCGCGCGAGGTTGGTCACGAACGAGGACTTCCCGACACCCGGGCGGGCGGCGACGATGATCAGGTTGCCGGCCTGCAGGCCCGACAGCAGCGAATCGACGTCGCGGAACCCGGTCGGCACCCCGGCGAAGGCCGATTCGCGGTTCTGGATCTTCTCCAGGTCGTTCATCGCCTCGTCCACGAGATCGTGGAGCGTCGCGACCTGGTCCTTCTCGTCGTGCCGGGCGACCTCGTAGATGCGTTGCTCGGCCTGGTCCGCCACCCGCTCGGGCTCCTCGGGCGCCGAGTACGCCGACTCCATGATGTCCGCCGCCGCCGAGATCAACCGCCGCAGCAGCGCGGCCTCGGCGACGATCCGCGCGTACGAGGGCGCCGCCGCCGGCGTGGGGACCCGCTCCACGAGCTGGTGGATGTAGAGGTGTCCCCCGACCTCCTCGAGGAGCCCGCGCCGCTTCAGCTCCTCGACCGCCGTGATGGCGTCGACGGGATCGCCTCGCCCGTAGAGCTCGCGAAGCGTCTCGAAGATCCGAGCGTTGGCCGTGCGGTAGAAGTCCACGGGCCGAACGATCTCGACGACCTCGGCGATCGCCTCGGTCGAGAGCATCATCGAGCCGAGGACCGACTCCTCCGCGTCCTGGTTGTGCGGCGGCACGCGATCCGTGCGCAACCGCCGGACATCCTCAGCCGCCCTGACCAACCCCGCCCCCTCCGAACGCCCCCGGACCGGCGCACACCGTAGGCCCCCCCGGCCGGCATCTCCAGCGGAAAACCCTTGGCAAAACCCGATCCCCAGGTCGTGCCTGCAGATTCCTTGTCACTGTGCCTTCCACCTGCGATTCCACATGGGGAAAACCCTGTGGACAGGTGTGTATCACGCCCGAATGACACGCATGTCATCCTCTCACGAGGGTCGGCGACAGTCGCCGTCGGGCCGCCGAGGCGTCCGGACACGGAACGACCCCGGACCGCGAGCGATCCGGGGTCGAACCGGTGGTCAGGCTTCGGTGCCGATGACCTCGACCGAGATGACCGGGTCGACCTCGGCGAACAGGTGGACCCGAACCTCGTGCGTGCCGACGGAGCGGATCGCCTCGTCCAGGTGCACATCGTGGCGGTCGACATGGATCCCGGCCTGCTTGTCGATCGCCTCGGCGATGTCGCTCGCGGTCACGCTGCCGAACAGCTTGCCCTCCTCGCCGGCATGGGCCCGCACCGAGATCGGCGTGGCGATCAGCCGTGACGCGAGCTGCTCGGCCTCACCCTTGGCCTGGTTCACGCGCGTGGTGTGCGCGCGCTTGAGGCTGTGGATGTGCTTCTCGCCCCCCTTGGTGGCCTTGACCGCCATACCGCGGGGCATGAGGTAGTTGCGCGCGTAGCCGTCGGCCACCTCGACGATGTCCCCGGGGGCGCCGAGCTTGTCGACGGGCTTCTGGAGGATGACCCTCATCGCGTCGAGTACGGCAGCAGGGCCATCTCGCGGGCATTCTTGACCGCGGTGGCGACGTCGCGTTGGTGCTGCGTGCAGTTGCCCGTCACGCGGCGCGCGCGGATCTTGCCGCGGTCGGAGACGAACTTGCGCAGCAGCATCGCGTCCTTGTAGTCGACGAACTCGATCTTGTCCTTGCAGAAGATGCAGACCTTGCGCTTCTGCTTCTTCTGCCAGCCCTTCTCGTCCTTCTCCCGCTTGGCGGGTCGCTTCCTAGCCTTCGGCGGCATCCAGCGGTGTCCCTTCGTCTGCCATGGGAGCGCCGACCGTGGCCGGCTGCCAGTCGCCGCCGGAGCGGCTCTGGCGCTCGACCTTCGCGGTCGCCCAGCGCAGGCTCGGACCGATCTCGTCGGCCTCGATCTCCACGACCGTGCGCTTGTCCCCCTCCTGGGTCTCCCAGGAGCGCATCTGCAGCCGGCCCGCCACGACCACGCGCGTCCCCCTCGTGAGGGTCTCGGCGCAGTTCTCGGCCAGGCTCCGCCAGGCGTTGACGGTGAAGTACGACGTATCGCCGTCCTTCCAGTTGCCCGCCTCGTCCTTGTAGCGGCGGTTCACGGCCACGCGGAACTTCACGACGGCCGCCCCGTTCGGCGTGTACCGAAGCTCGGGGTCGTCCGTGAGGTTGCCCACGATGATGATCTGGTTCTCGCTCGCCATCTCCATCACCTTCCGTTCCTGATCCGCTCCCCGTCGGATGGCTTGATCGGGGAGGGGGAAGTCGCTCTCGCCTACGCGGCGACCTCGCCGCGGACGACGACCTTGAACCGCAGCACCTCGTCCGCGAGGTGCAGCGAGCGCTCGAGCGGAGTGATGACGCCCGGGTCCGCCGTGAACTCGGCCACGACGTAGTACCCCTCGGTCTGTCGCTCGACCTCGAACGCGAGCCGCCGACGGCCCCACCGGTCGACGTTGCCGACCTGACCGCCGCCCTCGGAGACGACCTTCGCGATGCGATCCAGCGCCCCGGACACGACGGACTCGTCGGCCTCCGGGGGCAGGATGAGCATGATCTCGTACTGCCTCAGTTCCCCACCTCCTCTGGTCTGAGCGGCCCCCACGGGGGGAGCAGGCTGTGGTTGAGCCCCCAGAGCATACCGGCTGTCCCAGTGAGCGACCCTAGCACCGGGGTCTGACATCGCTACACTGCCGCGATACGGCCGTGCACTTCACGAAGGAGGCGCGAGCGATGGCGGTGACGATCCACGACCTGCGCGCGTGGAAGGCCCAGGGCAAGCGGTTCGCGATGCTGACCGCGTACGACTTCCCGACCGCGCGGATCCTCGACGAGGCCGGGATCCCCGTCCTGCTGGTCGGCGACTCCCTCGCCAGCAACGTCCTCGGCTACGAGAACACCTTGCCCGTCACGATGGAGGAGATGCTCCACCACACGCGCGCGGTGACGCGGGGGTCGCACGAGGCGCTCGTGGTCGGCGACATGCCGTTCCTGTCGTATCAGGTGAGCGTCGAGGAGGGTGTGCGCAACGCCGGACGGTTCCTGAAGGAGGCGGGCGCGCACGCGGTCAAGGTCGAGGGCTCGCAGGTCGAGCTGACGCACCGGCTCGTGGAGATCGGGATCCCGGTGATGGCGCACGTGGGCCTCACGCCCCAGTCCGTTCACGGGATGGGGGGCTACCGCGTCCAGGGGCGCGGCGAGGCGGGGGCGCGGGTCCTGGACGAGGCCCTCGCGCTCGAGAAGGCGGGGGCCTTCGCCGTGGTGCTCGAGGCGATGCCGGCCGAGCTCGGTGCCGAGATCACGAGCTCGCTCCAGGTCCCCACGATCGGCATCGGCGCGGGTCCGGACTGTGACGGGCAGGTGCTGGTGCTCACCGACGCGCTCGGCCTGTCCGAGAGGCTGCCCAAGCTCGCGAAGGCCTACGCTGACCTGCGAGGCGACATCGACCGCGCGGCCCGGGCGTTCGCCGAGGAGGTCGCGGCCGGGCGCTTCCCCGACCAGGGGCACAGCTACTCCTAGCCGTCGCCGCGGCCCCGATGCCGGACTCAGGTCGGGCCGTCGGCGTGCCGATGCGAACCAGTGACGGCAAGAGCCGCGGGACCGGCGCTCACGAGGCCCGGCCCCGCTCCGGACCCGGGCCACGGTTTGCGGCCCGCTTCCGGAAAGGTGACGGCGGGGCCGCCTCCCCCTCGGCGGCCCCGCTGCGCGTCCGGGTTCCGGCACGATGGCATGATTCGCGGGTGCCGGCCGCCACGAGGAAGATCGGGCTCGGGCTCGTCTTCGCGCTGCTCGTCGGGACGCTCGCGATCGGCCACGCGATCAAGGCGCCGTGCGCGGGAGGCAACTGGGACGACGGCCGCCAGTACACCCGCCTGTGCTACACGGACATCGTGCCGTTGCTCGGCACCGAGCAGCTGGCCGGCGGACGGCTCCCCTACCTCGACCCATGCGACCAGGCCGCCCGCGGCAACTGCGACGAGTACCCCGTCCTCACGATGTGGACGATGCGCCTCGCGGCCTGGGCCTCCGGCGCCAACATCGCGGGCTTCTTCTACGCGAACGCGATCGCACTGTGGATCGCCGCGTTCGCGATCGCGGCGTGCCTCTACGTCATGGTCGGCAACCGCGCCCTGTACTTCGTGCTCGCACCGACGCTCGCGATCTACGCCACGACCAACTGGGACCTGATCCCGGTCGCGTTCGCCACGGGGGCCACCCTCGCGTACCTGCAGCGGCGCGACGTGTGGTCCGGCGTCCTGCTCGGCCTGGGCGCCGCGGCCAAGCTGTACCCCGCGCTGCTCGTCGTCCCGTTCGTCGCCGGACGCCTGCGCGGGCGCGAGCCCGACCGCGGGATCCACCTCGCCTGGGCCGCGGCGGGCACCTGGCTCGTGCTGAACGCTCCGTTCGCCCTGGCCGGACCGGCGGGGTGGTGGGAGTTCTTCCGGTTCAACTCGGCGCGGGCGGCGGACTGGGACAGCATCTGGTTCATCGCGTGCCACCGGCTCACCGGGGAGATGGGGTGTGCCAACACCCGGCTGGTCAACCTGGCGTCGGCCGCCCTGTTCGTGGGCTCGGTCTGGTTCGTATGGAGGCTCAAGGCCGGGCGCGATCCCGGGTTCGCGCGCTGGACGCTCGCGTTCCCGATCCTCGTCGCGTTCCTGTTGACGAACAAGGTCTTCTCGCCCCAGTACGGGTTGTGGCTGCTCCCCTGGTTCGCCCTGGCGCTGCCGAACCTTCGGCTCTTCGCGTTGTTCCAGGCCGCCGACGTCGCGGTGTTCGTGACCCGCTTCTCGTGGTTCGGCACCCTCGTCGGCCTCGAGGGTGGGCTCACGGGGATCCCGATCGGCGCGTTCGAGATCGCGGTCCTCGCGCGGGCGGCGATCCTGATCCTGTGCGTGGCGGCGTGGGTGCGCGCGCGAACGCCCGGGCCCGAGTTGGCGCCGGCGCCAGACGGGGCACGCGAGCGGCTCTCGGTGTCGGCGTGAGCCCTTCCGCCGAGCTCCAGGTCGGGGACGCGGCCGCCCGGAGCGACGAGGATCCTCGAGACCGGCTCCGGCGAGCGGTCGTGTTCTGCCTCCTCGCGTTCGCGGGGGTGCGGCTCCTGACGTTCGCGACCGGCGTGATCGGCGTTGCGCTGTTCCCTCCGCTGGACCCCGTCGGCGTCCCGGGCTGGCCCGCGAACCCGGTCCCCGACCCCGGCTGGCACAACCTGTTCGTCGCGTGGGAACGGTTCGACGCACTGTGGTTCCTGCGGATCGCGGACGGCGGATACCGCCTCGGCGATGGGAGCGCGGCGTTCTTCCCGCTCTACCCACTCGCGATCCGGGCCGTGTCGTTCGCGATCGGGGGCGCGCCGCTCGCCGCCGCCACCCTCGTATCCAATGCGGCCTTCCTCGGTGCCCTGGTGATGACGTACCTGCTGACCGCCTCGGAGCTGTCCGAGGCGACGGCCCGGACCACGGTGCTGCTCCTGGTCCTGTTCCCGACCTCCTACTTCCTCCTGATGCCCTACAGCGAATCGCTGTTCCTGCTGCTCGCCGTCACGGCGTTCTGGGGAGCCAGGAAGGGACGTTGGGGGGTGGCCGGCGTTGCCGGGTTCCTGGCCGCGCTCACCCGCAGCGTGGGGATCGTCCTGGCTCCCGCGCTCCTGATCGAGGCCTTACACCGACGCGCCGAGGGGCGCGGCCGGGCGCTCCCCGGCGTCGCCGCGGCCGCGGCCACCGCGCTCGGGCTCGTCGCCTACCTCGCCTCCTGGGCGGTGCGCGACGGCGACTGGCTCGCGCCGCTCACGACCCAGGCCAACTGGGAACGCGCCTTCTCGTGGCCGTGGACCACCCTGTGGGACGCCACCAGCATGGCCGTTCGATACGTCGGGAACGACAACGGCGGGTACTGGCTCATCGACTGGGTCGTCGTGGCGCCGATGCTCGCGGCCTCGGTGTATGCGGCCGTCCGTCTGCGGCCCTCGTACGTCGTCTACCTGTGGGGCGGCCTGCTGATCCCACTCACGTTCGTGTTCGAGCCCCGTCCCCTGATGTCGATGCCGCGGTTCCTGCTCCCCCTGTTCCCGGCGTTCTGGGGGCTGGCGCTGGTCATCGAGCGGCTGCGCGTGCCCCGCGCGGCGATCCTGGCCGTGGGCGCCGTCGGGCTCGGGATCCTCTCGGTGCTCACGGTGAACTGGTACTACGTCTTCTGAGAGGCGTCGGCGCCTGGATATAGGATTGGGCACGCCGACAACCGGCCGAGGGGAGCGTCGTGACGATCCGGGTAGCGATAGCCGACGACCACTCGCTGGTGCGTCAGGGCCTGCGCCGGTACCTGGACATGGCCGAGGGCATCGACGTGGTCGGAGAGGCGGCCAACGGCAAGGAGCTCCTGGACCTGATCGAGGCCGAGCAGCCCGACATCGCGCTCGTCGACATCCGGATGCCCGAGATGGACGGCCTGGAGGCCGCCCGGCTGATCCGGGACCAGCACCCGAACGTGGGCGTGATCATGCTCACCGCCTACGACGACCGTCAGTTCGTCGTGGAGGCGGTCCGCAGCGGCGCTCGCGGCTACGTCCTGAAGGCGCGCGATGCCGAGCACCTGATCCAGACGGTCCGCCTCGTCGCCGGCGGCAACATGGTGATCGACCCGCAGCTCGTCGTCGCGCTCGCCGAGGAGCTCAGCCAGGCCAAGGAGCGGGACCGGCGCGCGGAGACGCTCACGGCGCGCGAGATCGAGGTCCTGCAGCTGCTCGCGTTCGGACACACCAACCGCGACATCGCCGAACGCCTGTACATCTCTCCGGACACCGTCAAGACCCACCTCGAGCACATCTTCGAGAAGCTCGGGGCCTCCGATCGCACCGCGGCGGTCGCCGAGGCCCTGCGCCGCCGCCTGATCGAGTAGGAACCGCCGGCCCGACCCAGCGGGACCCCCCAACGGCCTAGGTTGACCGGGGCGAGGCTCCCCTGCCCGGGTGATGGAGTCGCGCCGTTCGGCGGGGCATCATGGTGCCTCCGAGATGGCGACCTTGACCTCACGCACGACCTCCAGGCTCATCCCGGCGGTGCTGTTGGTGCTGGCTGGGGCGGCCGTGATCGTCGCCTACTCCGCGTCCAGCGGTCCCGTCCGCTCCGTCGGAGGCCTGCCGCAGGCCACGGCGGCGGGCGCCTGCTTGCTCTCGTCGATCGTGATCCTCGCCCGTTCCCGGCGCCCCGACGCTTGGGCCAGCGCGACGTGGCTCGGCCTCGGCTGCCTGGGGCTGGCGATGCTGAACGGGGTGTTCCTGGCCTTCGTCCTGTCCGGGCCGACGCCCGCCGGGGCGGTCGCCAACAGCGACGACGTGGCGTTCCTGGCGGTCGGCCTGCTGTTCCTGCTGGCCGTCGGGGCCGAGTTCGGCGGTCACCTCCCGAGGACGGTGCGGCGCGAGATCCTCGCCGACACGGCCCTGCTCGCGATCGCGACGTCGACGATGCTGCTCCTGTACCTGCAGGGAACCGACGCGGACGCGGGGACGACGGCATCCGCCGCCGTGTTTGCGGTGCTCGTGTCCGCGGGCTTCTCCGCCTACGGGGTGCTGGCGCTCGGGATCCCCAACCCCGCGCACCTCGGGATGCTCGTGGCGATGGCGGGTATCTGCTCGGCGGTCCTGGCCTTCGCGCCGAAGTGGCTCGATGGCACCTTCGTCGCCGGTCAGCCGAGGGTCGAGATCCCGATCGCCCTTTCCTGCCTGCTGTTGGCCGTGCTCGTGACGGCGATCCCGCGCCCCAGCGACGAACGGCGCCTACGCCCGCCCAGCCGGCAGACCCGGGCCGTCCTCACCACCCTCGCGGTGGCGGCCGCCTGCGGCGCCCTCGCGCTGGTCGCGAAGGAGGAGGTCGACACCGGCATCGCCACCGTCCAGGGCTCCGTGCTGATCGGCCTGCTCGCCGCGGCCATCTCGGTCCGGATCTTGCTGAACCAGGTCCGGGGCACGCACGCGCAGGTGCAGATCCACGAGGCCCTCCGCCAGAAGGAGCTCGCGCTGCGCGACACCGACGCGATGCTCGTACGGCTGCAGGAGGCCAACGAGACGCTCCGGGAGTCGGAGGAGCGCCTGCGGGCCGTGTTCGAGGCGGCGGCGGACGGCATCGTCGAGCTCGGCCCCGATGACGTGATCGTCCGGGCCAACGGCGCGTTCTGCGCGATGCTGGAGCTCCCGGCGCGGGCGGTGGAGGGCCGGCCGTGGGCGAGCCTGGCTCGCTCGATCCCGGCGGACTCGGACTTCGCCTCCCTGCCGGTCACCGGGCAGGGCACGATCCAACGGAGCGGACAGGCCATGTACCTCGAAGCCCGGACCTCGGAGGTCCCGGGCGACCCACCCGGACGGCTGCTGCTGGTCCGCGACGTGTCGAAGGCACGGGTGGCCGACCAGACGATCCGCCAGCTGTTCAAGTTCCTGCAGGACCGCGACGAGGATCGGACGCGCATCATGCGGCGCACCAACGCGGCGATCGAGAGCGAGCGGAACCGGATCGCGCGGGACCTGCACGACGGTCCGGTGCAGGGGGTGTCCGCCGCATCCCTCTCGATGGAGGCGGTCCTGCTGATGCTGAAGGCGGGCGACATCGAGGAGGGCACGCGGGTGCTCTCCAAGGTGCGTCGGGAGCTCTCCGAGGAGGCCGACGGCCTGCGCCAGCTCATGTCGGGCCTCCGCCCGCCGTTGCTGGAGGAGCGCGGGCTGATCCCCGCGCTGCGCGAGATGCTCGACCGGTACGGGAACGACAACGGCGTACGCACCCACTTCAACGCCCGGGCCAACCTTGAGGTCCCCCAGGACCTGGAGATGCTCGCCTACCGGCTGGTGCAGGAGTCGCTCGCCAACTCCGCGAAGCACGCGAAGGCCGACACCGTCACGGTCTGGGTCGACGCGGTCGGCGCGCAGCTCCGCATCGAGGTCACCGACGACGGCGTCGGCTTCGAGGCCGGGAGGGCGCGCGAGTACCTGCAGATGGGCCGCGTCGGCCTGGCGTCGATGCGCGAGCGGGTCGAGCTCGCCAACGGCACCTTCATGGTGCACTCGACGCCGGGCAAGGGGACCACGGTCCTCGCGACGCTCCCGCTGGACGAGGCGCCGGCGGCACAGCCCTTCTCCACGGTCGAGGCCTCCCCCTAGGAGGCCTGGATTCAGGTCCCGCCGGTCGGGCCGGTGCCCCCCGTCGGGCCGGTGCCGGGGGGACCGGTCGGGCCGGTCGAACCCGTCCCGCCCGTCGGCCCGGTCCCGCTGCCGCCGGTCGGGCCCGTGGGGCTCGTGCCGGGCGTGGGACCCGTCGCGGTCGGTCCCGTCGTCGCCGTGGGCGCGGTGGGGCCGGTCGGCGAGGGCACCGGCGACGACGGCCCCTCCCCGTAGCCCTCGAACGAAGGATCGGCGAAGTCCAGCACCGGCTCGCCCGCGAGGGCCTCGACCATGAAGTCGTGCCAGATGAGCGCGGGGATCGTCCCGCCGAACACCGCCGAGTACCCCTCGACGTTCTCGAGCGGGATCTGGCCCTGCGGGTAGCCGACCCACACGCAGGCCGCGAGCTGAGGCGTGTACCCGCAGAACCACGCGTCCCAGTAGTTCTGCGCGGTCCCGGTCTTGCCGGCGGCGGGGCGGCCGATGTTGGCCCTCGTGCCGGTGCCGCTCGAGATCACGCCTTCCAGCGCGTACGTGACGAGGTCGGCGTCGTTCGCCTCCATGACCTGCCGGCCGCGCGTGTCGATGCTGAGCTCCACCTCGCCGGTGGGCAGCGCGACCTCGCCGAGCGGCGTCGCCCGATGCCGCACCCCGTGGGCGGCGAGCGTGGCGTAGGCGTCCGTCATCTCGAGTGGGGTGACGGACTGGGTGCCGAGCGTGATCGAGCACACGGGCTCCAGGGGCGAGGAGATCCCCATCCGGTGCGCGACGTCGACGATCGCGGGCGGCGTCACCGCGCTCGCGAGCTGCGCGTACACCGTGTTCACGGAGTGCGCGGTCGCCGAGGAGAGGGTGAACACCCCGCTCTCGGAATCGCTCGCGTTCGAGAGCGTCCACGGCTCACCGTTCGTGTAGCAGGCGGGATCTTGGATCGTGATCGTCGACGGCCCGTTCCACCGGGAATCGAGCGAGTAGCGCTGCTCCATCGCGGCGGCGAGCGTGAACGGCTTGAACGCGGAGCCTGCTTGCCGTCCCGTTCCCCCGTCGCCGGTCGCCAGGTTCACCTTGCTCGTCTCGAAGTTGGCACCGCCGTACATCGCGAGCACCCCGCCGCTCGAGGGATCGATCGCGACCAAGGCCGCGGACGGGCCGCCGGGGTCGTTCAGCTGGTTCGCCACGGCCTGCTCGGCCGCGCGCTGCATGTCCGAGTCGAGCGTGGTCGTGACCTGGAGCCCGCCGCTGAAGACCTGGGCCTCGCCGTAACGGCGGATCAGCTCCCGCCGCGTGTAGTCGAGGAAGTATCCGAGCTTGGGCGGGAAGTTCAGGCCGATCTCGATCGGATCCACCCGGATCGGCTTGCCCTTCAGCGTCTCGGCGCGCGAGGCGTCCAGGTAGCCCTCGGCGACCATCTGGTCCAGGACGTAGTTCCGCCGGTCGGTCGCCTCCGGCTCGTGTTCGACCGGGTCGAAGAAGGACGGCGCCTGGATCTGGCCGGCGAGCAGCGCCGACTCCAGCACCGTGAGATCCGTCGCGTCCTTGCGGAAGAAGGTCTGCGCAGCGGCCTGGACGCCGTAGGCGCCCCTCCCGAAGTACACGGTGTTGAGGTACTGCGCGAGGATCTCGTCCTTGCTGTACGTGCGCTCGACCTTGATCGCGAGCAGGCTCTCCTTGATCTTCTGCCCGAACGACCGTGGCGGCACGGTGTAGGTCTCGGCGCCGGTCTCGGGGTCTTCCACGTACTCGCCCGCGTAGACGTTCTTCACAAGCTGCTGCGTGATCGTGGAGCCGCCCTGGACGATCTCGCGCTGCACGATGTCGGTCCACGCGGCCCGCACGATCCCGAACACGTCGACCCCGGGGTGCTCGTAGAAGCCCTTGTCCTCGACGGCGATCACCGCGTGCTGAAGGTGCTTGGGCATCTCCGAGAGCGAGATGATCGTGCGGTCGACCGATGCGTGCAGCGTGGTGAGCGGCTTCCCGTCACGGTCGTAGAGGTAGGTCGTCTGCAGCGGCGGGGGCGTCTCGGGCAGCTCGAGGCGCGAGTAGACGTACATGAGCACGGACAGCGCCCCGATGAGCCCGGCGAGGGGAACGACGACGAAGACCCACCACCACCGCCGCAGCCAGGGGCGGAAGCCCTTGGCTCGGCGCTTCTTGCGGGGGGCGTGTTGGGGACCCTTGCGGGCCCGTGCGGGCGCTGCGTCAACCGCCACGTCGTGCTCCAGTGTAGTCACGGACCTGCGTGTACCCCGTAACCCCCCTGCGCGAACGTCGTGGAGTTCCCGTGGAGACCGAGGGCGGGCGTGGGTTCGGGCCGAGCGCGGCGCGGGTCAGACGGCGCGAGCCACGAATGCTTCGTGCAGGTGGTTCCAGTGGCACTCCGTGCACACCTCGACCACGTAGCACCACGCGCCCGGCCGGTCCGCGGCCATCGACAGGCCCACGTCCAGGGACCAGACGCGACCGTTGTTCTCGCGCAGGCCGTCCCCGTACACGTACGTGACGAGCTTCAGCTTGGCCTTGGCGCAGAACGGGCAGTCGCGACGCGACGGCTCCCCGACGTGCTTGGCGGCGCGCATGAGCTCGGGGTGGGCGTCGCACACGTCGGTCCACGACGTCATGCCGCTTCGGACCTCGCCGAGCAGCGCCCGCTTGGCGAGCGTGTAGTCGACCGTCGCGAGGACGGCTCGACGCCCGCGACGGGCCCGCGGAACCTTGGTCACCGCCATGGTCGAGGAATCCTACACCCGGCCCGAGACGAGGGCGGTTCGGGCGCGGAGGATCCGCTCAGGTCCCGGAGAGGCAACCCACGACGTCGGACGGGAGCCCGGGGATCTCGATCCCGGCTCCGCCCTCCACGAAGTCGTACGGGACGCCGGCCCAGGTCCCCGGAAGGCCTTCGTAGGTGCGACGTTCGGGATCGGCCGAGTCGTACTGGAACCCCACCCAGTCCGGCGAGCGGTAGCCGGTCGAGCCGTAGGAAGCCACGGCTGCAACCCCCTGGCCGAACCGACGGGCCTCGACGAGGAACCGGCCCGCGAACGAGAAGTCGCGCTCGGCGAACAGCTTCACGTACCAGCGCTCGACGACGAGCAGGTATCCCTTGTCGCTCGGCGGCGACTCGGGACCCTCGAAGTACCGCATGTCCACGACGACGAGCGGCCCCTCCACCTGCGTCGTCCGGCGGATGACGCCGAGCGGCGACGTGAACACGTTGGAGTCCTCGGATGGCGTCGTCCAGCCGTTCACACAGTCGAGCGCGGCCGGACCCGACGTCGCGGGGGGCTCCTCCGGCAGTGGCGGGCGGGTCGGCGAGGCCGTCACGCTGGGCGTCTCCACGGGCGTGATCGGCGGTTCGGCGGACGGCGACGTCGGGGTCGGGCCGGTTCCGGTAGCTCCGTCGGTCCCCTCCGTGCACGCCGCGAGCGCCGCCAGCACCAGGGCGGCGGCGGCGAACCTACGCGCTTGCATCGGGGATCAGAGTCACGGGGCGTCGGCAGGATATCGTTCGCGACCGTCCTTGATAGGTTGAGCCACCGTGCAGAGCCCGCACGACCGACACCCCGAGCCGTACGAACGGTTGCCGCACGAGCGTTCGCCGCTGTTCTCGCGGCGGCGCTTCCTGCAGACCTCCGCGTTCGCGCTCGCCGGGGCGACGCTGTACGCGTGCACGGGCGGCGGCCGCAAGGCCCCGGTCGTCGCCCCCAGCGCGTCCGCCTCGGCCGCCGCGGTGGAGACCCGTTGGCCGATCAAGCGCGTGATCTACGTGATGCTCGAGAACCGGAGCTTCGACAACGTGTTCGGCAGGTTCCCCGGGGCCAACGGGACCACGGTCGGCGTGAAGTACGGGCAGGAGGTGCCGCTCGGGAACTGCCCTGCATGGCTCCCCGGGGACATCCCGCACGACCGCGCCGCCCACCTGAACGACGTGAACGAGGGGAAGTACGACGGGTTCGGACACGGGCAGTTCGGCGACCCCTGGGCGTACACGGTGATGGAGGAGGCGCTGATCCCGAACTACTACGCGTGGGCCCGGGACTACGTCTTGTGCGACAACTTCTTCGGCTCGGTCGGCGGGCCCTCCTACCCCAACCACTTCTACTTCGTGGCGGGCCAATCCGGCGGGGTGATCGACAACCCGGAGAACATCGAGGTGCAGGTCGGGGGCGGCGGCAAGCGCTTCAAGTCGTGGGGCTGCGACGCGGTCGGGGACAACGTGTTCGTCCTGGTCAAGGACGAACAGGGCAACCTCACGAAGCACGACACGTGCTTCACGTTCAAGAGCGTGCCCGAGCAGCTCGAGGAGATCGGGGTCCCCTGGGCCTACTACTCGGCGAGCCCCTTCCAGACCGGCTACTTCTGGAACGCCCTGAACGGTGTCGCGGGCGTGTACCACACCGACCTGTGGCGACCCGAGCGGATCCGCGCGGTGGACCGCCTGCCCGAGGACATCGCGGCGGGACGCCTCCCGGCGGTCACGTGGGTGACACCGCGGTTCGAGCTCTCGGACCACCCACCCGAGAGCACCTGCTTCGCGCAGAACTGGCTGACCGACGTCGTGAACGGGGTGATGGCGAGCGACGACTGGGAGCACACGGCGCTGTTCGTCACTTGGGACGAATGGGGTGGCTTCTACGACCACGTCCCGCCGCCCGATGTGGACGACCTCGGGCTGGGGTTCCGGGTCCCGATGCTCGTGATCAGCCCGTACGCGAAGAAGGGCTACGTGGACGACGCCGAGGGCGAGTTCTCGACGCCCCTCAAGTTCATCGAAGACAACTGGGGCCTGCCCTACCTCTCGGAGCGGATCGAGCGCACCCACAACTTCGAGCACGTCTTCGACTTCGGTAAGAACCCGCGCGCGGACGCACGCCTCCTCCCGAAGATCGACAACTGCTACGGCACCCCGTGGGAGTTCCCCGGCGAGGCCTACCCCGGCTGGCCCGAGGGCACCCAGCCCGACGAGAGCCATTTCGTCTAGCTCGTCAGGGGCCCGGGGTTCGGGGGCGCGACCCCGGCCAGGAGCTCGAAGGCGGGCGCGAGCCGAACCGGCTCCCGATCCGGGATCGAAGGCGCCATGTACCGGTGGCCGAGGCCCCACGCGATGATCTCGGCTCCGTGCTCGAACGCGCGATCGTCCCACGGGACGTCCGGGTCGCTCCATGCCGTCAGCCCGCGCATCTCCATGAAGCGCTGACGGAGCGAGTCTGGGACGTGCTCGTCGATCCACACGTGCCCCATCTCGTGGAGCAGGGCGTCCCGAGCGATCTCGCTCACGATCACCACGCAGATGTCCACCCTGCCATCGAGCGTGGAGGCGATGTGCCCGTAGCAGCCAGCGGTGTCCGGGTGGAAGTGCACATCCACGGCGGGCGGCTGCATGCCTGCCCGCTCGAAGCGGCCGCCCGCCCATCGGGCCAGCTCCAGGTGCTCGCGGTCCGCCCCGAACACCCGGATCTGCGACCCGACCCGGACGCCGGTGGGCGCCGGCTCGCCGGGCCCGCCTGCGGCGGTGAACAGCGGAGCCGCCAGGGTCAGGGCCAGGAGCCGGATCGCGATCGCCGTGCGCATGCGGGCACGGTCGAGCGCAGCTCATGTGGCCCGGTTGAGACCCCTTGAGACCCGCTTGAGGCCCTCGGGCCGCGAGGGAGCCTCAAGCGACCTACAAGGGCGGTGCGGAACGGTTCGCGGATGGGCGGTCAGAATACGCGGATGAGCCTTCGGACCAGGGCGAACCTTCCCCGGCGCTCGACCGGGGGCTACGGCCCACGGATGCGTTTCAAGGTCCTGGGGCCGCTCCGGGTCGTGGTGGGCGACGATCCCCCCATCCCGCTCGGGGGGCCCCGGCAGCGGGCGGTGCTCGCCCACCTCCTCGTACGGGCGAACGACCTCGTCCCCGCCGATGTCCTCATCGACCAGGTCTGGGGCGAGGAGCCGCCAGAAGCGGCGCGCGGGACCCTCCACAGCTACATCTCGCACCTGCGGAAGGCTCTCGGCGCCGAACGGATCGAGGGCCGTCCCCCCGGATACGTGTTGCACGTCGGGACGGACGAGCTCGATGCGACTCGCTTCGAGGAGCTCATCGACGATGCTCGACTCGCCGACGGGAGCCCCGGACGCGCAGGCGGCTTGCTCCGCGAGGCGCTCGCTCTGTGGGAGGGGCCGGCCTACGCGGACCTGGCATCCGAGCCGACGCTCGCCGCCGAGATCGCTCGGCTGAACGAGCTGCGCCTCCAGGCTCTCGAGGCGCGGATCGCGACCGATCTCGCCGAGGGTCGCCACGCC
>DASSJM010000122.1:0-3525 GCA_035691205.1 Actinomycetota bacterium
CGCCTGTTCGTCGCCGCCCAGTTCCTCAACGCGACGCTCTACAAGCGTCAGGCTCCGGAGCTCCTCGCCCAGTGGGCGTCCTCAACCATCCCCGGCATGCGGGAGCGCGGCGGAGATCATCATGCCGAGCCCGGCGCCGCCCACGACGTCGTGGGGCAGGTGGGCGCCGACGTACATCCGGCCGAACCCGACGGCCCCGACCACGCCGCCGAGGACCGGCCGGGTCCAGCCGGGTAGCTCCTCCCCGGCGGCGAACGCGAGGGTCGTCGCCACGGCCGTGTGCCCCGAGACCCACCCGAGGTCGCCCTCGATCTGCTCCCGGAGGATCACGTCGTCGCCGAGCACCCCCTTCGGCCGCTCCCGGCCGCCGAGTGGCTTGGCGGCCTTGGCGCCGAACCACGCGATCGTGCCGCCCACGAGGAGCTTGGCCGCGAGGCGCCGTCGGCCGGTGAGGAAGGCGACCGTCGCGGCGATCGGGACCGTGATGAAGGTTCCGGCCTGCATGACCGCGCGTACCGGCACGCGGATCCGGTCACTCGCGCCGTTCACGGCGCGGAAGAGCTGCTCTTCGTAGCCCGGGAGCTTCCCGCTGCGCGCCTCCGCCCAGCTTGCAGCCACCAGGCCGGCGCCGAGCGCGAACCGGCCGATCCGACGGCCGCGAGGGCTCAAGCGGTCCGTCGGCCCCGGATCGCGCCCCACACGGCGAGCACGAGCACGGCCCCGACGATCGAGCCGATGATCCCGCTCGGCTTGATGTCGAAGCCGTCGCCGGCGATCAGGCTGGCGAGCGCGCCCCCCACGAACGAGCCGACGAAGCCGGCGCCGAGGGCCTCCGCCCAGTTGTTCGTGCCCGGGCGGGTCCGCCCGAGGATCAACTGGGCGATCCAGCCGGTCGCGAGCGCGATGAGGAGGATGGTCATGATCAGCACGTCGGGTCCCTTCGGTCCGAGGTCCGCCGCAGTCTAGCGGCGGTGTGGCGGCCCCGCCCGCTCGGTTCCGTGCGAGGATGCCGCGATGCCGCGCGCCACGCTGGATCTGTACTCGGACGAGGACCTCGACCGGCTCCACGCCGCGGCGATCCGCGTGCTCGAGGAGGTCGGGGCCAGGATCATGACCGAGGAGGGTCGCTCGCTCCTCCTGGGCTCGGGGTGCACGCTCGAGGGCGAGGACCTCGTGAGGATCCCGCGCGAGCTCGTGGATCGCGCGCTGGAGACCGCTCCGTCGCACTTCACCTTGTACGACCGGAACGGCGAGCCGGCGCTCGCGCTCGGCGACGGCTACACGTACGTGGGCGCCGGCGTGACCAACCTCAACTACCTGAACCCGCGCACGGGGGAGGTCGAGGAGTTCTCGCTCGGGGCCACGGCCGAGTCCACCCTGCTCGCCGACGCGCTGCCCGACATCGACTTCGTCGCGACGCCCGGCGTGACCCGGCCGCTGGACGACGAGCTCCCGCTGCACATCGTGAACCAGTGCGAGTTCCTCGAGATGGTCACCAATACGACGAAGCCGCTGATGGTGCTGATCGCCGGGCGGCCCGAGCTCGCCGACATCTACGACATGGCCGAGCTCGTCGCGGGCGGCGCCGACGAGCTCCGTGCCAAGCCGTTCGTGATCCCGTACCTCAACTCGGTCTCGCCGCTGCTGTTCAACCCCGAGACGGTGGACAAGCTGCTGGAGGCGGCGGATCGGGGGCTCCCGGTCTGCTGCCAGGCCGCGCCCCAGGTCGGGGCCACGGGTCCGGCCACGATCGCGGGGACGTGCGTGATCTCGGCGGCCGAGACGCTGATCGGGCTCGTGATGTCGCAGCTCCGGCGGCCCGGGCTGCCGTTCCTGTCGGGCACGGTGCCGTTCCTGATGGACATGCGCAACGGCAGCGTGACGGCCGGCGGGCCCGACGGCCTCCGGTTCATGGTGATGATGGCGCAGCTCTGTCGGCGGTGGGGCCTGCCATCGCTCGGGATGAGCTTCGGCGGCGACTCGAAGCAGATGGACGAGCAGGCGGCGCTCGAGGCCGGGTACTACGGGTTCGGGACCGTGCTCGGCGGGGTGGACATGGTCTTCGACGCGGGCTGTGTGGAGGGCGGCCTGCTGTTCTCGCCGGAGCTGCTGGTCATCGCTGACGAGCTCGCGCGGATGACTCGCCTGGCCGTCGAGCCCTCTGAGGTGAGCGACGAGACGATCGCGTTCGACGTCATCGCGAAGGTCGGCCCGGGCGACATCTACCTCGGCGAGGAGCACACGCTGGCGCACTTCCGCGAGCTCTGGCTCCCGCGGGTGCTCGCCTGGGAGGGTCGTGACGCCTGGGCGGAGGCGGGCTCGAAGACGCTCCGGGCGCGGGCCCGGGACAGGGTGTTCGAGGTCTGGGAAGCGCACACGGTCGACCCGCTCCCCGACGAGATCCTGGAGGGGATGAAGGCGGTCATCGAGGCCCGGCGCGCGATCCCGCCGCCCGAGTAGGTGGGAAGGCGCAAGGCGGTGGTCTCATCGGTCCGAAAGGTGCCGATGGTCCCGGACGACAGGGACCGCTTGCCGATGTCCCCGCGCTCGGGGGCCGGGTTCCATGGCTGGATGACGTTTCGTCCGGGGGAAGGGGCGGAGAGATGGCGGAAACACTGACCGACGTCCTCGTGGCTGTGTATCCGGACGTCGATACGGCTTCGAGTGACTTCGACACCCTCATGGCGGGCGTCAGGGTCAAGCAGATCCGGATCGAGGGCGCGATCTCAGTCACGCACGACGCGGTCGGCGAAGTCACCGTCGTGCAGCACGGGGACGAGCTGGGCCGCAAGGGGCTCGGGTGGGGGGCGGGGGCCGGCTTGGTCGTCGGGCTCTTCGCGCCGCCGCTGCTGGCGTCGGTCGTGGCCGGGGGTGCCGTCGGCAGCCTGATCGGGCGCTTCACCGACCGGAAGGTCAAGGACGGCATGGAGCGGCTCGGCGAGCAGCTCCCGCCCGGGACTGCGGGCGTCATCGTCGTCTTCGACGACGAGCAGCGGCTCGCCGTGGAGCAGGCGCTCGCGAACTCGCCGGCGAAGTCGATCGCCCAGACCGACAAGAACGGCGTCCGCGCCCTGAAGGAGGAGCTGGCGACCGCGATGGGCAAGTTCAAGCCCGATCGCTCCGTACTCCCGATCCCTGACAAGGCGTTCGGTGGGACGGCGGGGCGCACGATCGACGCGTCGGCGGCCGACTGGTCGTTCATCCCCGGGCCGAAGGCGCCCGACGGCGCGCCGAACGTCCTGATCGTGTTGATCGATGATGCGGGCTTCGGTGGTCCGGAAACGTTCGGCGGCGACATCAGGACGCCGACGCTCAGCCGCGTGCAGCAGATGGGGCTGACCTACAACCGCTTCCACGTGACGGCCGTCTGCTCCCCCACGCGAGCCGCGCTGCTCACCGGGCGCAACCATCACCGGGTGGGCATGGGCGGGATCGCCGAGATCCCCGGGCCGTTCCCCGGGTACACGGGCACCCGGCCGCGCAGCTGCACCGCGCTGCCGCGGATCCTGCGCGAGAACGGGTACG